>PBAA01000020.1 GCA_002715785.1 Gammaproteobacteria bacterium | reverse complement strand
TGAGAGATCGAGAGACGACGTGGATCGCGCTGGATACTTGTATCTCCGAGCGCAAACAGAAGACAAAATGGGGCTTCTTGATAGGGCCATCGAATCTGTTCGACAGAGTCAGGCCTTGTATGAACCCGTCCGTGGTGATCTCGCCGCGCGAAAACTTCGGTACTTAGCTGGAAGTCTTTTAGGTGGGTTGTACGCCGAAAAAGAACTCTGGTCACAGAGTGTGATCGAGCGAAAGCACGCGCTCGCGGCCGTACTCTCGTCGCAAGCGCCTCGATCCGCAGGCCTCGTCTACAACGCATACGCGGATCTTGGTATTGCAGCGATCCAAACGAAGGAATGGTGCACTGCTCATATGAGCCTTGCGAAAGCCATTCAATTGAGCAAACAGTACGGTCGAAGACCTCGAGAATTGTGGATCCAGGCGTATCAAATAGCGTGGGACGAACGGTCCAAAGTCGATGCGAACGCTAAGACTTTGGATACCGAGACAAGAGCAATACGACGTATTCGGCCGCTATTTTATCTCACGCCACAAGTGCTGGCAGATTCGCAAATCCTAATTGATGCAAACAATCTCGATGAGGCTATCGAGCTGCTCAACGGATCACTCGAAACACGTGAACGTATCTACGATGGCGGTTTCGATGGGCCCGGGTACCGATCGCATGACCTTGCTCAAATTTATGATCGCCTGGGACAGGCGGCTGCCCGTATGGGAGATAATCGACAAGCGATCGACTATTTCGAAATCGTCGCCGCGCAAGGCAACAATGTTCCTGAGGCGCTTGAGTCGGTGGCCTTATATAGCCTGGCTGAACTCTATCGACGCTCGGGACGATATGAGAGAGCGCTTAGCACCATTGAGCGAGGTCTGGCAATAAACTATGACGGATCGCTTCCAACACCAACACGAGACGTATGGACGGGTGACTGGTCGGTTCTCAAATCGCAAGTTCTAGAACAGGGTGGCAAGGCGTTAGTCAACTAACGTAGACGGTATGAAAAGACCAAGCGTCGTTTTTGAAATGCCTGATCTCACGATACCTGGTGAAGTGGTGTCGGAAGCTGAAATGGATTTCTTTTGTGAGTACGGCTTTCTCGTCAAAAAAAGATTTCTTGACCCCGACAAACTCGAAGCTGCACTCGACCGAATATGGGCACATTTGCTCGCTAAGGTACCCGTGAAACCGGGTACGTCTTGGGCGTTATCTCGCGACGATAAACAGACGTGGAAAGATCCTGATTGGGCCGAGATGCCGCCCCATCCGGCCGACGGTCCGTTTCAAGGACGGCAACCAATTGAACACATGCGGCGGATCGTCAAGCTCCATGATCTTGGAAACGAAAATTACATATTGGATCTTTTGCCGAACGATCCAGGCGTAAGAGAAGTTGCAGAGACCATACTAAGTCGCGATTTGCGCGCTGTTACGAGGGTCCGTGGCGTGTACCTCGTCTTCCCGTCCGAGCCTTTATCTGAGGGAAAATTGGAAGACCAAGGGCGCTTTCTTGGTCCCCACACCGATCAGGTATGTCAACAGCTGAATGCTTGCGGATACCTGGAAGATGTGAACCCACGTAACGGCGGCTTTACGGTTTATCCAGGTAGTCATAAACGTATGTTTCGAGAGCATCGTTATGAAGCGAATTGGTCACCGCTTGGTTCGTTTCAAGATACATTGAAAGAGGTCGCAGAAACGATCGAACCATACGAAATCGTGGCAGAAAAAGGCAGTGTCGTTTTTTGGCACGGGCGCACCGTACATTCTGTTGGGATTCATCTTGGTGCTGACATCCGCTGGGCATTGTTTGCCGACTTCACCCAAGACCAACCGGTCTTGACAGACGACGAACACAAAGACGTCAATCAATATGAGTGGTTTAAAGACGCGAAACTCTTTCGATCGGACGAGCTAGCTGGTGATGATATGTGGCGAGGTTGGCGTCTCGGTCGCTAAATCGCGTGGCTGACAAATAGATCAGGGTCGCCGTCGAGGGGTGAAGCTTGCGTGGTTCACCCGATCACCATCTAATGGGGTTTTTCGCGGGGCTTTGTAAAATGGCATCGATATCTCCAAAAGACGGGCCCGTGGCCGTGACGGGGTGCTCAGGATTCACTGGTGGACACATGGTCCGCGAATTGGTTCATCACGGCTACCAGGTTAGGGCTTGTATCCGGGACGCAAGTTCGTGGCGTGGAAAGGATAGTGTCGACTATCTCAGTCGACTTGCGAACGTTGATGTTATTGACGGATGCGATCTATTCACTCAGGGCTCGTACGATGACGCATTCGGCGGATGTTCCGGCGTATTCCATGTCGCCGCGGTACTCGGAAATTCGGCGGACGGAAAGTCTCAGCCGTTGGGAAGTGGTGATGTGGCGCAGGACGTCTACGATGGCGGCATGATTGGCACTCAAAACGTCATCGATGCGATTAATGCCAGCGGATCCGTGAAACGGATGATCTACACCAGTTCGATGGCCGCTGTTTCTGGCGCCAAGGGAGCATCGCTCCCGAAAGGTTATGAGTGGACTGAAACCGACTGGGCCTCCGATGACGTCAACCCCGAGCACTGGGATCATCCCAGAAATTCCTACGCCAAGAGCAAAGTCGACACGGAGCTCTTTATCAACGCAGCTGCGGCCGCGAGTGACGGACTTTGGGACGCAATCACCATGAATCCAGCCATGATCTGTGGCCCGATCCTTTTTAAGGCACAGGTGGGTCAATGGATCGAACAGATTGGGCGACTCGCTGGGGGGCTCGAGCCTTCCTGGCCGTCTAAATACGATATGTACTACAACATTATCGATGTAAGGGATCTGGTTAAGGCCCACCGGCTCGCTGCCGAATCAGACGCTGATCACAAAGACTCGCACGGCGGTAATCGCTACGTTATGCACGGTAGTGGTGGCCGTTCTGCGCTTCGGTTTGGAACCGAGGTTGCGGCGGTGATCCAGGAGAATTTTCCATCCTTTAAATTGGGAGAACCTGCCACCGTCACCGGTTCTGGAAATGCGATCACCATAGAATCGAATGTCTTGAACGACTGCAAAAAGGCCAAAGAAGTGCTCGGGGCTACGATTCGACCGGTCGAAGACACCATTCGAGATGTGGTCGAGACGTCGATCGAGCTAGGAATTGTCACACCACAGTTGAACGTCTGAGAACGAATCGTGTTTGCGATCTATTCCTTTTGTGGCAGTTCCTTTAAGTAAAGGTCTTGTTTCGAGTACGGTATTTCGATGTCCTCGCGTCCAAAGGCTTTGTAGATCTCGACGAAGAGATCATGAGAAATCGATCCTTTGTATTGGGGATCCTCAATCCAGACAAGAAGTTCGAAATCGAGACTGGAAGCGCCGAATGCGCGCATTCGAACCATGGGTTGTGGTTGCTCACAAACTGATGGATGTGATTCGGCTATGGTCTGGACGACTTGGGAGACGTGATCAACATCAGAACCGTATGCGACCCCGAAGGCAATGGGTACTCGAATTTTCAGGTAAGGCCCTCCGCTCTCGTTAACGATTTTGGCACTAGCGATGACACCATTAGGAATCGTGATTTCGACATCGTCCCGCGTCAGCAACCGAGTACTCCGTAGTCCGATTCGCGACACTAAACCACGCTCACCAGTATCGAGTGTGATGTAGTCACCGATCCTGTAGGGGGCGTCAGCCACGATGAAAAAGCCTGAAAATACGTTTGCCAGGGTGTCTTGCGCCGCAAAGCCAATGGCGATCCCCACAATGCCAGCTGACGCTAGCCATCCAAGAGGATTAATTCCCCAAATGAGTAAAAGCAAGTAACTGCCGACGAGAATGGTTAGGATTTTCGCGGTGAGATCGAATAACGGCTTCGTTCGAATTTCGACCAAGCTGAACCGATCGTGTTGTTCTAACGTGTCAAGCAACACGGTCGATATCAGAATCGATGCGCGCATCCAGCTTCCGATAATCACGGACAGTAGAATATTGATAATTAACTGCTTGCCAAAAGGAAGCGGGGCCATATTTGTCGCTAGCGTGAGGCCGAAATACAGGACCGAGGTAAATGCTGGTTTACGCAAATATTGGAGAACATCGTCGTCCAGTAGCGATTCCGTCATGTTAGCCAGTTGGCCTAAGCCCCAGAAAATGACGCTGCGTAAAACGATCGCTAATAGGTAAAACGTTATCGCGATGACGAGTGAGGCAAGGAAAGGCGTTGCCAGAACGATTTCCCAAGTCGGAATCAACCCATCCGGTAGCCAGTCGACGACGTTCGGTAATTCCTCTGATATCGGGGAAATTCCGACTTGCTCTTGATCACGGGTAGTTGCGAGTATCGCGTCGGTCACAATCGGGTCTCCTTAAAACCATTGCCAACATTGCATCTGCGTTGCGACATTGCAACGCGTTAGTCGATTATCAATCCGATCTTCGTTAGGTGCATCGAAGTGCAATGACCCGCGGTAGTATTCACGTCCGGGAAGTTGGTGGATGACTTTCCAGCACGCTATGACCGCCGAAGCTATGGATTCCTTAGTAGGAGTAATTTATGCCGTTAGAAGTCGAAACGTTTGTTGCCCATGGGCTCAATCGTCTTCCAGACAATGAGATCTTACCGAAGCCTCGGGTCGACCCAGCGGCTACGATGGAGGATAACCAGTACAACCCCTGTGCCGAGGCATCGCCTCGATCAATACCACGGGGAAAGGTCGAGAAAATCCGCGATTGGCGGGATACTGAGATGTACCCGAATACCACCCGCGATATCTGGATCTATACGCCCCCGGATTTCGATCCCCAGAAGGTCCGCCCTGCCCTCGCTTTTTTTAATGACGGAGCGGGATACGTACACCGTGCTGGATCTGTCCAGGTACCGGCCGTATTCGATTCACTTATTCACACCAAGGAACTTCCGCCAATTGTCGGAATCTTTGTGAATCCGGGGACGCCTGATGAGCCCGTTCCCGACGGGAGCTATCCTGATCGGGGTCGGTCATACGAATATGATTCCATCACGCCTCGTTACGTGAACTTCATTAAAGATGAGCTGGTTCCACTGGTCGAATCCAAACTCGGATGTGAGTTGGACGTTGACCCTCGTAAGCGCCTTATATGCGGTATATCGAGTGGTGGTATCTGTGCACTCAATGCAGCTTGGCATGACGCTTCCGTGTTTGGGTTGGTGCTCAGTCATTGTGGCTCGTTTACGAACATACGTGGGGGACACAACTACCCTTATTTGGTGCGGACGAGCGTGAAAAAGCCCATAAGAGTGTTTCTCCAGAGTGGGAAACACGATCTCGATAATTGGCTAGGAAACTGGCCGTTGGCAAACCAACAAATGGCTAGCGCCCTAGAGTTCGCGGATTACGAACACCGATTTGTCTACGGCGCGGGGACACATTCGCTCCGCCATGGCGGAGCAATCTTCGCCGATTCACTCAGATGGTTATTCGGTACGGTCTGAAGACCCTTCGTTTACCGACCTTGCATACGCGCCTGAATTGCTTGCTGGCACGCTTCGGAAAAGTTTGAGTAGTTGTCTTGGAGGCACAGCATAACGGCGCTGCGATCGCCGGTACCAAACGAATCTGAACAGTGTTTTCTAATGTCCTCCATGCACGGGTTTTGGGTAGAAGATCCCGCCGACTCGCTGCCCTCAGTCGTTTGCTCACTCGAGGCCTCTTCCTCTTTGACTTTTGTTTTTGCTTTCTCGGATTTCGTTACTGGCTTACCGTGATTGTCTACCGCCTCCGATGCGGTCTCGTGATGTGCAGCAAAACCCCCGGCTGCTAGCACGATCAGGCATGTTCCCGCGATCCAAGATGATCTTGTCTTCGTCATCGAGTTGTTTCCTTGTCATTTCTCGTAGCTGATCAGATCGATCAGTTGAGTGCAAGACTACGATTTTCCGAGTTGTCGTGGACGGGGCTAATTTCGGTGATGAAAAAGCACGCGTGCTGTTCGAATTGTAGAGGCGTCCCGGGACGTGTCTGTCCAAGCAAAAAGAAGCCCATCTCCAACGCGACTCATTTGAGGGAAGCCGGCATTTCGCCGAGTACTCATGCGGGTGACTGTCCGCAATGGGCCAAGCCTTCCCGTGTTTGAAATCACTCGCCATAGGAGCGCCCCCTCGTCCCGATCGTTTTTTCCCATCCAACTGACAACGGCGTCCCCACCGTCGAGAAAATCGATATCTACCCTTCCAACCGGAGAGTTGGCGTCAATCATCACGGGTGAGCCGAAGGATCTGCCGTCGTCATCGGAACGTATCATTCGGACGAGAGGCGTTGAGTTCGCTTCCGTATACCAGGCGATAACGACAGCTCCGTTATATGCCGCAATTGCCGGTCCGTTGACCGGGCAGCCGCCGATCTGCCAAGTATCCTGAAAAATAGAACGCCCAGTCTCCCAACGTCCATCCAGTAGTCGTGAAACATAAATATCTCGGATTTCATCGCGATTTCTATCGCGGTATACCAAGATCGGGCCACTGTCGGCGATGGCGATATCGGTTTGACAGCAATCGCAAACGAGATCGTCAACAAGTTGGGAATTTTGAAATGGTTTTCCCATTGCGACACTGGCCGATCGTAGCGTCATTCCGCCGGCCGTTGTCTCATCAGAGCCGTGTTGTCCCTCGACCATTTCTCGGCCATCTAACCAAACGGCGATAAGCTCGTCTTGATATGAGGCGAGGCTAACGAAACCATGTTCGCTCGGCGTGCCATCGTGATGGGGTTTCTCTGATTCGGACCAAGTGACGCCAGCGTCAATGGAGCGAGCGATTTCGACATCGTAGGCAAAGCCTCCAGCGGGCTGCCGAACCAACCAATGCGCAGACCATCGGGTTCGTGAGATGGGTGTGACGGATGGAAAATCTGCCCAGTTGACGAACCAATTAGAGCCGGTGGCCACCACACTCGAAGTTGCCCATTCATCTCGTTCGAAGGTGCTATATCGCAGCGAGGTCGAGGCGTCATGTGGTTCAAGCCAACTCAATACGACTAGATCGTCAACATCCGTCGCGAGATGGGGCGCGGAGCTGCCTGGCTTCGCGTCTGTTTCGATGATTTGGATATCGTAGCCACGTCGATCGATTTGTTTTTCGGCACACCCGACGATTGCGATTAAAAGCACCGGGGGCAATAAGGAAAATGCGATCAGGAAGATACGCGTGGTCTTAGGGTACACAGTTCCAATGACCCTCCAGAACAATATTTAAGCATGGACTAAAGTCGTCACGAGCGCTCTTTGTTCCGGGGTGCAGCATTTCTGCATAAGTGTTGAAAGACCTTGGTCGCTCTGATGGTTCGTCGGTGACAGTCCCGTATCGTTCTTTTCACTTTGCTATGGTTGTCTGACACGCTGGAAACGGATGGCTTGTCATGCCAAGAAAATACATCGTCTACGGTGGTGAACTCAGTTATTTCACCAGAAAGCTTGAGGCAGCCATGGTGTTCTATGGTGCTGAATTCGAGCTGCGGTCTAAAACGCCGGACATCCGTGGAGAAATAGAGGACCGCTCGGGGACCCATCAGGTCCCCGTATTACATACACCAGAAAATTGGATGATAGCCGACACCACGCCGCTTATGACGATGTTAGACAGCCGCTTTCCAGATCGGAGGATGTACCCCAATGGCCCCCTCGGCGTACTCGTGCACACAGTTGAGGAGTACTTTGATGAATGGATTGCGCGAACGATGGTGCATTACCGATGGCATCATGAAGAAAGTGCTCGCTTCGCGTCACTAAGAATGTCAGGTGGAAACGAGGCCGCAGCGGCTCAGGTGTTGAATTGGGGTCCTCGAGCGTGTCGGGCGACGGGAACCGAATCAAATCAGCAACAGGCGGCTGCCGAGGCCGAATATGTACGTATTCTTGAGGTCGCGGAGGCGCAGCTCAATCAGTCAGCCTATCTTTTGGGCGATCGACCGACGGCGGTTGATTGCATTGTTCTTGGTGGTCTTCGTGCACACACCAATATGGATCCAACCCCGAAGAAAGTGACAGCGGGGTTCCCGAAAGTTATTGCCTGGTCGGAGACTGAAGCTGATAGATGGAAAGGTGTTGGTGAACTTGCCCCGTTTCCGGATTCAACAGAGTTTGCCCAATTTGTCCTCGGAGAAATGACGACAACCTATCAACCCTANCTTCTCGCTAATCGTGAAGCGTCGTCGGTCGGTGCGAAGGCGTTTAGCGCAAATATTTACGGGGAAACCGTCAGCTATTTGACGCGTCNCTACCCGCCTCTCTCTGCCGCGCTGGTGAGTGACCGCATTAAGAATACGTTGGACGTGGAGGAAACAGTGCTTGTGGAAAATTGGTTAAACCACGTTGGTCTACATGCGTGTTTCTGGGAAGGCTAAGTTCTCGTTTCCGCATGTCGCAGCAAAGGGATTTTAGCTAAGCCCCATCGGGGTATTGAACCAACTCAATATTGACCCCGTCGGGACCGCGGACAAANGCAATTTGGACACCAGGCACGGTTTCACGGGGTTCCATTAAAAACTCGACACCTAGATCTTTTAATTGAACCGCCGCTCCATCCATATCATCGACGCGTAAACCTAGATGATCTAGTCCGAGTTGTTGGTGAGGATTTTTAGACATGCGAGTGATGTCGTCCGTCACGGTGGAGATCAATACAGTTTGCCCGTCTAACTCCATATTGCACCGGGGTAATCCGTTTGCGCCTTTCGATTTGGAGATCTTTGCACCGAACATGGTTTCATAAAATCTACCCGCTGCCATCGCGTCGTGGCTCATGAGATGAATGTGATGGTGTCGGTATTTCGGCATACGGGTAGTCCTTGTTGAAGATTGTTGCGATTGCAGATGACCCACCCAATAAAGCGGAGGTTCTANGAGGTTGTTNAAGAGCCAGCTGCGACGATTTCATGCATACCTTGCCANTCACTCCAATGGTCNCAGAGATTCTCGACGGACGTCTTCCACGGNTCATAGGTCGACGGATAGTCAAGAAATTGGCCGTAATAACCTCGATCCAGATGATCGCTTACCCCGTGACCTAAGCGACGACTGCCCTCATGGGGGTTGCCTTNCCGTAAACGTCGTATTCTGAAATAGATATTCATACGCGGATGGCCACTATGATTGGGTGTCGGGGTATGTGGACAGCTGTGGAGTGCGATCACTGCATCGCCTTCGTCTAACAGAACTGGCGTCAATTCCGGCCAATCCCACTTGTCGATCGGCAAAGCGTGCTCGCGCTTCATCTGCAGGTGCGCTCTGACTGATTCTGGTAATCCATTCAGGTAGGTCCGTCCACTCTCTGTGACTTTGATGCGCGGCCAGCCNGGACCTTCTGGACCGATGACGCCTCCGGCATCACGTTGAAAGCGAAATGCCGCTTCAACTTCTTCGTGCATACCTTTCAGAACGGCGAATTGNCCTCGTCCAGGTACAGATTGATCATTGAGAGCGACGCCTACCAGCGCTGAGTAACTACCGAGCGATATNGTCCGATCCGGGTCTTGCCACAATTGACCGTCGTTGCTGCCGCGTCGATCTTCGTTCTCGCCAAAATACGGGCCCGGGTCTAGGGGCCGACCCCTCCCGGTTTCAATGTCGTTAGCCGATTCAGGTATCGGTCCACTCCAACTTCCGTCGACATGGGGGCTTGGCGTGCCCCCCATCGCGTCGAAAGCGGGCGTCACGGCGACCTGCGAACTGATCACTTCGGGAAACGGGCCCAAATCGGTCTCTAGAATCGTTTTGAGAAGAGTGTCATTGAATAACCGNAGGATATCTGGATGGGTNGCTAGNTCCCGAGGGACCAAGAGTACCCGTTTGTCGGATGGCAACGCGCCTTCGATTAATCGTCTTGCTGTTTGGATGAAGGGCCTTGGAATGACATCTTTGATGACGATGAAACCGTCCTCGAAAAAGCGCTGCTTCTGCTCGTTGCTCAGATAATCGTGCTGCATGGTTCAATTCGTTAGTCGTCTACGAACAGGATACCCACGCGGTGTCGGATTCGTCGAGGGGTCGAATCCTGGGTCGATTTCATCACCTAGTCGTCCGCGGAATCTCTGTTCGATACGTCCTCTGCGATGGACCGAAGCTGATCCTCACCGCCTTGGAGTTGAACGCGTAGAAAATCAATCAGTTCACTATCGGATTCAAGGTACTTCCGTTCTGACAGGCTTTGCTGCAGTTTTTGACATGCTTCAGCTACGCGATCGGCGGCCGCTTTCAAATCGCTGCTAATGAACTCAGTCATCTGTTGATTACCTCCATTCATGACGCCNGNCTCACCCATTGCTTCCGAGACGCCGTCGAAAAATCGCGCGTGTTCGCAGTCCGGANCATGATTTGGACAGTGGGTTTGGTTCAGCACTGCGTGAATGTTCTGTAGGGCGTCGGCCACCCACGAATCATCGCCTCGGTAAGTGAGCAACGTTGCTTTGAAACTCATATTTGCCTGGTTTTCGGTGTCGTCGAGCATGCCATCGATGCCATAGTGCTGACCGTCGACATAGACGAAATAGCCGATGTCGTTCACCTGAAAACCTTTGCGCCGAAGGATCCACTGATACATTTCGATTTGTCGTTTGTACCCTTGTTTCCACCGGCCTTCTAGATTGATCTCTTTCGGCTCTTTTTTGGGAGACATTACGCCCTGGGAGGTACTTTTGTAGTCGACAACGTGAAGTTCGTTTGTCTCGACGTTGCGCCATACATCATCAATACCGCCACCGAAGAGAATGTTGGTTTCTTCATGGATGGTATTGAAGTGATTAAGTGACGCGCCGAAATGAAGTGCGTTTACCCAACGTTCTAGATCTTCGTGAGCGAATGGAACCAGATGCTCTAATCCGTTTCGAATCATAAAGGGGTGGGACAACTGTCTCTCTCGATACCGATTAAAGTCGCGTTTAAGGAGCAGATCGGTAGCGCTATTAATATTGAAGCCTGGGATTGACGGGAACTTGACTCCCTTCACGCGATCTAGCCAAAAACATGCCGGACATTGAATAAAGTCCTCGACTCGCCCCCGGGAGAGCTCGTAGGGCTCCGGTCGGCTTGGCTTAAAGGTACCGCGATGCCTAGGCACGCGAGACTATCACGCGCGTAACTAAATCCGGCATGCGAACCCGACGCTCATGAACGATACAGCACGGCATTTCTTCCCCAACTCAGCGGCTGAATTCCGATCGAGTTTAGCAGGTGCAACAACTGTTCCACTTAGTTCTGCAGAAAAGGTTTCTCAAGCAAATTAATCGGGGCACTATGCAACCGTTGAACAACGGTAATTAAGGAGTTATGGACCATGGATATTCTCTCGCCCGTACTCGGCATGATGGTGTTAACACTCGCCATGACGATTGCATTATTTGTATCACGGCTTCCGATAATCGTGAAGAATTTCCCGAACCTTCAAGGTGCTAAGTACGCGGACGACATGAAACAAAACATGTCTGCCGGTCTGCGGAATATTACCGACAACTACAACCACCTGTTCGAGCAACCGGTACTTTTTTACGCAACCGCGCTATACATTCATCTAGTAGGCCATGTTGACTTGATTCACATCCGATGTGCCTGGGTCTTTGTTGGATTTCGGGTTGCGCATTCGCTCGTGCAAGCGACTATCAACAACGTCGCGACGAGGTTGACGATGTTCCTCGGGGCAACTGTTGCCTTAGCGATCATGGTTGTGCGAGAAATGATCGTTGCGCTTGCTGGTTAACGGTTCACCCAACGATTCTTCCACGGGCGATTCGTCTTGAGACATTCGCTGATAGGCATCTCTTGGGGGACGATTGCAATCATCGTGCTGTCGTCCCCTGCGTCTGCAAATAACGACCCCTTAAGTTTCAAAAGAGAGCTCGAAGACGCTCACGATCAATATCAGCAATTCTCGGACGCTGGCGACTTGCCGAATGCGGAACGCCTTGGGACCTTGGCGCTTGAGCTGAGCGAGCAGATCTACGGTACGGATCATCCCAATACCGCAATACTTTCTTTCAATTTAGCCAAAACGCTCAACGCTTCTGCAGGCTTCCGATGGAGAGGACTTCGTGTTGCTGAATTGGTGGTAGCGCGTTATCGAGTTGTATACGGAGAAAATGCTGACGAGACTGTAGTACCTATCACGCTATTGATCCAAGCGCTGGCGAAGGGGCTCCAGAGCAATTCGTTTGGGGACGAACAAGCCAAGAGACATCGGCAGATGTATGTCTTGGTGGGGCTGGCTGAACGCATTGCAAAACGCAGCAAGGAAGCCACCCTGCTACCGGACCTCTATCAAAATATTTCGAAGATTGGATTACGTGACAGTCGGCGATACAGCGTTGAGGCGGAAGATTTGTATGAGCAAATCTATGGAAGGAAACACGTTCAGACGTTGATTGCCGCGATGAATGCGGCCTCTTTTAAAAACCGCGATGCGCAAAACAAAGCGTATGAACGAATTCTTCGAAACGGAAAGGATGTTGAGGGCTTCAGTCGGTACCAATTCGCAACACACCAGAAACTATCGATTAATTATCTTGAAATTGGNGATGAGAGGAAGGCNACGGAACACTTGCAGGCGGCAGGGTTGCTGACGACCGGACACCAAGACGCTAACTATGCCCCGATCTACAAGAAACCGCCCGTTTATCCCCGTCGAGCCGTCGTTCGGGGCATCGAAGGTTATGTCCTACTCGAATTTACGGTCACACGGGAGGGCGGGATCCGTGATCCTAAAGTTATCGATGCCAACCCGCCGAGAATTTTCGATCAAGCTGCACTCGATGCGGTGGGCCAATTTCGATACATACCGCGAGTNGTGAATGGCGAGCCAGTTGAAGTNGANGGAGTGACCAACCGGATCGCCTTCAGTTTTAACGATTGACTGTTTCGCCTGATTCGCTCTCTAGGTAACTTCGAGCTATTTGTTGTCTGGGAGGGGTATTCGAAGATTGAATACTTTGGTTAGCAACTCGCTCTTCGGTCTTGAGGGAAGACCCTTGTTGAGGATGGCCTCCATCCTAGTTTGCGCTTCGAGATACACGTAGCCAGGATCATCAGGTGCCTCTGCCAATACATAAAACTCGCCCGATCGAATGGCGTCGAAGACCATCTCGGCACATAGCGAAGGCGCCATCCCGAANGCCTTAAAGCGCTCGGCNATCGGGTTTGGTTTGCTATCAAGCCGNGGAGTTCCTTTGGCGACACCGCCGTATCGTTCTGGCCGGTTCCGCTCTGACGTAACGATGTTTGTAGCGACTGCATTAGGGCACAAGACATGCACAGAAAGCGCGCCTCGAACCTCATTGTAAAGAGCTTCAGTCAGCGCGACGCATGCGTGCTTGGTGACCCCATAGACGCCTTGTGCACAGCAGATACCGTCCTGCGAGGAGGTTGTTACGATCGAGCCGGGTGCGTTTTGTGAAAGCATTTTCGGAACGAAAGTTCGAACACAATTCGCGACACCTTTGATATTCACCCCGATGACGAAGTCCCAGTCAATGTCTCTTGCCGTCAACACGCCACCGCCCCCACCGACACCCGCGTTGCAGCAGAGTAAGGAAATTGGTGTATCGGGGAACGCGCTGGATATGGCATCCGCGAGTTCCGCCACGCTCTCTTCGGACGAAACGTCTACGGTGTAGCCGAGTAATGCGACACCGGCTTCGTTTGCTGCAGCCCTAAGATTGTCTTCAGCGCTTTGTATCGCTTCCGATTCGATATCCGCGATGACGCAATGCATGCCTTTCGCCATCGCCGCCTCAATCAATGCGTAACCGATACCCGACGCACCGCCTGTAACAATTGCAAGGCCACCCGCCAAGTCCTCAATACGAGCGTGGGCGTTTTTGTTCGGTCTCGTTTGGAGCTGGTCGGTCATTGTGTTTCCTTAAGATTTTCCTAGCTAACCTAATCGGTCCTATGAGCTGCGTTACTTGTCAGCTATTTCGCTCGGTTGGTAACTCGTTGCGCGAATGTCTGGTAGCGTTCCGGCCAATTCAGACGCAGGATCTCCTGCAATGCGGGTATGCCGCATGACTCTAGATTGCAAATAGTCGTACGGGGCGGCTCGATGTAGTACACGCCGGTTATCCCATATTGCGAGGTCGCCCAGCTGCCAGTGATGTTCTGTGACCCTTGGCGGTTGAGCCGCCAGGTCGAGTAACTCAGCGAGCAGTTTGTCGGATTGTTTGTCCGTCAAGCCGGGGATGCCATACGCATGGCGGCCGATATAAAGCGACTTCATATCTGTTTCCGGATGAGTTTTGACTAGCGGACGCAACGGCGCTCCTTTCGTGTGGAATCCGTAGCCATCACCCGTTCGTGGAACCTGACCCAACATCTCGTGGGAATAGTAGTTGGAATGCAGAGCGCAGAGCCCCTCGACCTGTTGCTTCATCTCATTGGATAAAACGTCGTAGCCGGCTCGCATATCCGCCCACTGGGTTTCACCACCTGCGTCGGGTACGGCCATGGCCGTTAAGCAGGATGCCTTGGCTGCAAGTGGCTTGAAGGAGCTGTCAATGTGCCAGCGTTCGTTCCCGCGCAATATCCAGTAGGGTAAGTCGTTGTCATCGACGACCTCCCCGTTTGCGCGTTCGTTGGAGATAGCGGCAAGCACTGTTTCCAGCTCGCCAAAACGCGAGGCAAAAGCAATTTGCGCATCGTCCGACAGTGTCTGTGCTGGAAAAATGAGTACACCGAAGTCCAGAAATGCACGCCTCACGATGTCCCAGTTCGTGTTGTCTAAGTGCGCCAAATCGACGCCCGTAATTGTTGCACCCAGCGTAGCGTCTTTGGGTTCTATTTCTATAGGCATGGGACGAATCTTAGCGTTAATAGGGGCTCGGGCGGCAAGCCATTTGCCTCCCGCGGAAACGGTAAGATCGGGCTCGTCCATAACGCCATAGGGAGTCGGTTATGTCGAGACAGCCGAACCGTCGTAATCAGATCGTCATCGAAAAACTCGGAAGCACTATTGATCGTCTCGGCGAAGCGCTTCGTTTGTGTGATTGGAGCCAGCCTGTCAAAGAGGCACCTGATTATGCGAATGACGAAAGTATGTCATCACCTCATCGCGGGAAATCGAATCTGCTAATGAACCAAGCCGTCGATGAACTAAAGCAGCTCATTGTGGATCTATCCGACGAGGCTGATTGAGCCCACTACCCGAGCCAATCTCTTGCCGTCAATCGAACGCTGAAAACACCTCTTCGTCGAGTTCCTGATATATCTCGGGCCGTTGTGGTCGGATCTGGGGTGTGAACTCGGTAATGCCCACGTCAAGGAAATCCCCGACTCGGTCGATCACGTATTGAGGAGATCCGATCATCGACCAGGCGTTGTCGCCACGAATTTCCGTAGCCTTTTTTTCATCGTGGACGATGCGAATGGGTACGTGAACCGTCTTCTGGATTTCTGTTGGATCGCGCCCAACCGCTTCACAATGCTTCTCCAGGACCTCAGATAAATGTTTCACTCGTTCGGGACTCGCGATCACGTTCATGATGTCGCCATACATGGCGAGGGTTTTTAGCGTGCGTTTTTCACCGGTGCCGCCGACCATGATTGGGATCGGCTCTCCGTTGCCGCTTTTGGGCGCGAAGGCCGCCTGCTTGAGTTGATAATACTTGCCGTTGTAATCGATGCGTTCCTCCGGGCCTGAATGGAAAAGCTTTCGAATCAGTTCGCATGCCTCTTCGAGTCGGTCTGAGCGTTCGCGCATGGAGGGAAATTCCCATCCGTAGGCTTGATGTTCTCTAACATTCCAACCGGCACCAATTCCGAGCATGACTCGGCCTGGCGCAACGACGTCGACCGTGGCTGCCATCTTCGCCATCAGGCCTGGATTACGGTATGTATTTCCGGCGACGAGGATGCCAAGTTTGAGGTTGTCGGTAACCGCCGCACATGAAGCCAGTAATGACCATCCCTCGAGCGTGTTCAGGAATTCATGCTCCATGATCTCGTCCGTGTGGTGCCACGGCGGAATAAAATGATCGTAGGCGAAGACACTCGTCCAACGACCCGAATCCATCACTTCAAGGACTGCTTTGATCTGGTCCCAAGTCGCTTGTTCGTTGACTAGCTGTGATCCAAACATGGTGCGTTCACTTTGTTTTAGTCTTGTATGAAGCTTATCCAGGATGCGTTAGGACATCCAGGATGACGATCAGCTCGATGAGTAGCCACCATCGAGCTGAGTGAGACGCACCCTAGGTATCCGTCGAGATCCTAGCTCGAATATAGGACTTGATGCCTTCGGAAGTTGTACGGGTCGCAGTATCGCCGAGCGCCCCATCGATCAAAGTCGCCCCATCGAAACCGAAGAGATAACGCAGGAATAACAATCCGTCGGTTAATGCAGTCGTCGAACCGTCACCGTCGATGTCCAAAATATCCGCATTGTNATNTAGATAGGNACTAATGGCTTCACCATCTGTTCGCGAAGCTGAGGAAGCGAGAGCACCGTCACTGAGNGTTGTTCCGGCAAATCCGAAAAGNTGNCGTAGTACCANNAGNCCATCNGTTAGAGCNGTNGTATCNCCGTCAACGTCGATATCGAANTGAAAGCAAGTTCTACAATCGAATCCGTTCAGCGGATCGGTACCATCNATTGCTTCTTGCGCATCCGACACCTCATCACCGTCGTCGTCGCTATCAGCNTTGTTTCCAACTGTATCGCCGTCGNTATCCACGGTTTCCGTTGCGTNTTCGGGAAACNCATCAGCGTTATCCCCTACTCCGTCTCCGTCGGTATCCTCGGTCTCTGAGGCATCGAAGGGGAGCGCGTCGAGGTCGTCTGGGGTGCCATCATTGTCGTTATCTGTGTCTATTTCATTGCTGATACCGTCTTTATCGCGATCGAAAACCAGACCCGGGAGGTTGCTTTGCCCCGCGCTATTCCTTCCCCAGCACGCTATCGATGTCCCCCTGACGGCGCAGCCGTGATAACGGCCTGACGATAATTGGTTTGGGCTTAGTAGATCCGGAGCCATCAATTGCTTGAATTCGTTGTTACCCCAGCAGACCAGCCCGTTGTCGTCGACTGCACAACTGTAGCTATCGCCGGCCCGCACTTCCGTTGGATTGCTTAGGACGGGAACATCGGTCTGGCCGTCGTCGTTGTAGCCCCAACAGCTGACCCCCGAGCGATCAAGCCCACAGGTATGATATCCACCTGCACTGACCTGAATCGGGTTATCAAGAATAGGTGTGTCGGTTTGGTTGTCGCCATTAAACCCCCAGCACGTGATTCCGGAATCTTCGACCGCGCAAGAATGAAAGGCACCCGTGCTTATATGGCTCGGGTTGCTAAGGTTGGGAGAATCACTCTGACCATCGCTGTTATCGCCCCAGCAAGCGACTCCATCTTCGACAAGGGCGCAACTATGGAAAGCGCCACCTTCAACTTGCTGCGCGGTAGTTAGTGCTGGCGCGTCGGTTTGCCCATTACTGTTTGACCCCCAGCATGTGATGCCTTCATCTGCGATCGCGCAGCTGTGCGCGTCACCCGAACCAATCCAGGTTGGATTGGTCAAACTGGGCGCACTCGTTTGACCGTAGTCGTCTGATCCCCAGCAGCGCGTACCCGCTTCCGTTATCGCGCATGTATGCATATCTCCGGCCTGAACTTGTGTTGGATTACTAAGAATTGGAACTTCTGTCTGGCCCGAATCATTCCAGCCCCAGCATGCGATACCGGAAGTCACAAGCACGCACGCATGAGACTCACCCGCATCGATTCTTGTGGGACCGGTTAGTGCCGGGACTGTCGTTTGCTCATGCTCGTCGAAACCCCAGCAGACTGCCCCAGAGTCATCGAGTGCGCAGTTAAAATCCCAACCGGCTGCAATTTCTTTTGGACGGGTTAATGATGGAACTTCGATTTGGCCTTCGCCGTTATCGCCCCAACAATGAACCCCGGAATCGTCCAATGCGCAGGTATGCAAACCGCCGGTACTCACCTTGGTTGGATTTTGTAGCTCCGGGACGGAGGATTGTCCGTAACCGTCATACCCCCAACAAACGATTCCTGTGTCATCCAACGCACAGGTATGCATGCCTCCTGCATCTAGCGTCTGTGGATTGCTGAGCCCCGGAACTGTCGTTTGGCCCTCCTCGTTCCAACCCCAACAAACGACCCCGGTATCATCAAGCGCGCAAACATGAAAGCTGCCCGCGCTTACGTGCGTTGGATTGGTCAATGAAGGCACAATGGTCTGGCCACTACCGTTATATCCCCAACACGCGACGCCTTCGTCATGTAGAGCGCATGTGTAGGCATCTCCTGTAGCGACCGTTGTGGGGTTGCTTAAGGTCGGAATATCGGTCTGGCCAAATTCATTAGCGCCCCAACAGACGACCCTGAAGTCATCGATGGCGCAAGTGTGAGCATCGCCACCTGCCACCATGTAGTCGCTTCCGCCCACGCAATTCGCGCCCAAGGCCATCAATAGCCATAAGTTATGTCGAAGCGCAGACGCCACCATTCTCAAGATTTCCGTCGAATGTATGAAAGCAGCATTAACGCTACGTTCCGGTGCCTTGCGCGTCAAAAGGATTGGAGTGTCTTTTTCTTGCTGAAATTAATCTAAAATACCGACCAGTTGTGTACATGCATACGTACAAGTGGTTTGAGTAGACCTATCAACGAGAAAAAGATTATGTCCAAGTTGTTGTTGATCCCAGTAGCTGCACTTTGCCTATTGATGGCGCCTGAAGGAACGGCTCGTGAGCGTGCTGTGCCAGGTTTTGACGATCGTGATGCACCCCGTGATGCTCGACCACCTCGAGGCAACGAGGGTCGTGATGCTCGTGGGCCTCGAAGACCCAGACCGGGCGACCAAGGTGATCGGGGCCGTCCACCACCGCGAGGATCGGATGCCGACCGTGCCGCGGATCGGGAAGCACGTGAGCAACGTCGACAAGAGCACCGCCAACGTCAACGCGAACGCTGGGAGGCTATGTCCGAGTCGGAGCGTCAGGCTGCACGGGAAAGGATGCAGACGCGGCGGGAGAACGCCCGGAGTGGGGATCGAAATCGTCGCCCCGGTCGTGGTCGACCTGGCCAGCCGTCAGATTAATAATCTGGGGACGTTCCAACTAATCTTCGTAGGGCCGCTCGCCCTCACACATAACCCGATATAACGTTCGAGGTTGTTCGCCGTGGTCGTAGACCGCGGCGTGCAGCGAACAACGGTTGTCCCACATAACGAAGTCTCCAGGACGCCACCGATGCCGATACATTGCGTGATTGGCAAGCGAGTGTTGGTAGAGAAAGCGAATTAGATTGGCACCTTCCTCGGGTGTCATACCCTCGGCTTCAATACAGCGTGCGGCGAAGGTGACATAGAGTGCTTTACGGCCGGTGACGGGGTTTGTTCTCACCGCCGGATGCCAGACGGGATTAGGTACTTCTTCGGGCCGTTCTGTCCCACTGACGACGTGTTTAAAACGCAGTCCCTTGAGCCACGATTTCATGACATCGGATAACGTGTCGTAGGCAAGATATTGATTGGCAAACACGGTATCGCCGCCATGTTCCGGTATCGCAATGGCGTTAAGCGCCGTGTATGCAGGTGGTCGATCGACAAAACACGTATCCGTATGGAATCCCCCGGAAACTGGTCGATCGCCCTCAGTATAGTTTCTAACTACGTGTAGATTTTCGTAATCCGGGTGAAGGTCGACGCCGGGAGTCACCGTCACGTCCCCGAAACGAGCGATCACGTCAACTTGTTGTTCGGGAGGTAAGAACTGTCCTGGAAATGCAGCTACGCAGTACTCGGAAACTAAACGTCGGACGTCTTCGACTTCAGCATCGGACATTGAGCCCAGCGATAATCCGGTAATACGCACGCCCGTGTAACCCGACAACAACTCTGCGTTTATCGTTGATTCACGAGCGACGCTCTCAATAGTTGCCGCCACTATAATCTCCTCGGAATCTTCATTTTTTTCCGCTGCACATCTTTTTGGAGGAAACGACCAACCGAATCCCGATACCTTCGTCTAACACCGATCTCCCGTCAATACCCGGAATGTCGGCGCACGGGGAAGCTGTTCTTGAATAGAGTCTCGTTAAAACGGTTATATATTAGTTAGTTAAAGATATTACCTAGAAAATATATATGCCAAAACTAGGGTCGGAGGCGATAACGAATGGGTAAATGCTTCAAGCCATGGACAAAGCTCGCCTGCAAGTGATCCGGATCACCGTTGATTTCCATTTCATCAATTCTTGGCATCAGTTGTTCAAAGAAAATACGTAGTTCCATTCGCGCCAAGATATTGCCTAGACACATGTGCGGGCCCAACCCAAAGGCCAGATGCTTGTTGGGTTGTCGATCCACCCGAAAGACCTCCGGCATATCGAAAACGTCTTCGTCTCGATTTGCTGAGGCATAGAACAGGCCTAAGTTATCCCCGGCCTTGATGTCCTTGCCTCGTATCCTCACGTCTTGAGTCGCCGTACGACAGAACTGCGTAACCGGGGTTGACCAACGGATCATCTCTTCAACCGCGAGTTTCAGCGTATCCGCCGATCCCTCGCGGAGTAGATCCATCTGATCGGGATTATCGAGCAACGCGTGCAATCCACCAGCCATGGCCGTCCGCGTGGTCTCGTGTCCTGCGGTCGCGACGATGGTGTAGTACGAGACCAGTTCGCGATACGGCATGTATGCGTCATCGATTTTACCGTTCGCAATGTAACTCGCGAGATCTTCAGTCGGGTTGGCTCGACGAGCGTCGGTGATTTCAGTGAAATACGCATAGATGTCTTTAATGGTGTCGATCAACGATAGCGGATCATCGCCGACCCGCTTCATCTCCGGATCGTCCCCGGCAAACAACTCATTGGTTAGCGTCAGAATGCGCCATTCGTCTTCACGAGGAATACCCAGTAACGCGGCAATTAGACGCAGCGGCGGGAATACGGCGACGTCTTGGACGAAATCTAGTTCGCGCACCGAGCCATCACCGCACATGTCATCTAGAATTTCTCGAGTAATCGTGTGCAGGCGTTCTTCAAGTCCTTTTAAATTTGTTGGCGTGAACCAGGGCTGTACTAAGGCACGGTATTTTGGGTGATCGGGAGGATCCATTTGCACGAGCGATCTGACTAATCCCCGGGCGTCAGAGGCAGCCAACACTTCCATGAGCTTTGGCGCGTCGCGTAACTTTTCGAAAATCTGAGCCATCATCTCTTGTCGTATCTCGGGCGACCCTCTGTCAGGCATAAGGATGGGGCGTGGTTCGCTTGCAAAGAGCTCGGGTTGACGCTCAACAAAACCAATATCCTCATGTTTGGTGATGGCCCAGAAAGGATGAAAGTCTTGCGTTTCCGTCCAGTGGACCGGGTCGTTCGCGCGCAACCAAGCAAAGGCTTCGTGCGGGTGGCCACTCTCGCCATAAAATNTTGGCGAAATGACATGTTCGTCACTGAATTGGTAGCTCATATCACGACTCGTTGAAAAGGTGCCTATACGGGAAAAGCGCGTATATGGTCGGTGATTTCGCTCAACACCTTGGCCTCGGCTTCCTGGATCAACCAATGCCCGACATCGAGTTCAATCAATCGATAGGGACCCGTCATCAACGGCGGTGTGGCGTCCACCCCAGGTCGTCCGATGGCTTGATCTTGATTACCCCAAATTAGGATAGTCGGTACCGATACGTCACCAATCGGTTGTCGACGTTCGCCCCCCAGAGTGATACCTCGATACCAATTCAACGCACCGGTGAGTGCTCCAGGTTGGCGAAATACCCGGAGGTATTCTTCTACTTGTTCTTCCGAGGACTGGTTCCAAACAGCTTGTAATCCTGCGTAATCGTTATCGGATAAAGCCATTTCTGCTGCCCCCTCTTGTTGAAAGAACAAGATGTATTGGCTTCGCTCTGATTGTTCTGGATTGGTTGCTATGGCATTACCGAACGCATCGATGTGCGGGACGGAAAGCGCCGACCAGCTTGCAATACGACTATGGTTATTTCCTACGACGAACCAGCCTAGGCCCGCGCCATGGTCATGCCCTACAAGATGGAATCGTTCGCTNCCGAAGGCCTCAGCAACACCGAGCACATCGNCTNCCATCGTTGCGTANTTGTAATTCTCGGCGCCTTCTGGCCGTGCTCCCCTGCTGTATCCCCTCAAGTCTGGGGCGATGGCGCGATAGCCATTCGCGCCTAAGTGCTCCAGTAAAGGTATCCACATGTGAGACGTTTCGGGAAATCCATGGAGTAAAACGACGAGCTCTCCTTCTTCGCCCGACGATCGCACATCAAATGAGAGGGAATCGATTTCGACTTGGCTTTCGTTGATGGTCATGACCAGATCCTTAGCTCTTATTCGCAGTCATTGTATGTCGTTGGATATCGGTGGATCCACGACAGAAGTGCGTCGCGCTTAATTGGAACGGGCCNATGAAAGCCCACCATTTAGATTTCGTGTACGCAAGCTCATGGGATACATATCTGNGGCACGACAGACATGAGATCAANTCGAAACTAATCGGGNAAATTGAGAACCCGTTTGGCAATAATGTTGAGTTGAATTTCGTTGCTTCCGCCATAGATGGTCATGGCTCGAGAGCCCAACCATCCTCGGGTGGTGTCCAACTCTGTTTGCTCGAACGAATCGCCCTCCCAGCCAACGCCTTGGGTNCCCATNATTTGTGTGCGNAGNTCNGTTAATTGTTGGGTCAAATTGGTGCTGACNTACTTAAAGATAGAAGTNGCGAAGCTCATGGTGTCTCCACTGCGGTTTTCGGCCATCACGCGCCTTTGCGTTAGCTGCAATGCGGTTTGGTTCATGCCTATGGTGAGTACNCGATCGCGGACAGCGGTGTCTTCGATACGACCATCTTTCTCACCCCGATATTGCTTTGCGGTGTCAGCAAGGGCAAAAGAGCGGGGTGACTGACGAGTACCGCCAACGCCCCCCAACCCGCCTTGTCCCGACCGCTCGTGCTGAAGTAGGCGTTTNCCAACNGTCCAGCCNTGGTTAAGTTCGCCGACGAGATCTTCTTTCTGGGCAATCGCGTCGTCGAAGAAAACTTCGTTAAAGGGTGAATTTCCACCGATCGTGCGAATCGGTTTGACGGTGATACCCGGCTGCTCCATGTCCAATAGCACGAAACTAATACCCTCGTGCTTTGGTGCATCTGGATCGGTCCGAACCAATGCAAACATTCGATTGGCAAATTGTGCTCCGGACGTCCAAATCTTCTGGCCGTTGATGAGGAAATGATCGCCTTTATCGACGGCCTTGGTCTGCAGGCCAGCTAGGTCTGAACCGGCACCTGGTTCGCTATAACCTTGGCACCAGCGGGTTTCGCCGCGCGTGATAGGAATCAGGTGTCGCTTTTTTTGTTCCTCAGTACCGTACTCCAACAACGTGGGACCAAGCATGCCGGTCCCCATACCACCCATAAACGNCGGACGAGCTCTTATTCTCCCGAGCTCTTCAGCGAGAACTCTTGCTTGGGCCCTATCTAAACCNCCCCCACCGTACTCTTTGGGCCACATCGGAACGGTCCAACCCTGTTCGATCAAGGTATCACGCCATTGTTTCATTGCATCACCCGTATCGCCNGANGCCCCGCTCCGAGCGCCCTCCGGGCAATGCTCNGCTAGCCAATNGCGAACTTCATTTCGAAAACCGTCGATATCACTCATTCTGTTCCCCTCGACTATCGATAACCCGATGGCTCGCACGTATTCCAATTTGTCGTGCGGTGGACAATCTGACCAAAATCATCGCGCGGTCTAACCCGGAAGTACAGAGGCGCTGATTCGAGGCCATAGGCTTCTACCGCTTAAACGACGGGCATCTCGAGGACGGTTCGTGGATAGGAGGTGCGATTGCACCTACGCGTTTCCGATAATCTGGGTATATGATCCCTAGGAAATATCTGCGCGAGGAGAGCTGACCATGGCCNCNGGAATTCATCGGAATCGAACGCTATTGCCGATCGGCTTATCGATCCTCGCAACTTTCAACATATCGACGGCGATCGCTCTTGATGATATTGAGGGGATGATTCGAGGTCCAGATGGTGGCGAAGCCGGCGTTTGGGTTATAGCTGAGACCACGGATTTAAGAACGACGTTTCGTAAGATTGTTGTGACCGATGATGATGGACGATTCCTTATTCCGGACCTGCCTGACGCGAGTTACGACGTATGGTCCAGAGGATACGGTATTGACGATTCTTATAAGGAATCAGCGCGACCAGGTGATCGCCTAACGATTAATGCTTCAGTGGCGGAAACAGCTCGGAAGGCTGCGCAAAATTATCCTGCAAACTATTGGTATTCACTGTTGGATGTGCCGAAGACGAGCGAATTTCCAGGCACCGGCGACCAAGGGAATGGCATTAGTCCTCGAGTTCTCAATCAGGCGCAATGGGTCGACCGTCTAAAAGATGGTTGTCAGCTTTGCCATCAAATGGGAAATCTAGCGACGCGCGAAATACCCGAGCCGTCCAACTTTGATTCCACCCGTCATGCGTGGGATCAGCGGCTACAAATGGGCCGTGGCGCAATGATCGGTCCCATGTACCAATTAGGTCGAAAGCGGGCAGTTGACGTATTTGCCGATTGGACCGATCGGATAATGGCCGGAGAAATTCCGGAACCGCCACCACGTCCCGACGGAATTCAACAGAATTTAGTCCTCACGCAGTGGGGTTGGTCTAACCCCGAGGGTTTCGTACATGACAATGTTTCAACCGACAAGAGAAANCCGAAACTCTATCCCGACGGTCAAGTCTTCGGCGTTGCGCAAACGCAAGGTCGATTAACCATTACCGACCCCCTGAAGCACCAGTCTCGTGAACTGACTATTCCAATGAGAGAAGCTGGTGGATCCAATACGTCGTATGTGGGCGGAGGNCCATCGAATCCTCACAATCCCATGATGGATGACCAAAATCGGGTCTGGATGACCTCTAGCATCCGACGTAACAAGAATTCGACATGGTGCTCCGATTCGGAGCATCCGTCGGTGCAGCAATTCCCCCTCAAGAACAGCGGTCGGCAACTCTCCTACTTCGACGTCGATACGGAAAAATTCGTATTAATTGATACGTGTTATTCGACACACCATCTGCAATTCGCTTACGACGATAACAATACGCTTTGGTCTAGTGGTGATATGAATGTGGTGGGTTGGTTGGATACCAAGATGTTCGACGAGACTCAGGACGAACGTGCATCGCAAGGATGGTGTCCGACCATATTGGATACCAGTGGTGACGGTCGGGTCGGAGAATATGTCGGTCCCGACGATGCAGTTGATCCCACGAAAGACAAACGTGTGACGGGTTTTGCTTATGGAATCATTCCCAATCCAGCGGATGGTTCGGTATGGTTTACACGGCCCTACCCCAACATGGTCCCGGGCCAGATCCTGCGCCTTGATCCGAAGACCTGCTTAACCGAACAGTATCAACCCCCGTTCGGCGTCGATACTGTCCCCGCGTCGCAGTGGGGACACGGGCCGAGAGGAATCGATATTGATCGCAACGGTATTATCTGGACTGCGCTTGGCGGCAGTGGCCATATNGCGAGCTTCGATAGGAGTAAGTGTAAAGTGTTGAACGGGCCAATTGCGACGGGTCAACACTGTCCTGAAGGATGGTCGCTTCACTCGACNCCTGGTCCTCAGATGAAAGGAGTTACCTCTGCCGGCAACGCAGATTTCCACTACTACATCTGGGTCGATCAATTCGACACTCTTGGTCTAGGGACCAACGTCCCCATCGCCAATGGGACGACTTCCGATTCGCTGATCGCATGGTTACCCGAAAGTTCTGAGATGGTCACGTTGCGAGTCCCCTATCCACTAGGTTTCTACACTCGCGGCCTGGATGGTCGTATTGACGATCCGGAGGCGGGTTGGAAGGGACGGGGCGTATGGGCTAGCAACAACAGCGTTGTTGTTTGGCATAACGAAGGTGGTCGAGGTATGACCAGTGAAATCGTACGCTTTCAAATACGCCCCCATCCGTTGGCGGACTGATCCGATTTTGGATGACGCNGAACGAAGGAATATTCGGCAGGATTGTGAAGCCCTGTCAATTGCATACGCGCGCGCGGTCGATTTCCGTGACTACGACCAGTTTGCCGATCTGTTCGTGGAAGAAGGAATATTGGAAGCTGGGGTCCGTCTCGAAGGGAAAGCTGCGATCGAGACATCAATTAAACGAAGGCCAGACGAATTGCGTTCTAGGCACGTGCTATCCAACATCTTCATTAACGTCATAAACCGTGACCAGGCCAACGGGATTTCGTATCTCACGTTGTACAGGCACGTTGGCGCGGAGAGCGCTCGGTCTGGGCCAATCGCGTTTGATGGTCCATTTGGCGTTGGGCACTACCAAGATCTATTCGTTCGTACGCTCGACGGTTGGCGGTTCAAATCTCGCGTATTGCATATGGCGTTTCGGCGTGAGGACGTCAAGAAAGGCTCAGCAAAGGCCAACTAAGACCATGCGGAGAT
This sequence comes from Gammaproteobacteria bacterium, assembly GCA_002715785.1. Taxonomy (GTDB): domain Bacteria; phylum Pseudomonadota; class Gammaproteobacteria; order Pseudomonadales; family Azotimanducaceae; genus UBA11889. The sequence goes on along the minus strand of PBAA01000020.1, from coordinate 9,184 downwards.
TACGTCAACGGGAAAGTTGCTCAACNGCAGGTTTCGAGCGCCGCCGAATCTCAGTCATCGAAACGGTATTCCTCGGGATTCTCGTGTGCATNAGCGTCGTTGCAGTTGCCCGCCCCACGTTGGTTCTCCCCGCGCAAAATCAAACCTTTGAGTTCATGGGNTTTACTTCCGGNATGACGGTTGACGAAGTCTGCGACGTACTTGGNATTCCGGACGGAGAGATCACGCGNTTCCACGAACAAACTGGAGCCCCATATATAGTCAGTAGACCGGAGGAAAAGTGCGGAGAATTCGATGTGTACGCCCAAGCAACGCAGGGCTTGATCGACCCCGCGGAATACGAACCATTTATCGGATTCAGGTTTTATTACACCCCCGAAGTACCTCCTCGGCTATGGAAAATGACGATTCACGTCGCGGTCGAATCGAACGAGATAGCGCGGCGGGCCAAATTAGAAGCCATGAAAGATCTGTGGGGCTATTGCACGCTTGCTGAACAACAGGTCGTTTGTCGATTACGAGACAACGGTCTTTATAATGACGTGGTGAACGAGGTGTACGAAGAGACCTTACGGACGCTGCCCAAAGTTACTCGTAGCGACCGTGGGAGTATGNATGACTAAGTAGTCGTGATTTCACTCCAGCCTCACTGGTGACCAAAGTATTGCTTAGCGAGGTTGAAGGTGTTCTTGCCGATGGTGATGCCGATGAGGCGTCCAGGGATGTCGTCGGCGGGGGGATGGATACCGCCCCAGATGCGCGAGAGTGAACATTGGTCTGAGGCATCACGATAGGTGGCCCACTGTAGGGTCATGTCGACCGAAGGTCCTTCTTCGAACACCAAGAACTCGTTGGCTTTGACTTCAAAGCCACTCATGCCNCCCGGGAAGTAGGCGTCGCCCGTGAGAGCCGTCATGACTTCTGCCGCTGCTCGTGAGTAGGTGGAGTGACCGGAGATATAGCCGGCAAAGGGTGGCGTGACAAAGGTGGGTCGTTGGTAGGGCCACCAGTTCTCAGCCAAGATCCAGTCGACGCCGGCTTCATCGATGCTGGGATCGGTAATGAAGGTGGGTCCTTTCCAGGACAAGAACTTAATCTTACCGATGTGCTCCTCATCATCGCCCGCAAGAGCATCGCCCGCCTCGACGACTTGGATATAGCCNGGCTCTAAGGGGATCCCATCCATGTGGTAGGAGGCACCATTCGGGTCGCTGCTTTGGCCACGGTCGGCCATGGCACGTAGCGACGAGATCGGTCGCACATAGTCGTACCAGCCCTTTATACCCCACGCTGTCACCGCGGCGTCGTGCATGGCACCGCCCAAGGTGAAGTAGGCCTTAATATCCCACTCGAGGGCACCAAGTTCCGGCCCCGCGCCGGCAAAGCGTTTTTCAAGTAACTCATGATCATTAACGGTATTAAGGATCACGAACCAGTGTCCTGGGGGTGTCTCAGAGTCAGGACCGTCGGCCCAGAATTCCGCGAGGACGCGGGTATAGTCCCCTAGGGGGACTTCCTGAGACGTGTATGGCGTCCCGGTCAGCGGATTGACGTCATATCCGGTACTGGGATCGCCTCCGGCGAGGGTGTTGTAGAACGCCGGATAATCCTCGAACTGGGTTGGATACGACGTGATGTTGCCGAGATTCGCCGGTGAGATATCAATCATGACGTCAGAATTGGGCTGTAGGTGCGACGACCATACCGCTACTAACGAGAACGCCCACTTGTAGTTNTCCGATAAGGTACCGTCGATAGTGGGGGGGNCGCCGGGATCGTGATAAACCCAGTACTCGTAGCCATCACGTTCATACACGGTGCGATCGGCTTCTACCAAGGCAAAAGGATTCACCCGTCCCCACTCGGGAGATAAGAACGTGGGTTCCGCCGTCACCAGGTTACCGGCTTGGTCAATGGACACTGGCAGCTGTAGCGGCTGCCAGCGGTTAAGATCGACAATATTGGGGTTGCCGGCCCGTTCCGGTTCCAGTGCCGGGTTCACCGGGGTGTACGCGACGTTGGCATATGCGTTGGCTTCGTTCGAGCCATCGGCAAGTCCAAGGTCGATATAACACTGAGCAAGATAATTGCCGAGGGCGGCCGCTGAACCACCGGAGTAATCGACGGAGACGTCGTTGATGTTGTGGTCTAAGTAACTCATCAACGCCTTAGCATCCCGGCTAATCACACTCGTCCCGGGCGANTCNGCAAAACGGTGTCGGATAATGCGGTACATGGCGTGACTGACCGCTTGTTCACGTGCACCCTCAACATCTTCGGGAAGGTCAAATGAAGATCTCGGGCAACTTACCTCGGCCACGGTCTGACCCAAGAGGTAGGGACTCGCTACGGCATCGTAGGTAGCCCAGGCGTCGTACATGGCNGCGGAACTATGAAACAAGTTCCTGGCATGTACGGTCGGTCGAGCAAAATCGTTNCGGATTGCTTGCAACAGGACTTCATTCCACCGCCGAGCCACTGAGACGTNATCGGTGGGTGCGGTACCGGGCAAGTAGTTGGCGTGAATCACCACCGTCGCCTCCGGCATGGTAAATGTCGTCTCGGCCGNAGACGCATCTGCGAAAGAGCCACCACCCTCACTGGTCCAGTGGCTGAAGTGATAAGCCTCCGACGCCTCCGCNGCGGAGATCACGACCTCCGTGCCAGGATCATAGTAGCCGTCGCCACCACCTTGCGTGACAACTAAACGGGTGTTGCTTACGCCTTGCGCAATGGTGATCAGTTGATCAACAGCGAGGTTCTCTCGCANGGTAACGCTACCATCTGGCCACCTGACCTCGATATCCACCTCGGTCGCATCCCCAAGGCCAAAATGTACTTCGTATGGGTTATGGGACACGTAGTTGTTGTGTCCACCGAGTTCGCGTACCTGCGAGCCNTCGCTCGTTGTCGCCACGATCCATGCACCAATCCCGAATTGATTAGGGCGCGATCCTTCCAGCCGGATCGTAAGGGAGTGATTGTCGTTCACTGCATCGTTACGATAGTAAACNATATGTTCCGNGGAGCTATTGGTGATAACGAGGTCGAGATCACCGTCTCGATCCGAATCAAAGCAGACTAGTCCCCTTCCCTGTGCAACATTGCTAAAACCCACCTCCAAACCACTTTCTTCGAACGTGCCATCGCCCTTTGAACGAAAGTACCGTGTTCGATCTAGCGCAAAATCTTTGTTTTTGTCATAGGTCCAACCATTGGTGTGAACAATATCGAGCGACCCATCGTTATCAAAATCACCAAAACAACTTGCCCACCCCCAACCGCCGTCTTCAATTCCGGCAGTTCCGCTGACATCCTCAAAGACCCCANCGCCGCGATTCCGATAGAGACGATTTCCGAATAATTCTTCGCCTCCTTCCACCGATGAATCCAGGACATCCAGCGTATAGATCGAGGTGACAAACCAATCCATATCGCCATCGTTGTCGTAGTCACCGATCGAGGCGCCCATGCCGTTTTGATCGACGATGACCGCACGGTTGGTCGTTTTGGTGAACGACCCATCGTCGTTGTTGAGAAAGACCTGGCTTTCACCAAAATCCGAAGTCATCAATAGGTCGCTGTCGCCGTCTTCGTCGATATCGCTGAAATTTGGCGTGTACGACCAATCTGTATTGTTTTCAATTAAGCCTGAGGCGATGGTGGTTTCAAGGCTCGACGCGACAAACGAGCCATCCCCTTGATTTCGCCAAACCGTTTCGGTTTCATCACCAGATTGTCGATTTGTTCCCCAGTGGCTGAGAAAGATGTCGAGGAAACCATCTCGATCGTAATCAAAAAAGGTAACGGAGAACGTGTTGGGGCTAGTCAACCGAATGCCTGACGCCGCGGTAATATCAATAAAGACCCCATCGCGATTTTCGAGCAGGTAATATGAGTCGCCGTGGACGGACCCGATGAAGAGATCGAGATCGCCGTCTCCATCGATGTCCCCGAATCCCGGACCGCTACCCCAGTGACTAAAATCGACNCCCGCNTCCACGGCTACNTCGACAAACGTCCCGTCGCCCTGATTCTGGTAGAGACTATTGGGCTCGGTATCTCCTCCCACGACGTAAAGATCAATATCCCCGTCACCGTCGTAGTCAGCCGCGGCGANNCCTCCACTTGCGCGATCGGTTTCCGATAGATCGGTGGCTGAGCTCTCGAAACGCCGCTCGAGACCAACACCGCTTAGCTTGGAGAATCCGTTGGAATTGGTTGTGTTGCTGGCTGTATCTAGGTCGGTATTTGCCGTCGAAGTGGCTGTCGCTGTCGCGGAGGAACCACCCCCGCCCCCGCCACAACCCGCGAGGATCACGGACGCGACCAATAGACATAAGCAGCCTGTGCGAATGCTCACGCGACGAATTTAAGAGACGTTGGGTACGACTGAGCTAGTCGGCCGCGTTGGCACCACGTCGAGCGAACTCTTCTTGTTCGAGAAGTCGAGCACCCCGAAGAATATTGCCCATCGCGTAGTTGCCTTCGTGGCAAGCGTATTCGTACACCCGCTCGTCAGTGCCTTTCCANACGTACTCACCGCTCCACGGGCTTTCCCAGATTGTCGGGTCATCCACCGTGAAGTTGTAGAGTAAGTGGCCGTCTTCGCGGAGCGTAAATCGCTCAACGAGGTGAAGGTTTTCATCGCCTCCGTATAAGCCCGTATCTTCCCGAAAATTCGCGGTATCGACGACCAGCGTNTCGCCTTCCCAATGNCCAATAGAGTCGCCAAGCCAATGCCTTGTATCGGGAGACGGGTGTTCCGAGTTCAGTCGAATCACCCGCGCGTCGTGAACCATCTCGACCAGGATCACGACATGATCCTCGGACTGCACGATACGTTTGAAATTATTGTAGAGCCCNGGAAGCATCGGCGGTCCGGCGCTAAATCCCAACAGACAACGTTCAGCCAGGGCAAGTTCTTCCGGATCATCGAANGGGCCGGGGCCGTCTCGCTCTAGCCANGAGGCCGTTCCGTCGTTGTCATGAGTAAACGAACTGAAATTATCGGCTGTCTTGAACCTTCCTTTGGCCGTCATGCTCGGTTTTCTGCCATTGGGGGGATCGTAGACAATCGACGTCCGAAACTTGCCATCGATATCCAACACGTGATCGCCAGGGTCGATCCAAAAACTGTTGTATCCGCCAACGCCTCCGGCTCCCGCACCATTGTTTCCGTCACCCCCTTTTACAGGGGCGCTTCGATTAGGATCGCTGATCCGGCTCGCCGCGGTTTGCAGCGCCGACACGAGACCAGTCTTCATCCGTTCGGCCTGCTTCGCCGTCATGAATTGGTTCTTACCAAAAATTCTGGGACGCTCCTCAGGTGTAAGGGACCCTGAATCATAATTGCCCGTGAGATCAGGCTGGCCCGCAGGTGTGCGCGGGACATCCCCAAGTGCTACCGGGCTGACATAGATTACGCTCAGAAACCACACAATTAGCTGTTTCATGATGCCTCCTTTAAAAGCCTGTCTCTGCACATTGCCGGTTGATCTCATCTATGATCTCACAAACCCGGATCGACTCGGCACGTCTGAATTGCGGCATTTCGGTCAGGCCCGCATCGAAGCACCGATGCACTGCCTGTGCCTGGTAGGTAAATCCATGCTGGTTACCCCCACTCCATGTCCAACCTTTGTAGTTGATCAACTTCTCGCCCGTCCATCTCGAACCGGCGGGTTGGCCTCTCGTAATCGGTGCTGGCGTGGGGATCGGATACTCGAATCGTTCGACCTGATTAAACGGGCCGTTGCTTGGATTTCGATCTTGGTTCCAGTGAGTTTCGCTCCAATCGCCCACCCATCCTTGGCTAGCATCAAGTTCCATTATCGGCTGTCCGTCGTCTTTTCGCGTGCCCCGACGTGGAGGTCTTCCGGTCCGAATCGTCAAAGCCGTCGGGTGATGCGACGGGGTTTCAATCGTAATACGACCTTTCGTACCAACGTATTGAGTTTCTTCAACAAAACGACCTGATGGAAACGTGATTACTGCGATCCCCTGCTGTTCAGCATATTGAAGGATNGCCGCACTGGGTGGNGCACCGTGGCCCGAAAATACGTCGTTGGCGTACGGCTGTCCTCGCATTTTTCGGCCTGTGGCAGCGATNATGGGCATTTCGTCGNCACCGAACCCNGTGATTGCCGGATTAAGAGCGTAGACACGATCTGGATAGTCCGCCTGTACGACCTGAAGTGCGCCAATATCCCCTCTTTCGATCGCGGCGCGGGCATGTTCTACCGCTGGGAAGAAGCGCAGCCACATGCCCTCCTGGCAAAAAACGCCAGCTTGGTCGGCAGCAGCATATATTTCTCGTGCCTGTTCAGCCGTGTCCGTGAAAGGTTTCTCGCACAGTACGTGCTTACCCGCATTAATCGCTGTGAGCATGTCTCGATGGTGATCCCACGTTTTCGAGGCAATGTAGACGATGTCAACGTTCGGATCGTTACACAGCTCTTCGTATGTCCCATAGGCGGCCGGAATGCCATGAGCCTCTGCATATGCTGCAGCCCGGGCTTTATCCCGAGCCGCGACTGCTACCACGCTAGCNCCAGGAACGTCTTGAAGCGACTTAATCCAATCAGATGCGATAGCTGACGCACTGATAATTCCCCATCGCAACGGGAAGTTAATGCCGTTCTCATTGGTTTGACCAAGACGAATATCGAGGGGGGTGCTCATCGGCCAGCCTTCAAAGAAGTTGGGGTCATCCGAAACACTTGTTGTCGTCTGCTTTTGATCAGTCATGACATTGGTCCTCTATTGATCGGCGCTATCTTTTTACCGAAAAAGCACGCGCAAGTCTTAACGGATATAGAAAGGGGCTTTTCTTTACAATAGCCCGTCATCCAAACCCATCAAAGAGCTCGTGTTAATGCCATTGCCTAGAGAGCAAATCAAAACTGCACGCGAACATCTACTTGAGGATGGTTTCTGCATTCTGGACAGCGCGCTTGAGTCCCCCTTTTTGGCGGAGCTACGCGATTGGTCGGACGATCTCTTGCGCAAGACGAAGTTATCNCCGAAGTGGAAGTATCAAGGCTCGGATATCCACATCAGTGGTATTCGTCACCGTTCAAAGCGCAGTCCCGAGCTNCCGGGCGATGAGATTGTTGATCGATTAATCGAGTATCCCGCGGAAATATTGAAGGCTCTAAATCTTGACGATCATCGTTCCGGAGGAACTTTTCAGATTATTTCGAAGCCGCCTAACTCTCCGCCGCTCTATTGGCACCAGGATTGGGCTCGCTGGGACGATCCCATCAGTATGTCCCCATGGCCACAGCAAATCTTTCTCAATTGGTATCTTTGCGATACCAACACCACGAACGGCTGCTTAAGAGTAATTCCGCGGAGTCATCGACAAAGAAACGAGCTGCACGCACGTTTGGTCGCGCCCCATGAGGGCGGTGGCTACGATATCGAAGAAGAAAACGAATGGATGTTTTTTGACCATCCCAAGGCAGTCGACGTTCCGGTAGAGGCGGGTCAGTTACTGATCGGTGACGCGAGGATGCTCCACGGTACCCATCACAATGCCTCATCGCAGAAAAGAACGGTCTTGCTTGGTTGGTATTACCGGAGAACCAATGATGTACCTAACGAATGGNGCGGCGATATCCCGGAGGAAATAATTGATCGGGACCCTGACTTACCATTTAAATGGAATCGAGAGCCAGGGCGATATCTCACCTAGCGTTCTATCCGACCGCTTCCATGAAGCGCGCGTTCATATGGAGATACGCATTTGCGTTAGGATGTTGAGCCCAAATNGCTTGCCACNCGGGTGAGCTCCCAAAGGCCGCAAATCCCTTGTCCCTATCTTCCTTACTCGCCCAGCGAATAATCCAACATACGTTGGGTTGACCGTTGGGGGAAACGNTGGGCGCGGAACCACCGACGTCAGCGTCGATGCCACAGTCCATCCAAAAATCAATCACGTCCAAATTGGCCTTGAGCCAAGGCGCAGCTATTTCTTCCGCCCACTGACGATAGGCCTCTAACCATTCAGCCTCGATGGTGTAGTCACGAATCTCGACAATCGGTCCAGACATTAGCTTTCCCATTCGTTTAAGTTNGCGTCAAAAATACGCCNAATGAAATGGCTACCGCAAGCTCACTGACGACGAGTGGATAAGACTCATCTGACGATGGGATCTTTCGGCGTTTGTTGGCAAAGTGATCCTATTCAGATTCGTTGTACTCGATATAAGGTAGAAAGAGATATGAGTGAACCATTCCTCCTAACGATCACCAATGCGGTCGCGACGATTAGCATTAACGATGCGCCACATAATCGTATGATGCTCGACTATATCGACGCGCTCGAAGAGGAATTGCCAAAACTGCGGGACGATGAGCGCGTNAGGGCTCTGGTATTTACGGCGGAAGGACTCGAGCATTTTTCGGTCGGGATGAATCTCAAGCAGTTTGCTGAGGGTGCTGAGCGTAAAGGAGGTGCCGACGGTTTGCTCGACCAGCGCTTAAGAGTGTTAAACATGATCGAATCCCTCGGGAAGCCGAGCATCGCAACACTCTTTGGATATTGTCTTGGTGGTGGACTGGAGTTGCCGCTAGCGTGCCATTTTCGTCTCGCAGCGGATGAAGGTGCGCAGATTGGACTNCCCGAGATGGATCTNGGNGGNGTNCCAGCNTGGGGNGGNTCNGCNCGATTNCCTCGNTGNGTTGGNCGAAANNANGCNCTCGANATGATNTTACGNGGNCGAAAAATTGATGGNCAGGAAGCATTNCGNATAGGNCTNGTNANNGAGCTCTGNCCANTCNANANNCTNAAAGANCGNGCNCAGACNCTTGGNGANGAANTNGCNAANCAGCCGCGNCTNGCGATCAANGGGATGNTNGAAACGATNNTNGGNTTCGANTCCAAAGGNCTGGCCGANTCNCTNCTNGACGANCGNNCNGCCGTNCGNNNAACNCGNGGNACNGNNGATGCCCANGAAGGCATGCGNGCCTTTCTNGAAAAACGCAGTCCAGTGTTTAACCAAGCCCCTGATTAACGAATACTTGACGAGGCATACGTTCCATTACGTGAGCCTTGGTAAAATCGAAAGGCTTCAAGAGATTGTCTATCTACAGCCCGTATAGCGCTTCCACATTGGTTCTTGTGATCTTCGTCCTGTCGGATGTCGAGATCCCTTCAAACATCTCGTCCAAGACTTCT
>PBAA01000019.1 GCA_002715785.1 Gammaproteobacteria bacterium | reverse complement strand
CTCTCATGGAAAATATCTGCAACCGCCCGCCCGAGTGCGCCAGCGGCACCGGTTACCACTGCAGTTTTGTTGTCGAATTCACTCATTGATTTTCCCATAGAGAGTCACGCTAGCGCCTCGAGCACGCGCCAATCGATCTCTCCCATTTTCCCTTCAGGATGGACCGGCTGAACGCACACGTGCGACGCTCCCGCGTCATAGTGTTCTTGTACGCGGGCCTTTATTGCGTCGATATCCCCCCAGGCAAAGGTGGAATCGATAAAGGCATCCGATCCGTGGCCATCGATATCTGCTTGATCGAGGCCCATCCGGAGCCAATTGTTTCGATAATTAGGAAGTCCTTGATAGGTTCGCGCGGCTTTCCGCGAGATTTCCCTAGCTTTGGTTGGGTCTGTTTCGAAAACAACTTTCTGCTCGACACAGAGAAGGCTGTCCGGACCCATCACCTCTCGTGCCATTTTGGTATGTGCTGGCGATGTGAAATAGGGGTGAGCCCCGTCACACTTTCTCGAAGCAAGCTCTAACATCTTCGGTCCAAGGGCAGCGATGACCGTCGGTGGTTTGTCCTTAGGCGGCGGACCGCCGTACGGAGACGCGGCCATCTTGTCTAGGTAATCGCGCATGGTTGCGACGGGCGGGCCGTAATTCAGTCCACGCAATCCTTCCACGAGCGGTTTATGAGAGACGCCTAAACCGAGAAGGAACCGATTGTCGGATTGCTCGGCCAGGGTGTTTTGTGCTGCCAGAGTAACGCCGGGTTCTCGGTGGTAGATATTGGCGATACCTGTCGCGATGACGAGGGAGGAGGTATTTGCGAGCAGCCACGCTGCATGAGCGAATGGATTGCGGCCGACTGTCTCAGGAAGCCATAACGCGGAAAATCCCAAATCTTCGATGCGTTTTGCCGTCTCGGCAGCGAAGGGTGCAGACATGCCGTCAGTAAAGAACCACACACCGAGCTTTGAAAGATCCATGAAACGATTCCTATGTCCCGGTGAACTGACCGACGCGGCGTTCGGAAACCGCCTTGATGCCTTCTTCGGCGTCTTTCGTCGCTCGCAACCATTGTTGCTCGGAGAGTTCGTGATCCGTCGCTTTGTCGATTCTCTCGGCGAGTCCTTGGCGCGTAGTTGCACGTACAGATACGATTGCTAGTGGTGCGTTCTCGGCGATTTCACTCGCAAACTCAACCGCTCGTTCCCTCAGCTTGTCTTGTTCAACAAGTTCGTCAACCAGCCCCAATGTCAGCGCCTCGTCCCCCTTGAGCCGACGACCCGTTAGGAACATTAAATTAGCCGTCTGCTGACCCACGATGGCGGGCAGTGTGACGGTGAGACCAAATCCCGGATGAATTCCGAGTTTGACGAAATTTGCCGCAAATCTAGCTTCCGGAGAAGCTATTCTGAAATCGGCAACGAGCGAAAGTCCGAGACCGCCACCGATGGCCGCACCCTGGACAGCTGCCACGATGGGTTTCCGCGCCGAGAATAAACGGACACCTTCTCGATAGAGCGTACCGGTGGTATTCATGAAACCTTCCTCGGTAAATTCGGCGCTCGCTGAAGTATCGTTGCCGCCGCTTCCAAAATTGGCTCCAGCACAGAACGACTTACCATCGGATGCAAGGACGATGGCTCTGCAGGAAGGGTCGTCGTCTAGGGTGTCGAAGGCATTCGCGATTTGTCGAATAAGGCTTACATCGAAGAAATTGTGTGGTGGTCGTTGGATTTCGACGACCGCGACGTGGTTGTTTAGGGCCACCGAGATATCGTCGTACTGATGCGTCATGTAAGCGTTTCCCCGCGTTCGAACCGAGCATGGTAGCAGTAGAAAATGGGGAACAGAAATGGTCGGCGATGCGACGTGAAGCTGTTCGTTGTTTACGCCGAGACTGAGGCGTTGTCGCGCATTTCAGATGAAGAGACATCAACTCGAAAATCTTCCTCAGACACACCCTGAGAGATTCGATTGAGCGGGTCCGGAAGCGATAAGTCGTTCAGTGTTTCGAACCCATGGTCGCCCAAACGACCGTAGACAAGAAATTCAGTGCCCAAATTTTCGAGTTCATTGAGGGCGGCATCTCGAGCCTCGTCATCGAGGTAATAGCGCGACTCTCCAATCCGTTTGATGGTATCGGTGCCAACTACAAAAGTTATGCCGTTCCCCTGACTCAATAATTTCGCCTTTTCAACGAAGGTGGGCGTGTTGGTTAGAACAATTTCGGCGTCGGCGAATTGTTTGCGACGGCATGCTACCTCGATGAAGTCGAGAGGCGGTTTGTCAACGTTGCGTACGCATAGTTCGAATTGAACCGGCCGCCCAATGCGGCGACTCGCGTCAGCTTGCATTTGCGAGTGTCCGTCATGCAGTGGATCAAAAGACCCAGGCAGAAACGCGGTTCCTGGGGTACCACAAACGTCAGCTGGCCCTGCGAACAATGCAACGATGTTCGCCGATGCGGTTTCGACAGCGTCGCGCGTTGCTATTTCGCGAGGGCCACTCCGGACCCCGAGGGATTGGGCCAGCACGTTAACCGCAGTGTCCGCTATGACACGTTCTTCTGAGCCCCTCGTTCGAGCTCCTTTGCGTAGTTCCACGAACCATGTATGTGTCGTCGTTCGCGTTTGCATTGCGATATGAGCCCGATGCGCCCCCCGCTTGTTCGTTAGGCTGGCCAAACTTGCGGTAATCGCGAAACCGAAAGCTTCGATATCATCGCGGCCGGAGCCGGCTAATAACGTTGATGCGCGCAGATACGCTGTCACCGCCATCCTTCGGGCAGTTCCGTCGCTGCATGCACCGATATCGTCAGGTCCCACCATGTCAGCGAGAGCTTCGGACGCGTAGGGTACTTGCGCCTCGAGTACCGTGTTTGACGCGCCCGGGACGGTTAATAAGTCCGAAACGAGAAGCGAGCCACCACCGGTGACGTAAAAAACACCCTGCTGCGGCGCACGGTGAATCTCGCTAACGGCGATGTTGCGTTGGTCGCGTTTCACGATTCGAGGAACTCCCGTGCTACGTGTAGAAATTGCTCGAGCTGATCATGGTGAACCCAGTGGCCAGCACCCTCGATGCCGGCGACCAACGAATTGTTGAACGCCTTGGCACGACCATCGTCTTGTGGATTCGATGCCCAAGATTCGGCCCCGTGTATCAACAGCGTTGGACAATCGATGCGAGCATAAATTTTCCACGTTTCTTCCGGAGATAAACCGATAGGAGCAAAGGCTCGGACGTAGTTATCGAACTTCCAGCTGTAACTCCCGTCTTCATTCTGATTGCTTCCATGAATGGTAAGGTGTTTCGCTTGGCTCTCGCTCAAATGAGGGTTTTCGGTTTGCATCCGTTGGAAGGCATCTTCCATCGAGGGGTACCGTTTTGGCATACGTCCTGAAAGCTGGCGTAGGTTTCCTACCCATGCTTCCAAACGGGCGTGAGGGTCTGTTTTTCCGTATCTATCGAACATCCCCGGTGGTGGACCCATTCCCTCAATGGAAATCAATTTCGTGACGTTTTCTGGATAGATGCCTGAATACAGGAGCGAGATTGAACCGCCTAACGAGTGACCCATGATCGTGGTTGGGGTTGCTCGGGTCTGATGAAGTAGCTGTGCGATGTCATAGACATAATCAATAATCGTATAGCTGCCACCAAGCAGCCATTGGGAATCCCCATGTCCCCTCAGATCTGGCGCGATGATGTGGTAATCGCGTCGTAACTCGTCAGCAACCCAATCCCAGTTTCGGCAGTGATCGCGTCCTCCGTGGACCATCAATAGGGTCGGCGCATCTTCATTGCCCCAGTCCACATAGTGAAGGCGTAGTCGCTGAGAAAAATAGATGTGCGAAGTAGGACCACCTTTTGGCATGCGACCATTCTATCAGTCCTCTCCGTTGACTCGGATCGCATACCTGATCCGATTGAGGTGGCGCCGAGATGATTCTCGTTTTGTCTAGGAGGCTCCGTCTCGTCTGCGAACGGCGAGCAGCATCTGCGCGCGAAGAGCACGATAGGCATCACCGCCAAAGAGTTCTTCTAAACGGGTTGCATAACCCAGCGCCTGATCGAACGATTCTTCATCACGATACATCGTTGCGAGTAGCTCCAGTAAGATCCGGTGGTCACCGAAGCGATCGACTGCCAATTCGGTGACCCCGATCGCCTCTTCTCGCCGATTGTTCGCGTTTAAAGCAAGGGCGTAGAGATAACCGTTCCGGAGACTTTCGGGTTCAAGCTCGTAGCTACGTTGAAACTGATGTAACGCGTGGCCGGGCCTATCGTTGCGAATTAGCCACAGTCCGTATGCGATCAGAACTTCCGCTATCGGAGGCTCGATCGCGATGGCTTTTTCCAGAAGATCGCCGGCCTCGGAATTCCGATCAAGGCGTCGATAAAGATCTGCTAGGTTCACCAGGCCAGGAATCCACTCCGGCTCGATCGCGAGGGCCGTTTTTAGCTGTGTTTCGGCGGTGTCAAATTGACCCAGCGCAATAGAAATGGAGGCTAAATTGGTATGGGCCTCGGGCAGGTCGCTTTGTAGTGTCTGAATGGTCTTGTATTCGTCTAGAACGGACAAAAGCATTGTCCTTTCAGACGGCTCGATGAAGTCGGAGAGATGTTCAACGGCAATTCGAGAGGCATCCGTTCGAATCGCCTTGATGGGATCGTCGAGAAGACGTTTGAGAATGCCATGGCGTTTCTTCTGATCCAAGCGTTCGATGCTTTGCAACGCGTGTAACCGGACCAGAGGTTCGGGATCTTGTAGACCGTTTGCGACCGCCTCTGCGGAGTAGGCTAATTCATAGCCATTAAGTAGCAATAAGGCAGTGCCTCTTGCAACGGGTGGCTGTTCTGGATCCTGGGCTAGTTCGGCTAGATCGCGCTCAGCATCGAAATGTCGTCGACTTCCCGACAGTAGTGTTTCAGAAAAATGTGAGCGTCGACGACCGCCGTGATACCTAATGATCTGTTGCGTCGCCCATTCGTCACCCTCGGTGTGGCAGTTGGAACAAGCGTTTGGAGTTCCGTATTTGCTACTAAGGTCGGGCCTCGGCACGCGCAAACTATGGTCGTGTCGATTATCGATTTGCATGTATGTGCGAGTTGGCATGTGACAGTCAATACACTCAATTGGCGTCACCGGATGCATATGGTGATCGGGGGTATCGAAAGTCCCTAACGCGTCGAGGAAATTATTGGGCGGACTCTGATTGTGGCAGCGAACGCATAAGGCGTTACCGCTTGACTGTAACTCCGCCGAGTGCGGCTCGTGGCAATCCGAACACGTGACGCCGGCCATATGCATCCGACTTTGGAGGAATGAGCCATAAACGTACACTTCATCTCGGATTTGTCCGTCATCGAAATACAAAGGCGGTACCGTTGACGCCGGGACGTAATAATCAAGCAATTGTTCGGACGGTTGAAAACCTTCCGCGATCTGACTTCGCCGACTATGACAAGGTGTACAGGCTACATCGCGATACGGCCTCGAGGTATCGTTCCTGTGCTTTAGCCCGGCACCATGACAAGCCTCGCAGGCTACATTATGCGCATCGAATTGTGTTTCGTAGCCAGCGTCGGTTAACCCGACCCGAACGTTGGTGGAATGACAATCTGCGCACTGCCGATTCCAATTGAAACCGCGGCCGGCCCAATGCACGCCTTCAGATATCGTTTCAACTCCTGAAGTCGCGCTCTGATCTCCAGAAATCGGGGACAGATGGAACCAACGCTGCCGCATGACATCCCAGGCAACATCGAACGCCTGATATCGACCGTCGTTAAGTTCGATGAGGTACTGCTGCAGGGGATCCACGCCGAATGTGTAGGCGATCGCGAATTCGGCGTCTGCGCCTTCTTCCGCTTTCGTTCGGACGATGTAGCGGCCATCAATCGTTCTAAATAGGGTTTCAATGCCGTTATACGAAAAAACGGCATCGGCGAAATTACCTAAAACGCTTTTGGATGTAGCCGGTTGCATGGACATCGCGTGGTGGGACGTTAGCCATGATCGGTATTCCGTTGAGTGACATTCCCCGCAAGATTCAGAGCCTACATACCGAGTTAGCGCCGATGACGTCGTCAGATGATCGTCCGGCAGTTCGCAGCCTCCAAGCAAAAGGGCCGACGACGCCAGAAGTGCTAACGAGGGTTTAAGGTTCTTTACCCTCTGGGTCCTCAAGCGCCTCAGGTTCTTCTTCGTCAGTGGTATCAGCATTAGCGACATCGTCCGATGAATTGGATGCAGTGGATGTCTCAGGATCTTCCTCGTCACTATCGTTAATGGTTTCTTCGGGCACAGAGTCGTCGACCTCGGTTGCACTAGACGATTCCTCTTTCGGGTCCGCGGGTTCGTCTAAGACTGGCTCTTCCGTTTCTGAATCGCTGGAATCTGAGGTGTGATCCATGGAGACATCTTCTTCAGCGGCCGCGATGTCATTGTCAGTGGACCCCCCCGCGTCGTCGACCACCTCGTCGGCGTCAGCTTCTGGTTCGGGCGGCAGCGTGGTTTCGACGAGGCCTTCGGCTAAGAGAATCCGAATTTTGGAGACTCCATTGATCCATTCGCGATCGGTGTTTTTTACGCCGTAACGACCGGATCGTTTCAGGTAAACAATATATTCGTCCGTCTGTTTAACGAGCTTCATGAACGATCCTGAAATAAAACCGCCAGAGTTTACGTGTGTGCGTCGCTGCTGGCCAACGTTGCGCGACGCTAGGGGTACCCGGCTCCGGTTGCTGACACTGGTATTGTTTCAGCGCGTGCACCACGGAGTGTGCGGCACTCCTGGGGTGACGATGAAGGTGACGTCAGAATGAAGAGCACCGGTGCATCCACGCCGCCGATCATGCACGCGTATGCGCCTTGATCGACCTGAACGCGTTCAAGAATCTCGCCACCTTCGGCGAGCCGAAGGCACTCATTTGTAGGGGGCGATGCAACCCAGATTGCACCTTCGGCATCCAGACATATGCCGTCTGGAGCGGTTCCGTCTGGTAGCTTCGCCCATAGCCGACGATTCTCGAGTTCTCCTTGGGCGACGATGTCAAATGCAGTGAGGCGGCCCGCGAACGTTTCGGCAACCACGAGGGTTCCGCCATCGGGTGTGATGACGCTTCCATTCGGAAAGGACAAGTGGTCCGCAACAATACGGGATGTTCCGTTGGTCTCGACAGCGATAAGGGATGCGTGATTAAAACTTGCGCCACCGTTTAGATCGAACCCAAAGTGTCCTACAAAGGCCCGCCCGCTGGCATCAACGACCATGTCGTTACACTCGAACGGTGCGTATTTAGATAAATCCGCATGTTCAGATAAGACAGAGCCGTCGAATCGGAGGATTCGACGGTCCAACATCGAAACGATCAGTAAATCGCCATTGGGTAACCAGCCAAGCCCGGAAGGCCGGTTCTCGACTTCGACAACGCTGCTAACCTCTCCGGTCTCCGTGACAGTTTTTACCTTATGGTCGTGCATGTCGGAAAAATAGAAGCGGTCGTCGTGCCATCGTGGCCCTTCTCCGAAACAAATGTCGTCAGCAAGAACCTGGGTTGCCATGTGTTGCTCTGAACGGTTTAGGGAGAATCATAGCTCGGAAATAGGCCAAGGTTCCACCTCAGGATTGGCTATAACCCTTGTATTTAAAGGGCTATAAGCTTTTCTCAGGGGCAGAGCGCGAAGGCTCTAACAGCGTGCTACACTCAATCGGTTTTCGGTTTGAATAATTCAAACTGACGTAAATTGGACCTATGGGGGAAATGTAAAAATGACTGACGTCGTAGTGGTAGACAGTGTCCGCACCGGACTTGCCAAGTCCTTTCGCGGCAGCTTCAACCTAACGCGCTCCGATGACATGCTCGCGCACTGCATCGATTCGCTTCTTGAAAGAAACCCGAGTGTTTCGGCTGACGAAGTCGAAGACGTGGTTGTTGGCGCAGCGAGTCATGCTGGCGAACAAGACGGCAATTTGGCGAGGCTTGCTGTAGTGCTTTCAAAGTTACCGATCACAACCGCAGGTATGACAATCAACCGTTTCTGTTCGTCAGGGCTCCAATCCATCGCCATCGCTGCGAATCAAATTGCGTCCGGACAAACGCAGGTCGCGATTGCAGGGGGTGTGGATTCAATCTCGATGAGAAATCGTCAGACCACCGGTAAAGCAGAACAGAATAAGCGCTTAATCGAAGAGAAGCCTGAAGTCTTTATGGCAATGGGTAACACCGCTGAAGTAGTGGCTCGTCGATATCAGGTTACGCGAGAAATGCAGGACGTTTATGCGCTGCAAAGCCAGCAACGATATGCCAATGCCGTTGAACAAGGCTGGATCGGCGAAGAAATCGTTCCGATGAATGCGACGATGCTGAAGGTTGACAAGGAAACAGGCGACGAGAGCCGTGTTGAAGTATCTGTTGATAAAGATGAGTGTAATCGTCCACAAACCACACTCGATGGTTTGAGTGGTTTAGCACCAGCTTTCGAAGAAGATGGGACGGTCACTGCAGGTAATGCCTCTCAACTTTCCGACGGAGCTTCCATGACCATGCTCATGAGCTCGGATCGAGCGGCCCAATTAGGAATTGAGCCGATTGGTATTTATCGCGGCTTTACTGTTGCAGCATGCGAACCAGATGAAATGGGCATTGGTCCAGTATTTGCGATTCCGCGACTGCTACAGAATGCTGGTCTCAAGCAAGACGATATCGATGTATGGGAGCTCAATGAAGCGTTTGCTTCGCAGTGTGTTTATTGCCGCGATCAACTCGATATTGATAATGAGAAGTACAACGTTAATGGCGGCAGCATTAGCATCGGACATCCGTTTGGAATGACCGGATCACGTTGTACGGGTGCGGTGCTTCGCGAATTGCAACGACGGGAACAGCGCTACGGCGTTGTAACTATGTGCATTGGCGGTGGTCAGGGAGCTGCGGGCCTGTTTGAGCGCGCTTAACGAGTGAGACGTACGGTGGCGAAGGTCTGCCGCCGTACGTTTACTTCGCGATGACAACCTTGGAGATCGCGTCCCAATACGCGAGGGGCATGGGAGAGGTCGGGGACCTTAGTTTGGATGGCTAAATCGACTTTTGTACGACGGTCGGTGGGCGTCGCGGTTATTTTGGTAATCGTTGGTTGGGCTGATGCCGACACCCTACCGCCTATAGTGCCAACGAGCGACTCGGATAGAACAGCCGCTAATGAGATAAAGTCCTTTAAGGACTACACCGACGCTGAATTAACTGAAATTGCGGGCCGGATTAGAACGTTAAATGCCGTCGAGCGTCGTTCTCTGATTATAGAGATGCGAAAACGCATGGCGACCAGCGGGCTGAAACCTAAGATCGAAGCCCACTTCGGACGAATCATTCAAAGTGTTGATGGGACCGTGACGCGGGTGGAATCTATTCGAGTTATCCGGCAGGGAGAATACGGAAGGCGTCGCGGGGACGAAGCCGCACCGGAAGCTAATCCGGAAATGAAGAATCCCACAAAAACTGTCGCGATCGAACGTAAAACGCCATAGATGTCCTGATGCGGAAGCGATCTATATCGACGATCAATACCGAACGCCGACACCGGCAATCTCTAGTGGGTGGCGGCGGCCAAGTGTTTAATGGTCATACCACTGAGGTGTCGCTACATGGCTGAAGCGACGAAACTATTGCTTGTGGATGACGACCCCGAATTACGAGAGCTCATTGGGGAGTACCTGACCAAGCAGGGGTTTGACGTCAAGACCGCAGAAAATGGCCGGGAAATGGATGGCGTGCTGCAACGCCATCGAATCGATCTCGTACTCCTTGATCTGATGCTTCCAGGTGAAGATGGGCTTTCGATTGCGAAGAGACTCAAGAAGACAGAGGGCTTGCCTATAATCATGATTTCTGCCCAGGGACAAGACGTTGACCGGATCGTCGGCTTGGAGATCGGTGCGGATGATTACCTCGGGAAACCCTTCAATCCGCGTGAACTTCTAGCTCGAATTCGCGCGGTGATGCGGCGCAGCCAAGGACCAGCTACAGCATCTGAAACGGTGGAATTCGGAGAATTTGTACTCGATCGCAAAGCCCGCCGTCTAACTTGCGCGGGTCAGTATGTTCAACTCACATCTGGTGAGTTTGACCTTCTCGGAATTTTGGTGGATTACCCAGATACCGTTATGGATCGAGATAAAATTCTCGATCTCTTGACGGGAGCTGAACGCTCTCCCTTCGATCGAAGTATCGATGTGCGTATCACGCGACTTAGAAGCAAGATTGAAGCTGACCCATCTACACCGGCATACATAAGGACTATCTGGGGCAGGGGCTATATGTTCTGCCCGGACGCAACCTAATGGCCCGCGCAGGCTCCCTCCGCGCTAGAACTAACAGCGTTCTCGGACTTTCGGCAATTGCAATTGCGATTATCGCGGTGGTTGCTCTAGATACGTTTGTGACAAGGCCAATTACCGAAAGTGCGGCTAATGATGAAGCTGGACTTCTCGTCCTTTCGGCGCAAACGTGGGTTGAACTTCTCCCGGATAGGCGTCCCCATTTCGAACTGGAACTTTTGATCAATCACGATCTCACAATTAGCGGCGAGATTCGCGATCTACCGGGCGTACTGCCCGGTAACGAATACCATGAAATGCTTGTGGAGGAGATAGGGCAGCGAGTCGGTGAGCCTGTGGTTTTGATGGAAGGAGACGATCTCTTGTGGGTGAATGTCCCGACAGAGAGTGGATTATCTCCCCAAATCGGTTTCGCTTCGCAACGGGGGAATGTGCAACCGGGTTATGTTGCGTTGTTGATCCTTGTTGCAGGTACGGTTGTTGTTTTCGGGACTTCCTTTTTGATGGTCCGCTGGGTGGCCGATCCGCTTAATCGGGCAGCGAAAGCGGCACAATCGTTCCGTGGGGCGACTGGCTTCGTTCCTCTGCCTGAAGAAGGGCCAAGGGAACTAGTTTCACTGGCCTCAAGTTTCAACAATATGGCCCACGAGATTATGTCGCTGATGGCGAATCGAACGACATTATTGGCAGGTGTGTCGCATGATCTAAGAACGCCCCTTGCGAGGATGCGGTTCGCGCTTGAGTTGTTACCAGAAGGCGTGGACCAACAACTAGTTGACCGACTTGACCGCAATCTCGGTGCAATGGATGAGCTCATTGAAGACGCACTGAGATTCGCAAGAGGAACCCAGGAAGCGAGTGTCGAAATTGAGATGCGAGAGTTCCTTCGGTCGGTCGTTCGAGGGGTGGATAAGACAATCCCGTTATCTTGGAAAGGTGATGACGAAGTCATTGTGAATACTGCGCTAGGAGCTCTTGAGCGAGTATTCAACAATCTTCTCGCGAATGCTTTGCAGCATGGCGGAACAACAGAAGTGCGAGTCGACGCGGGAGAGAATATTGATATTCACGTGATTGATAATGGTCCGGGCATTCCCTTGGAAGATCGAGATAAGGTATTCCAACCGTTTTATCGAATTGAAGGATCGAGAAGTCGTCACACAGGTGGAAGCGGTTTGGGTCTTGCGATCGTTGATCAGCTATGCCAAGCGCATGGTTGGCGAATCGAACTGTCTGAAAGCGACACGGGTGGGACGGACGCTCGTTTGACAGTACCAACCGCCTAGGAAGGACGTCGGGCGCACACTGATACAATCGATACTAGGACCGTGGGGTCTGAGAGAGAGCGAATACGGGTCTAAAAGAAGGACGATTCGGAACACGAATGATGTACGACAACATACTTTACGAGGTTGACGGGCCGATGGGGCTCATCACGATCAATCGTCCAGAGAAGCACAATGCGATCTCACTCGCGACGTTGGATGAATTACAGGCTGCAGTGCGCGAGGCTGATCGGGATGATGTGGTCCGGGTGGTTACAATCACGGGCACAGGGGGACGCGCTTTTGCGTCGGGATCTGATCTTGCCGAAGTCGTCGATCGCGACTTTAGAAAAGCGCTTGAACCGATCGTACAAGGACTCGCTGATCAATTGGAGCGAATGCCCAAGCCAGTTATCGCGGCGATCGATGGGATTTGCATGGGAGGAGGTCTTGAGGTCGCTCTCGGATGCGACCTCAGAATTGCGACTCCTACCTCTCAGTTTGCCACGCCGGAGGGCAAACTCGGGATCATTCCGGGTGGTGGAGCAACAGCACGTTTACCCCGCATTGTCGGTCGAGGCTGGGGGATGCACATGTTGCTTATGGGTGAGCCGATTGACGCGGAACGAGCCCTCGCAGTTGGCTTGATCACTCGGATCGTTGAAAAAAGCGAACTTTTGTCCGAAGCCCGGCATATGGCTGAACATTTGGCGGAGTTTGCTCCGTTCGTGCCTAGGACGATGAAAGCGATGGTAAATTTTGGTATGGAAGCCAGTACGGCAGCGGCACTTATGTTTGAAAAGTACGCGCAAGGAGCGTTGGTCCAGACCGAGGATAAACAAGAGGGTATTGCCGCTTTTCTGGAGAAACGGAAACCATCCTTTAAGGGTAGATAACTAACGATTGCGACCACGGGGCTTCGAGGCTCTCAATAGCAATATTTGTTGTTCGCTTCCCTAATCCCGCTTTGCTAACTTAGGTATTGGGTCTGACCAGTTCAACAAGGGGGGAGTATGGCGGTTGGAAAATTTCCTATCGAGGCTAGCCACATCATGATGTTTGCTCGCTCGATCGGTGACGATAATCAAATTTATTACGACGAAGACTACGCGAAAGAAGCCGAAACCGGCGGCGTCATCGCGCCACCAACGTTCGTTCAAGCGAGTGCACAGTTTGATCCGGAGTACGGGTTACGGCCGAAAATCGGCGGCGACGGCTGGTTCGGATCTGGTGGAAAGCCGACGGGCGTGCGACCCCGAGAGGATAGTGCCGGAGGCAGTGACGGTTCCGGCGGTGGTGGTGGCGGCGGAGGTCTGCACGCCGAACAGCGATATATTTACCATCGGCATCCCAAAGTGGGTGATGTGCTGACCACGACAAACAAACCAGGTAAAACCTGGGAAAAGGAAGGAAAACGGTCGGGGAAATTGGTATTCAGTGAATCGATCACAGAATACCGTGACCAGGACGGTGAACTTGTAGTTACAGCGATTGGCACGGGTGTTCGGACCGAACGACCCGTCGACCAAGGATAGGGGGGGTCATGGCACTAAAAGCGAGTGAATTGAAAGTCGGTGATACCTACACGGAACGGCTGGTTGAAGACCTAAAGCGGACCCAAGTGGTGATGTATGCTGGTGCTTCGGGCGACTACAACCCCGTGCACACGGACGAGTTGTTTACGACTAAAGTGGCCGGATATCCAGGCGTATTTGCGCACGGGATGTTGACAATGGGGATGACGGGTCGGGTGTTGACCAACTACGTTGGCGACGGACGCTTGACGGAATTTGGCGTTCGTTTCACCAATCAGGTCTTCCCCGGTGACACGCTTGATTCGACAGCAACTGTCACGGCTATTAGCGAAGGCCTCGTTGATATCGACGTGTCGACCGTTAACCAAGAAGGGGTTGAGGTCGCGAAAGGTTCAGCTCAAGCACGGATCGACGACTGAACTTTCCGTTGGAGACGGAAGAAGAAACGGGGAGCGTCCAAGCGCTTCCCGGTTCAACCTATCTTCACCACTCTTCGATCGACGTTCTTACGTCGACTTCGAACGTCCATGCGTTGCGGGGTTGTCGGTAGAGATATTCGAAAGCATCGACGATGCCGCTGATACTGATCATGCCAGCATCACCGAGTTTTTCCGCATATTCTGGGAAGGCTTTACGAATTTTTTCGCCGCCGATCGGGCCGTCGACAACGACATGACCGACGTGAATGCCGTCGGGTCCGTATTCCTTCGCCATGGCTTGGGCGAGGATTCGGAGCGCGGATTTGCCAGAATTAAAGGCGCCGAAACCGGGGCGGCCGCGCATGGATGCACTCGCACCAGTGAATAAAAGGGTTCCACCGGCGCCTTGCATTTTCCGCAATGTCTCTCGACCGAAAAGGAATCCGCCGAAGCAGAGAACACGCCAACTACGCTCGAAGTAATCAGCATCCATGTCGATGATGCGGCCAGGCGTGTTGTTCCCAGCATTGTAAATGGCAAGTGTCAGGTCGCCCGTTTCGGCGTCAACGGCTTCAAGCAAGTTGACGATAGACAACTCGTCGGTTGCGTCAGCAACCACGGTGGTGGCGCGCCCCCCACTTCCTTCGATGACGCTTGATAACTCATCAAGCGATGCTTGGGTGCGACCGGCAACGAAAACGTGGTGGCCGCTTGCGGCAAATCGAACTGCCAGTTGGCCACCCAGGCCGTCCACGGGACCGACGCCGAGAACAATGGCTTTATTCATTATGAACCCCTTAGATCAGTTGAGTGCGGACTTCAGGGCGTCACAGGCTTTTTGCATCGCTGGTCGTGTTGCCGAAACGGTTTGTGTTTGGGCGAAAAACCCATGNATGAACCCGTCGAANCGAATGNTTTCGACANNCACGCCGGCATCTGCGAGNCGTGCGCCGTAGGCCTCACCTTCGTCACGTAGCGGATCATACTCAGCGGTCATAATCATGGCGGGCGGGAGACCCGAGAGGTCGTTGGCCAGAAGTGGCGAAGCGCGTGGATCCAGGCGTTGAGTGGGATTGGCGTAATGATCCCAAAACCATCTCATCAAGTCTAAGGTCAACGTGTAGCCTTCGGCGTTGGCGACGTAAGACTCAGTATCAAAACGGCTTCCATCTGTGGCTGGGTAGACGAGCAGCTGAAATCGAAGGTCTGGTCCGGCTTCTTTCGCCATTTGTGCGACGACGGCCGATAGATTACCCCCGGCACTATCGCCGGCAACGGCAAGGCGATTCGGGTCGCCGCCAAAATCTTGGGCATTTGCGTAAGCCCATTTTAATGCTGCAAAACAATCATCTGCTGCGGCCGGGAATTTGTGCTCGGGAGCTAGACGATAATCGACAGAGATTACGATCGCCTCTGTTCCGCGGCANACTTCTCGACTTTGTGCGTCTGCNGTTATCAAATCCCCGATGACCCAACCGCCGCCATGAAACATCAGTACGATGGGCAAGAGGCCCTCGCCCTCNGGCGTGTAAATCCGGATGGGAATGTCACCCGCAGGACCTGGGATTTTTTGATCGTGAACGCTTCCGACCACCAATGCTGGATTTTCTGGTTGCATCATTCGATACATTTCTCGGCCCTGTTCAACGGGCATGTTGGATAAATCCGGTCCGCCGACTTCTGCTATTTGCTTCAGTAGCGTTTCGTATTCCGGGTGCAGAGGCATAACGGACGTCCTTCAGGTTTCTTTGTTCGGGAAGCATAACCTTGTCGCGTGGAAATTCGGTAACATGNCGTCCCTCTCAAGGAGGCTTGCGATGAGCGAATTTGGTTTGGATGACGTTGAAGAAGCGGCTGAAGCAGCGAAGAAATTCGCGTTTCTCGAAAACACGTTATTTAAAAGTCGGACGTTAACGATTTTCGGGGAAATCAACAAAGACGTCGCCCAGCGAACCGCCGAAAAACTTTTGGCTCTTTCGTACGAAAGNGGTGACCCAATCACGCTCTACATTGGTTCTCCGGGGGGACACGTGGAGTCCGGNGANACAATTTTTGACATGATCCGCTTTGTTGAACCNACGGTGCGAACGGTAGGTACAGGTTGGGTAGGCAGTATTGCAACACACATTTACTTGGCGACGGAACGAGAGAACCGGTTTGCTTTGCCGAATACTCGTTTCCTTATACATCAGCCCGCGGGCGGAACGGGTGGGGATGCGTCCGATATCGAAATTCAGGCGCGAGAAATCCTCAAAACACGGGAACGAATCAACCAGATTATTGCCGAGCAAACNGGTCAATCACTGGAACGAGTTACTCNGGATACCGACCGCGATTACTGGATGAGCGTTGAAGAATCCCTGGAGTACGGNTTGGTCGGAACGATCATTAAATCGGTTAGTGACCTGCCATAGACNCCATTGACCGGGCTCACGCTTAGCGTTGGGGATAGACGCGTCGGGGCGATCTACAACAAAGTAGCCGAGCCGATCGCAACGCTNGTGTTCGGCCATGGCGCGGGTGGCGATATGCACCATCGGACCATGAAGGCCATTTCCGAGGCGTTTTCGGAGATGGGTATTGCTATGTTGCGTTTCAATTTTCCGTTCAAGGAAGACGGGCGCACTCGTGTTGATTCCCGAGCTGTGTCCACCGCGACGGTAAAGGCGGCAGTCGAATTTGCGATCGCCAATTATCGAATGCCGCTGTTTCTTGGCGGACACAGCTTTGGCGGTCGCATGGCGTCCCACGCCGTCGTGGATNACGAATTGAACGTTGATGGAATGATCTTTTGTTCGTTTCCACTGCACCCACGAGGCAAGCCGAGTACTGCAAGGGCTGATCACCTCGTCGCGATTAAACGTCCAATGTTGTTCTTGTCCGGGACGCGTGATGCGCTTGCTGACCCCGATTTGTTGGGCCCGATGGTGACCGTGGTTGGGGCGAGGCTGCAATGGCTTGAAACGGCCNACCACGGGTATAGCGTCCTGAAACGAACTCGCCGACGTCAAGACGATGTCTTTGAAGAGATGGCAGGCTATGCGCGTGACTTTGTCGTCTCAGTAACGTCGTGATGACGCGTTTCGCTCCGCCGTGGAATTGCGGATAACGACGAACCTTTAGACAAAGTTCTAGAGATCGGTCAATTGAACGGTTTCTAATTTGGCGTTCCCTTCAACGTTGATCCTGAACATAATCTCGGCGTGACGGAACGAAAACACATTGTGGTTATCGGTGGAGGTATCGCGGGACTCTCGTTGGCATCCGAACTTGCCCGCGACAACGAAGTCACAATACTGGAAGCTGAGTTGCAACCGGGTTATCACAGTACCGGGCGTTCAGCAGCCGTCTTTGTCATCCCGTTTGTTAACGACGTCGTCCATCGCTTATCGGTGGCGAGTGAGCAGTTCTTCCTGGAACCACCAGAAGGCTTCAATCGTTTGAGTCAGCCGTTGGCCAATGTNTTGGTCGCCGAAGCCGAGGATGCGGACCAAGTGGCAGCGTTTCTTGACACGTGGTCGATACGTTGTCCNTGGCTGAAGCGGGTGACGGGCGCGGAGATTCGAGATGAAGTCCCCATCCTAAAAAAGGAAATCGTATGCGGTGCACACGACGAGCGCAGTCTCGGACTCGATGTCCACAACATCGTGGAAGGACATAGACGTCGCCTTTTGGAACGCAATGGCTCGGTGGAAACGCGCTCACAAGTTACCGAAATCAGTCGGGAGGCTGAGGGCTGGCGCGTTGTTCTCGACANCGGCGNAACGCTAACTTGCGACGTGTTAGTCAACGCAGCAGGGGCGTGGGCNGGAGAAATTGCCGAGCTGGCTGGTGCAGGCGAAATACTTTTGCGACCCAAGAGGCGGACAGGAATTATCGTCGATCCAGGCGTCGACTCCTCGTCCTGGCCCATGGTTCATCTGGCGAGTGGCGATCTATATTTCAAACCTGAAGCGACGATGTTGATGGTATCTCCAGCGGATGAAACCGATTGGATCCCTTGCGATGCTCAACCTGACGAATGGGATGTGGCAGTGGGTATGGATCGATTGAACCGGTGCATCACGATCGACATTAATCGCCCGGAACGAACGTGGGCAGGTCTTCGTTCGTTCGTCGCAGACAGGGCGCCAGTTATCGGCTTTGACGTTCGAGTTCCGTCTTTTTTTTGGTTGGCCGGATTTGGTGGGTTTGGTGTTCAGACGTCGCCCGCTTATAGTCGAATGGCGGCCGGAATAATCAACGGCGAGACGTTGCCGGACGACCTGGAAGTATTGCGAGAACTGGTCGCGCCGGATCGACCAAATCTGAACAGGGATTAAAGATGAAACTTGCGACCTTTACGCATGGAGGAGATAGCCGCATTGGCGTTGTTGTGGGTGAGTTGGTTGTCGATTTATCGAGGGCAGCTCCGGAGCTTCCAACTAACATGCGAGATTTTCTGGTGGCCGGTGACGAGGCGATGATGGTGGCTAGAGAGGCACAGACGGCTAGCGAACATGCGCTTGCGGTCGTAGACGTTGAGCTTGAGGCGCCAGTGGTCAATCCTGGAAAAATATTGGCTATCGGACTCAACTACGCGGACCACATTGAAGAGTCCGGTGCCGAAACGCCAAAGGTACAGATGTGGTTTAACAAACAAACCACGGCAACCAACGGACCCTACGGCGACATCAATAAACCCAGTGTCTCTGATTTACTCGACTACGAAGGGGAGCTTGTGTTCGTTATTGGGAAACGGGCGAAACATGTTCCAAAGGAAAGGGCGCACGAAGTTATCGCGGGCTATTGCTGCGGTAACGATGTCAGCGTTCGTGACTGGCAGATGCGCTCGCAGACGATGCAGATAGGGAAGTCGTTTGATACCCATGCTCCTTTTGGACCTTGGATGGTCACTCCCGACGAGTTGGGCGACCCGCACGATCTTGCACTTCGGACGTACGTGAACGGCGAAAAACGTCAAGACACCAATACCGAGCATATGGTGTTTGACTGTTTTGATCAGATAGCTCATCTAACCCAAGCCTTCACTCTTGAACCCGGCGATGTCATTTATACCGGTACCTCGAGTGGAGTAGCAGCGGCGCAGAGGCCACCTCCGTGGCTAGTTGTAGGCGATCTGGTTCGTGTTGAAATCGAGAACATCGGCTATATCGAAAACAAGGTATTTTTGGAGTCGGGTGATTCTGTCCTGGAATAGCTCGCCAAGAGTAGGGTTAACTCGAAAAGGTTAGTTCGTATGCAGTCCGCGTTTATCGCGGACCAATGCGTCTAGTTGGAAGACGTGGTCGTCTTCGATTCGAAGGTCTTTCAATGCTGTTGCCAGTTTCGTCAGATATTCGACGTTGCTGCCGCTTGGGCCTTCGCTTTGACAGATCTGGTCGGCAATGACTTCCAGCGGCGCTTCCCCGAGAAAGGCAGCGTTTTGTTGGTTCGCAATGTAAACGATTCCAGAAACTTTCTTGGACGGTAATTGAATCCATACCTCATGTCGCTCGTAACCGTTTTTTTCGCGGTGATCGAGATGGGCCAATACCTCTTTGGTGACTCGGTACGTGAGTCCGCAGCATCGTTTTCCTTTGCTCGCGATTAAGGTCAGTACCCGACCGGGACGGTTTTCAGTTCCTCTGTGGTCGTGCGAGCCCTGCCAGAAACGTCGCGACCAGTGACAGATATTCCCGGGTTGTGACTCTAGAAATGGAAAGTCGGGGCGCCAGATCAATGAACCGTAACCAAAGATCCAGATTTCTTGCACGCGTTTGCCTTAGGCAAGCCCCTTCGACACATCGAATGCCTTTTTTGACGCTTGTTGAAGGCTAGGGTCGTCCAAGAAGTCGAGAGCCGTCATGGCAAGTGCCTTCGCTCCATCTAAGGCCGCACGGTCGCCCATCTCAGAACCCGCCCACTTTTCGAATTCGGGGTTATGAATGACGACGTTGGCGGGCGCTGCTGCCAACATGGGGTGAATGGAGGGTACGCGGTGACTCACGTTACCCATGTCTGTGCTACCAGCACCCGAGCTGCCGAGCTTCTCGTGAGGAAAGAAGTCGCGTCCTAACGCTTCAGCGTTACGCTGGAAAGATTCAGCCAAGGGCCAATTGGTGTTCAAATCAAGATAGTCAACTTCCCCCCAAATGGTTTCAACCTCGCTGCCTGAAGCCCTCGCGCCGGCTTCAAAACATGCTTGTACCCGCGGTTTCAATGCTTCGAGTTCGTTGGCGTTGGCGGCCCGAACGTAAAATTCGCCGGATGCCCGATCAGGGACGATGTTGGGAGCTTGACCTCCCTCCGTGATGATGCCGTGGATGCGTTCGGTGTGTTGGATGTGCTGACGTAAATTGGATATGGCTTGATAGGCAAGGAGCAAACCATCTAGGGCATTGACGCCTCGATGTGGCATGGCCGATGCATGGGCCGATTTCCCCTGATAGACCGCTCGTACTTCAGCGACACAGATGCACGGCATCGTTGCCAGGTTGATACCGGAGGGATGCATCATGATCGCGGCATCGGTTTTATCAAAGGCCCCGTTGCGTGCCATGACTTCTTTGCCACCGCCGCGCTCTTCTGCCGGCGTTCCTAACATGCGAACGCTACCACCTAAGGACCCGTCGACAGATTTGAGCGCAAGGAAAGCGCCTAACGCCGAAGTCGCAATAATGTTGTGTCCGCAGGCGTGACCAATACCGGGTAGGGCGTCGTACTCTGCAAGGATGTCGATACCTGGTCCACGATCGCCAGTAATCTCCGCTTCGAACGCGGTTTCGAGTCCGTAAACGTTCGATTTCACCTGCAGTTTGTGATTTTCCAAGGCCCGTGTGAGAGTGGCGCTTGCCGCATACTCTTTGAAAGCCAGTTCGGGATTCGCATGAATCGCGTGCGATACCTCCAACAACGTAGACGCATGGTCATCCACGAAACGAGCGATATCTTGTTTCACCTTATCCATAGGCCGTTCCTAATTGAATCTGTGCACAAAACGACGTTGTTGGCTTATACGATCCGTGAACCGGTTTTGCCCCAGTATTCGTCTTTGAGCAGCCGCTTGTATAGCTTGCCGGTGGGTAACCTCGGTAACTCATCTCGAAAGTCGACACTTTTCGGACATTTGTAGTGAGCAATTCTTTCCCTCGCGTATCCGAGTAATTCTTCTGCCAAATCTTCATCTGGCTGCACGCCGTCTGCTGGTTGCACGATTGCCTTAACCTCCTCGCCCATTTCGGCGTTAGGCACGCCGATCACCGCCACGTCGGCGACTTTGTCGTGCATGATCATGGCATCTTCGATTTCTTGTGGATAGATATTGACCCCCCCGGAAATGATCATAAATGTGGCACGGTCGGTGAGGTAGAGATAGCCTTCGTCGTCGACGTAGCCTACGTCGCCGAGGGCAGTCCAGTTCGCATGCTTGGGGTGTTGGGCTTCCCGGGTTTTTTCCGCATCCTTGAGATATTCAAATGGCATCGTTTCCATTTCGAAATAAACGATACCCTGCTCGCCATTAGGGAGCTCAGTTCCGTCTTCGTCACATATGTGAATGGTACCCAAGAGCGATCGTCCGACGGTGCCTGGATGGGCGAGCCACTCTTCCGGGCCGCAATGTGTAAACCCGTTTAATTCAGTTCCGCCGTAGTATTCGTAAACAATGGGTCCCCACCAGTCGAACATTTGCCGTTTAACATCGGGCGGGCATGGCGCGGCTGCATGGATGGCAACTTTATGAGAAGAAAGGTCAAAACCCGAGCGATCTGCTTCGGGGAGTTTGAGCATACGAGTAAACATGGTGGGGACCCACTGGCTGTGGGTAACTTGGTAATCCTCAATCGCCTGCAATGCTTGTATTGGATCAAAGCGATGCATCATGACTACGGTGCCCCCCAAGGCCTGCGTACCTGATGAAAAACTAAGTGGTGCGGAGTGGTATAGCGGGGCCGGTGAGAGATAGACGACGTTTTCGTCAAATTGCCATAAACCGCCGAGAAGGCCCCCAACTAAATTATCGGCACTTGAAATCAAACCCTCCGGCAGTGGACGAAGAATTCCTTTGGGTCTGCCCGTGGTGCCAGAGCTGTACAACATGAATGTTCCCGCGGGTTCTTGCTCCAAGGGTTGAGCGGGATGGCTGTTGATACCGTCTTCATAATCCTCGTAGCCTTCCAGGGATCCGCCGACGCATAGCCAGGTTTGACAATTTGGGGCGAATGCAGCTAAACCTTCGGCGACCTCCGCCACCCCGATCGAAGTGATTAATGCTTGCGATTCAGAGTTGTCGATAATGTACCCAGCCTCCTCGGTCGTTAAATAACGATTCACCGACGTGAAATAGAGTCCCGACCGAAGTGCTGCCCACAGCACCTCGAAATAGGCCAGATTGTTTTCCATAAAGATGGATACGTGATCACCTTGTCTCAAACCACGGTCCCACATCAGTTGGGCCAAACGGTTGGAACGGTCGTTCAACTCGCGGTACGTTACGGTCTCCCCGTTTGCGGTATCGATGGCCGCAGGTTTGTCGGGAAATATTGTTGCCCAATGCCCTGGATACATAGTCAGATCTCCTCCCTGTGTTTGGAGGCTACCAATGTGTTGCGTCGTGCGTCCACACTCAAGAGTTCGCGATTTCCCCGGTCGATTCCTCGTCAATTTTTTGCATCGCCTCGTCCGTGGTGAAAAACATTTCACCGCTTAATTCCCGTGCAAACGCCGTCTCGGCGAGTCGATCCATCACGGGGCCTTTGACTTCAGAAAGGTGAAGCTTGACCGACGCAAGGCGCAGGCTTTCATTGACGCGTCGCAGCATTTCAAGGCCTGAGGTATCGATAAAATTAATGGAGCTGCACACAAGAAGGATGTGCTGAGCTTCGGCGTTGGTCTCGACGATTTTTAGGACGCGGTCTTCGACGCGATTGGCGTTGGCGAAATAAAGACTTTCGTCGACGCGCACGGCAACGACCTTGGGCCAGGTTTCTGCGTCGTAACGTTCGATATTTCGAAAGTGGGTGGAGCCGCCCAGCCGCCCAACAGTGGTGATGTGGGGACGGCTTGACCGTCGTATGAAAAGAAGTATCGAAACACAGACGCCAGTCAAAAGGCCCGTCTCCACGCCAAATGCGAGGACACTAACGAGTGTCACGACGTGCGTCATGACATCCAGACGGTAAAAGCGCCAGTGAGTTTTAAAGTCTTTGAATTCTACTAACCCCACAACCGAAATTATGATGATCGCTGCGAGCGCTGCGTGCGGAAGTAACTGAAATAGTGGCGTAAGCCACATGAGTGCGATCAAGATAACCAACGCCGAAGCTAAGCTCGATATGGGCGTGCGACCGCCGGCGGCGTAGTTGACGCTGGAGCGCGAAAAACTGCCGGCGACAGGATATGCGCTGGTGAATGCGGCACCCAAGTTGGCGGCGCCAAGGGCGATGAGTTCCTGATGGCTGTTGACTCGTTTGCGTTGCCGGCTTGCTAACGCCGAGCCGACGGAAAAGCTCTCGACGTACGCAACGATGGCGATCAACGCTGCGGACGGGGCTAGATCGATCCAGAGATCCAAACGAAACGGGGGTGCTTTGATCGACGGCAGGCCTGCGGGTATGTAACCGACTGACGACGTCTCAAACCCGGCAACCAACACCAGCAGAATACTCCCTAACGCCACGAATATCGGGCCGATGCGTGTAAGGGCGCTGTCTTCACGCGGGGTTTTCCTTCGCATTAATGATCGTTTGACGAGCGGGGGAAATAGCCAAAGAAATAGAAGTGATGCCAAACCGATTGCGATTGTGAGAGCGTGGGCGTCGCTCATCCGTTGTGCCATGGAGAGGACGTTGGTTAATGGTCCTGATGAGGGAGAAGCAGGAATCCCTGTAAGTGCTGGAATTTGACTAATGACGATGAGTATGACGGCTCCGTTGATAAATCCGCCGATCACTGGTCGGCTCAAGATGTTGACAATTCCACCGACTTGAAAGAGCCGTAAAAGCCAGAGTAGGAGGCCAGCTTGCATACATAGGACGGCTGCTATTCCGACGGTGTCATGTCCGTACTGGTCGGCGTGGTTCCTGATCGTGTCGGCGACCATGAGGGCGGCAACTGCCACGGGTCCAACCACGAGTTGCCGCGACGACCCAAGAAACGCGTACAAAACCATGGGCAGAAGGCAGGCGTAAAGCCCAGTCTCCGGTGGAAGCCCGGCCAAGAATGCGTAGGCGATGGCTTGGGGGACAGTGACGATTCCGACGACGAGTCCGGCGACGAGGTCGTAGCTCAAGTCTTCCCGTCGGTAACTGCCAAGTACGCCAAAGATAGGTACGTAACGCGTCCATCCTGTTGGTTGCTCTGACATCGGTTCTTGCTCGATGGCGGGCCGGCATTGTAGCCTCGAGGACGCTTGGTGTGGGAGTGATAGCTATGGACGTACGTGCGGCGGTGGCCAATGAAGCGGGAAAACCGTTGTCGGTCGAGACAGTACAACTTGAGGGTCCTGGTCCTGGTGAGGTACTTGTTGAAATCAAGGCAACTGGCATTTGTCATACCGACGCCTACACGTTGTCGGGAGCTGATCCAGAAGGATTGTTCCCTTCGATTATGGGGCACGAGGGCGCCGGTGTAGTGGTCGATACCGGACCCGGCGTAAGAAGCGTCGTTAAGGGCGACCATGTGATCCCGCTCTATACCCCGGAATGTAGGGAATGTAAGTTTTGTCGATCGGGAAAAACTAACCTCTGCGGAGCCATTCGCGAGACACAAGGTCAGGGACTGATGCCCGATGGAACATCACGTTTTTCTCGTGAAGGAGAAAGGCTGTTTCACTACATGGGGACGTCAACTTTTTCGAACTACACGGTGCTACCCGAAATCGCAGTCGCCAGAATCCGAAAAGATGCGCCTTTCGACAAGGTTTGTTACATCGGTTGCGGCGTCACCACAGGACTCGGAGCGGTGATGAACACAGCCAAAGTAGAACCGGGATCGAATGTCGCTGTATTCGGGCTTGGAGGTATNGGCCTGAACGTCATTCAAGGAGCCCGGATTGTCGGCGCGGATCGGATTATCGGGGTCGATATCAATGCGGATAAACGTCCGCTTGCGGAGAAATTTGGAATGACCGACTTCATCAATCCAACCGTCGTGGATGATGTGGTCGCTTCCATCGTCGACCTTACCAGCGGCGGAGTGGATTATTCGTTTGAGTGCATTGGTAACGTGGACGTTATGCGCCAGGCCCTCGAGTGTTGCCACAAGGGATGGGGTGAAAGCATCATCATTGGTGTTGCGGCTTCGGGTAAGGAGATCTCGACCCGACCGTTCCAATTGGTGACGGGCCGCGTCTGGCGGGGGACAGCGTTTGGTGGTGCACGTGGCAGGACCGACGTTCCAGGCATCGTCGATTGGTACATGGATGGCAAGATAAATATTGATGATTTGATTACTCACACAATGCCTTTGGATGACATCAATCAAGCCTTCGAATTAATGCACGAAGGTAAATCAATTCGATCGGTGGTCACTTTCCCTTAATCGATTTTCGNGCTTATTTGTAGGAGGAATTTGTGGAACGAAAAGAGTGGTTGGATCAAGTTATCGAGGAAACGCTTGAGCCGGATCTTCGTATTTGCGATCCCCACCACCATCTTTGGGACTATCCCGAAAGTCGTTATCTACTCGACGACCTACTCGAAGATACCAACAGCGGACACAATGTGGTCTCCACGGTTTTTATGGAATGCGGCGCGATGTATCGGGCTACAGGTCCAGAAGCTTTTAAGCCGGTCGGTGAGACCGAGTTTGTTAACGGCNTNGCNGCNATGAGCGCTAGCGGGCTNTACGGTGNNACGAGNGCNTGNGCATCGATCATNGGNTTTGCGGATCTNTCNTTAGGAACCGCCGTTGGCGATGTTTTGGATGCGCATATGGCCGCAAGCGGGCGGTTTCGTGGCATTCGACATGCAACGGGTTGGGATGCCAG
>PBAA01000018.1 GCA_002715785.1 Gammaproteobacteria bacterium | reverse complement strand
TTACTCTAGTCATCTATTTTTGAATATTATTGTCAAAACTATGCGCCTCTTGATTACAGTGACGGCAATAAAAGATCCCATCAGCCATGACAGTGTTTGTATTTTTTTCCTGAACCACAGGGGCACTTTTCATTACGTCCGACCTTACGATCCTCTCGGACAAACGTTTGCGGCTTGCCTACCGGCGTGGGAGTCGTTACGTCATCACCCAAACTGCCCATTTGATCCATATTCGCCGCGGCGGCTTCGGAGCCCTGAAATTGCATGCGCTTACTGTTCTCGACTCGACGCCTCCTCTCCGCTTCGCCAAGATCTTCGCCACGCTCCAATTCGACGCGAGACAGAATCCGAATCACATCCCGCTTAATGCCGTATAGCATCTCCTGAAAGAGTTCAAACGACTCTCGTTTGTATTCTTGCTTCGGCTGCTTTTGGGCATAAGCCCGTAAATGTATTCCTTGGCGAAGGTGGTCCATCGTCCCTAAATGCTCTTTCCACTTTTGGTCAAGAACGTTGAGCATGATTTCCTTCTCGACGCGATTCATGTCCACGCCTTCCGCCTTCCATGCGAGAACCTTCGCCTCATATTCCTCCCGGACTTGCTCGCTAACTATTCGCCGTAAATCTTCTTCAGTGACGTCGTCTTCGGTCGAGATTAATTGTTGCAGCGATTGGTTCGAGCTGAACTCGGATACCAAGGTCTTTTCCAGCTCCGCCACGTCCCATTGCTCCATGATGCTTTCTGGCGGAATGTGGTCAGAAATCACTTCGTCCACAATTTCTGTACGAATGTCCGATAGCATTTCGCGGATGTCGTTAGCCTCCATCAACTCATTTCGTTGCTGGTAGATCACAGTCCGTTGATCATTTGCAACATCGTCATACTCGAGGAGACTCTTCCGAATATCGAAATTCCGCCCCTCAACCTTGCGCTGGGCGCGTTCGATGGAGCGGTCAAAAATCGCTCCCTCCGCCGCTTCGCCCTTTTCGGTATATGCACGATCTAGCATGCCGCGAACCCGTTCAGCTCCAAAAATTCGAAGCAAGTTGTCTTCCCAAGAAATGAAAAAACGCGAGGACCCGGGATCCCCTTGCCTGCCTGCCCGACCGCGCAACTGATTATCGATTCGTCGCGACTCGTGTCTCTCAGTTCCGACGATATGCAAGCCTCCCGCATCGATCACTCTTTGGTGAGTTTCCTGCCAAGCGGCTTTGATCCTAGTGACTTCAGAAGGGTCGGGTTCATCACCGAGTTTCTCTACTTCGGCCTGCCAGTTACCTCCGAGCACTATATCGGTGCCTCGACCCGCCATGTTGGTAGCAATAGTGACGGACCCGGGACGGCCCGCTTGGGCAATAATTTCCGCTTCGCTTTCGTGCTGTTTGGCGTTAAGCACATTGTGAGAGACCTTGGCTCGATCCAGCTCACCGGAAATCCTCTCAGACGATTCGATCGACGCTGTTCCGACTAGAACGGGTTGATCTGCGTCAACGCTTTTTCGTATTTCGTTTGCGATCGCCTCGAATTTCTCCTCGACGGTTAGATATATGAGGTCCGTTCGGTCCTCACGGATCATCGGAACGTTCGTCGGGATAACCACGACATCTAGACCATATATCTGCTTGAACTCGAATGCTTCCGTATCCGCAGTACCCGTCATACCTGCGAGTTTTCCGTAAAGCCTGAAATAATTTTGAAAGGTAGTCGAAGCGACCGTTTGTGTTTCGTTCTGGATCGAGACTCCTTCCTTGGCTTCCACCGCCTGGTGGATCCCATCGGACCATCGGCGACCGGGTTGAGCGCGACCCGTGTGCTCGTCAACGATAATGATTTCGTCATTACGAACCATATAATCAACGTCACGCTTGAATAAAAAATGGGCTTTCAGGGCAGCTTGGACGTGATGTAACAGGCCCAGATTAGAGGCCGCATACAAACTATCCATCTCCCCCAACATCCCATTGCGTTTTAATTCGTCCTCAACGACAAGGTGCCCTCGTTCCGTCAATTCCACCTGTCGATTTTTTTCGTCGACAAAAAAGTCACCCGTGTCTTCTACTTCCTCACCACCCATAATCGCTGGCAACGCGACCTCGACCTGCTCCTGTCGAACCAATTTAGGTGCGAGTTTGTTGATCTTCCGATAAAGATCCGTGCTCTCTTCGGCCGGCCCCGAAATGATNAGAGGCGTNCGTGCTTCGTCAATTAGGATCGAGTCAACCTCNTCGACAATCGCNAAGCTGAGNTGTCGCTGNAGNCGGTCTTCTTTCCTAAAAGCCATGTTGTCGCGAAGGTAATCGAATCCAAATTCGTTGTTGGTCCCGTAGGTAATATCGGCAGCGTACGCCGCGCGCTTCGTTTCCATATCTTGACCCGACTGCACCACGCCGACAGTCATGTCGAGTGCTTGGTATATCGGNCCCATCCAGTCTGCGTCTCGGCGTGCTAAATAGTCGTTGACCGTGACGATGTGGACGCCTTTTTGAGTCAGCCCATTCAAATACGCTGCCAACGTCGCTACCAACGTTTTCCCTTCACCCGTTCGCATTTCGGCAATCCTGCCCTCATGCAACGTGATCCCGCCAATTAGTTGAACGTCGTAGTGGCGTGTCCCGCTAACCCTTTCCGCAACTTCACGAACACACGCAAATGCTTCGGGNAGGAGGTCGTCGAGTGTCTCNCCGTTCTGCTGCCGTTCCCGAAATTCGGCGGTTCGGCACCTTAAGTCTTGCATCGACAAACCGCGCAGATCAGCGTTTAGGCCGTTGATACGAGCAACCGTTTTCTCCATTCGTTTGAGTTCGCGGCTATTGCGAGTTCCAAACAAATTGCGGGTTAACTGGCCAAACATAATCTCAAGGGGGGTTCGGAAACGCCTATTTTAACTCGAATTAGCGAGACACAACGGGAACTTCCGTAGCTGCGCTTTGTTCCATGCATGGTAATTCCAAGTATTTCATGGCCCAGCGTTCGACCATGCGTATATCCTAGATCTATTATGTCTAGATTGAGCAANGCTAGATNAAATCGACCGCCTTGATTACCGATCACGTGTCTGAAAATAAATTAAGAACACTGTTACGCCGGAAGTTTCGCTCTGACNCAGCGAAATCGCCCCTTTACAAACTTTTACACCGAGCTTTAGACCAAGAGCACAAGACAAANGTGTTGCGATCTATCTTGCCCCGGGACATGGCCTCCCAGTTCGAGGTTGCGAGTGTTCGCGGAAACAAATTAACGATTCACGCGAAAAACGCCTCCTGGGCAACGCGATTAAGGTTCGACACACCAAGACTGTTGAATCAACTTTGCGATCTCCAGGAATTTTCGCAAATCCAAGAGATACAAATTCGTTCCGTATCGTCACTCGAAGCCTCACCGGCCGAGCAAAGCGTCTCGAAGACATTGTCGACACCAACAAGCGAGCCGCTGGACGAGCTTGCCGATCGAACTGAACAAGGCGAACTAAAAAGGGCATTGAGAAATCTAGCCCAGCACGGGCGGCGGAACTCTACTACGTCAGATCCAAATGCATAGCGCTGGTCCGGTACAGTACGCCGCGAAAANTCCGCCCGAATAGCATACAACGGTTACGCCGAACTAGCTCAGGAAGCGGAGTAAGCGGGTTTGCCAAACGAAATGGGGATTTCAGATTCTTTGCTGTACGTTACGACTTCGTACGCGTCGCGATCTGCAAGCAGGCGTCGAAGNAAAGCATTGTTGGTCGCATGGCCAGATTTAAAGCCGTAAAAANCCCCAATAACACTGTGTCCTAACAGATAAAGATCGCCAATCGCATCAAGAATTTTGTGCTTGACGAACTCATCCCCCTGCCGAAGACCATCGTTGTTAAGGATCCTAAAGTCATCAACGACCACCGCGTTGTCTAGGCTTCCGCCCCGAGCAAGATCCATCGATCGTAACTTTTCAAAATCCGCNAGAAAGCCAAACGTTCGGGCACGGCTAACCTCCTTTACAAAAGCAGTCGTCGAAAAGTCGANAGACGCGTGTCGGACATGTGTCCGAAATACCGGATGATCATAATCCAGCGTGTATTCGACTCGAAAACCGCTGTGAGGAGCAATCGTTACCTTCGCTCCTCCTTCCTCGTAGCTAAGCTCCTTTAGGACACGGATAAACCGTTTCGCAACATCCTGTTCTTGAAGTCCTGCGGATTGAATTAGAAATACGAAGGGCGCCGCACTCCCATCCATAATCGGGAGTTCTGGTGCACTAACATCGACAAACGCATTATCGATGCCCAGCCCGGCCATAGCGGACATTAAGTGCTCAATCGTCGAAATTTTGTTGGATCCTTGGCCTATCGAAGTCGCCATTGTGGTATCAGAAACATTAAGCGCATTCGCTTGCACCGGCGTCGGCGAACTGCCATCCGTGCGCGAAAACACAATACCCGTGTTGGGCGGCGCCGGCCGCAAGCACAAATAGACCTTTTCGCCAGTGTGTAGCCCAACACCTGTAGCGCGAATTACGTTTTTTAGCGTTCTTTGATTGACCATAGCCCCACCTTTAAACCAGGGTTCAAGAACGGCGTCGGATATTAGCAATCGCGTGTTACCAAGGCCACGAAGCGGCTCGGCTAAGTTGTAACATTTTGTATCCGCGTGTTGCCGAACAAATCGACCCGACTCAAGTTTATTTTGATCTCGATTGCGAATTAGAGTTGGGACAAATTAGGTTTCCTGTTGGCTTATCGCTCCCAAAGGTACTCGACCCAGCCCCCGGCTTTAATCTGCTTGCCGCCTTAGGAACGCCGGGATATCCAAATAATCTGCGTCCGCGTTTTGGAGATCGCCTGAAGGCTCTTCTTGGTCACTGCGAGCCCGACGTTTTTTTCTCATTACCGTCGGTCGATCCAAATCGTCATAATCGGGACGACCGGTTGACCTGTCGTCAGCATCATCGCCTTCGTAGGTATTATCGACGACAATGTTTGGAGTTTGGGCCTCGCCAAGTCCCGTCGCGACTACCGTGACACGAAGTTCTTCTGCAGCTTCTGTATCAATTACCGTACCAACGACAACGAGCCCCCGCTCCGAAGTAAACGTGTTGATGGTCTCNCCAACATCGGTAAATTCACCGATGGAGAGGTCCGGGCCCGCTGTAATGTTGACCAATACACCTCTGGCTCCCTGCAAATCAACATCTTCAAGTAGCGGACTTCGAATAGCCGCCTCTGCGGCGTCTCGCGCTCGATTCTCCCCAGCCGCCCTACCTGTACCCATCATCGCCATGCCCATTTCGGACATAACCGTCCGCACGTCGGCAAAATCAACATTGATCATCCCCGGTCGTATGATCAGATCTGCAATACCTTGGACCGCACCGCATAGCACTTCGTTAGCGGTCGCAAAAGCNTCGACCATCGANGTTCTTTCTCCGAGCACCGCCAAGAGTTTCTCGTTCGGTATGGTGATCAGCGAATCAACATGCTGGGCAAGTTCTTCGATCCCCAGCTCGGCGGATTCCATTCGCTTTTCGAAGCGAAAAGGTTTCGTGACGACCGCTACCGTGAGGATGTCGAGCTCGCGAGCGACTTGCGCCACAACCGGGGCTCCCCCCGTGCCAGTACCACCGCCCATACCAGCAGTTATGAACACCATATCTGCGCCGGTAAGAACTTCCGCGATACGATCGCGATCCTCCATTGCCGCCAGCCGACCAATCTCCGGATCGGCACCGGCACCAAGACCCTTGGTAATAGATGCCCCGAGCTGCAATATGGTNTTGGCATCCACGCTCTTAAGAGCCTGTGCATCGGTATTTGCAGCTATGAAATCAACGCCTTCAACACTCTTCGAGACCATATGTTGAATCGCGTTTCCACCACCACCNCCAACTCCAATCACCCTGATAATCGCACTTTGAGGAGGGCTGTCGACTAGTTCGAACATAGTTTTCTCCTATTTGAGANTTCATTCACACGTTTTTTTCCANCCATTTCTTGACCCCGCTAAACAAGCCGGAGGTTCTCGAATNCCTTTGTTCNGANCGCTNTTGTTCAATTTCTTTGGCATGTGTCAGTAAACCAACCCCCGTGGAATAAATCGGGTTGGTTACTATGTCTTTTAGGCCTGAAATGTTTTTAGGAAAACCAAGGCTAACCGGCATGTGGAATATCTCTTCCGCTAATTCCACCACGCCTTCCATCTTCGAAGACCCCCCAGTTAGAACAATTCCCGCAGCGACAAGATCTTCGAAACCACTTCGCCTCAATTCAGCTTGAACAAGACTAAAAAGTTCGTCATAGCGCGGCTCAACCACTTCGGCTAAAGCCTGCCTTGAGAGTTCACGTGAACGTTTATCGCCCACACCCGGCACCTTAATGTAGTCGCCCTCTTGTGCTAGTTGGGTTAGTGCACACGCGTAACGAATCTTGATTTCTTCGGCATGTTGGGTTGGCGTACGGAGAGCCATCGCAATATCGTTCGTGACCTGATCACCAGCGATCGGGATCACCGCCGTATGGCGTATGGCACCGTCAGTAAACACTGCGATATCACTCGTTCCACCGCCAATGTCCACCAGACATACGCCCAGATCCAACTCGTCGTCAGTTAGAACCGCAAGGCTTGAGGCCAGTTGTTCGAGTACGACACCCCTTACTTCAAGCCCACATCTTTCAATGCACTTCTCAATGTTTTGAGCCGCATTAACCGCACCAGTCACGAGATGAACTTTGGCCTCCAAGCGAACACCGGACATTCCAAGAGGCTCTTTAACGCCTTCCTGGCTATCGATTACATATTCTTGAGGAAGAATATGGAGGATCTTTTGGTCGGCCGGTATCGCCACGGCTTGCGCAGCATCAATCACCCGCTCTACGTCTTGCGGTATCACTTCGCGGTCACGAATCGCCACGATCCCATGTGAGTTAAGGCTACGGATGTGGCTGCCCGCAATGCCAGCGTACACTTCATCGATATCGCAACCCGACATCAGTTCGGCTTCTTCCACAGCCCTTTGAATCGACTGGACCGTCGACTCGATGTTCACCACAACACCCTTTTTTAGTCCCCGCGATGGGTGGGATCCGATACCTATGATTTCAATTTCATCCAACTCGTTAATTTCGCCCACAATCGCCGCAACTTTATTGGTCCCGATATCAAGGCCTACGATTTTGTTGTTCGTGTTGTCTGCAGCCATATCTATAACCCGCGTGAAGCCACCAACGTTGACATTTTCCCATCCCATTCGATCGCAACGCCGCTCGGGTATCTGGCATCTGCCTTCACCACATGATCTTCATTACCTCGAAGCACCTCTTCATACACGTAGACAAAACGCTTTAATCGATTCAGGACGTCTGCCTTACCCACAACGACCGAGATCCCGTTAGCGAAAGTCACGGTCCAGCCGGCTACGCTCGATTCGCCCAACTCAACAATGCGCAGACCCGACCGCTCCACCAATGCGGAAAAGGTTTTGAAGGCCTTCAAGGATGAAATCGAATCCGTGGACAACGCGTTAACTAAAGGAAGTTCGAGCGAGTATTTCTCAGCCATACTAAGAATGTCCCCCTTACCATTTAGGAACGCATCAAATCCCCACCGTACGGTTGGTAATTCTCGGTTCACAGTGACATGAACTGAATTCGGCCAATTTCTTCGTACTGTTACAGCCCGAATCCAATCGATATTCACGATCTTTTCGTGTAGGTCCCTGATGTTAACGACATCGCCTTTCGACATAGCCTCGTTCACGACTGCGACAACAATGGTCCTTTCGGCATCCGACAAGTCACCTTCAACACGCACGAGATCAAGCGGCCTCGTTATGTAACCCCATACGGCTCGACCGCTCTCAACCGTGACCACCAACAAAACAAAGGCGGTTAAAACGCTAAGTGATCGACTAACCAAACCCGGAAGTCTCCATACCAGCCGAGACACGGCTTACGTTGCCCGCCCCTTGCACAATTAGCACGTCGTCCTGGTTGGCGAGTTTCTTTGCCATCTCACACGCTTCGTTAGGATCCGATACAAGTACCGGATTGATATCGCTTCTTTGCCTTATTCCAGCCGCCAAACTTTTGCTGTCCGCTCCAACTATCTTTTGTTCTCCCGCCGAGTAAATCTCGATCAGTATGAGAGCATCAACGTCCGAGAGAACCCGAACGAAGTCGTCATATAGGTCCCGTGTTCGTGTATAGCGATGCGGCTGATAAACCATGAGCAAGCGTCTCGTCGGCCAGACGCGACGTGCCGTATCGAGGACGTTTTCAATCTCGGTGGGATGATGGCCGTAGTCGTCGACAAGCGTTAACTGTTTTTCTCCCACCGTTATTTCTCTCGTCTCAAACCGTCTGCCAACGCCGCGGAAGTCCCTCAGACCCTCCCGTATCGGATCGTCGGCGATACCTTCTTCGGTGGCGACAGCGACGGCTGCCACAGCGTTTCTTACATTGTGGAACCCCGGCAACGGAAGTTCGACATTTAGTTCACGAAGACCCCTTGGGCGTTCGATGGTGAATCTCCAGATGCTGTCCTCGTATTCAACATCTCTAGCGAAAAAATCGGCTTCTGCGGAGAGGCCATATGTATAAACCGGTCTCGCCAATTCAGGGATCAATGAGTGTGCCGGTTTGTCGTCTAGGCATAGGAAGACGTGGCCATAAAATGGCAATCGATGGACAAATTGGATAAACGTTTGTTTGAGTTTTTCGAAATCATGGTCGTACGCGGAAAGATGGTCTTGATCAACATTCGTTATTACAGCGACCATGGGTTGAAGAAATAGGAAAGAGGCATCGCTTTCATCCGCCTCAGCAATCAAGTACTTCCCGGCACCAAGCTTGGCGTTTCGCCCTTCGCTTTTGAGCAGACCACCAACGACGAATGTTGGATCAAGGCCAGCCGCTTGGAAAATACTGGTGATAAGCCCCGTCGTGGTCGTTTTACCGTGAGTACCAGCAACGGCAATACCATGTCGATAGCGCATTAATTCGCCAAGCATTTCAGCTCTAGGGACAACGGGAATTCTCAGTCGATAGGCTTCAACGATTTCGGGGTTTTCAGAATCCACCGCGCTCGACACGACTACTACATCTGAACCCTCGACGTTGCTGGCGTTGTGTCCAACCGATACTTTTGCACCTAATTCGACGAGCCGGCGCACGACGCCAGAACCCACAATAT
Organism: Gammaproteobacteria bacterium; assembly: GCA_002715785.1. Classification (GTDB taxonomy): domain Bacteria; phylum Pseudomonadota; class Gammaproteobacteria; order Pseudomonadales; family Azotimanducaceae; genus UBA11889. The sequence continues at coordinate 55,617 of PBAA01000018.1, read as the reverse complement.
CTGAACCCGTCACGGAGTACCCTTGGTTCAGCAGTACCTCTGCGATACCACACATACCTGAACCGCCTACCCCAACAAAATGAATGCGGTTGACTCGCGGCATATCGGGTACGAAGCGGGATTTTTCAACCACTCGTCTCACGATGTGTGGCCCCGAGCGGTTCTCGCCAAAGCTTCAAAACGAACACGTTGGATTAAGCCCATTAGCATCGAACAGACTAGAAGGCTGTTTCCACCATAACTTATGAACGGCAAAGTTAAGCCCTTCGTAGGAAGAACACCGGTATTTACTCCAACATTAATGAGAACCTGAGCACCAATTAAGAGGCTGGCACCGTATGCCAAATATCCGGCGAATGGACGATCAGCTTCAAGGGCTTTTCGAGCAATTCTCAAGCCACGCAATACAATGAAACCCAGAAGGGCTAGTACGAAAATCGCACCTATAAGGCCCAGTTCCTCCGCAATAACAGCAAAAATAAAATCGTTATGCGCCTCGGGTAGATAGAAGAGTTTCTGGATGCCATCTCCGAGGCCTATGCCCATTATCTCTCCACGACCAAACGCTATTAACGCTTGTGTAAGTTGATAACCTGAACCAAAAGGTGACGCCCACGGATCAAGAAATGCAGCGAAACGTTCAACTCTATACGGACTGATTGCCAGGAGTGTGGCTAACATAAAGCCGATAAAAATTGCCAGAACAAAAAAGCGCTGCAATCGCACGCCCACAATGAAAAGCAACCCTGTTATCAACACCATAAGAACAACGAGCGCGCCGAAATCGGGCTCGATCAGGATCAAGAAAAAAATTGGCACGAGCCAAAGAATGGGGCGCAAAAGCTCTTTGCCACCCAACTTTATGTCATCGTTGGCGCGCGACAGAAAACCAGAGATATAGACAAGAACTAAGAACTTGATCCATTCGGATGCTTGTAAAGTGAAGACCCCGAAATCAATCCAGCGTCTACTTCCATTAACCACCGTTCCAATACTTGGAATCAATACAACGACGGCCAATAGGAGCGCCGAGAACAAGCACGTCTTGTGTCCCCGTTCCCATAATTTCAAAGGCAGCGAAACCACGATCCCAAATGAACATATAGAAAGGAGGACGTAGACGGCGTGCNTTACACCGTACGACATTCCAGTGACATCGAACGCCGACGATGCCGAAGCGACCATAATCAGNCCGATAACTAAGGCCGAAAGCCAAGCGAATCCGAGGGTCATATCGTAATTCNCGGTCACGTCGACATNCCTTGCACGATACGGGTAAANGCTTGTCCACGAACAACAAAATTCTCAAACATGTCGTAACTCGCGCAAGCCGGGGAGAAGAGAACGACGTCGCCAGAAACCGCCTCCATTCTTGCCGTTACCACAGCGTCCTCTAGACTCGAAGCAAAGACTACACGCGCTTCCGGAATGCTTTTCGCAATGACTTTCGCATCTCGACCAATCAATACCACACTTCGAACACGGCCAGAAATGGTTCGCCCTAGCACCGAAAAATTCGCGTTCTTTCCCACGCCGCCTGCGATCAAAACGATTTTTCGCGACGAAGGTTGCGTAATTACACCTTCAAGTGCAGCGATGCACGATCCCAAGTTAGTAGCTTTCGAGTCATTCACATACGTGACGTCGTCAATCACGCCAACAACTTGGACTCGGTGGGGTAAGCCCTCAAACGTCCGTATCGCCTGCTCACAAGTATCGACTCTAGCGCTCGCACAATATGCGATGGCGGCAGCAGTAACGACATTAAACCGGTTGTGATCTCCGGTGAGCTTAATCGCGTCGTTGGGCACAAACCTTCCGTCAATAAGTACTCCTTTTTCGGTTACGCGCCATCGTGCATCTCCATTGACCGCGACGGATTGCACATCATCTGGTGGTCGAGAAAGCGGGTCGTCATTGTTAAAAACGGCAAAGTTGCAATCTCTGTATATCCTTCGCTTAACCGTTGCGTATGCTTCAATTGACTGATGTCGATCCAGATGGTCATCACTGATATTTATGATCGACGCAACATCGAAATGTTTAGCTCTCATTCGTTCCAGTTGAAAACTTGACAACTCAAGAACATAACCGGCGAAACCATCGTCAAGTAAATCCAGGGCCGGTGGGCCAAGATTTCCTCCAACGCCGAAGGCCTGATCCTCGAGCATAGCGCCCACTAGTGTCGTCACCGTGCTCTTTCCGTTGGTGCCAGTAATACCGATGACAGGACCATCGACAGCATCCATGAATAAGTCCAAATCACTAATCAGTTCAATTCCGTTAGAAAGGGCTTTTTGGACAAAACAATGATTAAGAGGTAGGCCCGGGCTCACGATCAATGTTGAAACCGATCCGATCGTACGGTCAAAGTCCTTTGGATTTATCAGGGATGCTTCAGGAAAATCTTGATAAAAAGTTTTCGAATTTGGGATCGGACTTTGATCGGTTTCAAATCGTGTATCGCAGACGACAAGATCTCGCTCGCCATAAAGATGTCGAACGCACGACATACCACTAATACCAGCTCCTAAAATCAAAACACGGTTCGGTTTCATCTTAGTTTCAACGTGGACAATCCAAGCATCACGAGCATTAGTGTGATAATCCAGAACCGGACAATTATTTTGGGCTCGGGCCACCCCTTCAATTCGAAATGGTGATGGATGGGAGCCATTCGAAAAACGCGCTTGCCCGTGAGCTTGAAAGCGGTTACTTGAACGATGACGGAAAAAGCCTCAAGAACGAATAAGCCCCCCATGATCAAGAGGACAATCTCGTGTCTGACCATCACCCCTACGGTGCCGATCGCCGACCCCAACGCCAGGGATCCTGTGTCCCCCATAAAGATCTGCGCGGGATATGCGTTAAACCACAAAAAACCTAGGCCTGCTCCGATTAAGGCACCGCAGAACACGGAAAGTTCGCCGGCGCCTGGTACGTATGGGATCTGCAAATACGTTGAGAATTCGATGTTACCCACGAGATAAGCAATGAGTCCCAACGCCGCGCTAACAATCACTGTGGGCATAATTGCTAAGCCATCCAACCCGTCCGTCAGGTTCACCGCATTACTCATACCGACGATAATTAGGTATCCCAAAAAGATGAATCCAAAAGTACCAAGAGGGATCGATATTGCTTTAAAGAAGGGCACGATCAGAGCGGTATCCACAGCCGAAGACGCAGTTCGATATAGAACTACGGCGGCTGCAAAACCAAACACGGACTGGAAAAAATATTTCCATTTCGCGGAAAGGCCATGGCCCGCGGTCGATCGTGAAATCTTGACGTAATCATCGATCCATCCAATTGCGCCGAAAGCGAGCGTGACAGATAGAACGATCAGCACATATCGGCTACCAAGATCGCCCCACAGAATCGTGGTCGTCAAGATGACGACCACGATCAACGCGCCGCCCATAGTCGGCGTCCCAGCCTTACTTTGATGAGAACTCGGACCGTCTTCGCGCACGACTTCGCCAATTTGATGGCTTGATAGTTTGCGAATGAGCATCGGGCCCAGGGTCAGCGACAAGAACATCGCGGTGCCTGCACTAACCATCGTCCTAAAGGTCAAGTACTGAAATACCCCGAAGGCGGGCAAAAACTGAGACAAATAATCGGTCAACCAGAGCAACACTATTCTGTTAATCCGAGTACGTTTTTGACGAAATCTCGATCATCAAACATCTTCTTCTCACCATTGATTTCCTGCGTGGTCTCATGGCCTTTGCCTGCGATTAACACGACGTCATCGGATGACGCGGACTGGAGGGCTTCATAAACTGCGGCGCCTCGGTCGGGAATTAAGCGATATGCATCCCAGTTCCCGAATCCCTCCACGATTTGTTCATTGATGACCTCAACTTTTTCTGACCGGGGATTATCCGCAGTAACAATAGCCATATCCGCCTGGTCCGCCACGGCCGCCCCCATCATCTGTCGCTTCCCTTGATCACGATCGCCACCGCAACCAAACACACATATCAACCGTCCGCCCAGGTGGGTTCGGGTAGCCGACAGGGCTAAGCTCAGTGCTTCTGGCGTGTGGGCGTAATCAACTACGACCGCTGGCTTGCCATCAACTCGATATATCTCCATACGTCCCGGGACTTTAGGAAGATGGTTAAGCAAATCATTTATTTCAGACAGCTCGTATCCACGATGCAGAGCAACCCCTAATGCGGCCGCAACATTTGAAACAGAAAAATGTCCGATCACCGGTAAATCAAAATCCGCCTCGCCCCATTTCGTGTACCACTTTCCGTAGATGCCATCTCGCGTATAGCTTTCGACAATCCAACTAACGTCAGTTTCTTGTGTCGTGCCGTATGTAACACATGTCAAACCGCGGGCCCGTAATCGGGAAATGAGTTCTCGACCAAACAGTTCATCGGCATTTATCACGGCGGCCGTTAAGCCACCGAATTCAAACAACCTTTGCTTTGCTAAAGCGTATTCGTCCATGCTGCCGTGGTAGTCAATGTGGTCCCGGCTAAGATTCGAAAAAACGGCCATGTCGAACAACACGTCGGCAACTCGATTTTGATCGAGTGCATGCGAACTTACTTCCATAGCAACTGACCGTTGCTGCATAGAGACAAGACACCGCAACCGTTTGTGTACCGTTATGGCATTCTCGGTCGTTAGAAGGGATGGACGAAGATTCTCAATATTTCCCCATCCAATTGTGCCCATAAACCCCGTACGTTCCATTAAAGCCGCGCAATGGTGCGCTATCGATGTCTTACCGTTTGTTCCCGTAACGCCGATACAAAACATTCTTGCACTCGGTTGGTCATAAAACCGACCTGCAATTGCACCCACACGTGCCGCCACACTCGGATCGACGACAATCGGGATGTCGAACGAACCGGCGATTCGACGTTCAGCACAGATGGCTACCGCGCCCCGTCGAAAGGCCTCATCCACGAAATCATGACCATCAAAACTGGCCCCCTCTATAGCAATGAACAAGTCGCCAGGCATTACTTCGCGTGAATCAATACAAATTCCACCGACTTGTATGTGATGATCGTCAACGCCGTCGAGTAGCTCACTAAGCAGCACGGCCAAAGTCCTCGTCCTTACCTTCGTCGCCCATGCCTACGATCTTTTCGGGCGCAACGCCGAGTATCCGCAACGACCTAGCCAAAATACGTGAGAAGACGGGAGCCGCGACCTCACCTCCCCCTACCCCGACCCCTAGCGGTTCGTTAATTATCACGACAACAACCGCCTTCGGATCACGGGACGGTGCGATGCCTGCAAACAACGCAACATGCCGCGTGTCGTCATATTTTCCCGAAGTAATCTTTCGCGATGTTCCGGTCTTTCCGGCAACCGCAAAACCATGAATTCGGGCCTTCGGTGCTGTTCCTTTTGTCGAGGTAACACCCTCCATCATGCGGAGTAATGACGTCACATAGCTTTCCTCGAAGACCCTCTCGTCCGCTGTATTTGGTAATCCTCGTATGAGGTTCAGTTGTCGCCGAACACCGCCCGACGCAATTGTCAGATAACTTTGTGCGAGTTGAATTACGGAAGCTGTGACGCCATATCCATACGCGAGCGACGCCCGAACGATCGGACTATCGATATCTCTATCGGTCAGCACGCCGGAGACCTCTCCCGGCAGACCTATGGATGGAATTGCAGATAACCCCGATCGTTGAAATACATCGTATAAATGAGATCCCTCGAGCCCGAGCGCTATTTTTGTGATGCCCACCTGGCTCGACCTGGCGAGAACTTCTGCTAAGGTAAGTCGACCACGATTCACCGGATCTTCGACCAATTTTTGGCCTACCATCAAGTAACCGGGAGTCGTGTCAATCACTGTGTCCGACAAATAACTGCCAGTCTCCAGCGCCGCCAAGATAGCCAGAGGCTTGACCGTAGATCCTGGCTCATAAAGATCCGTGATCGCACGATTGCGCATGCCATCGAAATCACGATCACCAACTCTATTAGGGTTGTAGGAGGGTTGATTTACCATGGCTAGTACGTCTCCGCTCTCAACGTCCAATATGACGGCAGAACCCGATCTTGCCCCACTGTGTTCAACGGCCGATTTAAGCTCCCTGTATGCAAAAAATTGAAGACGAAGATCAATACTGAGCTCAACATCGCCCCCAAAATCTGGAGCGTCGAAAAAATCAAGATCTCTCACGCGTTGCCCACGTCGATCCCTAAGGATCCGTTTCGAACCCGGCACACCTCTCAGAACGTGGTCCATCGAAAGCTCAATACCCTCTTGACCCAGGTCGTCTATATCGGTTGTGCCGACGACGTGAGCAGATATCTCGCCTGACGGGTAAAACCGACGATACTCGTGCTTAAATCGAATCCCTGGTATTGCCAGTGCAACTAAAGATCTCGCGACTGCCGGATCGACACGACGAGCCAGATACACGAACCGACCCTGCTGATTTTGCTCCAGTCGCTTTACGAGTCCGGCAACGGGACGATCGAGGACCTCTGCAACCAAGGCTAATTCGCGAGCGTCAAAACTATCCATACTTGGATCCGTCCACACGGACACGACCGGCGTACTCACAGCTAGTGGGTCACCATTGCGATCCGAAATAACACCACGGTGCGCACGAATCTCCGCTATTCGGGTAGCCCGAGCCTCCCCTTGATTCTGCAAAAACTCGCGCTCGGTCACCGCCAAATAACCAGAACGCCCGACCAATGCCAATAACGCAAGCGCAAATACCCCTGTCAATACAAAATGCCGCTGACGGGTCAAAAGCCCTTCCCTTTTTGTTCCAACCACTCCCGTTTCGATCCGCGAACAACCGATGTCACCCTTTCAGGGAAACGCATATTGAGGTGCTTCTTCGCAACGCGATCGACATTTTGATAGGACACCAAAGTGCCACGTTCCAACAATAAACGGCTGTATTCCTCTAACAGGCGGTCTTGAGCTTCTTGGTTACGGGTGAGTTCGTGGAACAGCACGCGCCGATCCCCGGTCACACCGATAACCTGGACGCCACTCGCTGCGACACCGAATAAAGCCAAAATTCCGAAAAAGAACCACGAGAGTTCGTTGAAACGCTTCCCTATCGCGTTATTCAATTCGTTCGATTACCTGTAACAAGGCACTTCGAGACCTCGGGTTGATATTCGCTTCGCTCGAATCCGGGTGTTTCGCCTTAACCACATACGTCGCGCGCCCTGGAGAAGTGCCACGCACCGGCAAACGTCGTGGAACGAATGGACTTACAAGATCCCGAAATTTCTTGCGTACGACGGCGTGTTCTATGCTGTGAAACGTCAAAATTCCTATTCGTCCACCATCTGCCAGATGCTGAAATCCAGCATCAATGCCTCGAGTTAATTCGGAGAGTTCGTCATTGATATGCATTCGAACAGCTTGAAATACTCTGGTAGCAGAATGCTTTCGTGGATCGCGCTTCGACCTGGCGCCGTTAATAGCGGTAACCAACTCAGTGGTGGTGTGCAGCGGCCTTTTTTTTATGATGGATATCGCAATAGCGCGCGCATTCTTTTCGTCACCCAATGTGCGCAATACCTTGACAAGATCTGGTAGCTCTACTCGGTTAAGCCAGGAAGCGGCACTCTCTCCACTGTCTGGATCCATTCGCATGTCCAGGGGACCGCTACGCATAAAGCTAAATCCGCGCTCTGGATCATCGAGCTGAGGAGATGAAACTCCTACATCCATCATCACACCGCTAAACGCATCGCGCGGCATGCCTGAAAGGACCGAACTTAATTCGCTGAAAATCCCCCGTTTCGGGTGCACGCGCGAATCTTCTCGCGACAAATCAATGGCGGCTTGATAGGCCTCGGGATCACGATCAATTGCGACGAGCGAAGCTTTAGACGATAGCAGCCGCAAAAGCGCGCGTGCGTGCCCTCCTCGCCCAAAAGTAGCATCGAGGTACGTCCCATCCGGATCTGTCATCACAGCGTTAACCATGTCATCACGCAACACCGGCATGTGTTGCGGCATCTTCGTTACGTCTCTAAACGGACAACCCATCCAAATCGCTTAAATCACCGAAAGCGCTTTCGCGCGTCGCCGTTAGCCATTCTTCTCTTCGATTTCTCCAGATGTGTTCACTCCATATCTCGAGTTTATTGGTTTGGCCCATGAGCACTATTTTCTTCTCCAATTCCCCATATTCCCGAAGCATCGGTGGTAGGAGAACCCGCCCTTGGACGTCCATTTCCACGTCAGTTGCATGCCCAATCAAAAGCCTTTGCAACAGTCGCGCGGACGTACCAATGTTCGAAAGCGCCTCGAGTCGGCGCTGTACGTCTTCCCAATCTCTTAGCGAATAAAGGAGCAAGCACTGTTCATTGGTATCAATCGTTGCAACCAGACGATTTTCCGTACGCTCCTCAGCTTCCTCGCGAAATCGTGTGGGCAGCGCCATGCGTCCGCGGGAATCCATTGTTACGCTCGCGATACCTCGAAACATAAAGTTGAGTCTTCAGATCTAAGTTTGTACCTACGACGGTAATAAACCCACCTTTAACCTGATATCCCCATTTTTTGCCACAGAAAGCCCGACCCTAGGTTTGGACGTTAACTTTGTCAAGGATCATTTACACCTAACCCTTAGATAATTAAGGAAAATTTCTAATCTCACGGGATCATAAATCGATCACCGAAGTAGGTATATCGATTATAAATAACCGATAAAAGCCTTTTCCTCGAAAGTACTTTAACTTTCAGCCTTAATTCTTCGACATCAATCATTCTTACGTCGAGCAAGAGGATTGAGTCAGCCTGTAAGCCGGGTTCTGTCTTGGGCAATCATTCCTCTACGGCATTCGTCACCGAATGTCTCTAGCAGCCTACCCAAATCCCGCGCGGACCACGCGAACGGATTTCTATTTAGCCTTGCTCCAGGTGGGGTTTACCTAGCCAGGTCTGTTACCAGAAGCCTGCGGTGCGCTCTTACCACACCCTTTCACCCTTACCACGCATTAATGTGTGGCGGTCTACTCTCTGCTGCACTTTCCGTGGGCTCACGCCCCCCAGGCGTTACCTGGCACCTTGTCCTATGGAGCCCGGACTTTCCTCTGACAAAAAATCTTGCCAGCGATTGCCTGGCCAACTCGCGGCACAGCGTACTATCCCTCATTCGCTAGGACCAGGGCTCTTGAATAAGCTCGCGCTCTCGTCTCCCCAGTTATCTTGGCGGCTAACCTTGCTGCCTGAGTAGGAGCGAGTTCGGCCAATAGAATTTGGAGCATCGAATCAACATTTGTCGCGACCGCCTTGGCAGCCCCACCAAGAAAACAAACGATCTCGCCACGAACCCGATCCTTCATCGCTATTTCATTACGGACGTCTTCGACACTACCGAAATAGAGGCTTTCATGAATTTTCGTAAGTTCACGCGCCACTATAATTTGTCGTTCATTAGCTTCGAGTTGGCATAGGGCTTCCAACGTACTCGATAGTCTCCGAGCCGTCTCAAAGAACAGTATTGGGCTGCCATCGATCAACAGTTGCTTTAATCGGGCCTTACGCGCGCCCACTCGAGCAGGGATAAATCCTACGAACCTAAAGTCGTGCGTGGGAATCGGCGCTACGGACAAAATCGTCGTAATTGCGGAAGGTCCCGGGATAGGGACAACGCGGAGATTTTGTTTCCACAGTGCTCGTATTAGGTCGAAACCTGGATCACAAATGAGCGGTGTACCAGCGTCAGACACAAGGGCAACGTCATTACCTTCACCAATTAAATCAATTACACGCGCGGTCATCTTCTCCTCGTTGTGATCATGCAGGGAGATAAGGTTCGTCGCTTGAATGTTGAAGGCGGTCAAAAGCTTGCGACATCGTCTAGTATCTTCACACGCAATGATGTCGACATTCGCTAAAACTGATATCGCTCGCTCGCTCACGTCGTGGAGATTCCCGATTGGGGTCGCGACGACATATACCATTCCATACCCTTCTCTCATGACGTTCCCTATTCGCCTAATCGTGTTAGTCATTCTAGGAGTCGCAGGCTGTCAAATCACACCGCCTAAAATCGTCCAGAACTCTCAGCATCCCATTTCGTCGAATCTAGAATTGCAGATTCGACGAGCTGCAAAGAACGCGAGTTCGAGTGAGACCGCAGAAATTTTTTACAACGCAGCCACGCTTTTGTCGACTCAGAATGGATCCCAACAAACAAAATCCATTATTGCTCGAATCAAAAATGATCCCACTCTTTTTAGTCGTCTGAGTCGGTCTGATCGCTTCGAAGTCGAGCTCATCGACTTAGAGTTGGACTACAGGGAAGCGACTCAACACCGCAAACACAGTCTATTAGACCGACTGGAAGCCCTTGCCCCTACAACTCTCGCCCAAGAAATCTCGTGGTTGGAGTTGGCGATACGCGTCTGCATCTCAATGGAAGATCACGTCAACGCCATAAAAAATCTGATAAGACTCAGCACCTACTCAAGTGTCAGCAAAGAACAACTTGTGGAGCGAATTTGGTCTTCAATAAAGAAACTACCACTAGGGTACACAAACACTCTTGCCAAGAATTCTGATACGGAGGAAGAATTCGCTTGGTGGGATCTAGCTACGAAATTCCTCGGGCCATTAACGCCTACCCTGCAGCAGAGAGGATGGGATATCTGGCAGGCTGAAAATCCCACTCACCTAGCGAAAAATCACCCCCCATCAGAAATTTCATTACGGCCCAATGAACCGACGACTATGGCGCTTCTCTTGCCTCAAAGCGGACCACTTGCCGAACCCTCTAGGGCTATTCGAGATGGCCTCATGACTGCGTATTGGGCAACGCAACTTGCTAACCAAGGGGAGTTAAAACAACGACAGAAAATTCTAATTTATGACACTTCTGAAAACGCGATGGCAGACGTTGTGTCTCGCGCTGAAGCGGATGGCGCTCAAATACTGTTGGGGCCCTTGTCGAAATCCAATGTCAAAGCGATGACTACCCTAAAAACGGTTACTCCCACCATCGCTTTGAACCGAATAACCCCAACCCNTGGGTATGAGCAACGAATTCCTCAATTGTCTCTCGCCGTTGAGGATGAGGCCGTCGAAATAGCAAATCACATAAGTAGCAAAGGGTTGACCCGGATAATTGTTTTCCGAGATGACACNTNATGGGCAGAAAGGGCATATAGAGCTTTTGCCGCCTCTATATCGAATGACACGGAAATAACGAGTTTGACGACGTTAGCTGATTTGAAGGACGTGACGAATAAAGTTGGCCGCGCCTTGGATATTGACGCAAGCATTGCGCGCCATACAAACGTTNAAAAATTAGCGAGACGAGAAGTCGAGTTTATTCCACGGCGGAGGAGTGACTTACACGCGGCCGTCGGATTTATTGGGTCCAGGGAATACGAGTCGTTGGTAGCCGCTTTGGACTTCCACTTCGGGTCGGATATACCGCTTTTCGTCGTTTCCGCCGCATTGCGTTCAGACGTCCCAATCAAAAACGGAACACAATTTGTTGCGCTACCGCTGACATTGTTTTCCTTTCCGCTCCGATATGACCTAGAGGCGGCATTTCCTGCAGCCAAACAACAGCCTTCTTTCTACGCTCTCGGTATCGACGCATATCGACTTGCAAATCAGTTTGAACGGCTTATAGCAGGCGTATCAATCCCAGCAACGACGGGGAACCTAAAACTAGGTCGAAACGGCTCTATTTTGCGAATACCCGCATGGGGACCAACTCACGAACAATTTACGGATCGCGCACCCGCTTTCGACCGATGATTGACAGAGTAATCGTCTCTTTTCTCAATATGAGGGGAATTAATGAGCGGGGATATTGAAAATAGATCTTCTCAACATCTATCGGATCAATCAAAAACTCCCGTTTTTGATTGGACGATCAAATAATTTGTCGACAACAGCTAAAGAGGCTTCACATGTTTGCTAAACCCAATGTAGTTAGCTTGGTTCTGGTCTTGACTTTCATCAGCTCGTGCAACTCTTTTAAGAATATCGCGACGTCACGCACTCCCGGCGCCGTGATTGACGACGGATTTATCCAACGGATAGCCCATCGCCAAATCAGAAGACTAGAATCAGAAATTAACCCCGGCAACATCTCCGTTCATTGTTTTAATCGGTCGGTTCTCTTGACTGGACAGGTCGAGAGTCCAGCCACCGCTGAACTAGTTGAATCCGCCGTTCGCAAAATCCGCGTCGTAAAGCACATTCACAATGAAATTACTGTAAGCGGTCCCACAAGCCTCACTGTTCGCGCTAGCGACACATTAATCGCTACTAAGGTTCGATCAAAATTGTTAGCAACACAAAATGTACACGTGAGCCGATTTAAAGTAGTCACCAACAACGGAGTAGTTTTCTTAATGGGTTTAGTGTCTAGAGACGAAGCGAACCGAGCTGTTAACTCGATAAGAACCGTTTTTGGCGCCCAGAAAATCGTCAAGATTCTTGAGTACATAGATTAATTCAACACGACACCATCGAGTTTCGGTTTCGTCGACCTTATAGACTAGATAGAACCGTGGTCTTGCAAGTTGCAACATCCGACCGACTGTTCACCTACGGGTTTTTGTGTACCCGCGTCCTATTCGCGCATCTCCATTTCGAACTCTGTAAGACTCTCTTGAAACGTCTCTCGCTCGAACATATCGTTCATATATCGTTGCATCGGCTTGAGTTGACGAGATGTCAGCTTCAAATCCATCGCGTTCAATCGCCAAAGAATAGGCGCGACAAAACAATCAACCAGCGTGAACTCTTCGCTCATAAAGAAGGGCCGATCAGCAAATACAGGTGCGATGGCCGCAAGGCTTTCTCGTAGTTCTTTTCGGGCTTTATCCATAGCGGTTTCTCGTCCTTTGCCCGCCATGAGTACATCAACTCTTCCACTCCAATCAAGTTCAATGCGGTGCATCAATAGACGACACTGAGCTCGCGCGACAGGGTAGACGGGCAACAATGGAGGATGTGGGAACCGCTCGTCCAAGTATTCCATAATCACCGTACTTTTATATAAAACCAGGTCTCTATCTAGAAGCGTCGGGAGCGTTCCATAGGGGTTAATTTCGGACAGCTCTTCCGGCTTATGGGATAGGTCGACATCAACGATATCTACCGTGACCCCTTTTTCACACAAAACCATCCGTACGCGGTGGCTGTAATGATCTTGTGGGTCAGAGAANAGCGTCATTGACGCCCGTTTTGTGGCGAAGCTCATATTATCTCCGATCCTTGAACCTACTGTGTTTCGGCACCAATAACGTTTAAACGGTCACTCTATGCTCGAGAGCGAAGATCCGATCCTTAGCGCTTCGAGTATTGCGGTCGCTTTCGTGCTTTTCGGAGCCCAACTTTCTTTCGTTCTACTTCTCGAGCATCACGAGTTAACAACCCTGCTTGCCGAAGCGGTACTCGTAATTTTTCATCGTAATCCACCAAAGCTCTAGCTATACCTAGCCGAATAGCTCCCGCTTGCCCTGAACCGCCACCGCCCTCGACCGTTATACGCAAGTCGAATTGATCAACCGCATCGACAACCTCTAGAGGTTGTCGAACAATCATGCGAGCGGTTTCACGTCCAAAATATTCATCGAGCGTTCGATTATTTACTAACACTCGACCGGTTCCGCTCTGTAGAAACACTCTCGCGGCAGAACTTTTTCGACGCCCTGTCCCGTACTTCGAATCACCCATTCGTTAACTTAGCACCATCGTTTTCGGCTGCTGCGCTCCATGTGGATGCGTATCGCCGGCATAGACTTTTAATTTACGGAAAACCGCGCGCCCCAAGGGGTTCCTAGGTAGCATTCCCTTCACAGCCTTCTCTAACAACTCTTCAGGCTTGGCCTCACGCAACTTCTTAAGAGACGCGCTTTTTATTCCCCCTGGATATCCACTATGCCTGTAATAAATTTTATTTGTTTCCTTGTTTCCACTAACAAAGACCTTTTCGGCATTCACCACGATGATGTAGTCACCAGTGTCCACATGTGGCGTGTATTCGGCCTTATGCTTGCCTCGGAGACGACGCGCAATTTCGGTTGCCAGACGCCCAAGCGTCTGACCCGTGGCGTCAACCACATACCACTCATGCGCGACATCTTGTTGACGCACGCTCACCGTTTTCATTTCGGGACCCGGAGAAATGGGAGCGCGAATCTTAGTTCACGTCCTAATTGTTTACAACTCTAACCATGCCCTATCAGCGGGTACTACGGACGATGCGGGCGCGATAGATACGCGTTCGATCGCATCTCGATAATGCGACTTTNAGTACGTTCGAATTCGCGCAATAGCTTCGAACCGACGTATAAAGTTTCAACCTCCTCCGAAGCGTTAAATAGAACCTTCACGCCGCGATCATAGAATTCGTCAATCAAACCTATGAAGCGGCGCGCCTGGTCGTCACATTCCCCGTCAAGCTGCTGAATCCCCCAAATGACAACCGTGTGGAAAAGTCGCGCGATCTCGATGTAGTCACTGGCGCTGCGCGGCCCGTCACATAGGGTTGAAAACTCAAACCCAACCACCCCTTCTGCTCTATAACGAACCGCAATATCACGACGATTGATCGTTATGTGCCCGCCGACCTTAAACGTTCCTCCTGTCATAGTTGCAAACTCGACCTCAGAGAATAGATCGTTAGTGCCCACAACTCGATATACCGATTGTTTCCGAAGGAAATTCAGCCGATAGTCAATCCCCGACTCAAGTTTTTCTACTCGCATGTGACGATCAATAAGCGCAATTACAGGTATAAATTTATCTCGCTGTAGCCCGTTCTCATAAAGATTAGTTGGCGCAACGTTGGACGTAGCTATGAGAGTAACGCCCTTCGCGAAAAGAGCGTCCAATAAACCCCCAAGTATCATCGCGTCGCCAATATCCGAAACAAAAAACTCATCGAAGCAAATTACCGGAGCGGACCTAGCAAATCGGGAAGCAACTGCATCGATGGGGTCGGCAGTACCCTCCAACAAAGCCAATTCTTCGTGAACTCGGCGCATAAAGTGGTGGAAATGCAGTCGTTGGGATATACGCGGCTGTAGTGATTCATGAAATAGATCCATTAAATAGGTCTTTCCACGGCCCGGCCCGCCCCAGAGATAAAGGCCTCGAATAGGATCCCGCGCGCTGAGTCCTAAACCATGTTTAACGCGTGACAATAGCGAAGGCGACGAATAACGAAGCGTAAGGTTGCGGTGAAGGTCTGTGAAGATTTCGACAATTCTCCGCTGTCGAACGTCGTCAACATAACCGGCGTCAATATTCCGCTCATATCGCGCGTCCGGACCGATTATTTCTAGTTCGCGCGACACCGCATTCCTATTCGATCGACCACACAACAAAGAAGGATCGGGGTGCGACACTGGAAAATCGTTTTCTTGTAGCTTCACACCGACCGAACCAAACAAGTGCCTGTCGCGACAATATCGATGAAACTGCCGGCAACGAATTGTTCAGCTTTAGTTCACGGATCTTCGACACGAGCGCGAGCCGCCGCCGAATGGGCGGTAAGACCCTCCGTATTGGCAAGTGTGGCTGCAATTCGACCTATTTTCTTAGCACCTTCACGTGAACATCGGATAATCGAACTACGTTTCTGGAATTCACGAACGCTGAGCCCAGAAGCGTAGCGTGCCGATCCGAAAGTAGGTAGCACGTGACTCGGTCCCGCAGAATAATCGCCAAGCACTTCTGCGCTATACCCTCCGATAAATATCGCACCCGCGTGCTGAACTAGCGGCAGCAACGCGTCGGGTTCCGAAACAGCGAGATGTAAGTGCTCCGGCGCAAAACGATTAACAAGCGAAATCGCGTCCTCGAGATCACGGCACTTTATAAATGCGCCACGATTCTCAAAGGATCTCTCTATTATTTCGCTTCGTTCGAGACCTGGCATTAACTTTTCAATCTCGCGATACACTGCTTCGAGATAGGGTCGGTAGGGGGAAATGAGAATTGCCTGAGCAGTACGATCGTGCTCCGCTTGGGCGCACAAATCCAGAGCTGTCCATCGGGCGGAAACCGATCCGTCAGCGACTATCAGGATTTCAGTGGGACCAGCGATAGCGTCAATTCCTACAGGTCCAAAGACCAATCGTTTTGCTGCCGCAACGAATGCCCCTCCCGGTCCAACAATCTTATCTACGGACTTTACCGTCTCGGTTCCGTACGCGAGCGCAGCTATCGCCTGCGCACCACCAATAGTGTATATCCGATCAACTTC
Organism: Gammaproteobacteria bacterium; assembly: GCA_002715785.1. GTDB lineage: Bacteria > Pseudomonadota > Gammaproteobacteria > Pseudomonadales > Azotimanducaceae > UBA11889. Next base: position 39,400 of record PBAA01000018.1, on the reverse strand, counting down.
CGCCACGTGCATTGCCGCGAGCACGTGACGATTGCATTCACCCATGGGCGCTGGCACTACCGCCGTGATCTCGCGAACCCCAGCGATACGCGCGGGAATTACTGTCATAAGTACTGAAGACGGATAAGCCGCCTGGCCGCCCGGTACATATACACCTATATGTTGTATTGCCGTTACTCGGTACCCCAGAAAATTCCCATGTTCGTCTACAGTCTCAAAAGATTCGTCAATTTCCGTCTCGTGAAACGATTTAATGCGCGTCGCCGCCTCTTCAAGCGCTTTTCTATCGGAGTTGGCAAGTCGTTCGTATGCTTCAAGACATTTACCTGGAGAGACTGTCAGCTCCTCCATCGACGAAACTTCAAAACGATCATATTCTGCGGTCAACGCTATGAGAGCTCTGTCACCCTCTGCCCTGACTCTTTCGATAGCGGTTTTAGCCGTGACCTCGACTGTCGCGTCTTCACGAGCCTCCCACTCGAGAAGGTTTCCCAGGCGATTCTCGAAATCAGCTTCGTCGGTGTCGATTCTTGTTATGTTGACCAAGAATTTACCTCGATTTCAACGCGACGAAAGACGCTGTACGTCGGCTCCAATTGACTGCAATTTTTCCTCAATACACTCGTACCCCCTGTCAATGTGGTAAATCCTATCCACTAGGGTCTCACCGTCCGCGACCAGACCTCCAATAACTAAGCTAAATGATGCTCGCAAATCAGTCGCCATTACGGGAGCGCCCCGTAGTCCCTTTACCCCCTTTACAACGGCTGTGGTTTTACCATCGAACGATATGTCTGCGCCTAATCTCGCCAATTCATGAACATGCATGAACCGATTTTCAAATATTGTCTCGGTTATACGACTGGTACCCTTACTAATGGCATTAAGGGCAACGTACTGTGCTTGGATATCTGTCGGAAATCCCGGATAAGGCTCCGTACAGATATCGACAGCAGTCAGATCGTGAGCCCCTGCATCTACTCTTATCCAATCATCACCCACCGTAATCGAAACGCCGCTTTCTTGAAGTTTCTCGGTAACGGCTTTGATGTGTCCGGGGCACGTATTCCGAAGCAAGAGATGTCCTTGAGTAGCAGCTGCAGCAATCAAATAGGTCCCCGTTTCTACTCGATCAGGCATTATTCGGAATTCGCCTCCTTGGATAGAACTTACTCCTTCTATCATTAGAGTATCTGTACCTGCTCCTTCGATTCGCGCACCCATCGCCACTAAACATGCCGCAAGCTCAGTCACTTCAGGTTCACACGCGGCGTTGTGGATAGTGGTTTCACCACGCGCAAGCGTCGCCGCCATCATCAAATTTTGGGTACCTCCAACCGTTTTNACATCCANGTCTATTNTNGTTCCGATCAGTCCTTTCTTTGCGTCTGCAACGACATAACCCTCTTCAACTTGGATGTCTGCGCCCAGCGCTGATAATCCCTTGAGATGCTGATCAACTGGTCTGGGGCCAATCGCGCATCCTCCCGGTAGCGATACTTCGGCGTGACCGTGGATTGCCAATAATGGGCCCAGAACGAGGAACGAAGCCCGCATCGTCTTAACAAGATCGTACGGCGCCCTGAGATTCAAGATATCCCCGGCTCGAACTTCTATCGTCATATTTTCTTCAACTGTGACGTCAAGGCCTATGGTTCCGAGGAGCTCGATCATGGTCGTCACATCATTGAGGTGGGGAACATTCGCTATTCGAAGCGATTCTTCCGACAAAATTGATGCTGCAAGAATCGGAAGGGCAGAATTCTTGGAACCCGAAATAGTGACCGTGCCCGNCAGGGGATTCCCTCCCCTTATCAGCAATTTATCCACTAAATTCTCTTTAAAACNATTGGCTAAAGACCATGGGGGGTGAGCGCTTTAATTGTAACCGCATGCAACGCTCCAGACTCAATCAGATCAGCTATGCAGCCGTAAACCTTTTGTTGACGTTTGACAGGCGTGAGACCNTCAAAAACATCAGCAATGATTCGAATAGCTGCCCGATTACCATCTATTTCGACGGTAATCTCAGCACTAGTAAATTCAATTTCAAGCCTCTTTCTGAGTTCGCTCTCCATATCTGTTCGACGCCTAAATTAATGCGACNGACCACCTGTCATGGGGCCTGTACGTACCCACTATAACAGCGCCGTAATTGTGTGTTCGAGAGTCTTGCTACAATCCGTCTGACTTCACTTCCTTGTATTTCACTTTCATTTTGTTGCAGTCCACCGCCATTCTCGTCGTCGGCTTAATACTCCTCGTATGGAGCGCCGANCGTTTCGTGTCGGGGGCAGCAGTCACCGCGACCAACCTTGGAGTCTCCAAGATCGTAATCGGTCTTACAATTGTATCGATCGGTACGTCGGCGCCCGAAATATTGGTCGCAATTTCAGCGTCATTGGAAGCTGNTCCGAAACTAGCGATTGGAAACGCTATTGGATCTAACATTGCCAATATCGGCCTCGTGCTCGGCGTCACAGCGATNGCAGCCCCAATTCCGTTTTCCCACGAGATCGTTAANAACGAAGTTCGNTGGCTTATCGGGGCGACTTTGCTCGGACTATTTTGTCTCGCTAATCTGTTCCTGGGATCATTGGACGGGCTCCTGTTGTTGGCAGGACTTAGCCTAATTCTCTATCTGATGTTCGCCAAACAACGTTTGCAGCCACAATCGCACGGCGTTGTGAACAATGACCTGGATCAAATACCTGCTATGCCCATGCATAAAGGGGTGCTTTGGCTCATTTTCGGCTTGTTACTCTTACTTTTATCAGCGGAAGTTGTGACACAAGAGGCTGTAAAAATAGCCCAACTACTAGGTATTGACGAGCTCATTATCGGTCTAACGATCGTTGCTATCGGAACCAGCTTGCCGGAACTCGCCGCAAGCGTTAGTGCCGCTGTTAAAGGACACTCTGACATAGCCATCGGCAATATTATCGGGTCAAATATTCTCAACGTTCTAGCTGTTCTCTCCATACCCGCACTAATGCACCCGATCGGAATTGACTCCGTTGTTTTATGGCGAGATTACGGCGTGATGATCGCATTGACCCTTGCCCTCATCGTTTTTGCTCTTTGTCGCGAATCCATTTCGCGACTCGAGGGAGCTTTAATGCTCACTATCTGGTTAGGCTATAACTTGATCCTCTACATGCAGGCATCTGGGTGAACAAAGATCTTCGTTCAAAGCTAGCTAGCACTGAAATGCTCATTCTCGACGTGGACGGAGTCTTGACCGACGGGCGACTTTTCTACGGATCCGGGGGGATTGAAATGAAAGCTTTCAATGCTCATGACGGCTATGGAATCAAGACCCTCCAACAACAAGGCATTTCAATTGCTATCGTTTCTGGACGCACGTCCGATATTGTTGAAAAAAGAGCTCACGAATTAGGTATCCGTTTCCTTTACCAAAACGTCGCTCAGAAAAACAAAGTCCTCGAGGAACTATCTAAAGAGAGCGGCATTGACCCGCAACACATGGTGCATGTAGGAGATGACCTACCGGACTTGGCTCTCTTTCAACACGTAGGCCTGGGAATTGCCGTAGCTGACGCGCGCTTAGAAGTGCGAAAAAGCGCTGATTTCATCACGAAAGCAAAAGGGGGGGAGGGCGCTGTCCGAGAGGTGTGCGAACTCTTGCTAGCGTCACGTCTCGAGCAACAGGAATGATGCGCTGGGGCCTGATCTCCGGCCTGATAGTCGCCGTGTTCTTCGAGCTCCCGGCGTTGGAGACGGAAGATATATCGCAAATTGCTTTACCACCGGAATTGTCGGATCGGCCTAATCTTTATCTTGAAAACGCAAGAATGAGTCAGTTTGATTCGCTTGGTCTAAACCAATACACACTATCGTCAGACGCCATCAGCCAGCATGCTGCGACCGGGCAATCGACGCTGCTCCAACCTTCCTTGACCTTCCGTCAACCAGGTGAATCCTCCTACCATATTCACTCACAGCTTGCAGTGATCGAAAGTAATTTAGGCACCGAGAATATGGCTCCCAACAGCGGTAGCGGTCCGGAACAATCGATTCACTTCACAGATCAAGTACAGCTTTCAAGAGACAGTAACAATCAAGATTTGATAAAGGTTCGGGCCGGATCATTGTGGATGTTTCCACAACTAAAGCGCGTCGAATCGAATGGGCCTGTTATTATTGAAACATCTTCAGTCAATGCTCGCGCCGCGAGCTTTGAATACGACCTTGAACAAAACTATTTACAACTTCGATCCTCAAACGAGCAGCGCGTTCACGTTGTCATTCTTCCGAAAACGCGGATTTGAAGTTGCTGCTGTTTGTTGGTGTTTAGCGTCGTTTCCCGCCCCCATCTCCTCCGATGATAAGGAAATGCCCATACATATTCGTGGCGACGCTTTACGCGGAGACATGACGACCCGTACGGTCATCAGCGGCTCGGTGACATTGGATCAAGGAAATATTCATGTCGAGGCAGAGTCGATGACGATCGATTGGTCAAAAGACGAGGTGCAAAAAATTACAGCAAACGGGGCTCCGGCTCGTTTTACCCGCAGTATTACTGAGGGAAAATCGGCGATAGACGCGCACGCGCGCAGCATTATCTATGACCGTGAGCTCAATCAAATCGAACTCCAAGGGACCGCACTTCTGAGGCAAGGCGGAAACCTATTTCGTGGCGAAATAATTCTTTACGGCATCGCTGCCGGCACAGTAACGGCTGATTCCTCAGCATCAGGAGGAGTTGAATTAATCTGGCAACCGCGACAATAAGTTCTCAGTGTCTATTCTACGAGCAGACAATCTTCATAAAAGTTACCGCGGTAAACTCGTTGTTAACGATTTATCTCTCCACGTTTCAAGCGGCGAAATCGTTGGGCTTCTCGGGCCCAACGGTGCCGGAAAAACCATCAGTTTTCACATGATCGTCGGGCTAGTGAGGCTCGACAGTGGGACTGTGTCCATCGACGAACATGTCGTTTCTAACGCACCCATGCACCAACGCGCACAGAAAGGGTTAGGTTATTTACCTCAGGAACCAAGCGTTTTTCGAAAGCTCTCCGTCGAAAACAATTTGAACGCCATAATCGAATTGAGGAGTGATCTCGATAAGCCACAGAAAAGAGAGCTGGTAGAACAGCTTCTAGCAGAGTTCCATCTTCGTGATATTCGCGAAGTTGTCAGCGAACGACTTTCTGGCGGGGAAAGGCGTCGATTGGAGATTGCTCGAGCGCTTGCAAACGAGCCCCGCTTTTTGTTACTGGACGAACCGTTTGCTGGCGTTGACCCAATTTCTGTCGACGACATTAAGATTGAAATTCGCAAACTTGCGACCAGACAAATCGGCGTACTCATTACTGATCACAACGTTCGAGAAACCTTAGACATCTGCGATCGAGCATATATCGTAAATGAGGGCCACCTCATTGCCGATGGAACGGCACAAGACGTACTATCAGATCCGATGGTCCAACAAGTGTATCTAGGCCAGAACTTCTCTACTTAGCCTCCGATTATGAATAGTCAATAGTGACCATCAAGCCGGTCGGCATATGAAACAAATTCCGTCAACTAAGACCCGCCAACGGTTTAAGGCCACGCCACAGCTGCAAAACGCGATCGGATTATTGCAACTCTCCAGTAGTGAACTCCAAGCAGAAATTCAGCTAGTCATCGAAGCAAACGCACTGCTCGAAATCGAAAACGATATGCCCGAACAAATTGTCAATGACGCCACAGATGCGAGCACCCGGACATATGGCGAATCGATCAACGAAGATTCAGATTGGCCAAATTTAAGTCGTATTGAAGGCCCGGGCGATCTATCCAATGACGAAGATTCAGGCATTGACAGAAATCTGTTACTCGCCCACCAACGGTCTGATAACGCCGCATTTAGCATCGACGCCCACGAAGTTGCTAATCAATCAACGTCGTTATCAGATCACCTGATCTGGCAAATAAATTTCGCATCGCTCACGGCTAAACAAGACGCAATAGCCAACGCAATTATCCACGGCATAAACGGTGATGGCATGTTGCAGACGGGTTTGGATGAAATATCGTCAACCCTTCAACCAGAAGTAAGTGCGACTTTGATTGAAATCGAGAGGGTCTTGACCATTGTTCAAGAATTAGATCCGCCTGGCGTGGGCTCCAGAGATCTCCAGGAATGCCTGCTGATACAACTGCGGCTTCTTCCTCGAGCCACCGTCGCAAAAAGAGTCGCAATACAAATGATAACCGATCATTTTGAAGTTCTTGTATCTCAAGATTTCGAAAGGCTTTCCAACATTTTGGACGTCTCCGTCAAGGAATTGCGCGAGGCAATTGAATTAGTTCAATCGCTAAACCCTCGACCTGGCTCGATGTTTGGTTCCGTACACACTGAATACCTGAAACCGGACGCATTTGTTCGCTGGGAAAAAGACCGATGGCTCGTCGAACTAAATCCCGAAATTACGCCGCGAATAAGAATTAACCCCCTGTACACTGAACTTTCAAATATGACGAATAAATTTCGGTCCAATGATTACGTTCGCGAAAACTTCCGAAATGCAAGGCTATTTCTTCAAGGTCTGGAGTATCGAAATTCAACCTTGGCAAATGTTTCTAGTTGCATCGTTGAACACCAACAAGGATTTCTTACGAAGGGGTTGGCTGCAATGAAGCCCCTGACGCTTTCCGATATCGCGTCTAAATTGGGCATACATATATCTACCGTTTCGCGAATCACGACCAGCAAGTACCTTATGACCCCCCAAGGGTTATTTCCTCTAAAGTATTTTTTTTCCAAAACCATTCCCACAACCAATGGAATACCAGTAGCAAGTATCGCTGTCCGGGATTTGATACGGAACCTGATAAAAAACGAAGAAAAACGAGAACCGCTATCCGACGACTTAATTGCGAAGCTACTTGAATCTGATGGGATTCAAATCGCCCGACGAACCGTTACGAAATATCGGGAAATCATGGCTATTCCGACGTCTACTAGACGAAAAAGGCACTATTGGAGCTTTGGGGATTCAAGCGCAGCGGAATAAGATAGCTGTTTCAGATATTACTAACCGTTCATGATTGATTTCATATCGATTTTACCCATCAACTGTGTCCGGCGAGACGTAGACGCCGCGTCCAAAAAGGCTTCTATTGAGGTGGCGTCTGAGCTGATCGCGAAGACTCAAGGTGATATCGGCGCACGACACCTTCTTGAGGCACTGATGGCACGAGAAAAGCTTGGTAGTACGAACCTTGGAGAAGGTATCGCGATACCACACTGTCGACATCCGGATTGTCGACATCCAGTCGCGTCACTTTTGTACTTGACGAACCCTATTAGTTTTGACGATCAAGACGTCGACCTTCTATTCATTCTCGTCGTACCGGAACGCGAGACCAGACTGCATCTCGATCTCTTGGCTATTCTAGCAAGGGTCTTCGACCTTCAACCTAATGCCCAGGATCTGCGAAAAGCACAAGACGATCGAGAGCTGTACGAAGTTTTTCAACGCCAGGTTGCCGAGGCGTTAGCAGAATGAAATTGATTGTCATCAGCGGACGATCAGGTTCCGGGAAAAGCACTGCCCTTCACGCTCTCGAAGATGAAGGATTCAGCTGTATTGACAATTTTCCAGCCGGCCTCCTTGAACCACTCATCCAATCTAGTTCTGAGGCAGAAATCGTCCAAGATCTCGCCGTTTGTATCGACGCGCGGAATGTACCAAAGGATCTCGAACAATTGCCTGAACGGCTATCTGCGCTCGATCAAATCGGTCTAGATGTTCAGATCATTTTTCTCGATGCACTAGGCGACATTTTAATTCAACGCTTTAGCGAGACCCGTCGTCGGCACCCCCTCACTCACGTCACCCAAGATTTGCGCGAAGCTATTGACGCGGAACGAGAAGTCCTTGCTGTCGTTTCTGAATTGGCCGACCTGCAGATAGATACAACAACTTTGACTGCCGCAGAACTCGTAGTGATGATCAAAACCCGCGTGATCAACAAATCTGCTAAGAGCATCTCGCTTCTTTTCCGGTCTTTCGCCTTTAAGACTGGTGTTCCCATCGACTCAGATTTCGTTTTTGACGTCCGTTGTTTACCCAATCCCTATTGGCAAAAAGAACTACGATCTCTATCCGGATTTGATCAACCAATCCGCGATTTTCTTGAATCACAACCAATAACCACCCGTTTGGTCAATGACATCTCTAATTTTCTTGAAACTTGGTTATTCGAATTCGAAAAAACCGATCGCGCATATATGACGGTGGCTATAGGTTGCACGGGAGGCCATCACAGATCGGTCTATATAGTGGAAAGATTATCAACACATTTTTCACAAAATTACTCTGACGTCTTGGTACGGCATCAGGAAGCCAATAACCTGGTCGGTGCGACACGTTAATCTCCCCATCGTCAACAAGCTTGGGTTGCACGCTCGAGCGTCGTCAAAATTCATCCGGGTCGCACGCCAATTTCGATGCAACATTGAAATTGGAATTCAAGATGGCGAATTAGTCGATGCAAAAAGCATATTGAATGTATTAACTCTAGCGGCTGACAAGGGCACTGTCCTTTCATTGAAAGTAAATGGGGAAGACGAGGACGACGCAATTGAAGCCTTAATATCAATGGTTGCTGATCGTTTTGGAGAAGCTGAATAACCCAGTAGCAGCCCCCGAACCGGTCATCTCTTCGGAGTTCTTCTGTATATGCGCCACGGCGGGGTTCTGTACGACGCGACAAACCTCTTAGGCCAATCGACCCAAATTTCACCAACGACCATCTGACTATCGCCCGTTACCAGATTTACGCTCTGACCTACAAATAACAATAGATCTTCGGTCAACGTATGGTGAGTGACCATGAAGAATCAACGCAATCCAACCGAAGTGGTATGGCGGCTTCGTGCAAACGATCTTGATTGTGATGATCATTCATGGTGCTTTTTCAACCTGAGTTTGAGAAGTACTTGAATCTTCCATATCAGTAGTGAAAATGCTGACGAATTCCACACGGGGCTCATCCAAAGTCCCGCTAAGCCGATACTTTCCACTCGAAAGATTTTCGATCTGGGCACCAAAAATACGCCGACCAAGCAACACGCCGACGCCTGCCACCGGATTGGCAATCGCGATGTATGCGGCATACCACGGTAGGCTGTCCGAAACCGGGAGCGTTATAACGAGCTCGTTTTCAAGCCGTCCGTCGGATAAATCAACCGTACCGTTGACCCGAAAAAGCAACCCATTCCCTTCTACAAACATTGGCTCTGTAAACCCCAATACGCCGGATTGGAAATTCACCGGAGCGTGTATTCGATTAAAGCTGATGCCCTTAGATACCACGTCAGAGAAATTCCCAGTTAGCCTTTGGGCGATGGTTGAGTAATTCAGCAATCCTAAAATACGAGCGACTCCGCCACCCTGCTCTAGGTCCACAAATCGACCATTTTTGACCTCGGAGACGAAGGATCCCTCAATGTCCTTGATTGCAAATGCAAGCGGAGATCCGGGCCAAGTAAGGTCACCCTCTCCGCTGAATGATTCGCCTTCGATACTGAGGTCGAAACCCCATTGAGACAGCACCGATCCAAGCGCAACGCCCTGAATACTGCCGACAAAGTGCGTCCGATTAGTGGAACGAGCCCAAAACATCTCCTGATCGCTACTAATCTCGATACCGCGTATTGCACCTTCCAGCCCATGCACTCGCAACCCGTCGGGGTGCGGGCGGAGGCGAAAACGCCAGCGGCCAAAATCGTTGATGGACCCATCGATATCGGTCACCAACACGCTACGAACCGTAATGTCCGCGGGCACAATCTTCCCTGATATATCGAATGACAATGGGTCGGACGTTCCCGCATTCCCAACTGGATTGAAATTTGCGATTCGAATTTCATCTACGTCGACTTTCCACGGATCGTCGAATTTCCGAACAAACGTCGCATCAATCTGGTCTGAAGACAGTTGGACTTCTACAGCGTCGCCAACCGATTGGCCCGAAACGATCGCATTTGTGAACTCCACGGCGCCTGCCCGCAGCGCATCTATTCGAAAATTGTTCAATCGCCAGTCGATTAGGTCGTTTGAATTAGCAAGTTTCGTGTCGATTTCTAGAGAATCCAAACCGCCGGAAACAACCAAACGTTCTTCGTTTTCTGATACGACGATCGCCGGTGCTCCGACTCCAACCGATCCGCGACTTATCCGATTGTTAGAAAGGTGAATCCATCCTGCAGTCGTGCCGTGACGGAACGCTACAGATGTATACGAATCCAAGAATTGAATATTGACGTCCAAAGGTCGTGCTACCGAAGGTGGTTTCGCCCACTCGTCCGGCAGTGTTAGGCCGACGCCAACCAGATCGGATGTGAAGCCCAGTTCAGACGGTCGTGCCGAATCCACAAAGATCGATAAATTCGCCAAATACTCCATGTTTCCGGTCGCAATATTCGGGTTGTTTACTTCAAGTAGAGCGAGCAAATCAGCCACCTTTAACTGCCCAGTCAGTGCTACTCCCATGAATTCTTCGTCTGCGTTACTCCCTGAGATGATTTCAATGTCAATTGGCGTGCCGAATAGATTTGCGGACAGATCGCTCTTTACGATCGAGTATGGCGAACGATACTCGACCGCCCCATTTAAAGCGTCCAAACGCATGCTCGGATCATCAAGTGAGACCGCGACATTATTGAATTCAAACTTCAACTGGAAGTCTCCGGGCTCCCCCATGCGATCCGTCAGCGGTACTCTAAAACTGGCATCAATACCGAGGGAACCCTCACCAACCAAACCACCACCAATTACGGGAGCTAAGAGCTCCATCGATCTTTCCTGAGCAAATAACAACGCGCGAGGGACGGGTACTACGACGTCCAATTTCGCGTCGATAAAGGAACCATTTGACGGTATCGAAACGACGGCGTTAGTAACTTTCGCCTCAAAGCTCGTTGCTTCCTGCAACTCGACTCGACTTTCTCGAGCCCTGACCTCAAGTCGCCCGTCAGCGGCAGAAACCAGCGGCCAGTCTTCATGGAAATCAATCGACAGCGACTCAAAGTCCGCCAGAAGTTCAGCTCGCCTCAATGGCAATCCTGGATAGATAACATTGCGACCGTGGTAAACCAATTGAACGGCCGAAAAGGAACCGACATTTCGCAAACTAGTCTTCAACCAAGATTTCAGTCCTTGAGGTAGGCCGATAGGGACATACTTCTTCGCTCTTCGAACACCCATTTTTTCCACATTCGCAACCAAGGTGGTTTGATGCTCGCGTCCGTCTATTTTTGGCATCGAAAGTCCGAAGCCGCCCGTAATGATGCTTTCGTCGGTAGTAAAGCTGAGGTTTTCTCCGCGAATACCAACGTAATCTCGTCCGATCCAAAAGACGATCGGGCCCACCGCCTCGTCAAAGAGTAGGGGGTCCTCAAACACCTTAGGCAATGCGATTGTCCCCGACTTGGAAGCCAGATCTAGTTTGATCACCCTTCCATGTCCGCGTATTGATCCAGAAACAGACTCTGAAGCTGGTCCTCCTCGATGGTTCTTGAGAGACAACAGGTCGGCTTCTGCGGCAAATGCGGTGCCCTGTTGGTCTACAAGAAAAACTGCTCCTTGCAAACGGCCAGATGCACCCAGTTCTTTAATCCGACGCCCAACAGGGTGGTCAAGACCGTAGAGACCAGTCGCCAACGTCGATAAGGTACGCAACTCAATTGCCGGACTAAATAGTTCCAGTAGATCGCGAGCATCTGTATGTACGCTGAGAGGCGAAAGTTCTATACGGCCTGCCACCGGATCGAGTCCGACAATGTTGATGGATCCGCGGTATCGATCGCCTTGGAGGCTGCCGCTGAGATTCGCAGACGCGACAAATCTAGAGTCGTCGTTCTGTCCGCGTTCAAACAGTATCTCGACCGAAAAAAGTTCCTCTCTTGCATTTTTTTTCCAGCCTCCCGTCATATTCCATTTGCCGACCGGAAGACCAAGGATCTCAGCTACTTCATCGTCAAAAGTCACGTCCGTTAGATCCACGAATCCTAGCCCGTTACCGTCATTACGTCCCCAAACCGAATCACGAAAATCGAGCTCCAAACGACCTTTACAGCTCACGCAGTTCTTGTCTGGAGCGAGGGTAAGTGAAATACGGTGGTGCCCGTCGCGGTTGAAGCTCCTAGCTCCGATTACCCAAGATGCCGACTTACCGTAACGAAAAGCTTGTAGCTCCGCTGAAAAAAGCAGGTCTTGGCTATCGACCAGAAAACTAAGGATGTCGGGCGCCGGCATGCCCGTTCCCCCCGAGCCTCTTAGGCGCCATCCAGAATCTACGTACTCGACACCAACGTGCGCCGAACCGACTATCAACCTGTTTGCGACAATGCGGTTGTTTAGAAGGCTCTTGAGAAGGTTGATTTCGAATAGGACCTCGTCTAGCTGACCGCCCGAGAAAGTAATACGACGCGCGGTAAATATCGGATTGACGTAACTCCAACCACCCTTAGCTCCTTCCAAAGTTACATCGTAAGGGGCCAATAATTCGTTGATCGTGGGTTCCAAGTCGGTGAGATTTGCGGAAAAAATTCTCCCGATGAGCTGAACCCCGGCAAAGAACGCTAGCACTGCAATTACGAAGAGTAGTAAGTATTTTAGCGAACGATTCAACGTCCCCTCCCTACCCTTGCTTCGGCGCGCTCAAAGTCAGCCACATCAACTCTCAGAGTCCGATTTTTCAATAACGATCGTGGCCAAGTGATCTCGTTTTGTGGCTTTCACGTCCCGTAGTTGTCCGACTTAGTTAACCGCTTTGTGGGTCAGAGAGTCGAACCAACGTATATTCGCCAAGTCCCCCGTCGTGCTCAACTTCAAAGCGAATTTCGCACTCCAACTTAGAACTCAATTGCTCTAGCCGGCCTGACTCTTGACCAACCATTCGATCCACAACCTCTTGACGTGTCCTGACTAGATACACCAGTCCGAGCCCTGCGCCTTCGACACGCGCCTTGGCATCAGCGTGCAGCGCACGAAACAGATCAAAACAAGTGGTTTCAACGCTCTTAACAATCCCTTCACCACTGCATCTCAAACAGGGTTCCCCCAGCTGTTCCGCTAGAGTTTTACGAGTACGTTTTCGGCTCAGCTCAACCAGTCCAAACTCCGAAAAGTCTCCGATTTGGACGCGATTTGGATCGCCTTCAAATGATTTCTCGAAGGTCTCCATAACGTCGCAACGATGCACCGCGTCGTCCATGTCGATAAAATCCACCACGACAAGTCCGCCAATATTCCTAACTCGCAACTCTCGGGCAATCACTCGAGCCGCCTCCATGTTCGTCTTAAATGCAGTGTCTTCCAGGTTCTTAGAGCCAACGAAACGGCCAGTGTTTACGTCGACCGTACACATCGACTCGGTATTCTCAACGATCAAATATCCACCGGACGGTAACGTCACTTCCCGCATCAGCGCCTTGGCTAGCTCCTCATCCAGCTTGTCTTTTTGATATTCGCTATCGGCCGCTAACATTAACCCCGGGATGTATTCCGGCATGTAACTCGCCACGAAATCTTTTACTTGCTCTATCGTGTCTTCGTCGTTCACCGCGATCGACTGTACCTGAGCATTAACGAGGTCTCGGAGTGCACGCGTATGCAGAGGAAGTTCTTGGTACACAGCTTCGCCATTTGCTGCAGCTTTCGCCTTTTCAGTGACCTGCCGCCATAAGCGCTCAAGAAATTCGACATCATCTTCAAGATCCTCGATCGGTACTCCTTCAGCCACCGTTCGAACGATGTATCCATGGGGACTCGACATTTCATGCCTAAAATCGTCCATCAAATTACGTAATCTTTCTCGTTCAGTTTCCTCCCGAATACGCTGCGACACACCTATGCGGCTGTTATATGGCATGAGCACCAAATACCGTCCAGCCAGCGTCAATTTGGTGGTCAATCGAGCGCCTTTCCCAGCGATAGGGTCCTTATTTACCTGTACCAGCAATGACTGGCCTTCGTGCAGAGCACTTCGTATATCTAATGCGTCTTCGAATTGGTCTCGGCTGTTTTCTTCTGCGTCCTTTTTATCGGAATCGACGCCGCCCACGCCACCGGGCACTACATCTCGTACGTGTAAAAAGCCTGAACGATCGCCTCCAAAATCGACAAAGGCGGCCTGAATGCCAGGAACAACTCGATTGACACGACCCCGATAGATATTGCCCGTTAAGCTGTATCGACCATCGCGTTCGATATGCACTTCCTGCAAGATTTCATCCCGATAAAGCGCAACACGCGTCTCGTACTCGTTCACATCAATGAATAAATCTTGGCGCATCTGACCTAATCAAGCACGGTTTCGCCACGTATCAACACCAAACGAACTCAAAAGGCGTTCGGTTTCCACTAGCGGCAGCCCAATCACCGCACTGTAACTCCCGATTACTTGATCCACAAATACTGCGCCCACACCCTGTAGCCCATAACCGCCCGCCTTATCGAGCGGCTCACCCGTTGCCCAGTATCGTGCTGCCTCACCGGACTTCAGATCGCGAAAATGTACCTTCGTTACTACGTCAACGATTTCGATTCGGTCACGTAAAGAAATTGCGACCGCAGTCATGACCTCGTGTTCGCGCCCCGAAAGCCTGTCAAGAAAAGAAATAGCCTGACCTCGATCTGCTGGCTTTCCTAAAACTTCACCGTCGACATGCACAATCGTATCCGCACCCAGCACGGCGAGGTCCGCGCGGATATGTCTCGCCTTCGATCGCGCCATACGCCGGACGTAATCTCGTGGACCCTCCCCCACTTTTAATGACTCGTCGATGTCGGCAGGCTCAATCAAGAATTTGAATCCTACGCTCCGGAGAAGATCAGCCCGCCGCGGCGATTTCGAAGCTAAAATAAACTGAGCTTCGCTCACCGAATATCGAACCGCGTTTTGACGCGGCCAAGCACCCTAGATATTAGGATCCACCACAAGCTGGTGCAGGCCGCGTTCACTAGAATATGTGTTGTAAACGCAACGCCATTGAAGAGATTGTCAATAACGGCCTTGATCCAAAGAACGCCCAGAGAGATCACAAACATCAGCGCAATTTGTTGGAAAGGTGAATAGAGACTTACTCGGGACTGCAGCTTCCAACCAACAAACGAGACTAAAGCTAAACAGGCGCCGTTTGTACCGATTGCATCGCCAACCATGACATCCATAACTGATCCACACGCCCAAACACTTACCAAGCCTATTCGCTCTGGTAATTCGATTGCCCAAAAAAAACAAATCAACACCATCCATTCTGGGCGCAACCACCCGATCCAGTCCGGAAGCACTCGGGGTAAATGGCCAACGGTCAAAAGTAGTCCGATCAGAAGAATGAGTAGAACGACGATTCCACGAACCGGCGTGTTCATGGGGCCATCCCGTCAAACAAGATAAGTACATGACGACTCGTATCTAGCCGAGCCTGAATACTCGTGTAAACGTCCGCGTAGTTCCTCGCTGGGTCGATGTCAACCGATCGTACTTCGCCGACTGGATACCCCCTGGGAAACCTCTCACCCAATCCGGAACTAACCAGCACATCGCCTATTATGAGATCCGCTGTGGTAGACACGTTTTCAAGATAAAGACGATCGCTAAGACCCATTCCCACCGCAATTGAACGAAATCCGGACCGAACAACCTCTACTGGAATTGCATGCCTCGGATCTGACACCATTAAAACCCGAGCGCTGGACCGGGTGGTCGCAATGACCTGGCCGAACAAGCCTTCAGCTTCGATCACCGCCTGACGGACCCGCACGCCGTCAACCGTCCCTTTGTCAATAACTACCTCGCGCCTCTGTATGTTGGGATCGATTCCCACAATTTCTGCAACCAAAACATCTCCGGACAAGCGCTTGCGACTTCCAAGCAGCTCTCTCAAGCGAGTATTTTCAGATTCGACCGCGGCCAGTCGCTGCGAACCATAGGAAAGTTCGCGTATCCGGTTTTCCAGAATAGAGTTCTCTTTCTGCAAGTTATTTCGAGAAGAGAAAAAATCGATCGACGCGTCCGTCAGAAAATAAGGGGCTTCAGCAATCGATTGGATTGGCCTTGCGACTATGGCAACCCCTTGCTTTAGCGGGTCGAGTAACGTCTCGTTATAGGACTCCACCAATAGCAAGCAAGCTGAAATTAACGACAGAGCAAATAGAACGTACTTTGAACTCGATTCAGTGGTAAACAGTCGCCTAATTGTCGTTCACCCGGTCATTCGTACAGAAAAATAATTGTACAGTAGGGCAACAACAAACCTCGGGCCGCTATAGCGTTTCGGCGTCCCTTTACGGCGGCCTAAAGCATTGAAGCGGGTTTCGCGTGCGCAAGATCCTCTAGATGTTTCCCGCCTCCTTGCACGACGCAAGTTAGCGGGTCCTCGGCAACGATAACGGGCAACCCGGTTTCTTCCGCCAATAGCAAGTCAATGTCTTTCAGCAGCGCTCCGCCACCCGTCAATACCATCCCGCTCTCCGCTATATCCGATGCAAGTTCGGGCGGACATTGCTCCAGCGCACGTTTGACCGCTTGCACAATCACGGAGAGAGGCTCCTGGAGTGCCTCGAGAATGTCATTACTGTTGAGTGTAAAACTGCGAGGGACCCCTTCGGCTAAATTTCGGCCACGTACATCAATTTCTAGTACATCGTTTTGGGGATACGCCGTGCCTATCTCCTCTTTTATTTTTTCGGCGGTAGCTTCGCCAATTAAGCTACCTTGGGTTCGACGTACGTATGCGCTGATGGCTTCGTCGAATCGATCGCCGCCAACCCGCACACTGTCTGAGTACACGACGCCGCTAAGCGAAATAATCGCGAGTTCTGTGGTACCGCCCCCGATATCAATGACCATTGTGCCGACTGCTTCATCGACGGGTAGTCCCGCTCCAATCGCGGCCGCCATGGGTTCCTCTAACAGGAGTACGTCGCGCGCACCAGCCCGTTCAGCCGATTCTCTAATGGCTCGCTGTTCAACCTCCGTCGACTTGCACGGTACACACACAACGATTCGCGGACTGGGTTTCAGTCCGAGCGCGTGCTTGGGATGTACTTTCTGAATAAAGTGCCTGAGCATCTGCTCGGTTACATCGAAATCAGCGATAACCCCATCCTTAAGAGGTCGCACTGCTGTGATGTCGCCCGGGGTGCGACCCAGCATGCGTTTTGCGTGCATACCGATCGCTTCGATTGATTCTCGACCATTCTTATGTGTGCGAATGGCAACGACGGACGGTTCGTCCAAAACAATACCCTGCCCACCCACGTATATCAGCGTGTTCGCCGTACCCAGGTCGATCGAGAGATCCCGGGAAAAAAGACCTCGGATATTCTTCAGCACCTTGCTTTTCTCTGTTCCCCGTGCGGGACCCAGGACTCTAGCACGAGACACTGACCACCTGAAGCAAGCAGATTATCGCGATTCTGTTTGTTGTATGCTGGCGCTTCGGTCCTCATATAAAAGACCTTGGCCAATTCGCCGAACCTGTTTTAGATTATGCGGCCTCTGACACGCTGAAATGGCCTGAAAGTGGACCAACAAACGATCGACAAACTGCTATCGCTATGCCAACTCTCGTTGCAACCAGACGATCGCGAAAAGCTGTTACGGGACTTATCTTCCATCGTTGAATTGGTCGATTTCATGCAATCCATCGATACCGATGGGGTTAAGCCGCTAGCACATCCTCTCGAGGTCAACCAACGATTTAGACCCGATGAGCCTGACACCTCGTTCGAACAAGAACGGTATCAGGCGATAGCTCCACAAACGCGTGATGGCCTCTATTTGGTTCCAAGGGTCGTGGAATGAACCCATACGCGAATATGGCTCAGCTGCGTTCTGGCCTTGACAACGGCGACTTCAGTGCCGAGGAACTTGTGCATTTTTATCTCGGTCGAATCAATGCCGCAGCGGATCTTAACTGCTTTATAACTGTTGACTCCGACCGCGCTCTCGCTGCTGCCAAAAGCGCCGATAAAGCCATCGCTGATAAGCGTACCGGCCCGCTAACAGGAATTCCTATCGCCCATAAGGATCTTTTCTGCACCGAGGGATTATTAACGAGCTGCGCATCCCGCATGCTCCACAATTTTGTCGCCCCATACGACGCCACGGTTGTCGACCGGCTACGTAAGGCTGGTGCCATAACTCTTGGTAAAACCAATATGGACGAATTCGCGATGGGTTCGAGTAATGAAACCAGCTTCTACGGACCGGTAAAGAATCCATGGAATCAAGCTTGCGTTCCCGGCGGGTCCTCTGGCGGTTCAGCCGCGGCAGTCGCAGCGGGCCTGGCCGCCGCTTGCACCGGTAGCGATACCGGAGGTTCAATCCGGCAGCCCGCGAGTTTTTGTGGTGTTACCGGCTTAAAACCGACTTACGGGAGAGTTTCTCGTTACGGCATGATTGCGTTTGCCTCAAGTTTGGATCAAGGCGGGCCTATTGCATGTACGGCCTCAGATGCTGGGACCTTACTTAACGCAATGGAAGGACACGATCCGAATGATTCAACCAGCGCGATCGCCGAAGCGACAGATATCGATAGCTCGCGTCGCCCCCTGAAGATAGGCATCCCGTCCCAATACTGGAACGACCTCGATTCCTCGATGGCCAAGGTTCTTGAAGCAGCTCGTCACACACTTGAATCGTTGGGTCATGACTGCGTTCCAGTGGAGTTACCGCACACCGAAGCGGCGATCGCAGTTTATTATGTGATCGCTGGAGCGGAGGCCTCGACTAATCTGTCGCGTTATGACGGTGTTCGTTACGGGCATCGAACTACGTCGCCCGAGAATCTAGACGATCTTTATCAATTTTCCCGTACCGAGGGCTTCGGCAGCGAAGTTAAACGACGCATCTTGACAGGTACTTATGCGCTATCAGTGGGTTACTACGACGCTTACTACTTGAAAGCCCAACAAATCCGCCGTCTTATTCGTCAGGATTTCTTAGACGCCTTCATGGAAGTTGACGTCCTCCTCACGCCTGTCTCGCCGTCAACCGCCTTCGAACGCGAAGCATTGATCGAAGATCCAGTCGGGATGTACCAACAAGATATCTACACGACCCCGGCCAGTCTCGCGGGGCTTCCCGCCCTCTCACTGCCATGCGGAATGAGAGAACAAATGCCCGTTGGGATGCAACTCATTGGCCCGCATTTTGGCGAATCATCGATCCTCTCGCTCGGATGCCAATATCAAAATGAAACCGACTGGCACGCACTTCATCCGGCGTACGAACATGACTGAATGGGAAGCCGTGATTGGATTGGAAGTTCATGTTCAGCTTGCGACACGTTCAAAGATATTTTCGCGCGCCGCTACCTCTTTCGGTGAATATCCGAACAGTAATGCAAACGCCGTCGACATCGCGTTACCAGGTGTGCTCCCAGTATTAAATGAAGAGCCAATACGTATGGCGATCAAGTTCGGTCTCGCCATTGATGCTGAGATCGCTTCATCGTGCCGTTTTGATCGTAAGAACTACTTTTACCCTGACTTGCCAAAGGGCTACCAAATAAGTCAACTCGACCAACCCATTGTGGGGCGAGGTGCTTTACCAATTTTCCTCAGCGACGGATCGATTCGCGAGATTGGCATCACGCGGGCTCACCTCGAAGAAGACGCCGGTAAATCCATTCACACCGCTTACGATGGTTTTACCGGAATTGATCTAAACCGAGCGGGAACGCCCTTGCTTGAAATAGTCTCTGAGCCCGAATTGTACTCAGCAGCAGAGGCCGCTGCGTATTTTCGAGAGCTACATGGCCTCGTCACTACTCTCGAAATCTGTGACGGCAATCTTAACGAAGGCTCCATGCGCTGTGACGCAAATATTTCCATACGGCCCAAGGGGGTCGAGACCCTCGGCGAACGCACGGAAATCAAGAACGTCAATTCGTTTCGGTTCGTCGAAAAAGCGCTTGAGTACGAAATAGATCGCCAAATTGCCGTCCTCGACGCCGGTGGCGAAGTCGTTCTTGAAACAAGACTTTATGATTCCGAGCGAGATGAAACCCGATCCATGCGTTCAAAGGAGTCATCGGACGATTATCGTTATTTCCCAGATCCCGACCTCTTGCCTGTCGACATAACCGACGAGATGATTGAATCGGTACGGGTGACGGTACCTGAACTCCCGACAGCAAAACGAAACCGATACGTACTTGAACTTGGTCTTACCGATTATGAAGAGGGTCGCCTCATCGAAGACCTTAACGCGGCGAGATACTTCGACGCGGTAGCGGAACGTGGGATCGACGTAAAACTCGCCGCGAACTGGATCCTCGGTGATGTCGCCGCCGCGCTCAACCGCGACGAAATCAGTTTTGCCAACGTCCCAATCGCACCCGATGAACTTGGAACACTAATCCAACGCATCCAAGATGAGACCATCACCGGAAAGATTGCGAAGTCGGTTTTCGAAACATTATGGGCTGAAGGTGGGAGTGTGGACGGAACCATCGAAAATCAAGGTTTGCGACAACTAAACGACACTAGCGAATTAGAAAACGTGGTATCCCAAATAATCAGCGACCACCCCGGCCAGGTCGGACAGTTTCGCGATGGCAAAGAGAAAATACTCGGTTTTTTCGTCGGCCAAGTTATGAAAGCAACAAACGGTCAAGCCAATCCCAAACAAGTTAATGAGATTCTTCGTCGTGAACTTAGCGTTTTACCCCCAACCCCATGAGGCGCTCCGGGCACAGCCCCATTTTCTTATAAAGACCTAGGCGGCCGGCGGCTTCGAAGCAATCCAATCTTCGTACTCACCTGGATATCCGACGGTATCCCAGCGGGTTCGAATTAAACTCATGATCTCCGAAACCCCGTCCGCGGGAATTTTCGGACTGGCAAGCGCTTGATCAACGACCTTTGGGGTGATTTCTTTTGAGTTGCGGCGACTCTCCACGATATTACCCTTACCGGTGAGGACGTTGCCGAGCCCGTATACCCCATCCACAAGGCGCCCCTCTTCCCTGTTTTGCCACTGGTACAACTCACCCTCCATCGGTACGCCATCAATTGGTACGGGCGTGCTCCCTATCGAGCTAATTATCTGTTTTGAACGTGTTGTGAACTCAGTGTTCTCTATTCTTAAAACTCGCCCATCAACTATTTTTGTCCGTTGAAAGATGAAGCCATCTAACCTCCCGTCTTTTTCGACGGCCTCGACGGGAATAGCATTCGGGTAAAACCGCACTAAGTACTTCCGAATCACTTTGTCCATGATTTTTGCTCGAGTGCCTTTGAGTTTCTCCAGGCGCTGAGCGCTTGGATTTCTTACGTTCTCAAGAGGCATATCTTCTTTATCTCGTCGATAAAAAAGCGTGCAGCCTTGAATGTTGAGGTCGTCTACCGCGAGCCCGTGCGTCTCCAGCGTTCTTGGGATTCCCCGCACTTCCATCTCTTCGATATCAACTTTAATCCCGCGGTCCCCCAAGGCTCGAGCGTATAGCTCAAGGTTTAAGATCTTGCAGACATCGATCGAAGCCAAACCTCCTCCGATGACCATGGCGTCGTCGTGGATAGGAAAGTTTTCACCAGAAAATCCAATTTCCTCGTAGTGATTGAACCAATAAACGAAGGGGTTCTGATAGCTCAGCCCATTTCCGATAAAGCGATCAACACCCTCGATTGGCAGAGGGCGGTCGCGCCACGCGCCATGAGCGAGGATTAAAGCGCTTAGACCGACATCATTCGAGAGAGAAGAAAACGAGAGATCTTCACCCAGTCGCGTGCCCGGAACAAAAACCACCCCTGGGGTCGAAAGGTTCTCGTCAATCTTGGCGTACTCTTTGTTACGCAGCTTGGAGTGCCACCGCGGAAGACCATCCTCGATCTTCCCGTAAGGCCGCATATTTTGTTCAAAGACGACTGCGATCGATCCGGATTTCGCAATAAGTGCGGCAGCCTCCGAACCACCAACCGCCCCTCCGCAAATCCCGATGACGTGACAGGCTTCCGATATGGAGGATAGATTCATCCGCGCATGTTAAGTGGGTTTGATACCTACACCAAAATGCAATTTCTCAGTGACGTAGTCGATGAAGTGGCTTTCGTCCGCTCTAACCCTACGTACGATCAGACTCAAAACCGACCAACTCAGCCGCTAGTATCGGCTGCAACCATACCGTATTCTCTAACAGTTAATGGATTTGGACACGGGGGAGACTATGTCCGACAACCCTTTACCCGCGGTTGACTATCTGAAGATTCCGGAAGATGGCGATCCGTACCTTGAGGGATACAAGTGTTCGTCTTGTGAAGCGATTTTCTTGGGAGAACGCGCCAACTGTTCGAAGTGTGGTGAGCGCGATCAAATGGAAACCGTGACGTTGGCCAATAGCGGTACCCTATATGCTTATTCCATCGTGCATCGATCTTTTCCAGGTATTGACGTTCCCTACATTTCGGCGATTGTCGATTTGGAAGGAGGCGGCACCATCAAAGGAAACCTGATCAATGTTGATCCCGAACCGGAAAAAATCGAATTCGGCATGCCCGTCGACGTGGTGTACGACGACGCGCTAGGCCGCAAAGACGGGGAAGGTAATTCGTATCTTTCCTACTTCTTTCAACCAAGCAACGCAGCCAGCTGAGGAATCATCAAATGACAGACGCATATGTAGTTGGTGTGGATATGATCAAATTCGGGCGATTTCCCGACAGAACCGTCCCACAGATCGGCGCTGAAGCCGCCCACCTAGCCCTCGACGACAGCGGCCTAACCATTCAAGACATGGAGGCTCTTTATTGCGGAAATCTGGGCCAAGCCAGCGGCATGGTCGGTCAGCGCATTCTCCAAGAAATTGGCCAAACGGGAATTCCCGTGGTCAACGTATCGAATGCGTGTGCCACTGGAGCTACCGCGTTCCGGGAGGCGTGGGCATCGGTCAAGGCAGGTCTTTACGATTTAGTGATCGCGGTCGGCGTCGAGCAGATGGGAAAGGGTCTTTTAGGCGGTGCCGGAGGTTCTAAAGGTATCTCAAAAGAAGGCCTTCTAGGTTCAGGAACAATGCCGTCGGTATTCGCTGAGGCGGGTATGGAGCATGCTCGAAATTACGGCACAACGTTCGAACAGTTCGCGAAAGTTTCTGTTAAGAACCATCACCACTCGACGATGAATCCCAAAGCGATGTACCAGATCGAAACACCACTCGATACGGTGATGAACGCCGAAATGATTTCGTATCCAAATACAAAACTCATGTGCTCGGTCAACGTTGACGGTTCAGCTGCTGCAATCATCGCCTCCGAAAAGAAAGCTAAGGAACTCGGCCTAATGAGCCGGGCGATCAAGGTACGTGCTTCCGTCCTGACTTCGGATCCATGGCAGGAACGTGATCTGGTTATGCCCGACGTCAATACATGTACGCGCAAAGCTGCCGCGGCCGCCTACGAAATGGCAGGGCTTGGCGCCGAGGACATCGACCTGGTGGAATTACACGACTGTTTTGCGACAGCAGAAATTCTCCATTATGAAAACCTCGGACTTTGCGAAGACGGCGAAGCCGGCCGGATGATTGACGAAGGAGAAGTCGCACTAGGTGGGAAGGTTCCCGTAAACGTGTCCGGTGGTTTGCTCTCCAAGGGTCATCCGCTCGGAGCGACAGGCATCGCAAACATCTACGAGGTATCAACGCATCTGCGTGGTGAAGCAGGTCAACGCCAAGTCGAGGGCGCTCGCATTGGGCTAACTCATGTTATCGGGTTAGGCAGTGCGTGCGGGATCCACATCCTCGAAAAAGCGTCGTAATTCACGAGCAATGAATCGGGGACTTCCAGCCCTTATGCTGGCGGTCCTCGTTCGCTGTCTTACGGCGGTACATCATGCGCATAGGGGTAGTTAGCGATACGCATAATAACCTCAAGAATGTCGCGCGGATTGTTGAGTTATTCAACGACGCGAACGTTGATGTAGTCGCCCACACTGGCGATATCACGCAAGCTAAAACGCTCGACGTGATGGCCGACCTCAAGTCGCCTCTGGTCGGGGTGTTCGGCAATAACGACCAGGAGCGTGCGTCACTCGACTCGGCGATCGCCGCACATGGTTTTCACTTCCAAGATCCCCCCTACGAAGTGATCTGGGCATCTCGTAGCGTCATCATCGTGCACGATCCAGCCGATTTGGATGGCGTACTGACGACAGATCATGACCTTGCTCTACATGGCCATACGCACTTACAACGCATCGAAAATCGTTCATCGCAATTGATATTTAATCCCGGAGAATGCGCGGGACATATTCAAGGGTTGAATGCCATCGGAATCGTTGAACTTGATTCCTTGGAAGCAAAAATAATTCGTTTTTAACGGCCAAATTCAGCTAGGAACCGAGCAATTCGCTCTGCGTTTGCGCCCAAATCACTCATGCCCACTCGAGACACCGATCGCAAATCAATCAGTGTCCCTCCGTTTTCTTCCCGAATGCGAATCACGACATCGTCTTTAAATCCAAACCAGAACGTCGTCGCCGTGGATTCGACAATCCCTGACCGGCGATCACTATTAACGATTTCCCAGCCCAGTGTTTTGGCCACAACTAAGACGCGATCAAAACTTTCGCTTAGATCGCGTCGGGTACGCATTGTTTTGATCTCCGGATAGGCCATCGCTTGTTGTTGTCTTTCCGCATCGGTGTATGTCAGATCGTTACTGGTCGTCCCACGCACGGCAATCAAACGGTCGAATTCAGGAGGATCGACTGAATCGGTGGAGATATCGTGGATTGCAGGCAAACGGCTCGCGTCAAGGAACTGCACAAACATGATGGCTAACACCAGCGCGCTGAGGATCGTTCCATAGACAAAAGGCGCACGAGCTTCAATACGGCCCTTCCCACGCAAAAACACCAACGCGGCGATACCCCAAATCGCGCAAATCAGTGCCACTAAAATCCCAGCGAATAGAAAGTAAAACCCAACGAGAAACGGCCAAAGCCCATATCGACTACCGAGCGCTCCCACCAACAGCATAAGGACCGCGACGCACGCGCCCGCGAAGACGAAGCGGGAAGCTCGAGAACTCATAAACATGCTTCAACTATCCCACGAAAACCCAGATCGGCAAAACAGAGCGTCTTTTCACTTTTGCGCCAGCTACCATAAAATGGAACGCTTGCTCGCACACGCCTCTCAATCACCATTTTGAGGCTGGTACCACGAGGAGGATTAAGGATCCGACATCAATGCATCGCTCACCGGTCTGCAGGGGACTGTTCGTGACAACGGCTGAAGCCGAAGCGATCGTCGTCGAGGGGGTCAACGTTACCCAACGCGTTGCCGAAATTGAGGACCAGGGCTACACCATCATCCCCGATTTTATCCAAGACGAAGAAATCGCTCGGATCCGTCACGCATTTGATACCGAAGTTCGCATCACCGAAATGCGAGCGATCGGTACAGACACCGGCAAGACCTTGAGGGCACATAACTTGCTGGCGAAAACCCGTGCCGTCGACTACCTCTTTCTTGATCGCCGTATCCGAGCTCTCATCGAAGGTGTGCTCGGGCCTCGGGTTCAAATTAACGTGACGACGTTGTTCAACTTACTTCCGGGCGAAACCAAACAATTCCTGCATCAGGACGACGGGCTTTGGCCCATCAAGAGGCCGCATCCTCACTTCGTTTGCAATGCGTTGATTGCGCTCGACGATTTCGACGTCGAAAACGGGGCCACACACATTGTTCCCTACAGTCACAATTGGCACGATCGACCCGTTGATCAATCAATAGACACGTTACAAGTCACTATGCGCGCTGGAACAATGTTGATGTGGGAAGGCGGTTTATGGCATGGCGGCGGTGCCAACACCTCGCAAGATCGAGAACGCCTCGGGTTTTTTATGAGCCATAACGTTGCGTACTTACGACCGCAGGAAATCCAGTTGTTATCAGTACCGCGTGAGGTGGCGGCGGAGCTGCCCAAGATGCTCCAACGATTACTCGGCTACCACCGATTTGGTATAGGAGTGGACGGTCGCGATCCCATCGACGTACTCAAGGACGGGGATGTGATTAATCCAAGCGCAAAGGTGGCCTGGTGGCGCGACTGATCGTCTCGTTCGGTGGCTTCTTCACCGCGAGAACACTGACCCTAAGAGATTAGGTTTCCGTCCCCGGCCGTCTTATTCTAGGACGGAGCGTCGACAACGACATCGTGTGAGGACGTGTATTTGAGTTTCAGGGAATCCGCAACGCACTACCTGTCTTACTCGATCTATCCCATTGTGATCGTGGGTTGTATCGGGATTTTTTTCACCCTGTTAAATCTCAGTGCCGGGATCTATGTCAGCACGTACATGCCCGTCTTCCTAGGCGCTTTCTCAGTCATCGCGTTCGAATTTCTGACGCCGCACAAGATCGATTGGAAACCAAAAACGTCAGACGTTACAGCCGACGCTCTCTTTATGCTGGTGGTACAGGTCTTGTTACCCCGCGGATTATCGTTTGTGGTGGCGTATTACGTTCTTACGTCACTAGAGTCGTCTAGCTGGACCTTGGGCCTATGGCCAGACGCGTGGAACATTGGTCTGCAAGTCGGTCTGATGGTGCTATTCGCCGATTTCTTTCGCTATTGGCTGCATCGTTGGATGCACGAAACGCGTCGGTTATGGAAATTTCACGCTGTTCATCATTCACCGAAAAAGCTCTATTGGTTAAACGTAGGGCGATTTCATCCCATCGATAAAACACTCCAATTTTTGTTCGACGCCTTGCCCTTCATCATCCTGGGTGTACGCGAGGACGTACTTGCACTCTATTTTGTTTTCTATTCCATCAACGGATTTTTTCAACACTGCAACATTGAGCTTCAATTAGGCCCTTTGAATTACTTGATTAGTGGGCCTCAACTGCATCGATGGCACCATTCGCGCATATCGGACGAAGCCAACTCCAATTACGGCAACAATATTATTGTTTGGGATCTCCTCTTCGGAACCTATTTCCTTCCAAAATCAAGGCACGTCGAGGAACTCGGATTGCTTAATCGAAGCTATCCGCTCGACTTCGTATCACAAATGCAAACGCCATTTTCAGGCGATATTGATCAAACACCGTGACGCTCCATTCGATCACAGATTCCGTCATCAATATCCTATTTGACCTGAGAATGCGGGTCCTTCGTCGCAAGCTTTATCAGCCCCTCGTCACCGACGCCAAAAACTCGCAAAAAACTCAGTTAACAACCCTCCAAAGAATACTCAATGACAATGCGGACACGGAATTTGGTCGTCGACACCAGTTCGATTCGATCAAAAGTCATAAGGACTATGCGGACATTGTGCCCGTACACGAGTACGAAGATCTGCGACCGCTAATCGAAAAACAAGAGAAAACTCGGGCCGCCGTCCTCACCGCAAAGCCCTTCGTTATGTACAACCAAACCAGCGGCACCACTGGCCGGCCCAAATACATCCCCGTACTGCAGGAAACGCTGGATTCAATGAAAGATTCGCAAAATCTTTTCACGTTTCTTCAATACCAATCTTGTCCGGAAGCATATGCAGGTCGAATTCTCGGGATGGCAAGTCCCGATATCGAGGATTATTTAGAATCTGGCACGCCCATCGGGAGCGCATCCGGACACGTATATAAATCCATGCCCCGGCTAGCGCAAAGAAAGTTTGTCGTACCCAACATCGTTTTCTCTATCCAAGATTATGAGATCAAATACCTCGTCATCTGCCGTTTGGCTCTTGCACACAAAGACATCACGTTACTGGCAAGCCCCAATCCGTCGACGTTCCACAAACTGCTCGAACTCGCGAACGACAACCTAGATGCGCTCATTGCCGATATTGCGACAGGGTCATGCCGCTTCTTGGAAGAAGTCGACGCAAAAACTAGAACAACAATTCAACGTCGACTGCACCGAAATCCAACGCGTGCTAAAGAGCTCGCTGCCATCGCCGCGAAAAACCATCGTATTTCGTTTGCAGATGTGTGGCCCTTTTTAAAACTCGTCACCACCTGGACCGGAGGCAGTTGCGGGATCTCATTGGATTCTCTTCGACCGGATTTACCCGCCAAGATCCGCGTTGCGGACCTTGGGTACCTATCTAGCGAATGTCGAGGAACCATCACGCTAGACACGCAGACCAACGAAGGCATCCCAACGATTAGCGAGAATTTTTTTGAGTTCGCGCAAAAAAACGAGTGGGAGCAGGGCCGACCCAAGTTCCTGGCCCTACACGAGCTTGAGAGCGGCGAGTCGTATTACGTTTTTGTGACTACGCCTGCCGGGCTCTATCGTTACAACATGAATGACATCGTCACAGTCGGCAGCGTGTTCCTGTCGACACCCACACTTCAGTTTTCCCAAAAGGGTAAAGGCATCACCAACATTACCGGCGAAAAGCTTTATGAAAGCCAACTAATTGATGCGATTAATGCAGCCAAGTCTCACTTCGATGTCGACGTGCGCTTCTATCAAGCGCTAGCCAACGAGATCGAGATGAAATACCTCATCTACGTCGAGTTGGTTAGCGGCCTGCATATCAACACGAAGGAGTTCGCAGAGTACGTCGACGGCCAATTTCAGGACATGAATATGGAATACCAAACCAAACGATTGAGTGGCCGCCTCAACGAACTAGAAGTGGTCCAGCTCAAACCAGGGACCAGCGAGGCGTATAAATTACATTATCTGGCCGCAGGTCAAAGAGAAAGCCAGTTCAAACCATTAATCTTGCAATATCAAAAGGATTTTTCGTTCGATATATCGGCGTACCGTGTGCCATGAATATCCGCGACATACAAGCACGAACGCTCGAGATTCCCTTTCGTCTCAATTTCAAACATCACAGCGCTGATCGATCTCGTACCCAAACGATACTGGTAAGAACCCGTACACTGAACGAGCACGTTGGTTTCGGTGAAGGATGCCCTCGAGAGTATGTGACAAGCGAGACCCTCTCTGGCTGCCTTGCGTTTCTTGAACAACACACTACCGACCTCACCGACAATATCCACTCCGTGAGCGACCTCGCCACGTGGATTGATCAGCACGAGCATCAGATTGATACCAACCCAGCCGCATGGTGTGCGATCGAGCTATCGCTACTTGACGCCATGTCGAAAGATCTTGGTCAGAGTATCGAAGCGACGCTCGGTACACGGCCACTTTCCGGCACCTTTCAGTATACGGCGGTCCTTGGAGATAACTCCCAGACAGCGTTCGCTGAGCTTGTTACACGCTACGTCGCGCTCGGCTTCGACGACTTCAAGGTGAAAATCACGGGAGAGGAAAAGAACGACAGCGAAAAGCTTTCGCTGGTTCTAAACGCCGCACCTGAAGCCCGTATACGACTCGACGCCAACAATATTTGGGAAACCGCGGGGGAGGTATTAGCCTACCTTAGTGAACTCTCGTGTACGCCTTACGCCCTCGAAGAACCGCTCCAACCTCGCGCCTTTGGTGAACTCAACCGTTTGCTCGCAAAAACGCCTGTTCCGATTATTCTCGACGAATCATTTTTGAACAAAGGCCATTTCGAACCCATCGACACAACCAACGACAACGTCTTCGTTAACGTCAGAGTTTCCAAGATGGGCGGGTTAATTCGATCACGTGCCATTGCCCGCCTTCTTTCTGACGCGCACATTCCGATCATTATCGGCGCGCAAGTGGGCGAAACGAGCCTTCTGACCCGCGCCGCTCTTTGTCTCGCGAACGAATTTGACGACGGTGTGATCGCTCAGGAAGGCGCTTTTGGAACGCTGTTGCTTGAGACAGACATCACTGACGAATCCCTGATGTTCGGGTCCAACGGTCGGCTTGTGTGTCCCGGTGCGGCTATCGACGTCGCCGCCAACGGATTCGAAATTCGCTATAAATCCGACTTGTTCGGCACTAATGTCTAGGTCTCATAGGTAGGACGTTCCTGTCACCAGCCATGCCGCGCCTCAACGAACGACTGATAGTCCGATTACTTTGGTTCTTGCAGTTGCTCTTTCTCGGGCGTGTCATCGGACAGATGCTCGTTCAGTTCGGGGGCGTGGACTTTCTACCACCGTCGTCGGAATGGTATTCAGGTGTTGTCGATTATCCCCCGCTTCTTTTCTTTCAATTGACGATTCTCGGACTACAAACGTGGGTCAACGTAAATTTCACTCAAGAGTCCGGTTTTTTTATTCGGCGTGGTCGACGGTTCGGCAAGGCGTTAATCGTCTTCGGGGTAATCTACCTATTGGTGATGATGACTCGCTATGCGGTTCGAATGGGGCTCTATCCTTTGGAACGTTGGACCGGCGGCTCTATCCCTATCTTCTTCCATTGGGTATTAGCAAGTTATTGTATTACTTGGGGTTTTCGAACCATTTCGCTTCAAGGGAGTCAACCTAACCCACCGTCTATTTCCCGACCACGGCGACTTCGCCGAATCGTTGGGGCCACTATTTCGCTGGTTGCTATCGGCGGCTACTTTGTTTGGGTGAGCTATCTTGCGGCACCTGCATTTTTCGTCTGGAAGATCGCAGGGCGAGCTCCGTTACACGCAGTTCGTGTCCAAACCGGCCAATCTTTCGAGACGGTGGATGGCGTACGACTGGTTGCAGACGTGTATCACCCAATTCGTGCAGGCATAAAACAGCCGACCATCCTAGTGCGGCTGAACTATACGAACACCCTCAAACAGACGCTGTTCGCACGCCTGATCGGACGAGGTTGGGCAGAACAAGGATTCACCGTCGTCCTACAAGGGACGCGCGGTCGGTATGAGTCCGGCGGCGAATACGTCCCGTTCCTCCACGAACGTCACGACGGTCAGGCAACGTTACGTTGGCTCTCTCAACAACGCTGGTTTAACGGGAAGGTCGGGACCTGGGGAGGTTCTTACTTCGGTTATACGCAATGGGCAATCGCGGACAATGAGTCGCCTTCACTATCCGCCATGTACATTTACGAATCGAGTACAGATTTTTTTCGCACGTTATACCGGGGTGGCGCTTTTGCGCTTCAGTCGGCTTTGTGGTGGGCCAACACCGTGCACTTTGAATCCTTCGAAAACGTCACCCCCGAGCTCGTTGAGCGGGGCGCGAATGGCTTCCCTGTGATTGAAGCCGACGATCGGTCCATTGCCGACGTGGATTTTTACAACGACTGGGCGAGCCACCGTCAACGCGACGCCTTTTGGTACCAGGTGGACGGTACCCGGCGTGCAAGCACCACCAAGGCACCCGTTTTGCTGCTAGCAGGTTGGTACGACCCGTTCCTTCAGACCCAGCTAGACGACTTCAAGGCCCTACTTGGTCATCCCGACGCAGCGGTATCCATGAAGTCGCGGCTTGTTATCGGACCTTGGGGCCACGCCAAGAATGTAGTCCTCCCGGATGGTAGTACGACGATGAATTTTCGCTTCGTCTCGATTGCTAACAGTTTTGACTGGTTTGACTATCACCTAAACGATCGCGACGCACCTAAAACTGCGCCAGTGAGAATATTCGTCATGGGCGACAACCGTTGGCGCGACGAACAAACATGGCCGCTGCCAAGAGCCGTCGATACCAAGTTGTTTCTCCAAAGCGGCGGAAATGCCCACGAACCACGCGGTGACGGCCAACTTGCACTTGAGGCGCTCTTTGACGCTCTCCCAGCCGACGTATTTACCTACAATCCTCTAAATCCGGTCCCCACTCGCGGCGGCGCTTTTATGGGCCCGGGGACAGCGATTAAACCGCAAAACTCGATCGAATCCCGTCCCGATGTACTCTCCTACACATCAAGTCCTTTGGCCGAAGATGTCGAAGTCACGGGCTATGTTCGCGCGACTCTCGTCGTTTCAACCGATGCCCCATCCACAGACTTCACTGCAAAACTTGTCGACGTCTATCCTGACGGATCAGCCTACAATATTGCCGACGGCATTCTCAGACGCACCTATGACACCAACGATCAACCGGTATCCATCACCATCCAATTAGGTGCCACGAGTAACGTATTCAAGAAAGGCCACCAGATTCGATTAGATGTTTCTAGTAGCAACTTCCCTCTATTCGACCGTAATCCAAACACCGGAACGCGAATCGCTTACGAAACACGTCCGGTCGCGGCGCTGCAGAAAATCCACCAAGACGTTTCGACACCTTCATTTATCGAATTACCGGTTGTACCGGAAAAAAATGGGGGGCCGTTGATTCGTTTCCACAAGCATCAATAACCAGGTGACGCCGCTCAGTTCGCGGAATACCGACGAGTCTGGTTTTAGTCGAACTGCGAGACTGGCATACCGCTACATTGTCGTATGCAAGTAACGCGGTTAATCCCAAATGTTCGATGTATCGAATGCCGAGCCGCCGGTCAGAGACCAATGTCGTTTAAATTGTAGTTCGCGATCGCGTCTTTCCGGGTCTCTTTTGAATACCGGTGACTTTCGTCGCGTAACGGGACATAAACATAGGGATCTTCATCATCAAAGTGTTGAGAACGCGCGTCAACGGCAATGGGAATGATTCGGGAACGTGTGGTCACGTAGTCTTCGTCGTATGGATTTTTTGCCCATCCCTGTACGCCTAATACCGACGACCTTCGATGAAACCCAAACACAAACGTGGCCCGTTTGGCAGCAGACGTATTGGCGAAGGACCCATGCAGAACCTGACGATTACAAATTGCTACGTCGCCGGCTTTCATAAGCATCGGAACTGCGTCTGGCAACTGGTCCGAACCGTTCTCTTCGACTCTTTTTTTGATATCAATTTTTCCCCGGTCATGGCTGCCAGGCACCACCCATAGCGCGTTTTCGGGGGTCGTATCGTATAGCTGCACCATGAAATTAAATCCGTGCGTCCCGCGATCGAGGTCCGGTTTATCCCAATGCGTGGTGCCGTCTTGATGCCAGGCGACAGAAGGACCAAGACCAGCTTGCTTCACCCAAATAGTGTCGGTAAAAGGCGTGAAATCTGGGCCATTAATTGTTTCCGCTACTCGAAGTAATTGTGGGTGCCCATACAGACGAAGGCACGCGTCCATCAGTTGCAGGCACCCCGAAATATTCAACAACACTTCGTCGGGAGCGTCATCTGGCGGCTTCGGCTCCGTCATCTTCGACTCGTAACGGCCTCCACTCAGCGCACTACCGCCATGCGGATCGGACAGAGGTTTTGCAAAACGAAAGCTCGGCCTCGTAAAGCCCAAACCTGCGGCTGGCCGACCTTGATGATCGACCTTCGACTCGCGATCACTAGGCAGGCGATCAAGTAACGCCTCAAAATCTGAGACCAATTCGTCGCGCTCAGTCGAGGAAAGCGCTCGCTCAAAGACGTAAAAGCCACATCGCCAGTATGTCTCTAGGATTTGTTTATCCAAACGGTCGTCGTCGTCAAAAATCAACGTGCCACGGTTATCGAGCGTACCCGCTCGATTTTGACCTTCAACAAAATAACGATCGTTCATGCCCACCTCACGATCCGACACGGAGGTAGCGTAACTCATTTGGTGGAAACCCCCGTTTCCTCGATGTCACACACGAAGAACTAGGCGTCATATAGATGGCAAGCGACCCGGGATTCGTCCTGATGATTTGACAATAATGCGCCCCGATTCGACTCTAAGATTGGCGACTCCTCCCGGCAAACGCCCATAACCTTTGGGCAGCGAGGATGAAAGTGGCACCCCGGAGGGGGGGTTTTGGGGCTCGGTACTTCGCCAACGATCAGCTGCTGAGAACGCGTTGCTTCCAAAGCCGGGTCGGGAAGCGGAACCGAAGCCAGCAGTGCTTGGGTATAAGGATGCCTCGGATGAGCAAATAGTTCGTCACGTCCTGCGATTTCCACGATGCGCCCTAGATACATCACGCCGATACGGTCACTGATATGGCGAACTACAGAAAGGTCGTGTGCAATAAACAGGTACGTAAGACCAAGTTCCCTCTGCAAGTCCATCAGCAGGTTCAAAACCTGCGCCTGAATCGAGACATCCAACGCTGACACAGGTTCATCGCAAATAATAAGACTTGGTTCCAATGCCAGCGCACGCGCGATGCCGATACGTTGACGTTGACCTCCACTAAACTCATGCGGATAGCGATCCGACATGTCTGGTAGTAGTCCCACCATGTCCATAAGTTCGTCAATCCTCTCCCGAAACAACCGTCGGTTAGTTGCAAGACCATGGACTAGCAGGGGCTCACCAATAATGTCGCGAATTTGCATCCGCGGATTCAGCGAACCGAAAGGATCCTGATACACCATCTGCATCCGGCGCCTTACCGGGCGCATTTGGTGTGGTTCGAGTCGCGTGATGTCGTTCCCCTCGAACTCGATTAAGCCGCCGGTCAGGGGTTGCATTCGCAACACAGCAAGTGCCGTGGTCGATTTACCGCACCCACTTTCGCCCACCAGACCAAAAGTCTCACCGCGCCGCAGCTCAAAAGATACGCCGTCCACCGCTTTTACACTTCCAACCTCCTTCTCCAGGAAGCCCTCCGTGAGAGAGAAATGAACTTTGAGGTCATTGACTTTGAGCAGAGGCTTTTCGTTCATCGCCAGATTCATGACGGGTATCCAAAACAGGCGCGGCGATGACTTGGGTTTTGGAGCACCGATTCTAAGGTTGGGATCCCGCTCCCACAGGCCTCGTGCGCATGCTGACATCGCGGCGCAAACGCGCATCCCGGCGGAAGATACGCCAGATCCGGTGGTTGTCCGTCAATGGTGATCAGTCGCGTGCCGGCGTCGCCTTCGATACCCGGGATGGACGCCATCAAACCGACGGTATATGGATGCGCTGGATTCGCGTAGAGCTCTTTCGCATCCGCCGTTTCCACAATCCTTCCGCCATACATCACTGCAACGCGATCTGCATAGCGGGCGACGACGCCCAGATCATGGGTAATGAGTATCAATGCAGCCTGAGACTGTTCCGTCAGTTCTTTGAGCAACGCAAGAATTTGCGCTTGAACCGTGACATCGAGCGCTGTTGTTGGTTCGTCAGCGATGATCAATCTGGGCTGGCACGCTAACGCCATAGCAATCATGACACGCTGACGCATTCCGCCAGAGAATTGGTGGGGATAGTCGCCAAGTCGCTCCGTTGCATCAGGAATCGCTACCTTGGCGAGCAAACTACCGGCCATCTCCATAGCCTCGCTCCAATCCTTGTCACGGTGTAAGCAAATGGGTTCCGCCACTTGCTTCCCAATGGTCAGGACTGGATTCAACGACGACATCGGTTCTTGAAAAATCATTGCAATGCGATCGCCGCGGATTTGTCGAATTTCATCGGCGCTTAAGGCCAGTANATCCTGTCCCTCAAACACCACCCGACCATCGTCAATCATTCCGTTATCACCNAGCAGGCGCAGAATCGATAACGCCGTGACGCTTTTACCCGAACCGCTTTCGCCAACGATGGCAAGTGTTTCGCCCTGTTTCACAGATAACGATAAGTCNCTGACNGCTCGAACTTTGCCTCGATCGGTGCGAAAGCTCACCGACAAGTCCTCTATATCCAACAAGGCGTCCGCGTTCATTTAGAACCCCAATTCCTTTTTGAGCTGCTGATCCAACCAGATCCGCGCGTAGATTGGGCCGGGTCGGACAGCGCCCGCCCTCAATTCGCCAGCGTAATTCTTCACCCACGGCCACCACGCCGTATAGACGTATTCCGTCGGCAGCCAGATATAAGGCGCGAAAGCGAGCAAATCGACTGTCAATTCGCGAGCGAGCAGAATTCGGTCCTCTTCCTTCGGCATACGCATCAAGCGCTTTATCTCCGAATCAAATTGCTTCCGTTCAAGCAGCGCGGGATTCCACTTGTGTCCAGTAATGAACTTGCGTAGCGATGTCGTCGGGTTGGTGTGGCCGTTATTCATGAAGTAACCCGGACCGTGCGTCCGAGTTGTCATGGCTGACAAAAACGACGCGTATTCCATCGGTTGGATTTCAATCTTGACGCCAACATCGCCAAGGTAGGATTCAATCAAAGGTAAAAGGTCCATGTTGCTCGGACTGCAAGAACAAACTTGAACCTTGAACGCAAATCCATTCGGGTAACCGGCTTCTCGAAGCAGTGCTCTCGCCTTTTCCGGGTCGTAGGTAAAGAGTTCTTGTACTTCACCTGGCATCTCTTCAAGCGGCTGGTAGTAGTCCCCAAACCCAGGATGCTGCGGATACGCCATGAGTTCCGCATGGCCCCCGTAAAACAGGTCAACGATTTCTTTTTGATTCACAGCCAAATTGAGCGCTCGACGCACCCGATGGTCCTTGAACGGTTCATGGTCGAGGCGAAGCGCGATAAAATTCCCGGTCATCCCCAACCAGCGCGACCACGTAAGCTCGGGCGTGGTTTCCTTGAGATGGTCGACGGCAATCCAGCGTATCGACTCAAGTATGTCGACCTTACCCGTCCGCAACGCCGTTAAATACGTGGCTTCGTCCTTAATGATTCGGTACTTCACTCGATCGACATACGGGAGCCGATAACGCTCGCCTTCGAATTCTTCGTGATCCCANTAGGTGTCGCGCCTTGTATAAACGTGTGAGTTNCCGTGGATATAACGTGACAAATCAAAGGGTCCGGTACCGAGCAGATTNCGCCAATCCTTGGCATCCACGTTCGCAAGCTCGGGAGCCGTAATCGACGACTGGTATCCATAGCCAAACCGATAAGCCCATTCGGCGTTATATTGATTGAGGTGGAACACCAGNGTGTGATCATCNCGTGCCTCCAGCCTATCGATGTAGTCCCAATAATCCTGTTGCGCCTTTTTTGGGCTGTTGTTGACCAGGTTGAAGGTGAAGATCACGTCATTAGCAACAAACTCTCGAGCTGCCATCACCCCTGGTTTTTCTGGGAACATGACACCTCGACGGAGATTCACGACTAGCGTTAGTTCGTCTTCCCAATTCCAACTTTCCGCCAATTCACCGCGAAGAACCTCCGTCGGCAAATACGCTTCGGCAACGAACGTGTAGTCGCCACCGCGACGAACNCCTTTGTTCAAATCCCCCGAGAAAAGCTGTTCTCGGACGAGACCNACGTCGTGATTCGATTTCCAGGTCCAATCAACCGGATCCCAAGACAGGGCTGACAACGTGACATAGACCGTGCCGATATTTAGCTCGCCACCATACTGCGGCCTCTCTTGGGCGACGATCCCACCCAACCCGAGTATTTCCGCCACTGAAGCGATCATCAGTATCAGCTGAATCTGTCGCGCCTTCGACATCAACTATTGACTCCCCCGCATACGAGGATCGAGTAGATCGCGCAACGCATCGCCGTACACATTGACGGCATAGACCACTGCGGTAATGCATAGTCCTGGNGCAAGCGCGAGCCAAGGTCCCAGATACATGTAGGTACGTCCGGTACCGCTCAGCATACTTCCCCACGTCGGAGCGGGCGGCGGTATGCCAAGGCCAAGAAACGACAATCCCGCCTCCGCCAGAATCACCGCGCCAATACGCGTGGTAAAAAGAACGATTACCACGGGCATGATGTTTGGCAGTATGTGCTTCCGCAGGATGTGAAAAGTCGGGGCTCCGATGGAAAGACTCGCGTGCGTGTACATGTTCTCCCTGACTGAAATAACGGCGCCGCGAATGATGCGACTGCCCGCGATCCCATAAAGTAAACCAAGCACCACCACGATCTGCGTTATCCCAGGACCAACGACTGACACAATAACGATCAAAAGNACCAGGTCGGGAAACGTCATCCAAGCNTCCACGCCNCGTTGGATAACCATGTCNGGTTTGCCNCCGNAATACCCNGACANNACGCCAATCACAATNGAGATCACNGTGGCGAGTCCTGCCGCAAGAAAGCTCACGATCATNGAGATTTGNGCNCCNATTAACACNCGCGATAGAACGTCTCTNCCTAGGTGGTCCGTGCCAAATGGGAACGCTAAAGAAGGCGGCTGNAGCCGNTGGGTAAGATCCGTGTAGTTCATTTCGAACGGCGCG
This sequence comes from Gammaproteobacteria bacterium, assembly GCA_002715785.1. Classification (GTDB taxonomy): domain Bacteria; phylum Pseudomonadota; class Gammaproteobacteria; order Pseudomonadales; family Azotimanducaceae; genus UBA11889. The sequence continues at coordinate 1,455 of PBAA01000018.1, read as the reverse complement.
AGAAAGTTCGCGAAAATTCCACAAAACATAAACAGCAGAAACACAGCGCCGCCGACGGCACCCAGGGGCTTTTCCCGAATTAGACGCTGGTTAAACGAGACGAAGGCAGACCGATTACCGTTTGTTGGCAAGACTCCAGCCACACTCAGTTCGCTCATTCGTGGCGTACCTTCGGATCAAGCCAGCCGTAACTCAGGTCGACTAGCAAGTTAATGACGAGAACGCCAACGCCAACAACAAGAAACACGCCAGAAATGACGGGATAGTCTCGCTGGAAAACCGCCTCCANCAGCAACAAGCCCATGCCGGGAACNACAAAGATCTGTTCCAAAATTACCGCACCACCGATCAACAACGGCGCCTGTAGACCGATCAACGTAATCACGGGAATTAACCCATTGCGTAGGGCATGCCGCACGACCAACAATTTTTCACCGACGCCTTTGGCACGTGCAGTACGAATATAGTCTTGCCGCATAACCTCCAACATCATCGTTCGGGTCATTCGCATCGTGACTGCAGACATCGATAACCCGAGCAATATCGCCGGGATAATCATATGTTTGAGATTCGTGACCGGGTCGTCNAAAAAGGGGATGTATTCAAGCTCAGGAGCCCATCGCCACCATACCGAAGGGAACACCATCACCAATGTGCCTAGCCAAAAACTCGGAATTGCCAGCATGAGTAGCGAAAAAGAACGCGCGACGTAATCGCCCNCCGTATCTTGTCGCATCGCCGAGTAAACGCCTATCGGGATCGAGACAGATAAAGCAACGATCAGGGCNAAAAGTCCCAGTTCGAACGTGATTGGCAACGAAACCAACAGNTGGTCCGTCACCGGCACGTTNTGCCAAAGTGANCTACCCANATCNCCGCTAAGAGCATCGCCGATCCACCGNAAATACTGGATGTACACCGGCTGATCCAACCCAAGNGCCGCTTCGATCTTTGCTCGATCTTGACCCGTAACGATGTCGTTCTGCGCGAGCATCAGATCGATCACGTCGCCAGGAATCAGTCGGATTGAAATGAATACGATGAGACTCGCGAAAAACAACGTTGGGATGAGCGCGAGCAGCCGCCGCCCTATGTATGCGCGCAAAAGTCCCCCTTCCTCGCGATTACGCCAGTTTCAAGAGTTTCCGACACAATCGGATCGTCGAAACATACTAACGAATCGGGTGTGTTCATTGCGATCGCACAAACACTTCAAGTCGAAATCNGAAATTTAGTTGCANCCANTCAAACGCCGNCTTCGACTTTGGCGCATACCACGTNTGCGGTATATTGCCGCNTCCTCATCAGACGTTNGGACTTCGACGTGACGGCAAANAGCATGGATGAGCTCGTCGCTCTGTGTAAGCGCCGCGGATTCATCTTTCAATCGAGCGAAATCTATGGCGGTCTGCAGGGTCTTTACGATTACGGCCCCCTGGGCGTGGAACTCAAGAA
>PBAA01000017.1 GCA_002715785.1 Gammaproteobacteria bacterium | reverse complement strand
GTGCGCGCTTAGAAGCCATCAGTGACCTTGGTGAACGGCAGGCGGCCTATGAGCGCATGGTCGAGGCCGCATACAACCGTGGCAAGGGGCTGAATGCGGGCCATGTATTCGAGGTAGACGAAGTCATCGATCCGGCTGACACGCGCATGTGGTTAATCGCAGGAATGAAAGCAGGCGCTCCTTTAGTTCATGAGCCACAATTGCGTGCACCCATTATCGACGCCTGGTGATCCCCGAAACTCCTGCGAAGCATCGTCCTGATCGGCACTTACGACAGGGCACTCACGGATCGTGAATTGAAGGAAATTGTGTCAAGAAAAACAAGATTAGAAACACAAATGAAACACAAAATATGCCCGTTTTAACGTAAGAAAATGAAAGAAATATGGAATCGAATTCCGTAAGCGATTGATGTCACTCGATAATTTATTTTCGGTTCTCAAAACACGACGAAGCCATCTTTTTTTCAAATTTTGTTGTGTGTATATTGACAGACCTCACTAGCCGGTCTGTATATATATACAGTGTAATTCTCCTCGGCAGGGCGAACACACTCGCAGGCCCGGTTAGTGGGACCACCCCATTCTCTTTCCACATGAACCGATGTTGGTCAGCGCAATTGGCTACCCATGACGATGCAACCGCTGGCAGCAAACATTCCCCCAACACCCAGACAAACCGAAACTTGGGCTCCAGCAACCTGAGCGGCAGCCGTACCCCGAACCTGCCGAACACTCTCTTGCAACGCATACATTCCGTACATTCCCGAATGCATATATGAGAGTCCGCCACCATTCGTATTCAAAGGAAGTTTTCCACCCGGGCGGGTGTGGCCTTCCTCGATGAATGCCCCAGCCTCGCCGCGTTCGACAAAGCCGAGGTCTTCCAATCCATAGATCGGTAGATGAGCAAACGCATCGTAAACCATCAAATGGTCGACCTCATCATGACTGATGCCCGCCGACCGCATCGCATCATGACCTGCAATCCTGAACGAGCGCGACGTCGTTAGGTCCTGCATTTGGCTAATCATGGGCGTTTCCACACTTTCGCCCGTGCCTAAAATATAGACAGGCCTCGTAGGAAAATCCGACGCACGTTCTGCTGCGGTCAGTATCAACGCACCACCACCATCAGTCACCAAGCAACACTCGAGTTTGTGAAACGGGTAAGCAATCATTCTTGATTCCAATACATCCGCCACCGTAATCGGCTCACGATAGGATGCCCGCGGGTTCAGCCCCGCCCATTCCCTTTGAACTACAGCGACCGAAGCTAGTTGCTCGTGCGTAAGACCGTATTCTTTCATGTACCTGAGAACCCCGATGGTAAACATCGTCGTCGGGCCATTAGGTCCGTAGGGCATTTCAAATTGTCCGGCGAGACTCGCACCACCACCGCCGCCAAAAAAACCCCCACGCCCAACGCCAGAACGTCCACTTTCGCCGTGAGTGATTAACACCGTGGTGCAGTGACCTGCCTCGATAGCAGCGACGGCGTGTCGAACATGTAACATGAACGAACAACCCCCAACCGAGGTGCCGTCGGCCCAACGTGGCTCGATTCCAAGATAATGTGCGATCTCGGTAGGGGAAGCTCCCGCCGTGGCTACGCCGTCAATATCACTCGGCTTGATGCTTGCGTCAGCCATAGCATTTAACGCTGCATCTGCATGCAGTTGTAGCTGACTCAAGTCAGGTATCCGTCCGAGTTCCGTCGTCTCGGAAGCGCCCACAATTGCTACTGTCATTTCGCTACCCCCTAGCAGAAGCGAGATTATACAGAGCCTAGTTATCGGTCATAGGCGGCAGACGCTCATTCCAGTTCAATGAAGCATCACCCACAGCAAAAAACTCTGGATTCAGTAACGAAGCTTTGGTGTTGTAACGTAGTACGGAACCATCCATTTGAGTTACCGAGCCTCCCGCCGCTCGGAGGACTGCTTGTGCAGCACCAATATCCCATTCCGACGTTGGTCCCAGCCGTGGATAGAAGTCGGCACGCCCTTCGGCTAACAAGCAGAGCTTTAACGAACTACCCATCGCAATACGATCTACCCGTCCAAATATCGGGATGAGACTTTCAAGATAACGCTCCAAGCGCTCGCTCCCATGGGAACGGCTGGTCACGACGGTGATACCGTCATCACCCAACTCTCTCGTTGTGATTGATTGGCGAGACGATCCCACAATGCGGAACGCCTCCTGTTTGTTGACGTCACCGATGTATACGTCGCCTTGCACGGGAGCGCCCACGATCCCCAGCACCGGTTCACCGTCCTCGATTAACGCGATGTTCACGGTGAACTCGCCGTTCCGATTGACGAACTCTCGCGTCCCGTCCAAAGGATCCACCAGCCAATATCGTCTCCAGGTCCTGCGCACGCTATAGCTGGGTGCGTCAGACTCTTCGGAAATCACGGGGATTGCGGGATCAATCGCACTGAGCCCATCAACGATCACGCGGTTCGCCCGCAAATCAGCTTCGGTCAATGGTGAATCGTCTGATTTACTTTCCACATCAAAGGCAGTCCCATACACATCCAAAATTTCCGAACCTGCACGAACCACGATGTCGATGAGTTCTTCAAGCATTTTCGTGATCCATAAATACTTGCGCGAGCTTCAATGCGGCAATGGATCGCGACTCTGAAAGCGACTCAGACATAACCAGTTGATCCACTTCTTCAAGTCGCCATTTTTCGACTTCCATGATCTCCGGCTCATCGCCAGGCAATGACTCTGGATATAGATCCCGAGCCAAAATAACGTGAATCGAAAATCCCATGTAGGCGGGCGCCAACGTAATTTGTCGCACGTAATCGAGTTGTCGGGCGCCAAAACCCGCCTCCTCCTTCAACTCGCGATTTGCCGCCTCCTCAAATGTCTCCCCAGGGTCGACTGTTCCTTTTGGTAGATTCAACTCGTAACGATGCAAGCCTGCTAGATATTCCCGCACCAGGATAACTTCATCGTCCGTATTGATAGCAACGACAATCACGGCCTGTCGTCCACGCGCAGGCAAACGCTCGTATAGACGTTCAACACCATTCGAAAAGCGAAGCTTAAGCGTTTCAATGCTAAACAGTCGGCTCCGAGCCACCGTTTTGGTTTCCAGAATTTCAGGCAACGGCACGTGTAATTCCCACACCAACAACTCCACGTTTTCATTAGTATATCGGCATGATCAGCTGGGATGAGATTGATACCGTGTTGCTGGATATGGATGGCACGCTGATCGATCTAAATTACGACAATACCCTGTGGAACGAACACCTCCCGCGTCGCTATGCGGCTGCGCACGGCCTTGAACCCAATGAAGCCAGCGCTCTGTTGTACGGGACAACCATGGAAAATCTACCGAAACTCCACTACTACTCGGTCGACTATTGGAAACAGCGGACCCAACTCGATATCGATCGGTTGCATAGCGATCTTTCACATTTGATTCGTTATCGACCCAACGCAGACGTCTTCATAAAATATTTGCGTAAGACCGGACAAAGGGCTGTCATCGCCACCAACGCACACCCGAATAGTTTGGCCGTCAAGGATGCAGCGATCGGTCTGATACGGCAGGTGGATGCATGCTATTCGGCTCACGAATTCGGGTGGGCTAAGGAAGAGCTAGGCTTTTGGGAAAAACTATTTTCTTTGGAATTCTTGGACCGAGAAAGGACGCTGCTCATCGACGACAACGAAGATGTGCTCGACACGGCGATTGAGTTCGGGGTCGGTCAGGTATTGACCATCGCGCAACCCGATCTACAAAAGCCGCCGCGCGCAAACACACGTTATCCCGTCATCTCCGATTTTGCCGACCTTATGACCTAAATGACCGGCNCCATTTCAGACCGATCTCGACCACTTGATCAAATGCGNATTGATCGTTGGCTTTGGGCTGCCCGTTTTTATAAAACCCGCAGCCAAGCNAAAATTGCCGTTGCTGGNGGCAAAGTGCNCGTGAATGGTGCCAAGGCCAAACCGTCCAGAGAAGTGAGGATNTGCGACAGCCTCANCATTACGCGAGGAAACGACCAGATTGATATTGTCGTCGTCGCACTGGCGAATCAAAGAGGTCCCGCNCCTGTTGCCCAAGCGCTCTANTCAGAGACACCCGAGTCCGTTGAACGTCGAGCCGCACACAAGGCTCAGCGTCGGATGGAGCGTGCCGGATTGCGAATGCCAAAGACCAAACCGAGCAAACGGGACCGGCGCCATTTGATGCGCATGAAAACCGAGACTGAGCCTGACTGATTGTTGATCCCCCTTTAGTTTCTCCCCAAGTACCCGTTCGTTACGGTTGACCTGTTCCCAGTCTTGGCGCCTCGTCGGGTCGNGTTAGTAGGCCATTTATGTTCGCCACAAACCGAGAGCTCGATCATGAAATCGATCCACGGGCTCGTGTATAGTCCACGCCTTATACGCTTTGGCTTCGTAATGGCGCTGAACTTTGACAACTCGCCGGAAATGTCGACTTATGTCGATTTAAGTTCAGCCGTTCTTGCCGAGCTCGCCGTATCCCGTGGCGAGGGAGAATTCGCGTCTAACGGAGCCATTGTCGTAACGACGGGAAAACGTACCGGACGATCACAAACGGACCGATTCATCGTTCGGGAATCCATTACCGAAGAATTGATCGATTGGGGCCCTATCAATCTTGCGGTAGACGAAAGCACGTTCNACGCGCTTTGGGAACGAGTTCAGACACACCTCGCTGACCGCGACACTTTCATCAACAATCTCCACGTTGGCGAGGATCCAGACCACTATTTACCTATACAGGTAACAACCGAGTACGCGTGGCATGCCCTGTTTGGTCGAGCTTTATTTATCACGCCCGATGTCTTTAATCCGCAACGAAAGGGCGTATGGGAAATCGTCAACGCGCCCGAATTCATCTGCGAGCCCACTCGTGACGGCACTGAGAGCGATGGGGCCGTAATGATTAATTTTGCTCAACGTCGAGTTTTGTTGGCCGGAATGCGTTATGCCGGTGAAATGAAAAAATCGATGTTTGGGGTACAAAACTTCTTGTTACCCGATGTTGATGTCCTCCCGATGCACTGTTCTGCGAATATCGACCCGTCGGATCGCGTGACACTCTTTTTCGGACTTTCAGGCACGGGCAAAACGACGCTGTCGGCGGACCCAGAATGTTTGTTGATTGGGGACGACGAACACGGGTGGAGCAAAGGAGCTGTTTTCAACCTCGAAGGTGGTTGCTACGCAAANTGCATCGATCTAACGCGAACGAACGAACCGGTTATTTTCGACGCAATCCGCTTNGGTGCCATTNTAGAAAATGTGGTGATTGATCCNGAAACACGTGANCCAGACTATACCGATGATTCGATTACCGAAAATACGCGNGCTTGTTATCCCCGCACAAACATTGAAGCGAGGGTCCCCGAAAACCGTGCCGGCGAACCNNCCTCGATCATCTTTCTTACNTGTGACGTCAGTGGAGTTTTGCCACCAATCTCTATTCTGAGCAAAGAAGCCGCGGCCTATCATTTTTTGTCTGGGTATACAGCGCAGGTGGGTTCGACGGTTGTGGGCTCAACCGAGGCGTATTCGGCGACATTTTCGACGTGTTTCGGCGCANCTTTTTTCCCACGTCCAGCCAATATCTACGCTGAGCTTCTGATGAAACGGATCGAGGANTATGACTCCAAAGTGTATCTAGTNAACACNGGCTGGTGTGGNGGTGGTTACGGCGTCGGGGAACGTTTTAGTATTCCCGTCACAAGAGCCATCATCCACGCCATCCAATCAGGTTCCGTTGACGAAACNACAACGAGGGAACTAGCGGGTCTCAATTTAACGATCCCTACAAGAGTCGACGGTGTTGATTCAAATATACTGGACCCTAGACGGGCTTGGTCTGACGCGAAAGCTTACGATGATGCTGCGGCAGGCCTAATCGCCAAATTTCGCGAGAACTTTTCGAAGTTCCGAGTTGATGCGAAGATCTCGGCCGCTGGCCCGAGATAGGTCCAACTCGCGCTTTCTAATAGTCGCGAGGACAGGAACACAAAACACGGGGGCAACAAGCTCTTTGCAAACGGGTTTTGACTCTGAGTAACACGAGTACAACAAGTCTGAGCGAATTCGACGACGGCATATCCGCGATCACGGGGAATCCGGGGCTAAAACTTCTTCGCAGAGGCATCGAGAAAGAAAGTCTACGTATCTCGTCGACCGGGACGTTATCCCCTTCGCCCCATCCGGCCACACTTGGATCGGCGCTGCGGCATCCCTTCATCACCACCGACTTTTCCGAAGCGCAGATGGAGCTCATCACCGGCGTATCCCAGTCCGCTGACGATTGCATAGACGAGTTGACCGACATACATCGCGTTATCTACGAAGAAATCGGAGACGAGCTTCTATGGGTCGCGAGCATGCCTTGCATACTCGATAACGACACCGATATTCCGATAGGCCAATACGGNTCGTCCAANATTGGNCGCGTTAAAACCGTGTATCGGAACGGTCTAGGACACCGATACGGTAGGCTGATGCAGACCATTTCAGGAATCCATTACAACTTCTCATTACCCAAAACGCTCTGGCCAGCCATTGCAGATGCGAAAAGACAACATCTCGACCAAGCTTTTCAGGATCAATGTTACTTCCACCTAATACGAAACTTTCGCCGTTATTCGTGGCTATTGATTTATTTATTCGGTGCNTCTCCCGCCGTGTGCACATCCTTCATCCGTAATCGAGAACACAGCCTTAAAGCCTTCGACGAACAGTCACTNTATCTACCCGAAGCAACATCTTTGCGCATGGGGCCTCTCGGCTACCAGAGTGGCGCGCAGTCTGACTTGCATGTCTCCTACAACAGCCTTGAACGTTACGCACAAACAATGATCAAAGCGCTAATCCGTCCTTTNCCGGCATACGAGGCTATCGGTGTGGAAGTAGATGGGCACTACCGCCAGCTCAACACTTCGCTACTGCAGATCGAGAACGAATTCTACGGATCAATTCGGCCCAAACGCCGGATTCAGCCCGGAGAACGGCCTATTAATGCGCTGCGTACAAGAGGCGTTGAATATGTTGAAGTTCGATGTCTTGACCTCAATCCCTTCCTGGAAATAGGCATCGACGCGGACACGTTGAGATTTCTTGACGTTTTCTTGTTGGTTTGTCTGCTGCTGCCGAGTCCCGAGGACACTGCGGACGAGTCGAACGAAATTCTGCGCAATCAACTTAGCACGGTACGTGAAGGCCGAGACCCAAACGTTGCCTTAGCTTCAAGCGGAAAAGCTAGGAATTTTCGGCAATGGGCAACCGAACTCCTAGACATGGCCGAGCGAGTAGCTTCTACAATCGACGCGGTGTCGGGTACTGCTCTGCACCGAGGGACGGTCGAGTCGCAACGACATAAAGTCACAGATGTAACCCTCACCCCTTCCGCACAAGTATTGCAGGCAATGAGTGACCAGCAAGTCTCCTTCTTCCACTTGACGATGAGCCTTTCCGAAACTCACCGCCAAGTCTTTAGCGACGAGCCAACGAGTCCCGAGTTGCTAAAACGCTTCGCGTCGCTCGCTGAAAATTCATTACGCGATCAATTGGCGCAAGAAGCAGCCGACACACAAACATTCGAAGAATTCCTCGAAAACTATTTGAGGCTCGACCTCGATTGAACTTTCTAGCCCACTGCTTACTTGGTTATCCAGAGACCGCGTTGATCGCTGGCGGATTTATAGGCGATTTTGTTAAGGGNCCAGTCCCCAGTTCATTGCCGACCGAACTCGCTCGAGGCGTCCGGCTTCACCGGCATCTCGACAGTAGCAGTAACCGAATGCCCGAAATGCGTAAAAGTTATGCCCACTTCGGCCCTGATCTACGACGTCCGGCACCCGTTTTGCTAGACCTGATCGCCGATCACGTCTTAGCCCTCCAATGGCAACGCTACGGCATCGGCGAACTCACTGATTTTACTACGACCTGTTATCAGGCAATCGGCACCTACCCGCTGTCGCACGATGCGAGTCTATTTTACGACCGCATGAAGGAAACAGATCTTCTGGCGAGATACTCCCAACGCGAGGTCATCGAACGGGCCATGTTCTATATCCTCAAACGTCTCCGCTACGACCGTTTCAACGAACAGCTTCATGAAATTCTCGATACGAAACTTGAACACTTTTGTATGGATTTCCACGAATACTTCCCATTACTAGCCGAGGTTGCACAAACNTTTATTGCAGAAGAGCATTGACCATAAGTACTCCAGCAGTGACCATCAAATGATGACCAACTACTTGCGTTCAATCGATAGTGAAGATTGGAGCCTTCTGACCGTTGCAGCAGGCGCAACGTTCCTATTCGCAGCGCTAACTCTGGAATACGTCTTCGACCAATTACCTTGTGCGCTCTGCCTCAATCAAAGGATTTGGATGATCNTAGCGACACTTCTCGCAGCCGGGGGCTTAGCTCATAACCCTCGACTCGGCATCTATCCATTTTTGTCACTGATCTCGAGCATTGTTGGTATCGGTTTTGCTTTGCGACAGATTTACTTACAAATTACGCCATCTGCNGCCTCCTCATGCGGACCCGGACTGGATTACCTCCGGNCAAATCAATTTCCCCTCTCCGATATTCTGAAAGCACTCACCACGGGCACAGGCGATTGTGCTGAACCTTCCCTTATCCCTGCCGCTGCGTTAGTGGCATTCGTAGTGCTCGGTGTCGGGGCAACCATGCAGTGGCGAAACTAACACTGAACCCAGATCAGCTTTGGCTCATCGTCCATGCTTCAGATTCGTAATGTCTTATTAAGGCGCGGCGACCGTGTACTGTTCGACTCTATCAACATCACGATACATCCAGGCCACCGCGTTGGGGTGGTGGGTCGCAATGGAGCTGGAAAGACCACCTTATTCGAACTGATCCAAGGACAACTTCACCCCGAAGAAGGAGACGTCTCGATCCCTCAAGATTGGCGTCTCGCCTGGCTAANACAATCGACCCAACCGTCAACGCGCAAAGCCATCGAATACGTAATCGATGGCGACCATCACCTACGCCGTATTGAACGCAAACTCCGCGACGCCGAGACCTCTGGCGACAACGACCGGCTCGCCGATCTCTACGNCGAATACGACGATGCGGGCGGGTACCATGCCCGTGCAAGGGCTGGAGAAATTCTGCACGGTCTAGGGTTCGCGGGCCCAGATTTTGACAAGCCGCATCGCGCGTTTTCCGGAGGCTGGCAGATTCGTCTGAACCTCGCNCAAACACTCATGAGCCCCTCAGAACTTCTTCTCCTGGATGAACCCACCAACCACCTTGACCTCGACGCAACCCTTTGGCTGGAAAGATGGCTCGGACGGTACCGTGGAACATTGCTGACAATTGCCCACGATCGCGACTTTCTTGATGGAACCGTCAATGAAATAGTCCATCTGCACGACACCTCCGCTAAAACTTACGCGGGGAACTACGCTTCGTTCGAACTTCAACGAAACGCCGAACTCGAACAACAAGCAAGTTTGCATCGAAAACAAGAAACCGAACGTGCACGAATCCAGCGTTTCGTCGATCGATTCCGAGCGAAAGCTAGTAAGGCCAAACAGGTGCAAAGTCGTCTACGCGCTCTTGATCGAATGCCTTCGATTGCCTTGTTGCATAGTGAGTCGCCTTACCAATTTTCGTTCACCAATCCCGAAAAGACTTCTAACCCCTTAGTTGTCGTTGACGATTCAACGATTGGTTACGATCAAATGCCGATTCTGAGTAATCTCACGCTCCGCCTTTACCCCAAAGATCGTATCGGAATTCTGGGCATCAACGGCGCCGGTAAGACCACGCTGTTACGCGGCTTAGCTGGGGAATTGAGCCCTATGGACGGGCGAATCGCACGTGGAAAGCACGCGTCCATCGGATATTTCACTCAGCAACAACTAGAACGTCTTGAACCCGACGCAACGCCAATGGAAAAACTCGGTGAGATCGAACCGATGCTNGATCAAAACGCTCGAAATTACCTCGGTGGCTGGGGATTTTCAGGCGATGACATCCATCGATCCGTGAAAACCTTCAGCGGCGGCGAAAAGGCCCGCTTAGTCTTGGCACTGATTGCGACCCAAAAACCGGCAATCCTACTTCTCGATGAACCAACCAATCACCTAGATGTCGAAATGCGACAAGCGCTCACGCTCGCGCTTCAGGAGTACGAGGGAGCTCTACTGCTGGTGTCCCACGATCGCCATCTGTTGCGGCATACGGTCGACTCGTTTTGGCTCGTCGCGAAGGGTACAGTGGCAAATTATGATGACGATCTGGATGCATATGCCGAATTAACGAAAAGCAAATCTGCAAGACGGAGTATCCCTGTTGCAGATTCTGCGCAAGAGAGGCGCCGGTCAAAAGCAGACGCGAGAGTCCACACGCAATCATTGCGTCAAAGCAGGGATCAGCTGGAGGTGGATATGACGCAACTCCAATCCCGGCTAAATCAACTGACGGAACGCCTCGCTAACTCGGCAACCTATACATCCGAAAGCACAGCCAATATCAAAGCACTATCGGAAGAACACGGGCAACTAAAGAAAAAACTCGNAGCGTTNGAGCNATCCTGGCTCGAAATCGAAGAGCGCCTTGAGCATAGTANGGNGCCCTGACCCCCAATCGGATCATACAACCGNTAACGCNAATGGCGTGTCTCGACGCTATCCCGCTGCTGGGCGCTCGTATATGGACTTTTCGTCCTTGGACTCTTCCGAAACCTTNCGTCCCAACGACATNAAGGTCGGGATTTCCTCATCAGCAAGCTCTTGCAAGCCNTTCTTTCTCGCTAACGCCGCNTCAATATAAGGCGCTAGTTCTTCCAGTTTTTGTTGCTCGCGCGCCGCCTCGCGTTCCTTGAATTCAGGCATGACTTCTGCGGCAAAAATCTCTAGCGCTTCGCAAATATGTTCGTGCTGATTACGGCCGGCTTGTTGAATGAACGTGACTTGGTCAACGCCGCATTTCTCAAACTTCAGTAAGTGTTCNCGAAGATCGTCTGGGGTTCCGATACCGCCTCGGCTGCCCGCAAGCGCTTGAGTCATATCCATTTCCGCCAAGTCCCCACGCGCCTTCTTCACTTCCTCAAATTGCTTCCAGAGATCGGTTCTACCTGGCTTGTGTTCNCCAAACGCGTATAGGCTACCCAACGCAAANCCGAAGAATTCAAACCCATCCAAACCACGTTGAATCGCAATTTCACGATCATGATGGCAAGAAAAACTGGAAACCATGCAAATATTGGGATTTACGGCATGCCCAATTGGGATGCACTCATCCGACTTCAAAATACCGTAATACTCATCGACCCATTCTTGNGCCTCCATCGGGTCNACGAAGGCAAACGTCAGTGCACCGATACCAAGTCGAGCCGCCATCCGAATCGTTTCGCGTTGGGAACAAGCCACCCAAAGTGGTGGGTGCGGGCGTTGCGCCGGTTTTGGCACCACGTTCCGGCAAGGCATATCGAAGTACTGACCTTGGTATCCAGGATAAGGGTCCATCGCAAGCATGTTGCAAACCTGTTCTAGCGACTCAAGGTAAATCTTGCGTTTCTCCGCAACCGGGATTTTGAATCCGCCAAGTTCTAACTCNGCCGAGGACTCCCCCGTACCAAAATCGAGGCGACCATTCGACACTAAATCGAGAGTGGCAACGACTTCTGCGGTGCGGGCCGGATGATTGTATTGAGGGATTACTTGGCGAATTCCCTGACCTAAACGAATGTTTTTTGTTCGCTGTGAGCACGCCGCTAAGAAGACTTCCGGAGCAGACGAATGCGAGTATTCTTCCAGAAAGTGATGTTCCACCTCCCAGGCNTAATCGATACCCAATCGGTCGGCTACTTCAACTTGTTCTAACGCGTCGTTAAAAAGTTTCTGTTCATCTCCTTCTTTCCAGGGCCGGGGCAACTGATGCTCATAAAAAATACCGAATTTCATCGCAAAGGATCCATATTTCCTGGTTCGTCGGCCTAGTCAATCTGATCGACCGAATAAATTCAAGCTCCAGCGTTAACTAGAGTTGAGCATTGTCTCCTACTAGGCCGGTTGGCTTTCATTCGGTAAACTACCGAACGTTCGTTCTGNTCGAGGTTTTCAATGCCACGCTCAACTCTAGGACGCCAAGATATCGTCGAACACCTTTGCGACGTATTCAGATCATGCGGTTANGAGGGAACGACCATGGCCCTAGTGTCGCAAGTCACCGGCCTGCAGAAAGCTAGCCTTTACCACCACTTTCCTGGTGGCAAGAGCGAGATGCTGGAAACTGCCGTGCTTGCCACAATCGTTGAATTAGAGCGTCGAGTGTTTTGCTTTCTCGACACGAACGACCAGGCAGCTGACCGTATCACGCAAGTACTCAAGGGATTCGCAGCGTACACGAATAGCGGTCGGAGAAGCTGCTTACTCGCTGTAATCGCACAAAGTTCCGTTGCTGAAGATTTTAAATCCAGAATAGGGACACAATTCGGCGTTTGGATCTCTCGCCTGAGTTCNACACTCGTTGAATTCGGACACGGCCAAAAACGCGCCGATATGCTGGCCGTTGAGACACTCGAAACGCTTTACGGCGCCTTGGCTGTCNGTCGTCTGTTGGNCAGTTTTGAGAACGTTGACCTAGCTCTCGAACGTTGCAGGGCGATTATCGGTCTCGGCGATAAGACCGGATTCTCATAACCGCATGTAATCGTTCAGACGCTGCGAAAGACCCAACAATCTTTCGGAAACATTGTTACGGCGCCACGTGCCCGCCGCCAATCGTGCAGCATCCATCCGCGTCGGGTAGACGTGTACCGTCGACAAGATTTTCCTTAACCCCAGTCCATGGGACATCGCCGTTACGTATTCGCTGATGATTTCGCCTGCCTCGGAGCCGACTACGAGTGCCCCAAGTAAGCGATCATTGCCACGCGCGGTGACAAGCTTCACGAACCCTTCCGTTCGTCCCTCAGTCTGGGCGCGATCAACGTCGTCCAATCCATAGTGAGTCACAACGACATCGTGTCCGANGGCCCGCGCNCGCTCTTCGGATAGTCCTACGCGCGCGACCTCCGGATCTGTATACGTTGCCCAGGGCACGACTGATTCGTCCAGGGCGTACCGCCAAAAGGGTCTCGCCAAGGCGTTAGCTGTAGCAATCCAGGCCTGATGCCCCGCCATATGCGTGAACTGATAGGGCCCCACGACATCGCCCGCCGCGTAGATCGAATTGACCGTCGTACGTAAATAGCGATCCACCGTCAGGGTTCCNTTCGCTTCGGTTTTTATTCCTAATTTTTCAATACCCATCCCGGTCGTTCGCGGCCTGCGTCCCACGGCTATCAGAATACGATCAAAATCCAATTTCTCCGCCGAAGTTGGCCCAGTAACTGAAAGGCGTTTTTTGAAACATCGATCAGGCCGATATCCCGTCAAAACTCNTACGCCCTCACGCCGAAAAATATCCCTCATCATGGTTCCAACTTCTTCATCCTCGCGAGGAAGTAGTCGGTCCTCGTTTTCAACAAGGGTCACGTCGCTGCCTAGACGATTAAAGGCCTGAGCGAGCTCACACCCGATGGGCCCGCCCCCTACGACGATCAACCGCCCAGGTAGTTCTTGTATCGACCAAAGATTGGATGAAGTAAGACATTCGTCGTCGTCGAGTCCTGGTATTGGAAGAACCACCGGTTCAGCACCACTCGCTATCAGGATGTTTTTCGTTTTGTAAGNGACGCCATCTACCGACACGCAGTGTGGATCGCGAATTTCCGCGTGACCCTGAACGCAGGTGACTCCCAGCGCCTCATATCGCGCGATCGAGTCCTTCGGAGCGATGGTGGCGATGATACGGTGCACCCTGGCCATCACCGCTTCGAAATCGACATCGCCTTGCACGCCACGCAAGCCGTAGTTTGTCGCCTCATTGAGTTGTTGCACGGTCTTGGCCGAAGCAATCAAAGCTTTCGAGGGCACACAGCCAGTATGAAGGCAATCGCCACCCATCTTGTGACGCTCGACAAGGACCACTCGAGCACGTGCCGTAGACGCCACNAGCGCCGCCACGAGCCCAGCGGAACCCGCCCCAACCACGACCAAATTATGATCGTAGCGTCTCAACGTGACGTTCTTTTACTGCGGAGCCAATTCAGGAACTTCCTGGCACCAAAAGGAAATATTCCAACCAATGCGAAAGCCGTGACAAGACCTGGATTGAGAATNTCCGNAACCGAATTCAGATTTCCGATACTGGATCCTGCAAACACATACACCGCTGTGCCGGCCAACATACCAAGCTGGCTAACAAGATAGAACGGAATTAATCGCATCCTGGTTAGTCCCATGACGCTATTTACGGCAAAAAAGGGAACCAGCGGCACCATGCGCAAGCCAAACAAATAATAGTTACCCTCGCGTTCAATACCTTCATTTACACGAACCAGTTGTTCCTCGAATCGTTTTTGGACCCAATTGCCCAAGAAAAATCGGGCGATCAAAAAAGCGATCGTCGCTCCGATTGAGCTTGCAAACGAAACCAGAAATAGTCCCCATTGAAATCCAAACAGCGCGCCTGCCGCGAGCGTCATGACCGTCGCACCCGGTATCGAAAGCGCCGCNACCACAACGTAGACGAGAAAAAAGCNCGCACNAAAAGTCCAAGGGGCCGCTTCAACCGCCAAGCTCAACTCCGTCCTCACAGTTTGAAAGTAGGTAAGCGTTAAGTATTCCGTTACGTCGAAAACTACGATGAAGACAAGAAGTGCCAGCAAGANTGCGGCGAGAACCGACTTTTTCATCGCGGTCATTTCCAAGAAGATNGGTAACGTCGGANCCGANAAACAAAACACTCGTTCTCAGCCTTGTTCCGCCAAAGCCTGAGAGGACTTATACCGATGCCAGCATCTCTGCTACGTGCTTTCCAAAATACGTTAGGACTCCGTTGGCGCCAGCCCGTTTACAAGAAACCAGAGACTCCAGAATCACTTTCTCCTCCAACCACCCGTTGGCGATTGCAGCCATATGCATCGAGTATTCACCGCTTACCTGATAAACAAACGTTGGTACCTTGAATCTCTCTTTCACTCGCTGGACCACATCGAGGTANGGCATCCCCGGTTTCACCATCACCATGTCCGCACCCTCTTCTAGGTCGAGCTCGATTTCTCGAAGCGCTTCATCGCTATTGGCTGGATCCATTTGGTAGTTCATTTTGTCGCCTCGTCCGAGGCTTGAGGCAGATCCAACCGCGTCACGAAACGGACCGTAGTACGCGGACGCGTACTTTGCCGAATACGCCATGATCTTGGTATTTACGAAGCCATCAACTTCGAGCTGTTCTCGAATTGCGCCGATTCGCCCATCCATCATATCTGAGGGCGCAATAACGTCGGCACCCGCCGCTGCACAGATTGTTGCTTGTTCGACCAGTACGTCGATGGTCGGATCGTTAACGACGTAGCCTGCGTCATCCAATAATCCGTCTTGGCCATGGGAAGTATAGGGGTCCAGTGCCGCATCGGTGATTACCCCTAAACCAGGACACGATTCTTTGACAGTGGCGATTGCCCTCGGGATAAGGCCCTCGGGATTCGTCGCTTCGCTACCATCGAGATCCTTTAAGCGAGGCTCGATTTTTGGGAACAACGCGATCGCAGGTACGCCGTACTCGACCAATAACTTTGCTTCAGCCGCCAGTTCGTCGAGACTCAGTCGCTCAATGCCTGGCATCGACTCAACGGGTTCACGCGTTCCGGTGCCCTCGACAACGAACATGGGGTATATGAGGTCGTTAGTGGACAGCTCATTCTCGCGTACCAAACGCCGGATAAAATCGCTTGAGCGATTTCGGCGCATACGGNTTTTCGGATAACGCGCTGTCATCAAGTCACTCACTTTGTCATTCGATTCGCNNCATTGTCTCAGCAGCGTTGCTGTATTTCAGCGCTTTATTAGACGCAGCTCGAAACCTTCCTCCGAGAGAATCGATATTAGTCACGATCCGNACAACCAAGTAATTGCCTTTGGTTCAGCGCCTCTCTTCGATATTGCGTTCTTTAACATCTTCGCAAATGCTATATTAAGCGCCACAAGACACGGAGGATTAGATGAGCGACAACATACACCACGTCACTGACTCCAGCTGGGACGCCGATGTGCTCGAGGCAGATGGGCCTGTTCTGGTTGACTATTGGGCCGAGTGGTGCGGTCCCTGCAAAATGATCGCTCCGATTCTCGAAGAGATAGCCGGTGAGTACTCTGAAAAGCTCAAAGTCTGCAAGATTGATATAGATTCCAACGAGGGGACCCCTCCTAAATACGGCATACGCGGGATTCCGACCTTGATGCTNTTTCGCGACGGCCAAGTCGANGCGACCAAAGTTGGCGCGCTATCGAAATCACAACTTGCGGCGTTTCTCGACAGCAACATCTAGATCGATCGCAAATCGAGTCAGTTAATCCCCGATCCTAGCCGCCTTGCGGACCGGAATAGGGTCTTATAGAGGCGCGATCGAAACGGGATAAGCCGTACAAAAACGCTAGACGACGGCGTCAACGCGATGGTACATTCTGGTGCTGACGGCTAATTCGGTCGTTGGCTCTCTCCCTTTCTTTCCGGTGCCACTGGCATCAGCAAGCGTTTGCTACCGACCGGGAGAGGAGGCATGCGTACCTCTGAATACGTGAAACCCACCACCGACGAATAACATGAAATGAACCTAACAGACTTGAAAAGAAAACCNGTCGCCGAGCTCGTCGAAATGGCCCATGAAATGGGTCTTGAAAATNTGGCTCGGTCTCGAAAACAGGAAGTCATCGCCGCAATATTGCGAAAACAAGCGAAAAGTGGCGTTGACATNTATGGCAANGGGACNCTCGAAATACTGTCCGATGGTTTCGGTTTTCTGCGCTCCCACGACACGAGCTATTTGGCAGGTCCGGACGACATCTACGTTTCGCACAGCCAGATCCGGCGTTTCAATTTGCGCACTGGCGATAGTATTTCGGGAAAGATACGGCCACCTAAAGATGGCGAACGATACTTCGCTCTCCTCAAAGTTGACGAAATAAATCTCACCGAGCCCAATGCCAAGAAGCATCAGATCCTTTTTGAGAATTTAACACCCCTCTTCCCCGATGAGCGTTATGACCTCGAACGCGGTAATGGCAGTACGGAAGATCTGTCTGGGCGGATCGTCGATCTAATCGCGCCGATAGGTAAAGGACAGCGAGCGCTTATCGTTTCGCCGCCAAAAGCAGGGAAAACTCTTATGCTTCAGGCGATCGCACAGTCGATCACATCCAACGATCCCGACGCCATCATGATTGTGCTTTTGATCGACGAACGGCCCGAAGAAGTGACGGAAATGCAACGACTAGTGCAGGGCGAGGTCGTCGCGAGCACCTTCGACGAGCCGCCATCTCGCCATGTCCAAGTCGCTGAAATGGTNATCGAAAAAGCCAAACGNCTGGTCGANCACAAGAAAAACGTTGTGATCCTACTCGATTCGATTACTCGACTTGCCCGCGCCTACAATACGATTGTGCCTTCCTCNGGCAAGGTNCTTACNGGGGGTGTCGANGCACATGCGCTGGAGCGGCCGAAGAGATTTTATGGTGCCGCACGGAACATCGAAGAGGGAGGGAGCCTCACCATTATTGCGACAGCGATTGTGGAGACTGGGTCAAAGATGGACGAGGTCATCTACGAAGAATTCAAAGGCACTGGNAACATGGAGCTTCACCTCGAACGGAAGATCGCNGAAAAACGCGTTTATCCCGCCATCAACATTCGACGCTCGGGAACGCGCCGAGAAGAACTTCTCATGAGCGAAGAAGAGCTCCAACGTGTTTGGATACTACGAAAACTACTACACGATATGGACGATATCGCGGCAATCGAGTTTATGGCGGATAAGCTAAAAGACACAAAGACTAACGAAGAGTTCTTTTCGTCCATGAAAGGCGGGCGATAGCTCCCGGTCGACTACACGATTTATAAGCGGTTAAGCGTCGCGACAACTGAGCGTGGGTCAGCACCATTGCTGTTCACAATATTCTTGAAACCAAATGAGGCAGCAACTTTAGCTGCGCGATTCGACGGNACCAAGACTGGCAATTGACCCATGTCAAAACTTGAGTGCGCGAAACACAGTTCAGCGATTCTTGAGAGCGCATCGGCACTNGAAGCGACNACNACATCGCATGCNCCCAAGTCNACGATCGGCTCGAGCATAACGCGCCGATACGTGATCCATGTAGACACGCGAATCCCTTTACCCGTAAGCCACTTGGCCAAGTCCGTGCGNCCATCCGCACCTGCCACTATAAGTACGCTGCNTGCATTNGGATNTTGNTCCTCGAGCAACTCCAAAATCCCCTCCGAAGAGGCGCGTGCGGCCTGCAGTATCTCAAGCTCCTTTGATCGAAGGGCGTCAGCAGTCGCCTCACCAACCGCTAGTACGGGACCCACCGAACGCCAATTTCGTCGTAACGCGTGTTTCACGGCATGCTCCGATACAAACACAGTGACATCGAAGACGCCGGAAGGCGCTGGTTCTTTCACCATCTCGGTAGTCAGGACAGGAGCCTTTATCGATTGAAACCCTGCCCCCGTTAACACTCCCTCCAAGCGGGACGCGCCAGGCTCAGAACGGGTGATCCAAACGCAAGTCATACGTTGTCAATCAACTCCCGCGCTCCCATAGCTAGCAACGTTTCCGCAACGTCTTCGGCCAAATCGCCGCCATCTTCGCCTCTTTTCTCGACGCGCAAACACCTGTCACCTGTCGCGGTCAGAAGCACAGCTGTCAGGTGGTAGCCCGAGTCCAGTTGATGACAATAGACGCCTAACGGCATGGTGCAATCCGCGCCAAGTCGTTTAACCACTAGTCTTTCAGTTTCGACCGCGGTCGCGACACGATCGATGCGCAACGAAGCAGCGACTGTCGCGATGTCTTCACGTCCGCTCAAAAACTCAACGGCCAAGGCTCCCTGCCCAGCAGCGGGTACGCAAAAGTCGACATCCAAACGCTGTCCCACCTCAGCGGCCAGACCGAGGCGGTCGAGTCCCGCACATGCAAGTATTAGAGCGTCGAATTCACCACGCCGGAGCTTTGCCAGCCGAGTCCCGACGTTTCCGCGTATAGGAACAACATGCAAATCCCGATTCTGTCTCGCCAATTGTGCGGCCCGCCGTCCGCTTGATGACCCGACCCGACTTCCTTTAGGTAGTACTAAGAAGCTATCCGCACCAACTAACGCGTCACGAACGTCCGCCCGTTCGCCCGCTACCACAACATCGAACGATTCGCTGAGAATCGCCGGAACATCCTTCATGCTATGAACCGCCAAATCGACCTGCTGTTCAAACAACGCTCGTTCTAGTTCTTGGGTAAAAAGACCTTTGCCGCCAACGTCATCAAGCGGTTCGTGCTGGCGAATATCACCCTCGGTGGTGTAACCCACGATTTCGACGTCTAGCTCGTTATCGCCCTGCGATAACAGCGATCCAACGTGCCTCGCCTGCCATAGAGCGAGCTCACTTTTTCTTGTTGCGATACGAATCTTCTTCATAGAGCCTGCCAGTATGCATTCAGCCGCATTGATTGATCACTCGGCGCATTCACGCGAAAGAAATTGCAGCTAACCAGGATCGCATAATTACTCGACGATACAACGACCGCACATGGTTGCGAAGTGCTTAAGAACGCGATGACCGAAAAAATATCGCGTATGTGCAATGGACACGAGTTTGATCCCGTCTACCCGCCAAATTTGTTGACGGATAGAAAAAACCTTAGCTCGTCGGACGTTGTTATAATCTCGTTTCTTCTTAGCCCCGCTTTGTGCAATGGCCAAAATTCCTTCCAAACCATGGGGCGGGCGTTTTTCCGAACCCACCAATAAATTCGTAGAACGTTTTTCGGCATCCGTCGATTTCGACCATCGGTTATACGAGTACGACATTCTGGGCTCGATAGCTCATGCAGAGATGCTGTCTCAGATTGGAGTTCTAACTGATTCAGAATGTTCTGCTATTACTGACGGGTTGAACAAAATTCGCGAGGAAATTGACGGCGGCGTTTTCGAATGGTCGATCGTGCTCGAAGATGTCCACATGAACATTGAAGCGCGCCTGGTCGACCTTATCGGCGAGCCAGGGAAAAAGCTTCATACCGGCCGTTCGCGCAACGATCAAATCGCGACCGATATGCGTCTTTGGACACGTGATCAAATCGATCAGATCACCATCAAACAAACCGTCATCCTGGGGCATCTGTTGGATAAGGCTGAGGGTCATGTGGGCACTATCATGCCTGGATTCACGCACCTGCAGGTTGCCCAACCAATCACCTTTGGTCACCACTTATTGGCTTGGTTCGAAATGTTGTATCGGGATAGAGAGCGATTCTTGGAATGTCGTCACCGAGTCAATATCTCGCCCCTTGGCAGTGCTGCTTTAGCAGGAACTAGTTTTCCCATTGACCGCGAATTTACCGCCAAGAAGTTGGGATTTGAGGGTCTCGCACTGAACTCGCTTGACGCAGTGAGTGACCGCGATTTCGCAATAGAATTTGCTGCAATCGCAAGTATGACGTTGTCACACCTGTCACGCTGGTGTGAAGAACTCGTCGCGTGGAATTCACCCGCATTTGATTTCATTGAGTTACCCGACAGTTTTTGTACGGGTTCGAGCATCATGCCGCAGAAAAAGAATCCGGACGTCCCCGAACTCATACGCGGTAAAACCGGAAGAGTCTTCGGCAATCTGTCCAGCTTACTGGTATTAACGAAAAGCCAACCCTTGGCATATAACAGAGATAACCAAGAAGACAAAGAAGCTCTTTTTGATACGGCCGATACCCTTCAAGATTGCCTCTTCGCCATTGGCGAAATCATCGCAACGATGTCGCCTAGGGTCGACAACATGCGCTCGTTCGCCGAAAAAGGTTTTGCGACGGCAACGGATTTAGCGGATTACCTTGTCCGAAAAGGCGTCCCTTTCAGGGACGCTCACGCGATTGTCGGGCACGTAGTTGCCGAGGCGTTGGAAAAGGGACTCGCTATTCATGAAATCGAACTTACACAACTTCAGCAGTTTTCCGACGTTATCGACGCAGACGTTTTCGATTCCCTGACTTTGGAAGGATCGGTAGCCGCACGCAAACACCTTGGCGGTACAGCCCCTGAGACCGTAAGGAGCGCCATCCAAACCGCCAGAAAAAGACTCTGACCTCTTGCAACCGGATTCGCCACGCAATGCCGCTGTGCCTATACTTCCGCGCCTTTTTGTTACGGGACGTTTGAAATGCGCCTTTTCCTGATCGCCGCGGTCTGGCTTCTGGTCGCGACTTGTGGCCAAAAGGGTCCGCTGATCCTACCCGACGAGACCGTGGTCACGGAATAGTTATGCCCCTTGACCGAACGGATGGGATTCTATCTTTAGACAGCGTGCGGCTGGACCATATCGCCGACCGCTTTGGTACCCCAACCTATGTCTACAGTTGGAACGATATCGAAGATCGATACCGAGATCTTGAGCAAGCCCTCGCGGAGACCCGACACCGCATCTGTTATTCCGTAAAAGCGAATAGCAACCTCTCAATACTCCATCAATTGAGCAAGTTAGGTGCAAATTTTGACGTCGTGTCAGGAGGTGAATTGGAGCGCCTTATGGTGGTCGGCATTCCGCTATCGCTGGCAATTTTTTCCGGCGTCGGCAAAAGCGTGGTCGAAATCGACTTCGCTCTTAAAGCAGGGATTGGGTGCTTCAATATGGAAAGCACCGCGGAACTAAAAAGGATTGACGCCCGAGCCAATCTCCTCGGCAAAAGAGCGCCCGTGTCTGTCCGACTCAATCCCGATGTGGACGCCGATACACATCCGTATATATCGACGGGATTGAGGAAAAATAAGTTTGGCGTTGCTGAGACGGAGGCGATCGAAATGTGCCGCCATGCGCACAAATCGCAGAACTTAGAATTCTTGGGGCTAGGCTGCCATATTGGCTCTCAAATCAATCAGACGGCACCTTTCGTCGAGGCGCTGGAACACCTAATCAAGCTCACGCATCAGTTGTCCGACGAAGGAATTGAAGTCGCCCAGCTCGATTTAGGTGGTGGGCTCGGCATTCGGTACGCCGATGAAGAAGAACTTGATGTCACAAGCTACGCAGCAGCTATATCCGAACCACTGAAAGACCTCGACGTCGAATTGCTGATTGAACCCGGTCGTTATCTAGTCGCAGAGGCTGGCTTGCTATTGACTCGAGTGGAGTACCTCAAACCCTCACGCGTCGAGGGTCAACCTAATTATGCTGTGGTGGACGCTGCGATGAATGACCTCATTCGACCCGCTCTTTATCAGGCGTACCACCGAGTCGTATCAGTCGGCAGTGACGTCCAAGACAGCTGTCGGTGGGACATCGTAGGCCCGATTTGCGAGTCTGGCGACTTCCTAGCATTGCAGCGCGATCTCGACTTGTCCGAGGATTCTTTGTTGGCAATACTTTCGACAGGAGCCTACGGCTTCGTTCAATCCTCAAACTACAATACGCGGACACGATCAGCCGAGGTCATGATTCGCGACAACGATATGTGGCTCGTCCGCGACAGAGAATCCATCGACGATCTGCTACGCCACGAAAGGGTCTGGTGATTGGCTTGGAATTGCGTCATGCAACTTAAATTTACGAAAATGCATGGATTAGGAAACGACTTTCTAATCCTTGAACTTGTTACCCAGAATTTTAATCTGACGTCAGATTTAATTCGGACGTGGGGAGATCGCAGGACTGGGATCGGTTTCGATCAACTTCTAGTCGTTCACCCGCCTTCAAATCCCGAAACAGACTTCCGCTACCAAATCTTTAATGTCGATGGCACTGAAGCTAAGCAGTGCGGCAACGGCGCTCGTTGTATCGCTAAATATGTGATTCACGCGGGACTGACGATCAAGAAGACACTGCGAATGGATGCACCCGGTGGGATCGTTGATACATCGATCCTCTCCGACGTTGCAGACGGTCCAAATACCAGTACGGTTCGAGTGAACATGGGTATCCCGTGTACCAAACCGTCCTCAATTCCGTTCATCACTGACGAACCAGCCATTGAATACACCTTTGACGTCGGATCGCAAGAAATCGAGGTTGTTCCGTTGTCGATGGGAAACCCCCACGCAGTGGTTATAGTCGCCAACATCAACGATGCGCCCGTCACCGAGTGGGCACGCATTCTACAAACCGAATCCCGATTCCCGGAGGGCGTCAACGTAGGGTTTATGCAAATTGTGGATCGCCAATTTGTGCGCCTCCGCGTCATCGAACGCGGCGTCGGCGAAACACTCGCTTGCGGTACAGGAGCCTGTGCCGGAGTTGTTGCGGGGCACCTACTTGGAAAACTGGACGATCGGGTCAAAGTATCTTTGCCAGGAGGTAAAGTACGCATCATGTGGAAAGGTGAAAGTTCAAGCGTCGAAATGACCGGTCCAGCTACTTGGGTATACGACGGCGAACTGAGTACATGACGGTAACCTCCGATGGCCCTACGATTGACGATGACGCAGTAGTCGCCTACCTGGAAAGTGAGCGTGAGTTTTTTGAGCGACACCCCGAAATAATTTCAAAACTCGAGTTACCTCACGAATCAGGGTCGGCAACATCACTGGTCGAACGTCAAGTATCGATGTTGAGAGAGCGAAATATTGACTTGAGGAAACGTTTAAATGAACTCGTCGATAATGCAGGTATTAACGACGACGTTTTCCTTAAGACACGTACATTGACGTTGTCACTAATGGATACTGTCGATCTCCAGAGCCTCGACGATGTTCTAGCAACAAGGTTGATCGAAGGTTTCGAAGCGAATCACGGGCTTTGTTACGTGCTCGACTGGCAAGCGTCCGCGGACTACCAACACATCATCGGAGTCGCTGCGAACGATGAGCCGCCCGTTCCACGCTTGTTCAAACAACCCGAACCCGTTTGCGGAATTTATCGACCGGGAGAATATGAAACCCTTTTCCCGGAGTCTGGTTTATCTGAGGCAGGTTCCGTCGCACTCGTTCCCATGCGACGCTCCGGCCTTGACGCAATTCTCGCGATTGGTTCTAACGACCCCCAACGTTTCGTGCCTGAGAAGGGAACTTTGTTTCTTGAATATATCAGCGATGTGTTGAGTCGCACCCTACATCGAGTGATGTAATAGAGGTTGGCATGGCATCGGACAATGGCCTGCTATTGGAAGATTATTTTAGACACCTTGCAGTTGAACGCCGTCTTTCCCCCCATACTCTCGCCGCGTACTCCCGTGACCTAAAACTTTTTTTTCTATCCAATAGCTCACCATCCGTCGATGCCATCACATCTGCCGATATTAAGCACCACATCGCTCGGTTAAATCGCAGAGGCCTATCTCCCCGATCGATCAGGCGGGCGCTATCGTGTCTGCACTCTTTCTTCGTGTATTTAGTGCGAAAGGGTCTCCTAGCCAACAATCCTGCCATGGGCGTCAAGGCACCGAAAATCGCCAGAAAACTTCCGCGAGTCCTCGATACTGATCAGACCGCCCAACTGCTCGTCGGAAAAGTTGCGACACCCATCGAGAAGAGAGACCGCGCACTACTCGAATTACTATACGGTAGCGGTATTCGGCTCGCCGAGCTCGTAGGACTTGATATCAAGGACCTAGATCTCGCCAACGGCAACGCCCGGGTTTTAGGGAAAGGGCGAAAGACTCGAATCGTACCCCTCGGCTCCCACACTGTTACGGCGTTAAAAACATGGTTGGCCACCCGAGCCGATCGAAACCCAGAGGACCCGGTTTTCATCGGCCGCGGCGATCGGCGCATCAGCCCCCGGACAGTTCAACTTCGAGTCAAACGCGCAGGAATGAAGGCCCTAGGGGTTGATTCGATCCATCCGCATCTGTTGCGGCACAGCTTTGCCAGCCACTTGCTTGAGTCAAGCGGTGACTTACGCGCGGTCCAAGAACTTTTAGGCCATTCGGACATTTCGACAACCCAAATCTATACGCATCTGGACTTCCAACATCTCGCCAAGGTTTATGACGTTTCTCATCCCCGGGCACACGAGAAAAAAGAACAAGGCCAATGACCATCCGATTGGTGACATTTGATTTGGATAACACGCTTTGGCACGTGGACAGCGTCATCCGACGGGCGGAAAAAGAGACACGCGATTGGATACAGCCCCGCGTACCAAATTACGCCACTTACATGAACGCCGAAAACGTTGCATCCCTTCGTGCTCAAACGTTGGAAGAGCACCCCGATATACGGCACGACCTATCGGCGTTGCGAATTCACATGATGAGTCGCGCGTTCGAACAGTGTGGATTAGAGCGCTCAGAAGCTGACGCTGTAGCACATGAGGCGTTTGCTGTGTTTATACGTTGGCGCAATACAATTACTTTTTACGATGGCGCCCAAGACACGCTCAATTCCCTCTCGCAACATTACCAACTGGCCGCGCTCACCAACGGAAATGCCGACATTCAAAAGATCGGCCTGGACTCTTATTTTTCCTTTGCGATTTCGGCAGCCGACGTTGGGTCCAGTAAGCCCAGTCCCGAAATGTTCTTAGAAGCGATGCGTCGTGCTGAGGTTCCACCCACTGACGCGGTTCACGTTGGCGACAACCCAATTGACGACATCGAAGGTGCGAATGGTGTGGGCATGTATTCCATTTGGGTCAATTTCGACGCTAAACCGGACCGCGTACCGGCCCACGCAACCGTCAGCGATTTACCATCACTCGTGGGGGCAATCGCCCGTCTCGAGGGCTCGTAGCTCAGGCGATCCGCTTCCGTCTTATCGGGCGTTCTCGGCCAAATAATTTTTCACCAATTTCTCGTCAGCAGCCAATACCCTCTTTCGGGTGGCCTGCGAGATCAGTCTCTCAAGCTTGGGGTGGGTGGCGACGTCCTTACCGATGGCTTCATTCACGGCATCGGGAAACTTCGCCGGATGAGCGGTGGCAAGTGAAATCACAGGACTCGTCAATTCGAATCGCGACGCAGCAGCGACACCAACAGCACTGTGCGGATCAAGTACGTAGTCGTAAGCGGCGTAGGTTGATTTGATCGTCTCCACCGTTTCTTTTTCGCCAACGCTGGTAGCCAAAAAAAGTGGATCCACCGAGTCGACGTAGTCAACCTTGGCCGAGCCTTGTTCAGAGAATGTTTTCAGGAACTCGACTAAGCGCTCCGAATCTCGATTGAAATACAAGTACAGGAATCGCTCGAAGTTACTCGCGACCTGAATGTCCATCGACGGACTCAGCGTGTGTTGGACTACCCCACGCGCATACACTCCGGTTTCGAAGAACCGCGCAAGAATATCGTTTTCGTTAGTTGCCAGCACCAATCGGTCGATTGGAGCACCCATCGACCGCGCAAGATAACCGGCAAACACGTTACCGAAATTACCAGTGGGTACACTAAAAGATACCGGCTCGTTGAACCTCAGTGCCGCGTAGATGTAATAAACGACTTGCGTCACAACGCGCGCCCAGTTCACCGAATTCACCGCCCCTAGCCTGTATTCTTCTTTAAACGCCAAGTCACTGAAAATATTCTTCATGAGCCCTTGGCAGTCGTCGAACGTACCCTCAATTCCTAGGCAGTGAACGTTGTCATCTAATACCGTCGTCATTTGCAGTTCTTGCATCAAACTCGTTCGACCGTCGGGGAAAAGCACAAAAATATCAATATTGGGTCGGCCACGAACACTCGCTATTGCCGCGCTCCCAGTATCTCCGCTCGTCGCTCCTAAAATATTCAGACTGGCTGATTGTCCGCCCCAGATATGCTCGAACAACCCACCAAGGACCTGAAGCGCCACGTCTTTGAATGCAAGCGTAGGCCCATGAAATAACTCCAGTACGTTAAGACCATTTACTTGGACAAGGGGAATTGTGTCCTCACTCGCAAAAGTCTCGAAGGCGTCTTTGAGTATCTTTCTGAGAACCGCGTCATCAATATCGTCGGCAAAAACACGCAACACTTCGAATGCTAGGTCTTCAAATGCGAGTTCTCGCCATCCCTCCAAATCGGACGACAAATCCGGTAAAACCTCGGGCAAAAGTAATCCGCCGTCCGGCGCTTGACCAATGATCACAGCATCCCGAAACGTCACCGGGTCCATGCCACCACGAGTGGAAATGTATCGCATCAAAGATTGGCCCAATCGATTCCTGGACAAATTCTAACCATCGTCACGCAAATCATTCATGCAAAAAGCTCACGGTCAAATTTCTAACAGGGCGCCGACCAAGCCTACCTCAACTCAACGTTAGCCACGTTTAGTTTGACGCGTCGAAGAGCTCTCGACCAATCAACATCCTTCGAATCTCGCTAGTTCCAGCGCCAATCTCATACAACTTCGCATCCCGCAACAATCGACCCGTTGAATATTCATTACTGTACCCATTGCCACCCAGGGCCTGGATCGCGTCCAGCGCGACTTGAGTTGCTTTTTCCGCGGCATACAAGATGCAGCCGGCGGCGTCGAATCGCGTCGTTCGGTCGTTATCGCATGCTTTGGCTACAGCGTAGACATATGCCCGGCTGGCATTCAGCGTGGTGTACATATCCGCAATTTTTCCCTGCATCAGTTGAAACGTTCCAATCGGTTGCCCAAATTGTCTACGTTCATGGATGTACGGAAGGACAACATCTAAACAAGCTTGCATGATACCGACGGGGCCCGCCGCAAGAACAACGCGCTCGTAATCCAAGCCGCTCATGAGCACACCAATTCCGTCACCAGCGACTCCCAGGACAAGTGACTTCGGAACGTGCACATCCTTAAAAACAAGTTCAGAAGTATCAGATCCACGCATCCCTAGTTTGTCGAGTTTCGGGAGTGATTCGTAGCCCGGCATACCTTTCTCGACGATAAACGACGTTATTCCCTTGGCCCCCGCTGTCGAGTCCAGGGTGGCGTAAACGATCACGACGTCAGCGTCCGGACCATTGGTAATCCACATCTTGCTACCATTGAGCAAGTAATAATCACCACGATCCTCAGCTTTGAGACGCATGTTTACGACATCCGAGCCTGCCCCTGACTCACTCATTGCGAGTGCCCCAAGCGCGGTTCCTGAAATGAGATCTGGTAGAAACTTCTGCTTTTGCTCATCTGTCCCAAATCGACATAACTGATTGATACACAAATTCGAATGTGCGCCGTATGAGAGGCCCACCGCCCCCGATGCTCGGCTGATTTCCTCCATCACCACACAATGCGCCAAATAACCGAGACCCGCTCCCCCATATTTTTCTTCGGCCGTTATGCCGAGCACTCCGAGCTCCCCCAGAAGGGGCCATAGTCCACGCGGAAATTCGTTTAATTGATCAACGCGTTGAGCAATGGGAACAATTTCTCGCTCACAAAAGTCGCGGATCGAAACCCGCAGCATATCGATCGTTTCTCCAAGACCAAAGTCGAAATCCGTCAGCATCTGGGGCACCGTTTCTCCGACATTCTTCGAGTGTCGCAACTGCAACCCGAGCTGGCAAACGCCCCCCTGCCAGGTCTTGTTTCAGCGTTACAATGTTCGGCGTTTTAAGGGGAACGTCAAGATTATGGGTTTTCGCGAAGTGGCACGTGATTGGCTAGAGAACAACTGTCCCGAAAGTATGCGGACCCCAACACCCGGGAGCGAATACATTAGCGGCGGCCGACGCGCCAAATACGTCAATCCCGATTCCAGACTCTGGCTGGATCGAATGGCGGAGCAAGGTTGGACCGCGCCGACTTGGCCGATAGAGTACGGAGGGGGAGGTCTGACCCAAGAAAAAAATCATATCCTCATGGATGAAATGCGTCGCATCAACGCACGTTCACCCCTAGGCGGTCATGGATTAACCATGATCGGGCCTGCCATTCTTGAATTTGGCACCCCCGAACAATGCCTCGAGCATTTACCACGGATCGTCAACGGTGAAATCAAGTGGTGTCAGGGCTACAGCGAACCCGGCGCCGGTTCGGATCTTGCGAGTCTGCAGACGAAAGCTGTCGAAGATGGTGACGACTACATCATCAACGGATCGAAAATCTGGACTTCCGGTGCCGACCAAGCGGACTGGATTTTTTGTTTAGTTCGCACAGATCCAAATGCATCCAAGCAAGAAGGCATTTCGTTCATTATCTTCGATATGGAAACGTCGGGTGTTTCCATTACTCCGATTGAATTGATCAGCGGATCATCGGAGTTTTGTCAGACTTTTTTTGACGACGTTCGCGTACCGAAACGCTTTCTTATTGGCGCGCCGGGTCAGGGTTGGACCGTTGGAAAACGCTTACTTCAATACGAGCGAAGCTCCATCGGGGGTGTTGGTGGAGCACGCCAAAAGACTGCCACGCTCGACGAATTCGCGGCGTCGTACACCGGCCGCATAGGCGGACGAATCAGTGACCCGACGTTGCGCGCCGACGTGCTTACTTACAACATGGATCAACGCGCTTACCAACTAACCATGCGTCGCGCAGCCGACGAAGCGGCCAATAATCAAGCACCGACATTCCTGTCCTCCTTCTTCAAGGTGTACGGAACAGAGCAAAATATGCGTAGGAGCGACCTCGTCTTGTCCATCATGGGGTCCAAGGGGCTGGGCTGGGCTGGCGATGGTTTCGAACCCAGCGAGCGAGCAAATACTCGGGGCTGGCTGCGTTCCAAAGCCAATTCCATTGAAGGTGGAAGTTCTGAAGTTCAGCGCAACATCATTGCGAAGCGCATCTTGGGTTTGCCGGACTGACGGCCGTTGAACCCGAGAACACCGGTACTCGTCGGCGCCGCACAGGTCCTAAATCGACTTGAAGGACTGGAGGACGCCAAAGAACCGCTAGAAATGATGACGGCCGCCATCCTGTTGGCCGAGAAAGACACGGGCGTCGGTAACGTACTTGCTCAAGCGCAGTCGGTGCGAGTAGTTCGTGGGATGTGGGGTTACGAGAACCCAGCAAAACTGCTTGCCGAACGTATCGGAACGGTTGGGGCTGAATCCATCGGTACCTTAATTGGGGGTAATCAAAACCAAGTCGTCATCAACGAAACCGCCTCTGCAATTCTCCACGAGGGCCTCGATCTTGCCGTTATCACTGGCGCAGAAAACGGCAATAGCGCGGGAAAAGCACGAAAAGCAGGCGTCACACTCACGGAAACGCCCGCACCGGGTAAATACGATCGCGTGATTGGAGCGAAACAGCAGCCCGAACACCATGAATTTGAGCGAGCTCAAGGAATCATGCGTGCGATCCAGATATATCCGATGTACGACAATGCAATTCGACATGCCCGGGGGGAATCCATTGATCAACATGCGCAACGGGTATCCGCGTTGTGGTCCAGATTTAACGACGTCGCCCAACGCAATCCCAATGCCTGGGTCCAGCACAATATGACAGCGGAGGAAATCCGTACTCCCTCACAAACCAATCGACGCATTAGTTTTCCCTACACCAAATTCATGAATGCCAACATGTCAGTCAATATGGGCGCTGCGCTGATCATGTGTTCGGCATTCAAAGCAAAATCGCTGGGTATACCCAAAGACCGCTGGGTTTATCCGCATGCCGGAGTCGTCGGCCACGATCACTTTTCCGCATCGGTACGCGACAACTTTTATTCGTCACCGGGGATCCGAATGATCGGTCGCCGTCTCCTCGAACTCACCGACATGACCGTCGACGAACTTGATTTCGTCGATCTTTACAGTTGTTTTCCATCAGCCGTGCAGATTGCAGCCATGGAATATGGCTTAGACGAAAAAAGTGATCTGACGGTTACCGGCGGTTTGACTTTTGGCGGCGGACCACTGAATAACTACGTCATGCATAGCGTTGCTCGGACCGTCGAGCTCTTACGTGAAAAACAAGGTGCTCGCGCGCTCATCACCGCCAATGGTGGAAATTTATATAAACACGCGCACGGTATTTACGGCAGTGAAGCTCCGAGCCACGACTTCACTGTAGAAAACGTTCAAGACGACATCGACGCGCTTCCGTCTCGTCAATGCTTAGCGAAGTTCGTGGGCAACGCGATCATAGAATCGTATACCGTCATGTTCAGTGGAGATGACCCCA
The DNA here is from genome assembly GCA_002715785.1 of Gammaproteobacteria bacterium. Lineage (GTDB taxonomy): Bacteria > Pseudomonadota > Gammaproteobacteria > Pseudomonadales > Azotimanducaceae > UBA11889. Next base: position 16,684 of record PBAA01000017.1, on the reverse strand, counting down.
CCGTGGGGCATTTGGCTTGCCGAACCGGTGACGACACCCGAACGTGGGTTAATACCCAAGATTCCGACATCATGAATGCTATGCTCGTTGAAGAATTTTGCGGCCGCCCGGTCCATATCAAAGGCCCCAACGAGCTAACGGTTCTCAGTTAGAGCCTCGCTTACAGTTTCCTTAATCTAGCGCATTCACATAAGCCAGGGTTTCGGCGAGCGCTCGCTCGAATTTGCCGAACAACTCGTCGATCTGCGCATCATCAATAATAAGCGGCGGACAAAACGCGATCGTGTCCCCCAGCGAACGCACAATGAGTCCATGCTCCAAACAGCGATTCATACAAAAGGCGCCGACCGCATGCGACCCGTCAAACTTCTTGCCCGTTTCCCGATCCGCAACTAATTCAACCGCACCGATCAAGCCAGCGCCCCGGGTATTTCCCACCAAAGGATGTTCATCGTATTGTTCGAGTCGCGATTGGAATATTTCACCCATCTTGGCGGCGTGGGCGAACACCTGCCGTTCTTCCATGAGTTCGAGATTTCGCAATGCAACCGCCGCACACACAGGGTGACCTGTATATGTGAATCCGTGAGCAAAATTACCTAGCTCCGAACTGGCCTCTACAAAAGGTTGGTACATCGAATCCGGAACGATAACGGCGCTGATCGGTAGATAGGCTGACGAAAGAGCTTTGGCCACGCTCATGGTCGTAGGCTTGATGCCCATCGTTTGGCAACCGAAGGGGTTGCCGGTTCGACCAAATCCACAAATGACTTCATCATCGATAAACAGTACGCCATGACGCTCGAGAACCGCCTGTATCTTTTCGTAATACCCATCCGGGGGCACGATTACGCCACCTGCCCCCAACACCGGTTCGGCGATAAACGCTGCAACCGTTTCGGGTCCTTCATCCTCGATGAGGTCGTTAAGGCTATTGGCTAATCGAGTTGTGAATTGGTCCTCCGTCTCTCCTTCGTGGGCTTCCCGATAGTAATGCGGAGATTCTGTGTGGAGAATGCCTTGAATCGGCAGATCAAAGGCTTTGTGAAAAGGCGGTAAGCCCGTGAGACTTCCGCTAGCCACTGTGACGCCATGGTATCCGCTCCAGCGCGAGATGATTTTCTTCTTTTCGGGTCGCCCAATGAGATTGTGGTAGTACCACATGAGCTTAATTTGAGTGTCGTTCGCATCAGACCCGGTGAGCCCAAAAAAAACGCGTCCGCCTTCGATAGGAACAATCTCCATCAACTTTTCAGCCAGGAGAACACTCGGCTCGTTGGTCTTACCTGCGAAAAGCTGCGAATACGACAACTTTTTCAGTTGTTCACTTGCGGCATCCGCTAGTTCTTGAACTCCGTACCCCAGCGCTGTGCACCACAGGCCGGCCATTCCTTCCAAGTACTGTTTGCCGTGGTTGTCCCAGAGGTAAACGCCCTTCGCCTCGGAATGTACCGTCGGACCTTGACGCTGTAACTCGCCTAAATTCGTGTTCGGATGTAATAAGTGCCGCAGATCGCGGGCCTCAATGGAATCTGGCGCCAGTTCGTTATGAAGGGGCTCGCTCACGTTTCTCAATCTCCCTCTTTCAAACCTATTGTATTGTGCATGTGCGTGAAAACGCGCTGACACGCTCTCTTAATGCCGAACACCAAGTTGGTGTCATCGAGCAATCTCGTCGCCGAAAGAATTATCGATGCTACAAAAAACATACGGCGTTTCGATCAACTCTACGGTTTAGATCAGATCCGCGGGTTCAAGCGAGAATTCTTCGATGACTTGATCCGCATAATCGATTCGCCCGGTCAGACTCTTGGCGTCTCCATAACACAACCGCAAACATGCTTCCGCCATATGTTCCACGGGCGTTACCCGCTCCTTATTGTTCTCATTAATCAGTTTGTGGTGCACCACACCCGGGGTCGCGACAAGTCCAGGAGAAATGACGTTGACACCAATGCCGGCACCGTAGACTTCTTGCGCAAGCCCAGTGGTAAACCTCTCTAGAGCGGCTTTGCACATACCATAGACGGTGCCGCCATGTCCTCCAGGGGCCTGCGCTTGCGGGTGAATAGCGGCGTGCGAGGAAATATTCAGGATCCACCCACCACCCTGTTCTAGCATCGAAGGTAAACACGCCTGAGCAAGCTCGAACGGTGCCCAAACTTGAACATCCATCATGGTCCGAAACCGCTTCTCCGAAAAATCGTGGACGGGAACGAACCATGTCACTGCCGCATTGTTAACAAGAATATCCACGGTTCCAAAACGCTCTCGCGTTTCCGCTACGAGATTCTCTCTATCCTCAGCGACCGCCAAATCGGACTTAATCGCAATTGCCTCGCCGCCGGCGTCGGTAATCTTTTTCACCGTTGCTTTAATCGTGCCCGGTAGAAAGTGGTCAGCTTCCTCCACCGTACGCGCCGAAACGACGACTCGAGCGCCCTCCATCGCAAACCGAATCGCGATCGCTTCTCCTATACCCCGACTAGCACCTGTAACCACCGCAACTTTTCCAGCGAGTACGCCATTTTTGTTGATCGATGCCATCTCATCCCCCCACTTAAATAACTTTTCCGAAACGCAATATTAAAGACTACACGTATACACGCGAAACACGTGACCCTATACGAGAAAGAATCTCGTAACCCGACGTCCCTGTCATCTCCGCCACCTCATCGAGCGTGATCGTGGCACCGAAGACTTCGAGCCAATCGCCAACACAAATATCGGGGTCCTCAGTCACGTCGACGTGTGTCAGATCCATACTTATCTGACCTAATACTGGCAAGCGCGCGCCCTTGTGGGCCAACTGCCCTTTGCCAGACAGAATCTGTGATACACCATCGGCATAACCAACGCCGACAATGGCAATTTCGATGTTTCGTGTCGCTTGAAACGTTGCCCCGTAACCTACCGATTCACCCGCATTGACGCGGCGCCGTTGCATAACCTGTGCTTCAAACACAGCCGCATGATGAAAGTCGTTATCTTTATCGAGGTATGGATTTCCACCGTACAAACCAATTCCAGGCCGCGTTATCCCGCCTTGATATTGGGTGCCGTTTAGCGTCCCGGCCGAATTGCCGAAGCTTGTTTCTATCCCCGGAAAATCGTCACAGATACGGCTGAACAGACCGGCCTGCCGTTCGTTTTGTGGATGTTGCGGCCGGTCCGCGCATGCGAGGTGGCTCATCAGAAGTACCAATTCGATGCCTTCCAGCATGCGCGGCTTGAGCTCATTAGGGTCAAAACCAAGCCTCTGCATTCCCGTATCTACATGCAGCGCTGCAGGCGCTCTTTTTTGGCGCATCCATAGTCCAATTTGTTCACGTGAATTAAGCACAGGAACAATGTTCGCCGACGCGAGGGCGGTTGCTGTATCTGCATCCGGAGGGCCTGAAAATACGTATATGGCGTCTTCGTTGATAAGCGTCCGCAACGCAAAACCCTCTTCCGGTGTCGCCACAAAAAAATGTTCGCAACCTTCCGCTTTTAGCCGTCGCGCAACCGCTTCCATCCCAAGCCCATAGGCATTTGCTTTCACGACAGCGCCAGTCGTCCCCACTGACGCTTTCACAAATCGACCATAATTCGCCGAGACGGCATCCAGATCGACGACAAGACGGGAAAAACTCATCGGACCTGTCTCAGATGAAAGCCGCGTATTGGACTAGGAATCGAAGAGAACACCTGGATTCAGTACCCCGTGGGGATCCAGTGAATGCTTAGCCGCGCGAAGAACCTCGCCAAAAAGTTCTGGTCGCTGTCGTTCCCAACCATCTCGGTGCATCCGCCCCACCGCGTGGTGGTGGGTAACCGTACCGCCTGCGTCAATGACTGCATCCACAGCAGCGTTCTTGATAACTTGCCAGCGTTCAACTTCGCTACCTATTTCAACGGGTCCACTAAACGAATAGTAAGGAGCCGGACCGTCGGGGTAGACGTGGGTAAACCGACAAGAAAGTTGAGCCTCGTCACCAAGTGTCTCCCGAAGCACCTGACCCACACGCTCTCGAACTTCGCCATCAAAAGCGGGCCATCGATCCCAGGTAATCGCCGTTTCAAACGTATCTGAGAGCAATCCCAAACCCGCGGTGAGACCAGCGTTCACACCAATAAATGCGTCGCGCCATGCACCAACAGCCCCCTTCCGACCCGTGGCACCTCCACCGCCGTCGTCAATGTGGACATCGTGATCATCCACCACCCCACTAAATTCACGGGCAATGTTGATAGCGGCCCTTATATTTTCTCCTTGCGGTACATCACCCGATTCAAAGCCTATGATGAGGAGCGTAGTTCCACCATCCATACCCGCGGCATTAGATGCTTCCAACGGATCGAGGATGCGCAAATTAGCAGGCCAAAGTTTCGTCTGGACGATATGGCGAACGGCCTCGGCACCTGCCTCCCAGGCCGAGAAAGCAACCCCGGCGGTGGCGCGATAAACCGGACGTTTTTGTAGGCGCAGCCAACAGTCGCTAATCACTCCGAGTGTCCCCTCCGACCCAATCACGAGTCGATCAGGGCTTGGGCCGGCGCCACTACCTGGTAGACGCCGAGATTCAAACCACCCTTTGGGCGTTAGCATCCGAGTCGACTCGACAAAATCGTCAATATGGGTTTGGTTGGTGGCGTAGTGGCCACCCGATCGCGTCGCCACCCAACCGCCAACGGTCGACCAAGGAAAACTCTGAGGAAAATGACGCAGTGTGAGGCCATGCGGCTTAAGCGCGGCTTCAAGATCGGGGCCCAACATGCCAGCTTGAAATCGTCCCGCGCGCGACGTTTCGTCGAGTTCCAAAACCGTATTCATTTCGTCCAGGTCAACGGTCACCGCCGTGTCTCGATCGGGCGGTGCGTTGACGCCCCAAACAACACTGGTGCCCCCGCCGTACGGGATTAACGGGTGTTCAGCGCTATCACACCATTCAAGCACCGCTTCTAGTTCATCCTCGTTTCGTGGATGTGCAACTGCATCTGGTGGGTTGTCAAAAGTACCTCGCAATCCCGCTAGCAGTTCCAGTGAGTGGCCGCCGTGGGTGTGGGTAATACGTTCCATCTGCGACACCGATACAAATTCTTCCAGCTTCCCTGGAACCTCAACGCGAGGTGATCGCAGCGTTATCGCGTCAATATCAGGAATCGGCGGCGGTTCAATCGCGCGTCCAGAGCGCTTAGAAATCCGTTCGGCCGCAGCACGACGCTCGTCCTCCGACGGTTCATCCGATTGATAGCCCCAGGTCCAAAAACTTCGCCGTTCCTTCCTAGCTGCCATTTAGATAACGCCAGTTGCCGTGAAAACCGTAGGGGACCCTATGCGGAAGTTGTCCCAGTGCCACTGGGCCCCGAGCGACGTCGCGCGCATCAAACACGGCAAGATCGCTCCGGTTTTCAACACCCCGATAAATAAGCGTCAGCAAAAATCCTGCGCCTTCTTCTGCACCTTCCGTTTCGGGAACAAATACCGGTTCACCCAAATAATCACCATCGTCAAGCTCATAACGGGTACCGCCGTTTGTCGCAAAGTCGTGATGCACCAAGGCGTTGAAACCCATGCTGCCCCCACGACCCGTTGACGCAGCATAGTACCCGTGTCGATATTCGAGTCCTGCGCGACGCTCATCAAGCCTCGGAAATTCACCAGTAATGTCATCCAAATAGGTCCGTTTGACCGTCCGCGCGTTATCAGCAAGATCGATTTCCCATTCGCACAAGCGTGCATTGGCCTTTTTTGGATCGGGAGCGCTGCCGTCCGCATGTGGGAAAAGTGGCGCCTCTTCGAACTGCATTACGTGGGCGCGGATCGTATTCCCCAACGTCATCGCGTTCATCGGATGGAAGACGTAACAGGGATCGGTTTCGTACCAACGGATATCGTCGATGGAACCATCCCGAGGCATTACGCCAATATGGCTGCCTTTGTCAGGCTCCCAGGCAAAAGCTGGTTCACCTCGCGTCGCTCGTTGAATGCTACCGGTAAGCGGGAGAATCGGAAAAATAACGTGCTCTGACGTCACGATGAAATCATGGACCATACTGCTGATCGGTGCTTCAAATCGTTCCGATCGAGTCAGCACCCCGTCCGCGTCGACGACGTGGTATGACAGGCCCTTACCCAACATGCCATCGACCATATAACCGAAAAAGATCATCTCGCCTGTTACCGGGTCGATTTTGGGATGCGCGGTCATCGGACCCTCAAACGTACCGCCAAAACGCCACGGTCCGATCGATTCGAGCGTTCGCGGGTCAACTTCGAACGGCGCGTGCCCTTCTTCCAAAGCGAGTAGACGTCCGCCGTGCCAAATCACGTTGGTATTGGCCAAGCCGTCCGTCTCAATGCCCGCGACTGAAGGATCCGTGTCCATTGGATTAAAAGCGCCGAATAGTGAACGCCCAGCTTCACGCTCTTTATGCCACTTGACGGTTCTTAACCAACGATTGCGGTATCGCACGCGACCATCGGCAATCTCGAACCGATGCAACATGCCGTCCCCAGAAAACCAATGATGGTCTCCCCGCGGTGGAAATTGTGGGTCTGGACCATTGCGGTAATACTCAACTTCAAGCGTCCGCGGCAGCTCTCCCTGGATAACCAGGTCATCGATATCGGCCTCCATCCGAATCGGCGCAAAATTGCCCTGTAACTGGGGATGTGCCGGATATGGTTGTGTCATTGCATCACTCCTTTATTGGTGCAATTGGAGAAATTCTCCCACCACACGATTGAATTGATCGGGAATCTCAAAATACGAGGAGTGGCCTGCGTCACCCAGATTGACGAGCGTCGCACCCGGAACCATCGCAGCTCCAATCTCAACAACCCTCGGTGGCACAACCACATCCTTATCTGCCGTAATGAATAACGTGGGCGTTTTGAACGCTACCATTTCGGTTGAATCAATTTGTTTACCACGACTGCGCAATCCGCCCAAACCGACACGAGAAAAGTCGAGGTTCATCGCGCCGATACAGTTATAGAGATGCGAAAGTGCGCGATTCTTCTCCGGTAGATCCAACGCAACGGCCCAACTACCGAAGGGTTGGGTTGGTTGCGGCCGCTCGTGACTACGACGGACTTCATCGATGGCCTCGCTACTTAGACCCCCCACTGTATGGCTCATGACAAGTGCCGAGACTCGATCCGGTTCGAATAGGGCAAAATCGAGCCCCGTACGACCTCCCATCGACTGGCAACAAAGCGCCGTCCGATCTATACCCTCGGCGTCGAGAACGGACCTTAAATCATCAGCGAATAAATCAGGATCAAATTCCTCGTCGCGGCATCGGGATCGCCCAAAAGCCCGATGGTCAAAGGTCATGATGTCGTAGTCATCAAAGAAATAAGGGACCTGTTGCCACCAGCTTGCCGCATTGCCGCCTGCGCCGTGAGCAAACGTCAGCCACGATCGACTCTTTTCGCCTTCTCCTCGATAGGTGTCGTAGTAAATATCAACGCCATCTTTCGCGACAAAACTCATGCTGACTCCAGTGTCCAGGGCAATCGTACGCCGAAAGAATTCGTTGATTCTCGAGCCATGGGTAATCCCGCGTCTTGCGGTATCAACCTCAGACACAAATCACGAGTATCAAACATTACCAACAACCCCGCGCCTTGAGATCGTCCACTGGATAGGCTGGATACATCGTCATGTCTTTGTACACACTGCATTTTTCGTCGTCGGTCAGATACGGGTCTGCCCATAGAGAGCGGTGAACCGAGCCGATATCAATCGCTGCCGATTCCATCCGAACACCGCCGTCCGGTTTCGTATCGAACACCAGTTTTCGTTCACCATTCCAAAGCTCCCAACTAGGCAGGTCACCCGCTCGACCACGACCGGGATTACCGGTGCGCGCAAATTGCGTCCAATAAGATCGAATTGAAGCTGAAAGTTCAATCCTTGCCTCGATATTGGACACATCGAACAGCTCACCCTGAAAGAGTCCCATACGAAAGTTGCCGAAGACGAAAGGGATTTCCAAACCATGCGCCGCACCCATGATCTGTGGCCAATCCCTATCGGGAGTCGCACCCAAGTCATCCCAGTCGAAACGATAGGCATAAACCGGCCCCGTGGCCATATTCGCCACTCGATCGACCCCATCGAAGTTCAACCAGTCAGAGTAATAACGATTAAATGCTTCATATCGCCCCGGATCGATTATCTTCGCTTTTGTTCCGATCCAACGAACCAGAGATGGATCGTAGATCTGAAATAACTTCTGCTCGTCTCGATTCGCACCCACAAGCAATGGTTTAGCCGAAACAGATCTCGGTCCCGGTGGCATTAACACGCCGTCGTAGACGACACTTGGGATGTCGTACATCAAATTACTTTTATCTCGATACGCGTCGAGGATTGTTTCGTTAGACAATTGACGCAGCCAGTCGCCGATTTCTTCATGGCGACTAGCTAGCTCTTCGCCCGCTTCACGTGTTTGTGCTCGTCCTTCGCCGAGCAGGAGATCAATCACGATTTCGGTTGCGCTCGCTGGTGTTCCTGGTGGATCGCCGGTTACCGGATTCGTGGCCTGCCCAGGATTCATATTCCAGAATCCACCGCTTTGGACAATCGCTTTGTCGAACAAGCCTTCGGCAGCCGGCGCCATATATAGCGCCATCACATTTTGTGCACCCGCCGACTCACCAAAGATCGTAATATTCAACGGATCCCCACCAAAGCTAGCCGCATTTTTTCGTACCCATGCAAGCGCCGCCATAAGATCGTAAAGGGCGAAATGTCCACTTCCACCCTCGGGTACGATCGAAGGATGATGAAACCACCCGAACGGGCCGACTCGGTAGTTGGTCGCGATGACGATGACACCGTTTTCCGCAGCAAGTCTTGATCCATCGTAGCCCTGCGACGATCCGCTCGTTTGGCCCCCTCCATAGATCCAGAACATCACCGGTAGGTTTTCATCGGGACCCGCTACGGCGGGCGCATAAATGTCAACGTAAAGACAGTCTTCGGATCCCACAATTGGAGTGGATNGAGAANCACCNGCGAGTTGAAGNGGNGGCTCACGAAAGTTGGTTGCCNCCANCGGCTCAGTNCTNGGACGGGGCGGCTNAGGTANCNTCCANCGTTCNGNAACGTNGGCAAACGGNACCCCCAACCACGCGATCGCACCGGGTTCCGATAACTTGCCTCGGACCGGACCTTGCTCCGTCCATCGTTCGAGCANGGGGTCTAACACGGGCTTATTCTCCTTTGCACATCCACCACTTCCGATCAATAAAACGGCCACCATAAAGCACCCTAGAGCGCCCACAGAGCGTCTTAAGCCCCAACCGCTTCGGTATGCATCGGAACGCGCTGTGTCTATGATGAAGCCAACTAACTGGCCGAGATTTTCAACATTGAGCCCTGAATCCAGCGCGATTGCCACCGCTCAGGCATTCATTGATGCCTTTAATTCGCAGGACCATGAACAACTCGCTAGAACGTTGAATTATCCCCATACCCGTTTGGCGTTGGGACACTTTCGGACCTTCGATAGTGCTCAAGAGTCTGTTGCAGCGAGTACTNNCGCCGAACCACGTCTCGCCGACGAAGACTGGCATCACAGCGTCATCGCAGAGATCGAATCGGTTCACGTCGGNGCCGACAAAGTCCATCTTGCGATGACGGTAGAGCGATGCCACGAAAACGGAATGGTCTACAACACGTTCGATACGTTATGGATCGCCACGTTCGATCAGAACCACTGGGGTATCAAGTTTCGATCCAGCTTTCTGNGATGACGGGTCTGGCATTTCTGGTCGTTAAAGGGTTACGTTAACCTAGCCTCATGCCTGAGATACACAATCAACGAGTCGCACGCATCGCCACGGAGAGTTTTGCCGATCTGCTTGGCATAAGGTTGGTGAGNAACCGTCCCGACCATGTCGTCGTTCGCATGCCNTATCGGACTGAACTCGGCGTCGGTCGGATTCATGGGGGGGCGATCAGCGCTCTGATTGATGTTGCTGCCACAGCCTCTTTTTGGTCAGACCCCAACCTCAAAGAAACCGCCATCGGCGCAACGGTGGGCTTCACCGTTAATTTCTTAAAGCTTGCCGTCAATTCGGATTTAACGGCGACCGCACGAGTGCGCCGCCGCGGAGGGACACTCTGTACCGGCGATGTCACGGTCACCAATGAGGCAGGCGATGAGGTCGCGATGGCAGTCGTAACATACAAGTTGACGCAGTAACTCGTCGAATGGATTAGCGATCGCGCACCATCTCGCGTCGTTCCCAACGATCGGTAAGACCNAGGCGTGCGGTAAATTCCGGTGGATTTCGTCGCAATATTTCGGGATCGATGCCAACATAACTCTCAATCGGTCGAACGTTTTGACGATTACAAGTCAGGTGCAGCACCACCCGTTCGCCCGGAAGGGCACGCGGACAATTGCCGTGCCACACAGCGCCATCCCACAAAATAATGGATCCCGCCGGGGCGGCAACTGCAATCGCTTCAGATTCACCCTCACCACCTACTGGGTGCCTCCGCAAGTAATGCGAACCCGGTACGAATCTCGTCGAACCGGCATCTTCCGTAAATTCATCACAACAAAATATCGACGTTGCGATGACACTGTGTCCTGGGAACGGTTGTTCGTATCCGTTCATGTCGGCATGGATGGCGAAGGCTTTGGGCGTGGTCCTTTTAACGGACGCAGAAACTTGGCTAACGATGAAGTTAGGACCCAGTAGGAACTCATATAACGCATTCAACTTCTCGAGTTGGACCGCGCGCTCGAACACCTCGCCCTCATTGAGTAGATTCGTTGGGAAGCGACGAAAGTCCTTCGTACGAAGATTGATAGTCAAAATATTTTCACGGAGTTCTTCGAAGAACGATAAAGGTGCTGCGTCGCGGATCACGGTATAGCCATCGATCGATAAATCCGAAACGTTACTTTCGAGTTTCAACCCGTCGATTCGTTTCCTTAGATTTTGTGTCTTTGCACGCACAGCTTGCGCAGCGTTCATATCCGCCATCCGAACATCACTTTGGCAACATCAAACTCTTGAAAANATAAGCCTTGAAAGCTTCCCTCACAATGGTAAACCAACTACTGTGTTTTNCCCGCNTTCGAGATATNAAAAATGGTCACGACCTCTCGCGAAGTACACCTCATTGAACCTCCCGAAGGACTTCCCGAACCTGCACAGTTCCATATCGTCGAAACGACGATCGACGATCCAGCCGCAGGCGAATTCTTGATCCGAAACCAGTACATGTCCGTCGATCCCGCCATGCGACCACGACTTTCCAACGGGCAGCAACCACTTCACCAGCCCATGGGTGCGGGCACGATTGGTGTGGTCACGGCAAGTCGACACTCCGCCTTCGCCGAAGGCGATGTCGTCCAGCACGGATTCGGCTTTCGCGAACATGTCCTATCAGATGGTNGCGGCGTAAACCATCTCGACGCTGCTGGGCTTCCGCCNACCCTTTACATGCATGTATTGGGACCCACGGGATTTACTGCATGGGGAGGGATGCTAATCACCGGAGAACTCAAAGATGGTGAAAACGTATTCGTTTCGGCGGCCGCNGGCGCGGTTGGTTCAGTGGCTGCGCAAATTGCCCGGATCAAAGGCTGTTATGTCATCGGCAGCGCCGGCAGTGCTGAAAAGTGCGAATGGCTCGAGAGCGACCTCGGCATCGATGTNGCCATCAACTACAAAGAAGGCGTGCTCCGGAAAAATCTAAAGGCCGCGGCCACCCAAGGTATCGACGTCTATTTCGAAAACGTGGGCGGTGAACACTTGGACGCNGCGCTACCACGGATGAATGTCGGTGGGCGTATACCNGTGTGCGGAATGATCTCGGCCTACAACAATTTCGGCGCACGCTCGACNGGAGTCACNACGCTGTCAAATATGGTCTACCAGCGCATCACCATGCGCGGTTTCGTCGTCACCGATTTTGAAGAGAAACGCGAAAATTTCCTCGATGACATGCGCGGGTGGGTCGCAAACGGACAAATGAAATATCGCGAGACCGTGTTCGAGGGCATCGANCAAGCCGCGCAAGCGCTCATCGGACTCTTTACCGGAGAAAATATCGGCAAAGCACTGGTCAAGCTCGACTGAGTCTCAAGACACGGCGGGAAATGGATCCTCCATCGTGTCCAGTANCGGCACGTCAAACGCATTCAGGGTCAACGAAACAAGGCAGTAATAGCCCACCACGCTGACAAGTTCGATTAACCCTTCCTCGTTCCATTGAGAAATCGCCCGTGCATACGTCGCCTCGTTGAGGCGATGGGCGTCCATTAGCTCCGTGGCTACAGACCAAGCTACCCGTTGGGCGCCTTCCAAGACGGGGACGCGACCCACACGAATGTTTTCGATCGCGGCCGCGTCCACGCCCGCGGCTTGGGCAAGGCGCGCGTGTGCGGCGAATTCAAATTTTGCCTGGTGGTGCGCGCCGACAACGCAAATCGCAACTTCTTTGACATCCTCTGCNATCGAGGTTTCAAACCGTGCGACACCCCCCAAGGCCTGTACTGCCATCCCAATNCGGGGCGCCCTGACCCAAACCTCGAAAGGACCAACCAAACCAATCGGAGTTCCACCGCCGCGCGGTCCGCTGTTGATCGCTTTCAAGACCGCGAGTTGGTCTTCTGTTAACTGGTCGAGTGCACGGGTTTCAAGTCGCGACATAGAAAAACTCCTTTTAATGGGGCTGAATTAACACGGTGGGACAGTAGAACCCGGCACCAACTGACAACGCGGTCACTGCCGTCCTCTCAGAACCGATAAGTTAATGAGGCCTATGGACTCGCAATGGTAAATCCACCTCGATCAGCTTTTTTTCGCGAGGCTCGTATAGATCCTGTCAATGAAGCCGAGTGACGCAGATTCTTCACCGTACCGATCGGTGTAGCCCGCGGTCGGGTCACTTGCTATGACATCCTCTAGAGATTTCCCTGCCTCCATCAACTTCTTCACCCGATCACGTACCGTAGTCAACATCGCGATGTAGCTAGCAAGAGCCTCAGCGTCGGTTATTTCTCCATGTCCTGGTATCACGATCGCACCCGGCTCAAGTTGGTCCAACGTCTGTTGGCAAAAGGCGATCATCCCGTCGATGTCGCCACCACTATCAGCGTCAATAAACGGATAACCGGTGTTGTTAAATACGTCGCCGAGGTGCACCGCATTGTGATCGCGAAAAAATACCGCCACATCGCCCGTCGTGTGCGCCGGCCCAAAATGCATCAGGTCGATTCGCTCGCCGTTGTAATGGAATCGCATCCCGTCGTCAAAGGTAATACTGGGTAACGCGTCAGCCGGATACGGAGACTGTCCGTACCGCGCGAGAACCAAATTAATCACGCCGCCTCTCGCCATATCAACTCGCGCATTCGACTGCGCAACGATTTGTGTTCCCGTGGGACCTAGCGCTAGGTTTCCCTCAGCATGATCAAAGTGCCAATGAGAGTTTATCGCGTAGTCAATCTGTGGGTACTTGTGGCTGTCTTGCTTCGCCCCCGGAAGGGTTGCAACTGCATCATAAATTTTGTTCATCATCTCTGGAAACTGATCGTCAACGATCATGACACCGTCGCTGCCAACGGACACCGCGATATTTCCGCCGACACCGAATAGAACGAATAGTCCATCACCGACCTTTTCAGTCCGTATATCGGTCGCATCAAAATCCCACCCAAACGTGGTCATCAGCTCGTCTAGCGTCAATGCTTCTTCATCGGCAATACAGCCCAGCCCCCACCAACCGATTAACACCGCCAAGAAAAATCTACTCATGCTTCCCCCAAAAAATTCATCTATCTATTGCCAATTACCCACACCGAAAAACAAAACTGTAAGGTTTCTCCGCGGGAGTCAAGACTCCAGAAGTTGCGTCATTGTATGGTGCATAATCAGCTGAGAGCACACGAACTCGACATCACTCAACCCAAACACTAAACCACTCCCCCAAGTAAAGACCCCGACAACGTGAAATTAGGTTTGATTGCTGACACCCACATTCCCGGCACCACCAAAACGCTGTGGCCCCAGGTCGTCGAGGCCTTTAGCGAAGTTGAAGCAATCCTCCACGCCGGGGATCTGTGGACGGTTGACGTAATTGATGAACTGACCCGGCTCGCGCCAACGCACGTCGCCACCGGAAACGGCGACCTCGAACTCACCGACGCGCGTCTAAAAGAGACTTGGCAGTTCCAATTCGACGATGTCAAGGTTGGTCTAGTACACGAATTTCCGACTGCACGCAGGAGGTCCGCCGATTACCTGATGCGCCGCAGAGATCGCCTATTTCGAGCCCCTCCGCCGAACGTCATCATATACGGGCACACGCACTACGATGAAATTCACCTAGTCGATGAACTAATGTGCATAAACCCTGGTTCACCCACGCTGCCCCGGAACCAAGATTTACGTCACGGTACGATCGGTTTCCTTGAAATTTCAGGACGGCGCGCGACCGCCACAATCAGCCAAATTACCGACGACGGGATAGAAACGATCCTCGAGGAAACGATCGAATTCGCTTAGCCTCAGCTTGAAACGAACCGACCCAAGTTCTTATCTCAAACCCGCGCCCGTTCTTGCATCGACAACGACGAACCAGTACGCACCGCCCGTCGATTCCATTCCCACGCGACCGTCCCCATCACCACGTTGGTGATAGCCGTCGCAACAAATATCCCAGGGTAACCCCATACCCAATTCGCCAAAATCGCGATCGGAACGTACATAACGAAGGTTCTTAGCAACGCGATAATCAGTGGCGGCGCAGGCCGGCCCAGCGCATTGAAGCAGGTACTGGCAACCTGCATCACGCCCATGAAACCAATCGAAAGCGGGACGATCAGAAAGAACATTCGGGCGACCGCCCCCACGGTCTCATCGTCATCGATGAGGCGGACGAAATAATCCCCACCCAAAAATAAAACGATAAATGTCACCAGCCCCCAAGCGAGACAAAATCGGTTGCTTAACGAGAGTGCCTGTCGCGCTCGTTGAAACTGACCTGCACCCCAGTTTTGGCCGACGAAGGGGCCAATGGATGAGGAGGCGCCCCATAGAACCATGTGCACCATCGTTTCTACCCGCATAGCAACGTTGTAGCCGGCCACAACTTCATGGCCGTGCGCGGCGAGGAGTCGAGTAATAATGAGCATGGACACCGGTTGGATTAGGCCGCTCGCTGTCGCGGGTCCCCCGACGTGAACAATCGCCCCAAACGACTGCCAGAATCCCTTTACCGAACGCCGGATCATACGTGCCCTGACCAACAGTGCCAGATAAATAGCGACGCTAAACACCCGGGACAATACGTACGCCCATGCAGCACCGGCGATCCCTAGCGCTGGAAATCCAAACCATCCAAAGATAAACACCGGTCCGAAAGCCATCTGCAGGACCGAACCGGTCGTCATGACGATGCCCGGACTTGCCGCCCGACCCGTCGCCCTCAACAATGTCGACCCGACCATCGAGAGCATGAATAGCGGGAATCCCAACATGTACACCGTTAGATAATCCACCGCCAGTTCACGAACTTGGCCCGTTGCTCCGAGCGCGCTAATCACGGTTTCGGCATAGAAGAAGCCAAGCAGTCCTATGACGCTGCCTACAACAAGCACTAGTAGCTGCGCGTGAGTCACCAGCATGGCGGCACGCTCACCGTCGCCACTTCCAACCGAGCGAGCGATCACGGACGAAGCCCCGGTCCCTATCCCGCCGGCAAAAGCAAACAAGGTGATTGTTATCGGAAAAGCAAAACCAAGGGCAGCCAACGCTTCGGTACCGATCCACCCCAGATAGACCGCTTCAACCAAACGGGCGAAATTCATGCTCAGCGATCCCATCGTAATGAAGGATCCCAGTCGCAGGAGGTGGCGCCCAACACTGCCCTCGGTAAACGTTGCGCCTGCCCGTCGATCGCTCATACAGTTCTACTTTTCCCATCGCCGGCGCTACGGCGTAATAGAGGCACCATGGCAGAACAAGACACCGCGGCCCGTATTGAAGATCTTGAAACCAAGTTGACCTTCCAAGAGGACACGATCCAGAAACTGAACGACGTCATTGTCACGTGCCAAACACGAGTGGACGAACTCGACGCCATAATCCGCATGCTCATGGAACAAGTTCGAACAGCGGAACATATCATCAAACCCGAAGACGAAACCCCACCACCCCATTACTAACCCGAGCGGTTCTTTATCATACGGGTAATTGCGGACTGGGTTGGCAAAACTCGTTCTACGGCAGAGAATCGTCAATGTACAAACCAACATAGGAAATACCTGACCGATGAGTTATGCCGGTGACCGCATCATCTACGACGCCGACAGCCACCTAATGGAAATGCCGGATTTCCTGACGGCACACGCAGATGATTCGATTCGCTCCTCCCTTCCAAACCTCGGGCAAACCACGACGGGAATCTTCGATCCGGGCGATCACATCGGATTAAAGAGGCACTCTCCCGAAACCGTTGCGCGTCTCCTGGAACTCGGTGATCAGATCACTCGCGGTCCCAAATGGCATGATGCCCTTGGTGCATTCAACGGCGACGAAAGGGGAAAGGCTCTCGACCTCTTGGGGTTTAGACGCCAAGTAATCTTTTCGTCATTCTGCGGTCGCTTAATCTTTGGCGCTCCAGACGACGCCGTGAGTTACGGCGCCGCCACTGCTCAT
>PBAA01000016.1 GCA_002715785.1 Gammaproteobacteria bacterium | reverse complement strand
CCTTTGCGATCCTGACCCAGCTGGGCGATTCTTTCTTGATTAAACTGTATGCCTTCCTCGAGACGTGCAATATCGGTACCCAACTTGTAGTACTTGCCCTGTGTGTCGTTGAACTTGTCAGTGGTCTCGGATTGCTCTGCTCTAGCTTTTTCAAGCGACGTATCGAGGCTCTGCAGCTCGGTCCTATTGCGTTCATTCTCAAGCTCCAGCTCTGACAATTTTGCCTCATGTACGGCTAATCCGGCCTCGAGAGCCCTCAGCTTGATCGTATACAAAGCCGCGGTAGTACCGCGCTCTTCTTCTCTAAATTGCCTGTATTTCTCGGCGTTTCGTGATTGTCGTTTCAAGTGAGCTAGTTGCCGATCAAGTTCGTCGCGAATGTCGTTTAAACGATCAAGATTTTCGACCGTGCGCTTGATCCGATTTTCTGTTTCTCGGCGACGTTCCCTGTATTTCGAGATTCCAGCCGCTTCTTCTAGATAATTTCTCAGCTCTTCCGGTTTGGCTTCCACCAACTGGCTAATCATGCCCTGTTCGATGATCGAGTAGCTCCGAGGGCCAAATCCAGTACCTAAAAAGATATCCATAACGTCGCGGCGACGGCACCGGTTACCATTTAAGTAATAAGTGGATTGCGCGTCTCTCGCCACTTCGCGTCGAATCGCTATCTCCCCATACGACGCGTAAGCACCACCAATCCGCGCGTCGCTGTTGTCGAATAACAATTCGATACTAGCCATCGCAGTCGGTTGCCGAGTACTAGAGCCATTGAAAATAACGTCCGTAAGTGCCTCGCCCCGCAGTTGTCGAGCGGAACTTTCTCCCATCACCCACCGTACTGCGTCGATGATATTTGACTTACCACAACCGTTCGGACCGACGACGGCACATGTTTTTCCGGGGAGGCTGACCGTTGTCGGATCGACAAAGGATTTGAAACCAGCAAGCTTTATCGCTTTAAGTCGCATTCAGTGATGAAACACTGTGCCTGTTAGTCAGCAGCGCGTAGTGTAGCTGAAGTACATATATTTCAACAACTTAAATACGTAACTAATTGTTAATAATATTTAACAAGCAACCTACGTGACCAGAGATCTTTTCTGAGACTTCGGTATGCGACCCGTTAGTGATGATTTGTTAGAAGAGATCAGCACGATAAATCAATAGGCAACTAGCACACTTGTTAGTCTATACGCATACCGCGACAATCAATTCGGCTCCATGACACCCAGGTCATCTACAAATGAAAACCGGACAGTTGCTCCGTCTGGTGTCAAGATTTCGCTGCGCCTCTCCATATCCCCCGGATGCGCGTTGGCTGTTCCCGTAACCGACAATCGGGCAACAACGTACACATGGTCGACGGAAGAAATAGGACGTGTTGGGTCCATGCTGACCGCGTCGTCGAGGGTGACGTTAAAGGAGTCCCGGCCATCTAGCGGTCTCTTTACCACCGCGAGTGGCGGACCCGCCTTTTCCGCGCGCGCATATACAAGCAGCCAAGAAAACTCCATAGGAATCGCACGGACATCGACGAAAACGTCCAAGTGTGGGCGCGCAGAACTCAGTTGTGCCCGCGCGGTAACAAGTCCCCGTTCGAAAAAATCGCGTTGTGATTCAGAAATTTCTTGTCGCAACGCTCGATCACTGTAACTAACCACTCGTTCATGCTGACGCCGTTGAACAGCGTCTAGCGTCAACAATTCGAGTACCGATGGATGATCGGATCGGTATGTTTGGATCCTGTCCACGACCATTCGCGCATCGGCATCGAGTATGCCACCCGCTGCCAAAAAAGCCGCCTGCGCCCAATGCACATCGACGTCAAGTAGGGGTCCATCGCCCGGCGCTTGGACCATGGCAAATGCCTCGGCCGCATCCGAGAACCGCTCGGCCTTAAAATGCGTAAGTGCCAGGTAGTACCAACTCGCACGGTCTTGGGGTCGGCTCTTGATACGAACATTTAACCGTTTTGCGACGTCGTCCAGTTGACCTGGGGTCGCGTTGGCACTCATTACCACCGAGCCGATATTTCGAACGGATTCGGCAGTCGGGTCTCCCCAGTGTATGTATAAGGCTACGGACAACGCGACGACGACGACCGCGAGACTCGCCCCGACCAACATGGAACTGCCTTCATCACGGTCAACGTCTTCGTCTTCGAGGTCCGCTAGCAAGGCGACACCCAATTCTTCGCCAAGTTCTGCTCGGTCAACGGCTTCAATTAACCGAGATTTGGTTTCTGATTCGATCTCGCTGAAGCGATCTCGATATAGCGCTTTTCGCGCGTCGTCATCGGTCCAGCGCGGTTTGGATCGAAAGTACACGACACTAACCACTACCCAAGCGGATGTGGCGAGCAAGACCACACCCATGCCGAAATAGGTCGGAATCATTGTTTGCGGATAGCCTCCAACCGGGCTCGTTCATCATCGGAGAGGAAAACCCGTGTCACGCGACTACCGATTCTCCGAAGTACCAAAATACCGGCCAACAGTAAGATGGGCGGTCCGAACCATAGGATCCACGTATTCGCTCGAACTGGCGGGTCATACAACACAAAATCTCCGTATCGATCCTGTAAATAGCGACGCACTTGATCGTCAGTCATCCCCTCGTTGACCAATCGATACACAGTGCGCCTCAAATCCCGTGCGACCGGCGCGTCGGAACCGGGAAGATTGGTGTTAAGGCACTTGGGACAACGGAATTCTGCGATGAGGTCGTTATAGCGCAGCCGTTCACCTTCATCCTCGAACTCAAAGGCGTCGATAGTGGATACCGCGACAATCCAAGTCGCAAGCATCCCCGAGATAAGCGAACTAACCATCGGTCAAAGATTCCAAGATTGGTAAAAGCTCTCGATTCCAGTTTCGATCGTTCACATCGCCCACATGCCGAAACCGTATGATGCCGTCAGCGTCCACGATAAATGTCTCTGGCGCACCATATACACCGAGTTCGACGCCCAAATCACCCGTCGCGTCCACGATCGTGAAATCGTAAGGGTCTCCGTAGAGACTCAACCAACGGCGAGCCTTCTCGCTGTTATCGCGGTAGTTAATTCCCACTATCGAAATTCCCGTTGCCCTCCTTATGTCCATCAGGGTGGCGTGTTCGTGCAAACAGGTTGGACACCACGTCGCCCAAACGTTTACCAATCGGATTTTCCCTAACAACGATTGTCGCTCTAACACCTTCCCCGACGACAGTTCATCTAGTTGAAAAGGGGGGAAGGATTTCCCAACCAGCGCCGAGGGTAAGTGTGAAGGATCGTTTAGATGAAACCCTGCATAAAGGATCGCCACTAATGCGATAAAGCCGATAAACGGCGCGAAAAAAACTGTCCGTTTCACGTCACCTTAACCGCTGAGGCTAGGCCGCCCCGCCGCAACGCCAAACGGCGGTATCGACCATCCATGACCGCAAGTAATCCTCCGAAACAAACCAACAATCCCCCGCACCACACCCAACGAACCAACACTTTCTCCTGGATTCGCACACCCCACGAGCCATCGGGCAAGGGTTCCCCTAATGCAATGTATAAGTCCCGAAAGAATCCGGCATCGATGCCCGCCTCCGTCATCACACTGTTGCGCGCCAAGTAAGTTCGCTTTTCGGGATAAAGACTTATGTCTCCCACATCAAATTTCGCCCGTTGTGCCACATAATTAGGTCCGTTAACGGTCGTTACGGAAGAGAACTGGTATTCCCGGGCATTCAGTTGGACCGTTTCGCCTGGCGACAACCGAACCTCGGTTTCATGTGAGAACACGCTTGTGATCGCCACGCCCACAGCGCCGATTGCAAAACCGACGTGAGCCAATAGCATGCCAAGGTAACCAAACGGACGCGCACCTTTCCGCTGAATGAAGTCAGCTGTATGACTCAAAAGTAGCCACAGAGCGAGTGTCACGGCGATCACGACGCCGACAATGCTCGACGTATTCAACACCCGATCTGACAAAATCGCGATGACGAAAAACACGCCGCCAGCCAACATCGAGACCAACAAGAGCAAGCCAACTTGCCGGAACAGCCGAATCGGCGTTCGCTTCCAGCGCGCGACCGGTACCAACGCCAAAAATACCGCCAGGAGCCCCATCAACGGGACGAACAAGCGATTAAAGTACGGTGGCCCCACGGAAATCTTGTCTCCACCGGTGACTGCTTCGTACGCAAGTGGATAGAGCGTCCCAACAAACACAACGGCAACCGCAACCACAAACAGAACGTTGTTGATTAGTAAAAACAGCTCGCGCGACAGACCCATGTATGCGATACGGCTTCGTATCGCGGGCACCCTGATGGCGTAAAGCGCTAGCGAACCGCCGACCGTTATTCCCAACAACACGAGTAAAAAGACGCCTCGTTCAGGATCCACGGCAAACGCGTGCACNCTCGTTAATACGCCAGATCGCACNATGAATGCACCCAGCAAGCAAAGAGAGAAGGTCAATATAGAAAGCAGTACGGTCCAACTCCGGAACGCACTTCGTTTTTCGGTGACGGCGAGCGAATGAATGAGCGCTGTTCCCGCGAGCCACGGCATGAACGAAGCGTTTTCAACGGGATCCCAAAACCACCATCCGCCCCAACCAAGCTCATAGTATGCCCACCAACTACCTAAGGTTATCCCCACTGTGAGAAACGCCCAGGCGACATTAGTCCAGGGTCTCGCCCACCGCGCCCACGTCGCGTCCAGGCGTCCCGAAATTAATCCCGCCACACCGAAAGCAAAAGCAACCGAAAACCCGACGTAGCCCGTGTACAAAAGTGGCGGATGCACGATTAACCCAAAGTCCTGCAACAGCGGATTCAAATCTGCGCCCACCGTCGGGACATTCGGAACAAGTCTGAGAAACGGATTACTCGTCTGAAGTAAGAAAAGCAAAAATCCCGTGTTCAATAATCCCAGCGTCCCGAGTACTCGGCCATACATCTGGTAGGGNAAACGGCGACCGGCNATCGCCACGGCAAATGTCCACANNGCCATGATCAGGGTCCACAGAAGGAANGATCCCTCGTGNGCTCCCCAAACGGCACTCACCTTGTAATACCAAGGCAGCAGCGCGTTCGAATTCGTCGCGACGTAGACAACCGAATAGTCGTCCACNAGNAAAGCATGAACTAACAAGANGAATGCAACCACAAGTGCTACAAGTTGCAAAACTGCAAACGACCCGCTGTTTTCCACCCAATTTCGCCGCCTTGTAGCAGCACCCAAGTGACCGAGACCACTCAGAATGATTGCCGCAACAAAACCGACAATGGCCGCAAGATGCCCTACCTCGGGTCCAACACTCCAAAGCATCCCAAAGGTCGCATCAAAACTCTCGACGTTTGGCACTACATTTTCGACCTTTGCGGCCGTCAAGAGTCTTCGCCCATATCCAGTAACTCCGGGGGCATGTAGTTTTCATCATGCTTGGCGAGTACTTCCTTCGCGTAAAAGACGCGGCTCGCATCGAGTTGACCGACCACGAGAACCCCTTGTCCTTCGCGAAAGAGACCCGGCAATATTCCTTGGTATCGAACCTCAAAGCGGGATCCTCGAAGATCGGATAACACAAAAGAGACCGCGAGGCCCTCGGGTTCGTGCGCGAGGCTACCCACTTCCACCATGCCGCCGGCCCGAATGCGTTTTGCGATCGGGGCTTCTCCACCCACAATCTTTTGCGGCTCGTAAAAGAGATCCATGTTCTCTTGCAACGCAAACAACACCACCCCTAACGTTATCGCACTGCCAAAAAGTAAGAACAGTCCGATGGCCATACGCTGCCTACGAAGTGGGCGCATTTACGTACCGCCCTCTTTGGTTGGTTCCTTGTTCCCAGCTAGCAGCTTGTTCTTAGCTCGAATTGGCCACGCCCCAAGCACAACAAGCGCCACAACACTTAGACCGTATACGCTCCATACGTACAGACCATACCCTCCCATNGCGGCCCAGTTATAGAATTCATCGATCAAGGTTACTTACCCCTCGTAAAGGCTCGAACCCATTCGGTCGCCCACTCACGTTTAAGGACCTCTACTCGCATCGCTGCCAAAATCACGCCGGCGACGAATATATAGAAACCGATCGCGTTGAAAAGGAGAGGCCATAACATGCTTGTCTCGATCGCGGGTTCGTCAACAAAGGTGATACTCGCTGGTTGGTGCAACGTCGCGAACCAGTCGACCGAATACTTAATGATTGGAATGTTGATGACGCCCACCAGCGCAAGGATCGCAACGGAATAGGCGGCCCGGCCCGGCCGTGGGATCGCTTGGCGTAATGCGATAAGCCCGAAGAACAGAAACAAAAGGACCAATACTGACGTCGTCCGCATGTCCCACACCCAACCAGTACCCCACGTCGGCATGCCCCACAATATGCCACTCGCGAGAGCTAGCATCGTCAAGACTGCGCCGACAGGCGCCGCCGCCGCGATGAAAACATCTGCCATCTTCATACGCCAAACCACATAGACAAAGCCCGCGACGGCGCACGCGAAATAGACCATCTCGGCCAGGTGCGCGCTCGGAACGTGCATGTACATGATCCTAAAACTATCGCCCTGGTATTTATCCGGAGGCGCTAACACCAAGCCCCAAAAGCTGCCAACGATTAGGCCTAAAGATCCGCCGATGTATAAGCCACGGACCCACAAGGAAGAACCCTGATAAAAAAAACGGGGAGAGCCCATGCGGTGAAATACATCCTTTATCGCGCCCATATCAATACTCCTGACTCCCCCTCAGCGCCGCGCCAATCGCGAAGGGCGCCAGTGTAATCGATCCCGCTAACAAGGCGATTAGCCAAAGCACTGGCNCAGTTGCCGTNGCTCCATCTAATACTCGATAACAAGCGCCCGAACCAAAAATCAGAACGGGAATGTATAGGGGCATCACCAATACGGCTAAAAGTAATCCGCCCCGACCGAGCCCCGCCGTCAATGCCGCTCCAATCCCTCCTATTAGCGTTAGCACCGGCGTGCCGAGCAAAAGCGTTCCGACAAGGATCGCTATTATTTCAAATGGCGCGTTGATAAATACCGCAGCAAGCGGTGAGAGGATCGCGACGGGCAGTCCACTCACACTCCAATGCGCTAATAGCTTACCCAGCACTCCTAGAAATAATGGCCGACTATCCAGCAACATTAATTCTAAGCTGCCGTCGTCATGGTCACGTTGAAAAAGATTTTCCGTCGACAGCATGGCGGCAAAAAGCGCGACGACCCAAACAACCCCAGGGGCCACTCGAGGCAACGTTTCGCTGTCGGTTCCTACCGCAAAAACGAACAGAGATAAGGCAAGTACAAAGAATGCAATCGGATTGGCAGTCTCAGTCCGCGCCCGAATTGCGACCAGGAGGTCACGACGAAATTGCACCCCAAAATTTCCCATCATGCGCCGAGCTCAAGCACCCGGGTCTGTGGGAATTCGAGTTTGACGTGCGTCGCACAAATACACCCACCACCCGCGCTCCGATGCTTGGCGATGAGGTCCCTAACTAGCGCGACCGCATCGTCGTCCAGTGAGGTCATTGGCTCATCCAACAGCCAGAGACGTGACTCCGAAACACATAATCTTGCCAGCGCGGCTCGACGCATTTGACCTGCCGAAAGGGTACGGCATGGCGCGTCTTTGTACCTGTCCAAACCCACAGAGTGGATGGCGGATAATAGCGTTTCTGGACTCACGTCTCTTTCTTGCAAACCAGCACACCAGCGCAAATTTTCAAGCGGACTGAGCAATTCGTTCAATCCCGGCCGATGGCCCATATAGAGCAGGCCAACCGCGTGTTGTATGACACCCTCATCCGCTTCAAACAGTCCCGCCAAACATCGGAGCAACGTCGATTTACCACTGCCGTTCGGACCCCAGAGTTCCAAGACGTCGCCNGAAGCAACCGTTAGACCGAGTCGGTCGAACAGTCGCTGACCCGCGACCGTACATGTCAGCTCGTTTACTTCGATCAATGATTGATTCAAAAGAAGGGCGGTTCGATGCAGATGCGTTAAGCGCAATTATAGTGGGCAGACGCACGTTCGACATCCGGTCTGTAGATCGTTGAAATNCNTCCCCCGCTCTGGTTGATCTATTCCNTGGTTCCGCAGCGACTTCGATCGCTCATCGTGCGGTCAACGAAGAAATNCGATATACAAGGCGTGGCTTAAGAAAATGCGCTAAACCAGCTTTGAACCATGACTCTCAATCGACAAGTCCCGCGATGCCTTTGATCAGTCCGCGGTCAATCAAACGATCGGTCTTTTCANGGTCTGTTATTCGTCTGATGACCAGAATCTTGACCCTCAGCGCAGCCCTGTTGCTTAGCGGCTGCGGAGGTTCAGGATCGAATACAGTAAATCCGCCCGCGAGTGGCAACGAAAGTATCGCCAGCACAACGGAATCAAACACATCGTCCGAAGAAGGTTGGGTTGAAGGAGAGTTCGAAACGCCAGGAAATTTTCGCTATCTCTGCGCGAATCCCCGAACCGGTGACGATCCAGCGACCGGTAGTGCATACCTCGATGCAGTGGGTACAACGACGGATGAAAACAACTGGTTGCGTTCGTGGAGCAATGAGCTCTATCTCTGGTACAGCGAAATCGAGGATCTCGATCCCGCTGAGTATTCAACGTCGGAATACTTTGACCTGATGAAAAGTTTCGAAACGACTGCGTCAGGCAATCCCAAAGACAAATACCACTTCACGTACGATACGGAAGAATGGCGACAGCTATCTCAATCCGGAATCACTGCGGGTTATGGAGCAGAGCTGGCCATTTTATCTTCTTCCCCTCCCCGAGAAGTTGTGGTCGCGTTTACCGAACCGAACACTCCTGCGACTGCCAGCGACGTGAACCTTGCTCGCGGAACAATCATCGTTGAGGTTGATGGCGTCGACGTTGAGAATGGGTCGGACACGGCGACCCTAAACGCCGGTTTATTTCCCGCGACGACGGGAGAAAGCCACGAATTCTCGGTGAGAGACCTCGGCGAGACCGAACCGCGCACAGTCACCATACAATCCGCGTTGATTACCCAAGACCCCGTACAAAACGTCAAAGTGCTCGCTACAGATTCTGGCGATGTTGGTTATATGCTGTTCAATGCACATCTGGCACCTTCTGAACTTGAACTCATCGATGCCGTCGAGTCNCTTAGNGGAGCTGGCGTCGTCGATCTCGTCCTCGACCTTCGCTACAACGGTGGGGGCTATCTCGACATCGCGAACGAACTTGCTTTTATGATCGCCGGTTCGGAACGCGCGACAGGAAAGGTATTCGGCGAGATCCAGTTCAACGATAAACACCCTTCCACGAATCCCGTCACGGGGGCTGCTCTCGAACCGGAACTTTTCCATACCTCCGCCCGCGGGTTTTCGGCTTCCGAGGGAGTAGCTTTACCCNTGCTTAATCTTGAAAGGGTGTTCGTATTGACGGGGCCCGGTACCTGTTCGGCGAGTGAATCCATTATCAACGGTCTCCGTGGTATCGACGTCGAGGTAATCCAAATCGGGGCATCCACATGTGGCAAACCCTATGGTTTTTACGCGTTCGACAATTGTGGAACCACCTATTTTTCGATCCAGTTTCGTGGCACCAACGCAAAGGGGTTTGGCGATTACACCGACGGGTTTTCGCCAACCAACGATCCATCGCCCGGAACGGCGCTGCCCGGTTGTTTTGTCGCTGACGATTTCGGCCACGCTCTCGGAGATCCCTTAGAGGACCGACTCAACACCGCCCTCGCCTACCGCAACAATCCGGATTGCCCGGCCTTAGCCAAAGCGGCCGCCGCGAATAAATTGACTTCGACTTCGGACGTTCTTGCCAACGGGAAGATCGNACAACCTTTCATCGGATCACTAGGNGTGTTGAGCCATTGACGATGCCCNCACACTCGCGACACGCTGGAACCTCCTGGTCCACATGAAACGAACACGTTCGTAAATTAAGGGGCGGTGTCCGTCCTGGAAACTCGATAAACCGCATTGGCGAAATCGTCTGAGATATAGATGTTGCCCTGGTGGTCCTCCGCAATCTCAGCTGGCCGNCCGATCACATCATCGTCGAGCAGGAAGCCAGTNAGGAAATCTTGGGCAATAATCCCGTTCGCATCCCATTGCAAAGAAACGACCTTGTATCCGTCTTTACGGCTCCGATTCCACGAACCATGCAACGCCACCAGCGCCGCGCCCACCATATCGGGGCGATGGGTGGGTGAGCGCAAAAAGACGATTCCAAGCGGCGCGTTATGTGCGGGAAAATCAAAAACCGGCGATATCGAGTCAGCAATTAACGTTTCGTTACCGCTCCCAAGATCCGGATCCGGGACGCGATCCCCATTCGCATAGGGCCAACCATAAAAACCCCCAGCCCGAATGCGATTAAGTTCGCACGGAGGGAAATTGTCGCCAAGCAAATCCCGACCGTTGTCTGTCGCGTAAAGTTGTCCATCCTCGGGCGACCAATCGAAACCCGCTGAATTCCTTAGCCCCGTTGCAAAGAGCTTCTCACCCGAGCCGTCCAGCTGATACTGCAATAATGCTCCGCGACGTACATCGTTCTCTTTGCAAACATTGCAGCTCGATCCGACCGCTACGTACATTAAGCCATCAGGCCCGATCCGCAGTGTTTTTTTCCAATGATTGCCGCCTGCCGGAAGACCCTGGACCAAAACCTCGTATTCTCCCGATATCTGCCCTCCGTCAAAGGGGACGCGACCAATCCCGTCCTCCTCCGCGACATAGAGGAACCCACCGTAAAGATCCAACCCATTAGGCCCATTCAAACCTTCCAAAACGACATCGTAACCGTCCGACCGGCCGTCGCCGTTAGCATCCGAGTAGAGAATTAGAACCTGACCGGTCCCAGGCGATGCAACAAGCAGATGATTCGCATCCGTCACTCGCAGAACGCGCGCATCTTTAATCCCCACCGCAAACAAAGTTACTTGATAGCCATTGGGGGCTTTCAACCGTGCGGATACGATGGCGTCGTCTACCCTCGGTGGGTCAACGTAGCCTGGGAAGAAATTACCCAACATACCGAGCGGAACGTTCACGGGGGGCAGAACAATCCAGATTGCCAGTAATAGCAACGCCAGGACGACTCCAAGACCAATGAATACTCGACGCAAAATCTTCATCACCGCTATCTCCAACTCGTTTTTTTGCGGACAACGCCGCGGCCGCACGAATAATGACTCCCGTCAATCGGATACGAATGCGAAATCAATGTTGAGATCAACGCTTGGGCCCGTTTCGCGTAATTAGTTGCGTACTTCCGAGCTTGGAATCGTACGTGATCATGGCCGTGCCCTCCTCGAGTTGTTGCAGGATCTCCGTACGCTTCGATTCAAGCGTCCCATCGGTCACTCCACTTTCGCGGGTAATGTACTCATCAATGACTCCCCATAGCGCCTCGTCAGAAAGCGCTTCATGAGGTATTTCGATCACCTAGTACCGCTCCTCCGTCTGTTCCGCTACACGCAACAACCGCAATTGCTGCTTGAGACCAGCAAAGTCGAACAAATTGGCGTCGGCTAGATGAGAAGGCACGACGTTTTGCATGGCCCGCGCGATATTTTCCACGCGCCCCGGCTGAATCTGATCCCATTGCTGACACATCTCTTTGACGACCTGCCGTTGCAGGTGTTCCTGTGAACCGCAAAGATTGCAAGGAATAATCGGGTGTTGTTGGTACTCGCTGTAGCGGGTGATATCACGTTCACGGACGTAGTACAGGGGGCGAATCACGACGTGTGCACCATCATCAGAGAGGAGTTTTGGAGGCATTGATTTTAATTTACTGCCAAAAAACATATTGAGAAAAAGTGTTTCGACCGCGTCATCGAGGTGGTGCCCCAACGCGATCTTCGTAGCGCCTAACACGCCGGCTCGCTTGTAGAGAACACCCCGCCGGAGTCGCGAACAAATTGGACAAAAGGTTTTACCTTCTGGCGTCAGATCCCTAACAATTGAAAAGGTGTCTTCCTCAACAATGTGATATTCGACGTCAAGTCCATCGAGGTAACGAGGTAGAACATCGGCGGGGAATCCAGGTTGTTTCTGGTCGAGGTTCAATGCGAACAACGTGAACCGAACCGGTGCGTTACGCTGCAAGGAACGCAACACATCCAACAGCGTATACGAATCCTTGCCACCGGAGAGGCAGACCATCACACGATCGCCTTCCTCGATCATCGAGTGGTCGACGACGGCTCGCCCGACCAAACGCCTCAACTTCTTGCTGAGCTTATTACGTTCAACGTTTTGGTTCGCCATAACGGCGAGAGTGTGCGATTGGAGATATCGAATAGCAACGGCTTGCCGGACAATTCAACGAATCCTAATTCCTTGCATTCGGACTCCCGGTCTCTATGATTACGCCGCGACCAATTACTGTGGCGCACGAGCGTACGACTCGTCACGTGGATGAACCGCATAATGGTGAAAACGGCCTAAATCACCAGAACCCTTTTAAAGATCTGCGGAGACTGGCGAGCTAGTGTCTTGCATCAGGAGATACCTATGGGACTCGAACACCAGGGCGAACCGACCAATGTCGACGAAGCAGATGATGCGCTGCACCGTATTCGACACAGTCTCGCGCACGTGTTGGCACAGGCTGTACTTGAAATGCGACCGGGTACGACGCTCGGATTCGGCCCCCCCGTCAAAGACGGGTTTTACTACGATTTCATCCTCTCTGAACCCATAACCGACGAAGATTTCCCTAAGCTCGAACAACTGATGCGTCGCATCATCAAAAAAGGCCAGCGTTTTTACCGAGAAGAGTTACCTCACGACGACGCTCTCAATCGACTCACGGAAATGAACGAGCCGTACAAGCGCGAATACGCGCTCGAACTCTTGGATCGCAACGAGCTTACCGAACTTTCATTTTACCGGAACGGACCGTTTCTCGACATGTGTGAAGGGCCCCACGTCGACACGACGCGCGACATCCCGAGGGATGGCTTTAAGCTCCGTAGCGTTGCCGGCGCGTATTGGCGCGGGGACTCAGACAACGTGATGATGACCCGTATTTACGCGTGGGCATTCGGTGATAAAGAGACCCTCGATCTTCACCTAGACGCGTACGAACAAGCCTTACTA
This sequence comes from Gammaproteobacteria bacterium, assembly GCA_002715785.1. GTDB lineage: Bacteria > Pseudomonadota > Gammaproteobacteria > Pseudomonadales > Azotimanducaceae > UBA11889. The sequence continues at coordinate 27,771 of PBAA01000016.1, read as the reverse complement.
CGAGACCACAAGAAACTTGGTCGAGAACTCGGCATCTACACCATTGACAATGACATTGGCCGGGGATTGCCGCTGTGGTTACCCAACGGCACAGTCATTCGCGACGAGCTCGAAAAGCTGGCCAAAGAACTCGAGTTCAAAGCCAACTATCAGCGTGTCGCGACTCCACATATCGCCCGTCGTGACCTTTTCTATCAGACGGGTCATTTGCCTTACTACGCCGATGGCATGTATCCGCCAATGGAACTGATCGAAGAAGGCGACGACGGNGAACAGGTCAAAGAAGCTTATGTCTTAAAACCCATGAATTGCCCGCATCATCACAAGATTTTTTCGTCANAACCACGCAGCTATCGGGACCTGCCGCTGCGCCTCGCGGAATACGGGCAAGTGTATCGATTCGAAGAGTCGGGCGCCGTTGGCGGACTGATGCGTGTTCGCGGGATGAATATGAATGATGCCCACATCTACTGTAGCGAAGATCAGATCAAGTCCGAATTCAGAAACGTGATGGCGCTGCATGATGAAGCCTACGCCATTTTAGGCCTGGACAATTACTACATTCGCCTTTCCCGCTGGGATCCAGACGATCCCAAGGGAAAAGACAAGTACGTTGACGACCCAAAGTCGTGGGAAACCTGCGAACGCCTCATCGCTGAACTCTTGAACGAAATGGAAGTGGCCTACGTCGATGGGCCCGGAGAAGCCGCGTTCTACGGACCCAAAATCGATATGCAGTTTCCTACGGTGACCGGTCGCGATGAATCGGTCAGTACCATTCAACTAGACTTTGCGGTTCCACCCCGATTGGGACTTTGTTACGTCGGATCCGACGGAGCCGATCATGTGCCGTACTGCATTCATCGAGCACCCTTTTCGACACACGAACGATTCGTTGCCTTCCTGATTGAACACTTTGCGGGTGCGTTCCCAACATGGCTCGCGCCAGTTCAAGTCCGCGTGTTGACGGTCTCAAATCAGTTCACGGAGTACGGACAACGAGTCGTCGACAAACTTCGCGCGCGTTTCATACGCGCCGAACTCGGCTCCGCCAGCGACACGGTTTCCAAGAAAATCCGCGAGGGTACGACTCAAAAAATCCCCAACCTAGTGGTTGTAGGCGAACGAGAGGCACAAGACAGCACAGTGACCCTTCGGCGTTACGGTATTGAAAAGCAAGAAACCCTGACGCTTGACGCACTAGAGCGCACGCTAGTCGAAGCCATCGCACAGCGATCTCTAGAACTTCCGTTGAGCTAATCGGGTAGAGGGCCNCAACGGTTCTNTAACTCAGTTTGACGCCTGNGCGGTGTGGCGATTCGAGCCAGACAAATTGATGTAATCCATCAANATATTCCCCGTCTCGATGANNAGTGGGTCGGGGTCTTCGTCGCTACCGGAAATCTTCTCTGCTTCTCGTTGCGATCGACGCGTCTCAAGCTCTTTGAGATTCGTCACCGGATCTTCTCCTTTGGCAATCAGCAGCGCGTTTTCGAGATCGAGCCGCCACACATCGTCGGCCTCTTTTTCATTCACACGGGTCGCTTGATTAAGGGATATGTGGGTTTCAGCACGCTTCTGTCTCCTCCAGTCAGACAGTGACCGGAGATAAGCGAAATCCGGATCTTGCGCGACCCTTCGCTCGTGATTCATCCTGAGCCGATCCANATAAGGTTCAACCCCATTCGTCTGCCGATACGAGGTGGGCTTGATTGTGTCCCAAGTAAGCGCATCTTCCAGCGTACTCTCACCGATATTATCGATACCGAATACATCGGGGTAGGTAATGTCAGGNACGATGCCTTGATGCTGCGTGCTGTCTCCGGATACACGGTAAAATTTTGCTTCGGTAATTTTCAATTGGCCCCGGTTCAAGGGCACTAACGTTTGCACCGTACCTTTGCCGAAAGTCTGGGTCCCGATCACCAATCCCCGTTGGTAATCTTGAATCGCTCCAGCAAAAATTTCGGANGCCGACGCAGAAAGTCGATTGACGAGTACGGCAAGCGGNCCATCCCAGGCTGTTCGACCGTCCTCGTCTCGATAGACCCTTGCGTTAGGCCGGCGCGCTTTTCGTACTTGAACGGTGGGACCCGTTCGAATAAATAGTCCCGTCAGCGACTGTGCTTCTTGAAGCGACCCGCCCCCATTGCTTCGTAAATCAACGACCAGCCCGTCCACACCCTCAACTTTCAACTCCTCGATGAGTTTGTTTACGTCGCGCGTCGTGCTTTTGAAGTCCTTATCGCCACGACGCACCGCATTAAAATCAACATAGAAAGTTGGGATCTCCAGGACACCAATTCGGACGTCTCCCAACTCACTCTCAAGCGTGAATACTCTTTTTTTTGCAGCCTGATCTTCTAGTTTTACCGTATCACGCTTAATCCGGATCACCCGACTAGATTCTTCATCACCGGAGTTATCGACAAGACCGAGTCGCACAATCGTGCCCTTCGGACCTCGAATCAATTCGACNACATCGTCAAGGCGCCAGCCCACCACATCGATGAGTTTGCCGCGTTCGCCCTGTCCAACCGACACGATTCGATCCGCCGGCCTTAATTCCCCCGCTTTATCGGCTGGACCCGCGGTCACGAGTCTCACCACTGACGTGTAATCGTCTTCCGTACGCAGTACTGCGCCAATTCCTTGCAAGGAGAGCGACATGGTCATATTGAAGTTTTCGGACGACCGAGGCGAAAGATATTGGGTATGGGGGTCGTACGTCGACGCNAACGCGTTGATGTANAGCTGAAAAGCATCTTCTGATCGAGTTTGTTGNGCCTGTTTCAACCGATTCCGGTAGCGCTTAAGCAGTACGTCCTGAATGTCACCAAGATCTCTATCGCTAAGCCGCATACTAAGAATCGATGCTTTTAAACGACGGTCCCACAATGCATCGTTCGCAGTTTCATTTTCAGACCAAGGGGCANCTTCGCGGTCAATCTGAAGTGTCTCGTCGGCATCAAAGTTAAATTTTTCGACACCNTCTTCNAGCCTCGCTACGAGGGCATTTAAGCGCCTCAAAAGACGGTCATGAAACGTATTGTAAATGGCAAAGGCAGGCTTCAAGTCAGCGTGCTTCAACGCGTCGTCTAACTGGTAACGATACTTGTTGAGTGCATCGAGATCAGATTGAAGCAGGTAGGCGTGCCCGGGATCCAAGGTGCTGACGTACTTATCGAATATCTCGCTCGACGCCGAGTCGTCCAACGGCTTCTTTAGGAAGTGGTTGTGGCGAATCTGATCCACAATGGTGAGACTGGTCCGTGGATGGATGGCGAGCGGCTCAAGTTCGCGAACGTGACTTCCATCGAGTCCGACTTGCTGTCCTTGGGCAAAAGAAACGGTAGAACCGACGAACGCAAGAACCGCAAGCCGTCCAGCGGCTAGTTTGTTTCGATTGCCCATACTGCGTTTAGTTCCCTACACATCGGCGCTTAGAGATTACAGATAAGTCGTCTGAAACCTGCCTGCCAGCACGGATATTTTTGTGCGGGCGGATAGCTCCGCACGAGTGTCGCATGGGGAGACTGGAATGTAACCCCGGCTCAGCGTTTGCCAACGTCATGAGGAATGGCACATTTTTGCGGGGCACGGAATAATGCGGTTTCGTCGTAACAAGGACCACTCATGCGAACGAAGTGTCACCGCGGTCGAAAAGTACTGTCCACCGCTAGCTTAGTATGCGCCATGTTTCTGTGTGCCTGCGNACCCAGCGTTAGCTCCGAATCGACGTCACCGAATGATAGCGACGAGAGCGTTAAAGCAACTCATCGATTGCCCGAGTCNATGAGCGGAGAAGCGTTTCTCGAAAAAAACAGGNCCCTGCCCGGCGTCATTACGACAGACTCGGGCCTCCAGTACAAAGTTCTCGTGCAAGGCAGCGGTTCTCGTCCAGGACCAAGAGATACGGTCAGCACGCACTACGTGGGAACTTTGATTGACGGTACAACCTTTGACAGTTCCCGAGCACGTGGATCNCCAGCACAATTCCGAGTCGACGGGGTAATTCGAGGCTGGACTGAAGCGCTTCAATTGATGCCTGTCGGATCCAAATGGATGCTCTACGTCCCATCCTCCTTGGCGTACGGCTCTCAACGTGTCAGGCCGCACATTGGTCCTGACGAGACCTTGGTATTTGAAGTTGAATTGCTTGCTATCGTTGGAGGTTAAAGCCGCTATCTGCATCACCCTTCGATCTCGAGCTAAACGACTGGCCGATCGNGCCGGCGCGTCCTACAAGCTCTCCTTAACGTTGCACTGAATATGACTCACGTTGCGATCGCGAATACGCATCGACGGTTCCCCAGACAATTGAGACCAAGGACGCAGCCCTCTACTGGTCCTCGATATTGCGGATCGAATCGTCAGTATCAGACGTCCCAGTCGACCTAAGCAACGACGTCAAATGAAACGAAGCCTGACACGAACCGCCCTCCTCGGCAGCATCACCACGATCATTGGTATCGGCTGGCTGGCCAACGAATTCGAGCTCGATCTTGATCGACTGCTCGAATTCTTGTTATCCAGCACGCTGATCGTCATCGGCTGCATCATGTTGGCCGCACTCGTCGTGGTGTCTCGTCGAATACTTCGACGCAAAACTCGGAGTCCACAAAATAATCAGGGAAGATCGGTAAAGAATCGAGCCAACCTTGGTAAATAGTAATTATCGAGATCCACTGAAAACGCAACCGCATGAGCTCGGCCCATGATGCGGTCTCGTGTAATCAGTCCGATCCTCCTCGAGTCACTGCTGTTATCACGATTGTCGCCGAGCATCATGTAATAACCCGCCGGAATTTCTTGCGGCGAAAACGTCGAGTAGGTCCCGGTGGCTCGGCGGTTTACCATAATCACGCGGGAGTCACCTAAAACGCTCTCGCGAAAAAAACGATGGGCATTTGTATTAGGGATGGGAAGCTCCGCAACTTCGTCAGCCCCTAGAGGTTCGTAATTGGCCTTATCACCGTTTATAAAAAGCTGGTTCCGACGCAATTCAACCACGTCACCGGGTATTCCGATCACTCGTTTCACAAAGAGACGTTCATCTAGAGGATTATCAAAAGTGACGATGTCTCCGCGACTCGGTTCGCTCCACCGAAAAATTCGGAGCCATGTGAAAGGAACCGCAAGGTCGTATGCCAATTTATCTACAACGATTCGATCTCCTGGCAGGATCGAGGGTTTCATGCTGCCAGAGGGGACCTGATTCCAATCCGCGATGGCCGAGCGGAAAACAAGCATAACGACCACGAACACAACAAAGCTTCGCCACTCACTCCACAACTTATAAAAGCGGTCATTCACGAAATAAACACCACCCTCGCGACACTCAGTTCAGCCAGCGATCGCGTTTCGACGTATTCGAACAAATCGTTTCTCACGACGATTGATGATTTCCTTCTTCGAATTGCGTCAACTGTTGCGGACTCGCCTCGGTCTGATATTTTTTCTTCCAATCAGCGTAAGACATGCCGTAAACGATTTCACGAGCCGACTCGTAATCAACATCTGTACCGCGTTCTTCCGCTGCTGCCACGTACCATTTGGACAAACAATTGCGGCAAAAACCCGCAAGATTCATGAGGTCAATATTCTGCACATCCGTCCGTTCATCCATGTGAGCGAGTANGCGCCGAAAAACCGCGGCTTCTAACGCTTCCTCCGATCCGCTTTGATCCGTATNCATGTCGTTACTCCTTTTACTGACCGGAATAGTAACTGAACTATGTTTCAATGCCGCAAGGCGANAAACAGTTCAGAGGCATCCATGGAACTTTTACTGAGTCCCGAAATCTGGGGGGCGTTCATCATGCTGACGATGCTGGAAATCGTCCTGGGTATCGACAACATCATCTTCATCACGGTGTTAACAGATCGCTTGCCCGAACATCAACAAGCCCGAGGGCGGTATCTGGGACTCGCACTGGCCATGGGTTTGCGCATANTGCTGCTGCTTTCTATCGCGTGGATCATGAGCTTGACGGCCACGGTTTACGAAGCGTTCGGACAGGACTTTTCGATCCGCGACTTCATCTTGCTGGGCGGTGGCGTGTTTCTCATATTTAAAGCCACCCGTGAAATTCACAACGCGTTGGAAGTCGAGGACGAATACGACCAGGGCGCTGGCTCGGCGAGTTTTTTCGCAGTTTTGATCCAGATCGCGTTGATCGATGTGGTGTTCTCATTGGATTCCGTGATCACAGCCATCGGCCTCGTGCAGGAGATTCCGATAATGATTGCCGCGATCGTCTCCGCAGTATTAGTCATGATGCTAGCTGCCAATGCAGTGGCTGAGTTTGTTGCCGCGCATCCAAGCATCAAGATGCTTGCGCTCGGATTCTTGGTGCTCATCGGTTTTACATTAACCGTTGAAGGATGGGGTCTCCACGTCCCGAAGGAATATCTGTATTCCGCCATGACGTTCGCATTCGTCGTCGAAATATTGAACATCCGTGCNAGCAAGAGGAAACCACTNCGGCTCCGAAAAATGCAGCTGGGGGACCTTATGTTGGTACGAAAACCGGCGTAGTTCGACCTGTCTCGAGTCTGATGGACTACCGAACGAACCTCTAAAATCTGCTAGTTANNCCGCGACTGGCGCGTCGCGGAGGAATACCGGGGCGTCGTCTCGACTCTCNACTTCGCTGTATCGATAACCATCGACNGCAAACTCTTTAATGGCTTTGATCGTTTCGACGTTACCCTCAACGAGGTAGCGCGCCATGAGTCCACGCGCTCTTTTTCCATAATAGCTTAGGAACTTGTATTGACCTTTATGCAAGTCTTTGAATACTGGCGTGACGATTCGGGCGTCAATACTTTTGCTGTCCAATGCGTCGAAATACTCGTTGGACGCCAAGTTAACAAGAACCCTGCTGCGGTGATCCTTGAGATCGTCGTTGATCGAATCCGTAATCGACGAACCCCAGAAATCATANAGGTTTNCCGCCCGTTTGATTTCGAGGCGGGTTCCCATTTCGAGGCGATACGGGTGGATCATATCCAGCGGCCGCAACATGCCATAGAGTCCAGAGAGGATCCTTAGCCGACGCTGTGCGGACGTGAGCTCCCTTGCCCCGAAGGTCCANGCCTCAAGACCCAAATAGACGTCGCCCTTGAACGCCAAGATCGCCTGCTTCTGAGGTGCCGAGTTTCTGCCCCAGTTATCAAATCGATCCGCGTTCAATTCACCCAGCTTCGTACTCACACCCATCAGGTCCGAAAGATCCGCCGGTGAAAAAGATTGCATGTGCGTGGCTAGTTCGTCCGCCCTTGCCACAAACCGTGGTTCNGTACGCTTCCGTGTTTTCGCCACAGTGTCAAAATCAAGTGTTTTTGCNGGAGACAGGACAGCCAGCACGATTTTTCCTCACTCGTAACAACCACTCAAACAACCATAGTTTAATGAGGGTGCTGCACAGATGCTATGCACGGTAAACTCGAAGGGCGCACCACTACGATCACGGCGTTTTTGCAAATGGAGGGTTGGATATGAACGTCCAACAGGAAATCGAGACTAAGTTGAACTCGCTTGAGCCATTGCATCTCGAGGTCATCAACGAAAGCGACAATCACAACGTTCCGGACGGTTCCCAGTCCCACTTTAAAGTCGTCATCGTAACCGAACAATTTAACGATACCGGACGCGTTGNNCGACACCGTATGNTCAACCGCCTGCTCGAAGACGAGTTANGTGGNCCCGTCCACGCCCTTGCAATTCATGCCTACACCCGCAACGACTGGGAAGACCGATTTGGCAAGGCTCCGATGTCACCCCCTTGCGCGGGTGGCGATGGCTCGAAAAATTAATCGCGAATGTCGAACGTCGTCACCTTTTATCGATTTGTCGCCGTCCCCAAGCCTGACGTTCTGCGCCATCGAATCACTTCCCTTTGTGAGAAGTACGCGCTCGTCGGCACGGTATTGATTGCGCCCGAGGGATTCAACGCAACCCTCGCCGCGAACTCGCGTCGCAGTCTCGAAGACTTTATCGTGGATTTTGAGGCTGACCTTCGTTTCAAGGACCTGAATTATAAATGGTCATCTTCACGTGCCGACAACGCGGTTTTCCATCGTCTCAAAGTCCGAGTACGCCCGGAAATCGTCAGTTTCGGCCGTACATATCAACCGTCAAAGGCTCCGGGTCGTCGTGTCGATGCGGAGGCATGGAACGCNCTCATTACCTCACCAGATATCACACTGATCGACACCCGTAACAAGTACGAAACCGAGATCGGCGGATTTCCCAACGCGATATCCCCCGACACCATATCCTTTCGAGATTTTCCTGAATTCGTTGAACGTGAGCTCGATCCCTCAACCCACTCAAAACTAGCCCTATATTGCACCGGTGGGATCCGCTGTGAAAAAGCATTTCAGTTCCTCAGCGAACGAGGATTCGAGCANATCCATCAACTGGACGGCGGNATTCTGAACTATTTGGCCGACGTTGATGCGGCCCATAATCTCTGGTCCGGCGAATGTTTTGTTTTCGATCAGCGAGTCGCCCTCGACAGCAATCTTCGTCAGGGAAGCTACGATCAATGCCATGCCTGCCGCCGGCCTATCTCGGCCAGCGATAAGGACTCAGAATATTATCGTTTCGGCGTCAGCTGCCCTCGCTGTATTAACGAAACTAGTCCCGAGCAGAAAGACGGGTTTCGTGAACGCGAACGCCAAGAATCACTCGCACACACTCGGGGCCGTCGTCACGTTGGGACACGTCAACCAGTTTCGACGAAGCTTCATTTGGATTCATCGGAACAAGCGTCAAACACTTGACTCCTTTCGATCATGCCACGCTCTAACGACTAGCCTCTCGACCGATCATCCAATACCAGCTTTAGCACAGGCCATACATTATCCAACAGCTTTGACTGAGCCTTGGCATTGGGATGAATGCCGTCGGCTTGCATCAACTCATCAACGGTCGCAATGCCATCAGGAAAGGGGACCAACTGACTATCTGTTGTCGAGGCCGTTTCTATGAACACCGCTCGAAAAGCGTTTGTGTATCGGGGACCGTAATTGGCAGGAATGGCCATGCCAAGAATAATGACCTCAGCACCATGGTCCCGGGCAAGTTTCGCCATGACGTCCATGTTTTCTTGAATAGACTCGACGGGGTATCCACGTAGTCCATCGTTTCCGCCCAGCTCAAGGATGACGACGTCGGGCGTGTGTGCTTCTAAAATCCGCGACATCCGGACGCGTCCTCCAGCAGTCGTTTCTCCGCTGAGGCTAGCGTTGATCACATCTATCGCCATCGAATACTCACGAAGGCGTTGCTCCAACAGTGCGACCCAGCCTTGCTCGCGTTGAATCCCATATGCGGCGCTGATACTGTCGCCCATCACGACAACCGTTAGTGTCCTTTCACTCGCAGCGTTCGCCGTCGATATGAATGACACGAACGCCAGCAGCACCAAGGTCCGAAGTGACATGGCCACACCTATTCTCCGTGCAAACAAGCTAGTCAAGTCCGTACCAACCGCAGAGGGGTTGTTGACGATCTTGGATGGCGTCGACGTCGAAATCAATTCTGGCGAAGCTGTCGCCATACTCGGGCAGTCTGGATCGGGAAAAACAACGCTCTTGGGACTTTTGGCAGGCCTCGATCTACCAACATCCGGAACCGTGCATTTAGACGGAGAAGAGATCACCGCATTGTCCGAGGAAGATCGTGCAAGGGCACGAGCTCGCTGCGTCGGTTTCGTTTTCCAGACCTTTCAATTGATCGATAGCTTAACCGCTCTTGAAAATGTGATGCTCCCAGCCGAGCTACGTCGTGACCCCGAACCCATGAAAGCAGCATCTCGGTATCTAGAACGGGTGGGTCTTGCCGAACGGACTACGCACTATCCACGCCAGTTATCGGGTGGGGAACAACAACGCGTCGCCATGGCTCGAGCTTTCGCTTCAAGACCGCGCGTTCTATTTGCGGATGAACCGACCGGGAACTTGGATTTAACGACAGGCGCGCGGATTGCGGATCTACTGTTTGAACTGAACCGCGAGGAACATACGACCCTCGTGCTGGTGACCCATGATGAGTCACTCGCCAGCCGTTGTGACCGCCGTATGACGCTTGCCGAAGGCAGGACCGTCTTTTGAACGTTCGTCTGATTCTGCGACTGGTCGCTCGAGATTGGCGTGCCGGGGAACTGAGACTATTGCTCGCGGCCCTCTTGGTAGCGGTGGGTACCGTTAGTGCGATCACGCTATTCGTCGATCGGCTCCATCAGGCATTGTTGGCAGAATCAACCACTTTCTTGGCCGCCGATCGCGTCGTTTCCGGTAGTCAGCCCATTCCCGATTCGTTTCGTGACGGAGCAATCTCCCAAGGATTGGCCCTTTCCGACACGTTATCGTTTCCGTCAATGGTGTACGCCGAGACGTCCGCTGCAAGGAACCAATTGGTAAGCGTCAAAGCGGTAAGCGAAACCTATCCATTGCGGGGTACATTACGAATAGCCGATCAACCATTTAGCACTGATCGCCCCACCGACTCTGTGCCTGACCGCGGGGAGGTCTGGCTTGATTCACGCTTATTCCCATCGCTCGGCGTGGTGCTCGGAGACTCGGTCCAGGTCGGCTATGAAAAACTAAGAATTTCTCGTGTCTTGACGTCCGAACCCGACCGTGGCGGGAGTTTTTTTGATCTTGGGCCCCGCGTATTGATGCGTCTAGCCGACGTACCCGCAACCCGCGTCATACAACCCGGAAGTCGCATCGGTTACCGACTCCTCCTAGCGGGCGACGAAAGTGCACTTAACGAATATCGAGACAGATTTCGGGAACAATTTATCGGCAAATTCCGTTGGCAAAGCATAAGAGAATCAAGTCCATCGATAGGGTCGGCCTTGGATCGAGCCGAGAGCTTCTTGTTGCTCGGAGGGCTACTTGCCGTGATCTTAGCTGGCATCGCCGTCGCCCTCTCGGCGAACCGGTACGCAAAGCGTCATTACGATCACGTGAGTGTTTTGAAAACGCTAGGCGCGACCCCGAACGAAATCCAATGGGGATATTTTGGCGTACTCACGGTTCTCGGCGTAGGCGGCGTAGTTTTCGGGCTGTTGCTCGGTACCGGCATTCACTTAGGGATCGTACAACTCCTTGCCACCTATCTACCCGCCAATCTACCTTTGCCGGGCTCCCGACCTCTTTTGTTGGGTGCTGCAACGGGATTCATTTGCCTCATTGCGTTCGCGCTACCACCCTTGTTGGCGCTCAAGAACATATCGCCTATGCGGGCGGTTCGACGTGAACTCGACGTCACAACCACGTCGAGCCTCATTACCTACGGACTCGGAACGTGCGGTGGATTAACCCTTCTCGTTTGGTATAGCAACAGCTTGTGGCTGACGTTCTGGGCACTTGCTGGTGGCTGTTTGGTGTGTGTGGTATTTGGCGTCATGGCAACATTATTGCTGCGCGCTGGGCGCCTGGCCGGAATGCAAGCAGGTAGCCTTTGGCGGCTCGCACTCGCCGGGTTACAGCGTCGTCGAAGAGAAAATGTTACCCAGATCATGATCTTCGGTCTCGCCATCATGTTGCTACTGATCTTGGTATTGATACGAACTTCCCTTCTCGACGAATGGCGACAACAAATCCCCGAAAATGCACCGAACCACTTCGTAATGAATGTGACCGGCACCGAGGTCGACGCAATGCAGTCGCTGCTTCAAGACCACACCGACTACGACGGCAAACTTTTCCCAATGATGCGTGGCCGTATCGAAGCAGTGAACGAGGTCCCTGTTCGGGATTATCAACGGCGAAGTCGGTCGGAAGATCGCGGTGGTCCACGTTTATCGTCCGAGCGTAACCTGACCTGGACCCGCGAACCTCCGCCGAACAACAAAATGATCAGCGGCTCCTGGTGGCCCAGCGACACTCAAGAATCTCTTGTCTCGATCGAACAGGGATACGCGTTTGGTTGGGGATTACGCGTTGGCGACCAGTTAACTTTTGATCTAGGCGGCCTCAAAGTTGTCTCAAAAGTCGCCAATATACGTACCGTTGAGTGGGATAGCTTGCGGCCGAATTTTTTCATCATATTCTCCGAAGCCGCGCTAGCCGACGTGCCAGCAACTTACATGACCAGTTTTTATCTTCCTCCCGATCGCAAACGCTTCCTCAACGATATCCTAAGCAGATACCCAACCATCACCGTCATCGAAGTCGATGAACTGATTAGCCAAGTTCAACAAATCGTTTCCCGTGTTACCCAAGCCGTCGAATTAGTTCTGGTTCTTGTCTTGGGTGCAGGCGCCCTTGTGCTCATTGCTTCCATTCAAGCAAGCCGGGATCAACGTATGAAAGAACATGCCCTAATCCGAACGCTGGGGGGATCGCGCCGACTCATCGCGGGATCACTTGCGAGTGAATTCTCCATCTTGGGATTGTTCGCCGGAGTTGTCGCCGTCGTTGGCGCTGAAATCACCGTCTACGCACTCGAATCACAAGTGTTTGAGATGCCCTATCAAGCAAGGCCATGGTTCTGGCTGGTAGGTCCACTTATAGGTACTTTGATTGTTGTTACAGTGGGTTATTTAGGCACGCGTTCATTGATAAGCACACCCCCCGCAACCATTTTGCGCGATCTCTGATCCGAGGGTCTTGATCACATGCAGGAGCGTTACCCCCGATGATGTTCCCCCAAGTTCCTAATTTACACGCACTCGGTGCGATGGCGCTTACCGTTCTCGCGCTCTGGGCCTTTACGCGAGACCGATATCCTCTCGAAATTTCGAGCTTCGGGCTGCTGGCGGTACTTGCCGCGGGCTTCGCGATTTTCCCTTTCGGAGACCTTAAACCAGCCGCTTTTTTTTATGGTCTAGGACATGAGGCGTTGATCGCCGTTTGTGCCCTCATGGTCGTGGGTCAAGGCTTAGTCGTGACCGGTGCTCTTGAACCAATCGGGAGATACCTCGCCAAATTCTGGGGGATGGCGCCATCGCTTGCATTATTTGTCACGCTCGTCCTCGGCGGTGTGTTGTCCGCGTTCGTTAACAACACACCGATTGTTGTTCTATTTCTGCCTATTTTGATCAGCGTGTGCTTGCGGACGGGATCTTCTGCCTCGCGTATTTTAATGCCCGTCGGATTTGCCACCCTTGTCGGTGGGATGGCAACGACCATCGGCACTTCCACTAATCTGTTGGTCGTTTCAATCGCGGCCGATCTAGGCGCGGTTCGATTCAGTATGTTCGATTTTGCCCTGCCTGCCTGTATCGCGAGTTTGGTGGGATACGCCTATCTTTGGCTTATCGCGCCGAGGCTTTTGCCGATCCGAAAACTCGAGCTGGATAACGCATCACCGCGTTTGTTCGTGGGTCGGCTCGTACTCGAGGAAGGCAGTCCAGTCATCGGAGCGACCGTCCAAGAAGCGCATACTGTGGCGGGCGATACGTTAAACATTCTTCGCATCCGCCGTGGTGATTCAGCCATCGTACCCAATCCCAATGAAACCCTGCGCGGCGGAGATCGGTTAAGGGTTCAAGATACCGCGACACATTTGACCGAATATGCCCAGGCGTTGGGGGCAACTCTGTACTCAAGCGATAGTTCGGATCATGCCGTTGACGAAACCCACCCTCTCTCCGCGGAAGATCAATCCGTCGCCGAAATTGCCGTCGTCCAAGGTTCGCTACTTGATCGAACAAGCCTTGCATCGATCCACTTCCAAGAGCGTTACCAGCTCGTTGTTCTGGCACTCCATCGCCAAGGAAAAGACGTACCTTCGCCGTTCGAAGAGATTGATGACGTCGTCCTTCAGCAGGGCGACGTGCTGCTGGTTCAGGGTGACCGGGAGCAAATCGCCAAACTCAAACGGTCGGCGGAATTTATGGTCCTCGACGGATCAACCGCTGTTCCGAGAACGGATAAAGCCCCGATGGCGTTCGCCATTACGCTCGCGGTCGTCGCCGCTGCAGCCACCGGGTTTATGCCAATCGCCGTGAGCGCAACGAGTGGCGTGCTCTTGATGCTGCTTACAGGTTGTCTCCGACTGGGCTCTGCGATACGCGCCATTAGCCCATCGGTATTTTTTGTGGTTGCGGCAAGCCTTGCCTTGGGCACGGCCTTGATTGAAACCGGTGCAACGGGTTACGTGACCGATGTGTTTCTCTATGTCACGCAAGGGCAGTCCCCGGTGATCGTCCTTTCAGCGCTCATGCTCCTGCTTGCAATCCTGACGAACGTGATCTCCAACAACGCGGCCGCTGTCATTGGAACGCCGATCGCCATTGGCATTGCGGCTAAATTAGGACTTCCCTACGAACCTTTCATTCTCGCCGTGCTATTCGGTGCAAACATGAGCTACGCAACCCCAATGGCGTATAAAACAAATCTCTTGGTCATGAGCGCTGGGGGCTACAGATTTAGCGATTTCGTTAAGGTTGGTGTGCCGTTAACGATCATTATGTGGTTAGTTCTCACGTACGTTCTCGCAGCCATTTATCTTTAGACCGCTACTCACGGCTAACGATCGTGGCCGCAATTGCTATTTCAAGAATCTCGGCTACCTCAACGAGGGAATTCAATATGGTCTGTCCCAAGTTAGTGTAAGTTGCGGACACGGGTACCAAATCAGGTATTTGATACACCACGCATCCCGCGCTCAGGGCTGAACGCACCCCGTTTTCCGAATCCTCCAATGCCCAACAGGCCTCCGGCTCTGCTCCCAATTTCGCGGCAGCCACGATGTAGTGTTCCGGGTCCGGTTTGCCTCTTTGGACATCGTCGCCAGTGACCAACGCATCGAAATAATCAAGCACGCCGGTTAACTGCAATTTTTTTTCGGTGAGCACACGCCGCGTTTGTGTTGCCAACGCACAAGGGATGCCTTGGCTAGTCGCTGTTTCGAGCATAAGACGGGCACCCTCTTTCAACTGCAAAGCGCCCGACGCAAGTAGCTCTTCGTAGCGCTCACGCCAATCTGTAAGAACTTCTTGCAATGGAAACTGAGGACCGTAGGCGTCTACCAGAATATTTCGGGCGACGGCACCCGTAGCGCCAATGCATTGGAGGTAGATCTCGTCCCGGGCTTCGTAGCCGTATTTTTCTGTCATCTCCATAAAACACTGCAATTGCAGTCGTTCGGAATCGATCAGGGTTCCATCCATATCGAAGACAATGGCTTGAGGTAAGACGTAGATCGGTTGTTTCACTGAATATCGAAATTACAGCAGCGTTGCTATCGCCCCATCAATTCGGGAGCCGAGCTCGAACCATCCAACAACCATCAAGCTTCCCCCGCAACGAGATTATTCAATACGTATTGCAAAATACCTCCGCACCTAAAGTATTCGATCTCATTTTCGGTATCGATCCGGCTTTCAACCCTTACGGTTTGTACAGTCCCGTCCGGACGAGTAATACGGAGTTCGAGACCCTGACGAGGGGTAATTTCGACGTCGTCACCCGGCAGCGCGATGTCAACGATTTCATCGCCTTGGATAGCCAACGTCGTCCTCGTCTCACCTTCGGCAAACTGCAAGGGCAAGACACCCATCCCAATGAGGTTGGAACGGTGGATCCGTTCAAAACTCTCTGCAATAACGGCTTTGACTCCTAACAAACGAGTCCCCTTTGCGGCCCAATCGCGACTCGAGCCGGTGCCGTATTCCTTTCCCGCGAAAATGACCAAGGGAATGTCCTCGCCCTGATACCGCACAGCCGCATCGTAGATAGAGAGCTGGTCTCCGGTGGGTATGTGGTTGGTATAACCACCTTCGGTACCCGGAACCATTTCATTGCGGATGCGTATATTGGCAAACGTACCCCGCATCATCACTTCGTGATTGCCGCGCCGACTTCCGTATGAGTTGAAGTCAACGACGTTGACACCGTGCTGTTGAAGATATTCACCTGCGGGACTTGCAGGTTGAATCGCCCCCGCAGGAGAAATGTGATCCGTCGTAACAGAATCGCCTAGTACCGCAAGAATCCGAGCTCGTCGAATGTCCACGCCCTGGTCAAGACTCGCGCCGACCGAAAAGAAGGGTGGCTGCTTGATGTACGTCGAATTCTCCCACGTGTAGGTATCCGCATCGCTGACGTCGATCGCTTGCCAAGACTCCGGGCCACTGAATACATCCGCATATTGGCGTTCGAACATGTCCGCCGACACCTGGTCTATGGCGTCCCGAACCTCGGTATTCGACGGCCAAATATCACGTAGGTAGATTGGACTCCCGTCTGCGCCTTCACCGATTGGGTCTTCCGACAGGTTGATCCGCGTCGTTCCTGCGAGCGCATACGCCACAACAAGCGGCGGCGAAGCGAGCCAATTCGTACGAACTTCCTGATGCACCCTGCCCTCAAAATTTCGATTCCCCGATAGCACCGACGCCACCATGAGATCGCCGTCCGCGATCGCGGCCGACACAGCCTCATCCAACGGACCAGAATTGCCAATGCACGTGGTGCATCCGTAGCCGACCAAATGGAATCCGACCGCATCGAGCGAGGCCTGCAGACCGGTTTTTTCAAGGTATTCCGTGACAACCTTCGAGCCCGGTGCCAACGACGTTTTGACCCAAGGTTTGACCGCCAGACCACGCTCGTTGGCCTTTTGCGCCACCAATCCCGCCGCCAGCATGACGGCCGGGTTGGACGTGTTCGTGCACGACGTGATCGCTGCAATCACAACGTCTCCATGACCGAGGTCGTGGCGTGTCCCCGTCACTGGGACTCGTTTTGCGTCAAGAGCTCGACCGGTCAGTTCGAGACCTTCGTCAAAAACCGTCTTTATGTCACGCATCAGGACTCGGTCTTGGGGTCTTTTCGGCCCCGCGAGCGCCGGCTCGATCGTGCCCATGTCCAATTCAAGTGTCGCGGAAAAAACGGGTTCGTTGTCGGGATCGCGCCACATGCCTTGAGCTTTTGCGTAAGACTCGACAAGCGCTATCGCCTCAGGATCGCGTCCCGAAAGGCCTAAATAATTGACCGTTTCTTGGTCGATGGGAAAAATTCCACAAGTGGCCCCATANTCGGGTGCCATGTTGGCGATCGTGGCGCGATCGGCGAGCGGCAGATGGTCCAGACCATCACCAAAAAACTCGACNAACTTTCCGACCACGCCAAACGCACGAAGCATTTCGACGACTCGAAGGACTAGGTCAGTGGCAGTAATGCCGTCGGCAAGCTTGCCGCTGAGCCGAAACCCAATAACATCGGGAATGAGCATCGATACCGGCTGACCAAGCATAGCCGCCTCCGCTTCAATACCCCCAACGCCCCAGCCCAATACCCCNAGGCCATTAACCATGGTGGTGTGACTGTCTGTCCCCACNAACGTGTCCGGGTACGCAAGCACCTCACCATTGGCCATCTTCGTCCAAACCACTTTCGCCAAGTACTCCAAATTAACTTGGTGACAAATCCCGGTGCCGGGCGGCACCACCCGAAAGTTGTCAAACGCACTCTGCCCCCATCGGAGAAAACGATACCTTTCGCGGTTACGCTCCATTTCAATCGCCACGTTTTGCTCGAACGCATCGGCGGTGCCGAAGTTGTCTACCATCACGCTGTGATCAATCACAAGATCCACCGGCGAAAGGGGGTTAATCACACTAGGGTCGTGGCCGGCGTCAACGACGGCGCTGCGCATGGCGGCTAAATCGGCCACGCCAGGGACCCCAGTAAAATCCTGCATAAGCACGCGTGCCGGTCGATAAGCGATCTCTTGGGCATCGGGCGGATTCGCTACCCAATCGCCAAGAGCACGAATGTCGTCACTGGTAACGGTAACAGCGTCCTCGAAACGTAATAGATTTTCGAACAGAATCTTGAGCGAAACCGGCAGATGGGAGACGTCGCCTAATCCTTTTTGTTCTGCCGCGTCGATGCTGAAGTAGGCGTACTCGTTTCCTCTAACCGTTAACGTTCGCTTGCTACTAAAACTATCAAGACTCATGACCCTTTAATGACCTTTCCTCGCATGGTTTCGCATTCGGAATCCGGTGGCGGACCCGTGCATGGATCCAGAATCGAGCCGCCTAGTGTACCCTTTCCTGGTCTCGCTGCTCACGATCCGCCATACCACCGAACCGGGTAGTCAGCCTCGTAAAGTAACCTCGCATTCCCTTGGAGCGAGCGCCTTATCGCCCGCTGAGTTGGGATCACGAAGCGATTTGCACGTCGATAACTTTTCCTTCTGACTGCGAGCGCTTGCCAATCGTGATCGATAAAACCCCGTTGCGAGCATCAGCAACGATGTTGCCGCCATCAGCGTCTTCGGGTAGCCGAAAACTTCGGGTGAAGCGGCCATAGCGGCGTTCCCGATGTCGCAATCGCTGGCCCTCATCTATCGCGTCAAATGGGCGCTCGCCAGAGATGCTGAGCACCCGTTCGTCCAATCGCACCGACACGTCCTTAGGGTCCACTGCTGGGATCTCTAGATCCAAGCGATATCCCTCGTCGGTTTCGCGAACGTCTACCAGCGGCAACCAATCGTGCCCTGGCTCACCCCCACGCCAAAACGTACGGCCCGTCGCACCATACCGGTCAAAAAAATCATCAAAATCCCTTAACGGATTCCATTGAACCAAGTTCATTACCGAAGCTCCTCTTTTCCGTTGTCTTCGGTATAGAAATAAGGCCTATGTCGGCACAATCAAGGCCTTGAATTTCGCAAAAACATCCCCAGACGTGGGCAAAAATCGCTAATAACCCGCCGCGCCGCCTTGGGTTCGGGGATCCTCGACACCGTGCAGCACGCCATTTACCCGCATGATGGAATTCGCGTCACCAAGGCCATATCGCTGGGGTCGAATGTCCAAATGGCCTTTGTCCCGAAGCGCGTCTAGCGTTCCCGGGGCAAATCCGTCTTTCTCGACCGTAACGGAGTCTGGGATCCACTGATGATGAAAACGCGGTGATGCAACAGCCGCCGACAACGTCATGCCGTGATCGATGACATTCACAACGACCTGCAACACGGTGGTGATGATGGTCGAGCCCCCTGGTGATCCCGTCACAAGAATCGGCTCGCCGTCTCGCAGCACAATGGTTGGCGTCATTGAGCTCAACATCCGTTTGCGAGGTTCAATGGCATTGGCCTCTCGACCAATCAAATTGAATTGGTTCAGCGTGTTCGGCTTAGACGAGAAGTCATCCATTTCGTTGTTAAGGAGAAATCCCGCACCCTCCACGACGATGTGCGACCCGTACCCACTGTTCAAGGTTGTGGTCAGCGCGACGGCGTTACCGTTTCGGTCCATGATCGAGAGGTGTGTTGTCTCCTTACTCTCCGGCGCAAAGGCCCCGGCATCCACGTCGGCAGAATTCCCGGCTTGATCCGGATCGAACCCACTAAAGCGGGTTCGCGCATAGCCCTTGTCAACGAGTTGACCAACGGGGACTGGATAAAAATCGGGGTCACCTAGGTACTCCGCCCGGTCCGCATAAGCCCGTCGCTCAGCTTCGATCATCAAATGCATGACGTCGGCACTACCGTATCCCATCGCCCGGACGGCAAAGGGTTCTATCATGTTGAGCATCTGGATCAGCAGGACACCACCGGAGGAAGGTGGTGGCATCGACACCACGGTGTGGCCTCGATAGGTACCGACAACGGGTTCGCGCCACACGGATTGGTATTCTTTCAGGTCATCAAGGCTGATGAGCCCGCCATGACGCTGCATTTCACGCACGAGCAGATCGGCCGTATCGCCTTCGTAGAATCCAGCGCGACCATGGTTAGCGATGCGCGTTAGGGTCGTAGCCAAATCAGGTTGTTTCCACAGGTCGCCTGCAACGTATTTGGATCCATCGGACTTCAAGAAAGTCGCACGACCCGCCGGAAATCGACCCAATCGTTCCGACCGCTGAGCAAATTGACGCGCGATATCGGCGGGTAGAGGAAACCCGTCCCGCGCCAACTCGATCGCTCGGGCGAGGACACTGGCGCGGGGTAAGGAGCCATAGCGCTCCAACGCCGAGAGCAGTCCATCGACACTTCCGGGAACACCCACCGCTTTGTGGGTATTCCGCGACAAGCCAGGGACGATGTCGCCCTTTGCATCGAGATACATATCTCGACTCGCGTCGATGGGTGCCTTCTCGCGATGGTCATTAACAATCTGAGTCCCATCTGCGAGGCAGATCACCATGAATCCGCCGCCACCAAGGTTGCCGGCAGATGGGTGCGTCACGGCGAGGGTAAACGCCGTGGCGATTGCGGCATCAACCGCGTTGCCACCTTGTTTTAAGGTTTCTAGACCGACGTTGCTCGCGATCTGTGAACGCGACACCACCATGCCCGATTCGCCGTAGACGGTATCNGTGGCNCCCAGGTGCAGCGTACCAACGCATGCTATTAGGAAGCAGAGGAAACTCGGCGTGTTCACGGTAAGCACCCGGTCCAACCATTCGGAGGTCGATTCTCTCCTAGTACAAAACGTATCGTCAAAAAGATTCCCTTCAGAGCAATAGGTCGCGGTGGCCCGCGCGACCCGCGTCTTGGCAAACTCTATGAATTGCATCGCTCATCGACGCACAATGGGCGACAAGTACCGGACCAGGAGCCCGTCGAATGCCGAGCACAACCAACGAAGGGGTCGAACTCTATTTCGAACTGCACGGCAACTCGGAATCGTCCAAAGGCGCTTTGATTTTTGCGCANGGTGCNGGNGGCAATGCCNTGAGTTGGTGGCAACAAGTACCCGCATTTAGCNACGCCTACCAGGTTCTNGTGTTCGACCATCGNGGGTTTGGCCGTTCAGNNTGTCCCCCNGAANANCAAAACGCGNTGNANTTCGAANCCGATCTTACTNGCCATTTTGGACGCGGCCGAGATCGANTCNGCCACCNTTGTNTGCCAATCCATGGGTGGCTGGACCGGCGTGCGAGCCGCTGTGTTTCATCCTGATCGTGTCCGCGGCGTCTTCTTGGCCAACACGCCCGGCGCGGTCCATAACCAGGCCGTCGCCGATAACTGGGCTCAACTCACCAAACGGATAACCGAAGGGGGCGGNCTTATTAATCGCGCCATCAGTGAGCCGTTCGCGTTGAATCACCCTGATCGAGCCCTGCTGTACCAGCAGATTGCAGCATTCAACACNGGAGCGGCCCCCAATCTTCGCGACGATGACGTCGGGGTTTCTCCAGACCAGGTGTTGGATAGCAAGGTCCCATTTCACGTCCTTGCCAGCGATCTCGATCCCCTGTTCCCGCCAGAGTTGTTATCGGCGGTCGCCAACGACATCGGCGCGGAACAAAGTTTTGTCGAGGGAGCAGGCCATTCGACCTATTTCGAACAACCCACGAGGTTCAACGAAATTCTGGGCGAGTTTCTGGGTACGCTGCCCTAGCGCCCCAGTTCCGCGGTGATATCGACGGGGTTTGTCCGAGCACTTTGTAACCAAACCCGATCGTCACGTCGAAACGCCAACAACGCATCGAGAAACTCGACAGGGCCCTGGTCAGGCGATTCGCTCAATAGCCGGTCGCGGACCAGGTAAAGAGAAAGATCGTGGGAGACGCACACGTCGATTTGTTTTTCTCCCACGGATTGACTCAATTTTTCACTCACCACCCGCATGAGAATCCGTGCCGCTTCCTGCGCCGGAATCAGCGCATCTTGCGGAATCGNACGGTCCGACCAGGCTGAAACGAACTGCTGCAGCGATCCCATATCGCGCATCACGCGATACATTTTCATTTGATCGAGGACATAGAAAACACCGAGACCTTCGACCGGACGGACCCGCGTACTCGATCCACCCTCGGCTGCGTGGCCGTCAAGACACAGTTGCGCAGTTTCCACACACCGCCCAGCCGGGGAGGCGTAACCACGAAGGGTATAGGCCTTTGGCAACTGACGTCCTAGCCGTTGTGATAGCTCTCTCCCCTCGTCCGTTAGAGGATTCTCGAGATCGTGAACGTCGGGATTAAATTCACGGGCAGAGTGCCGCATCAGCAACACCATATGTGTACAGCCCTCATTGGCCATCGCCTCAACTTGCGCAAGCGTCGCATCGCCATACATAGCTGGTCCTCCGCAAATCCCCGTAGCCCCGCATCTTAGGGCCGACCGCGCAATCGTGTCGAATAGCGAATACCATCTTTGCGACANCGAAAACGAGAAAAATGGGAGTGTTTTATGGGACGTCTGGACGACAAAGTGGCCGTCATCACCGGCGCTGGCAGGGGAATCGGACGGGACATTGCGATCGCGATGGCGACTGAAGGTGCTCGCATTGTGGTCAACGACCTCGGAGGCAACACCGACGGGACGGGCAGTGGCATGATCGCCGACGACGTGGTCGACGAGATCCGTGNCATGGGCGGTGAAGCCGCCTCCAACACGTCGTCCGTATCCGAGGTCAGCGGTGGTCAATCACTCCTACAAACGGCTCTCGACAACTTTGGCGGCATGGACATCCTGGTTAACAATGCCGGCATTTTGCGGGACAAGTCGATCTTCAACATGGACGAAGCCGATTGGGACGCCGTGATCGCGGTCCATCTCAAAGGCCACTACTGTTGTTCACGTCCGTTTGCCCAGTACATCCGTGAAAACAACCGAACCGGTTGCCGCATCGTTAATTTTTCCAGCGTGTCGGGTCTCTTCGGTAACTTTGGTCAAGCGAATTACGGGGCTGCCAAGGCCGGTATCGCCGGGTTCAGTCGCGTTCTCGCCCTCGAACTGGCGAAGTACGGTTGCACCGTGAACACCATCTCACCGGGCGCACTCACGCGAATGACGATCCCTTTACGCGAGGCGCGCGGCGAGGAAGTCAGCACCACGGAACTCGACACCGGCGGGCCGCAGCATGTCGCCCCCGTCGTCACGTGGCTCGCCTCCGAAGAAGCTGCAAGCATTTCGGGTCAAATCATCCATTGTGCGAGCGGCTTGGTCGGTATCATGCAACANCCTGCGATCATCAAGAGTTTCCAGAAATCTGAAATTTGGACACTCGACGAGCTCGACAAGCGCATGCCCGAACTGATCGAAGCCAAGCAGGCCAACGACGAGGCAGCTCGTGGGTCGGGAGCGGCCAGTAGCGTCTAAGATCGGAGTTCGCTTGCCTACGACGTCGGACTTGAGCCTCGGTCGCCGGGATTTAGTGGTCTNAGAGGTAGTAGACCCAACGCATGAACCCACTGACCCCGCCGCCGACGGTCAGGTCGGGAAGGACCGGCAAGCCGCCAAATTCGTCTCCGGACTGACCGATGCTCGCGACCACACCGATTTGCAGACGCGAATGGTCTCCGGGATTGAAGTCCACCTGGGTTTGAAAGATGTGGCTCTTGTCATGAAGATTGGTAATCAGCGTCGCCGTCTGGCCAAGGATCGGGTGCCATTGGTATTGGAACCCNAACGCCAAGTAGTCCTGCATAACGTTAAATAATTCNCCACGTGCGACCCGTACGGCAAGCTCGTCCGGCAATTGAATACCCATTGGATCCAAGCGATCCATGCCAAAGGCATTATGGAAGTACTCGCCAAACACATAGGCGGAGCGATCACCAACACTAAAGCTGTAATCGGCGTTGAGGATCGCTGAAACGTACCAATCGCTTTCCCCGACGTGCGCAGCCGCGATATCCGAACGAATCAGCGCGGAGCCCACGGGTATCCTCAGCATCAGGCCAAGGATGTCATCACCGACGTGCCGAGCTCCGAGCATTTCAACTTCGGAATCCCCCATGTACCCGTGCCACTTCAGCGCGTAGCTCGACTCGTTACCTCGTACCGACCCATCACGTCGACGCCCGACNGTGAGTACCTGCAAATCGCTACCATTCGGAAAAAGACGCTCGACCAGGATGAGGTCGTCGCCCGGCTTGTAATCCCGATCCACGGCCGTTGGGCCAAATGGATTAAAGAGGTCGAGCGGCTGAAATACTCGCCCACTCCCCCAGGAAACCGCCTGGCGNCCNACNGTAACGCCCCAGCCATTGTTNCGGTAACTCATCGCAAAACGNTCNANNCGATGAAAGGCTCGATGGCTACGGCCTTCGTCCAAATCCCAGGTCAGTGACATCAATCGAGCAGCATCGGAATCTGGGGCGCGGTCCAACGAACCCTGTGTTAGTCCACCAACACCGTATGAATCTCCTTGCACCCACGTGGTGGCGTGGTCGACCTCAAAACTCCAGGGCCCGCCCTNNTGCTTGAACATCAACCGGATATCGGCACTGTGATCAAGCGTCGGGGTGTGGGTCAAGGTACGCCGAACATCGTCGGGAGGTAGCGCCGACAGGGTCGTAAACCATTTCAGCCGGGCGTCAAATTCGGCGGTGTTGGCGTAAAACCCTAGAAACGCAGCGAGGAGAATCGCCCATTCACGCAGTTTCACGTGGCCTCAGGCGTTGCCCGTTGTTCGTCGGTAATTTCGCCATCCCGAAGCGTAACTTGTCGCGCCGCGTACCCCATCACCAGAGGGTCATGGGTCGCGGTTAGAATCGTCACGCCACGTTCTCTATTTACACGGGTTAACAGCTCGCAGAGCTCCTTGGTGGTATTGGTGTCCAAGTTTGCGCTCGGTTCATCCGCCAGCAACAGCACCGGATTGGTCACGATCGCACGCGCAATGGCGACACGTTGCTGCTGACCCCCCGACATTTCATTCGGGCGTCGATCTGCTAGCTCACCCAANTCGAGCGAGCTCAGCGCTTCTTCCGCCCGCTCCCGCCTGGCAGCTTGANTCAATCCCTTGCAGCTGCATGATGAATTCGACGTTTTCTCGCGCCGTCAGGACGGGGATCAGGTTGTACGCCTGAAACACGAAACCGATTTTTTCGAGCCGAAGGTCTGATAGCTCCCGGGCTTTTAATCCGTCGAGCGACACACCGTCGACCTCAATGGATCCTTCGGTGGGTTCATCCAACGCACCAATCACATGCAACAAGGTTGACTTGCCCGACCCGGAAGGCCCGGCAAGGCTCACGAACTCGCCGGGTTCGAGGTGGAAATCGACATTCCTGAGCGCGTGCACGGGCGCAACCTCATCGTCGTAGACGCGGGAAACGCCATGGCACTTTACTACGGTATTCATGCTCTACTCCTCAACGTCGCATTGCTTCTAAAGGGTTCAGTCGTACCGCGCGCAGCGCCGGAAAGAAACTCGCCACGACGCCCATCACCAAACTGGCTACCACCACAAATGCCAGATCCGCCGGCATTATCGTCGGCACCAGCGTATTCGAGGAAAATCCGAACGCTTCCAACCCCTCCGAAAACGCCGAGAGATCAACCCCGTCGGACAGCCACAAACACAAACCACCCCCCGCAGCAGTACCGATCACAACGCCCATTATCATAATCAATGTCGATTCAGTCACGATTTGCAGCAGCACCGCACCGGCGCGCATACCTAACGCGCGCAGCATGCCGATTTCTCGATAGCGCTCCATGACGGCCGTCACCACCGTGTTCACCAGACCGAACACAAGTGCCGACATNACGATGATAAACAAGATGTAAATCATGGCATCGGAGAGCTGCATCATGGTGGCCGCCATGGGCTGCAACGTCTGCCAGTCGAATACNTTCANNCCGACGAACGTTGCGATTAGGCTCTGNAGCACGGTCGGTTGGTATTTTTCGTCCGTCAACCTCACCGAGACCTCGGTAACCGTGTCCGATGCCAACAACGCCTGGGCTGCCTCAATGCCGGTAAAAACATGAAATTTCTCCAACGCCGAGTGTTCGCTCTGGTAGAGCCCAGCGATCCGATAACCGGCCTCGCGGCTGCGGCCATCTGCCCCCTGGGTAACGATCACCAACCGTCGCCCTGCCTCAGTTTCGAGTTGTTCGGCGAGCGATCGACCCACGAGAATCCGCCGATCGCCTGGCCCTTCTAGTTGCTCGCCTTCGACTGTCCAGTCGGCAACAAACGAAATGGATTCTTGGGCCGGGTCGATCCCGATAAACTCGATCCCTCGTGTTTCCCTTTCGCTCATGATCACGGCGGGGACCCGGACGCGCCGTGCCCAGCCCTGCAGCTGTCCTGCGGGTATCTCAGGCGACCACTCGGACTCGAGCACAAAGCTCCTGGCAATGCCGGGATCGTCCCGATACCCGGGCTGCAAAACCTTCACGTGTCCGACCATGGAGTTGATTGCGCCATCGGCCATCTGCGCGGTCAAGCCACGCAGAAACGCGTTCAGGAAAATCACGCCCATCACGGCAAATGAAAGCGCCACGAGCATGGTCAGGTTGCGCCGACGCTGGCGCCAAAGATTACGCCACGCCAATTGCCCAATTTTTGCCAGCGACATCGCTATTCTTCCGTCATNAGAGCTTCGACCACCTTCATTCGATACAACTTGAGCGTGGAAACAACCGCTGCCAGTTGGGTCGCGAGCACAATGACCGCGNNCGTGACCATGGCAGCCTCCAGGTTGAAACGTCCACGGAGCACNTGGGGCAGGTTCAAATGTTCATACATCTCACCGACCTGCCCGAGAGACGCGATGTTGACCTGCACAAACGAAACCACTACCGCGGCTAGACTGATGCCCACCAGCAGGCCAAGGACCGACATGCACAACGCCTCGATTTGGAGCATCCCGACGATCGCCCCAGGCCGCATGCCAAGCGCGAGAAGCACACCGAATTCTTGCGTGCGCTCGTGGATCGTCATGATGAACGCATTCACGACGCCAAAGGTNACCAGCACAACAAACAGGGCGTAGAACGCGACGNNGCCGANNATTTTCATTTCNAGTTGTGCGGCCAGGTCGGGCATCAGCGTCTCCCAATTCGCTAATCGATTGCCGAATATTTCTCCGTCGTGATCATCGACGAGTGGCTGACTCGACGTGTACGTGTCGAGTTGTAGCGCAATGGCGTGGACTTCATCGCTAAGACCCAGCGCGCCGCCAAGATCGGACAACGTCACATGCACCTGCGAGCGATCGAGTACCGCCATACCGCTGGTGAATGTACCGACCACCGTGGCAACAAGGGCCGCAACCCCTGACTCCTTGCCCGACCCTAGGAAGACGACTTCATCGCCAACATCCACCCCCAGGTTACGCGCGAGCATACTACCGACAACGGCTTCACCGTCTTGTTGCAAGTAGCGTCCGGCGTCCACGCGGGTCTTTATCACGGCAAAATCTTGATCTGGATCGGTCCCAACGACCATGGCCCCCACACTCTTCTCGCCAACCGATACCAGGCCATGCGTCATCACACGCGGTGCCGCGACCCGCACACGCGGGTCTGATCGAATGCGCTCCAAAACCGCGGCAGCATGCGGCACCGTGTACTCCACCCGCGGGTCATCGTTGTATTTCGGGTGTTGAATCTGAGCATGCCCATGCAATTGGTTCGCCTGCAGATCAATCATGGTGCCGAAAATGCCCATCTGACTTGAGTGCATAAAGACAATGAGTAAGACGATAAAGGCCACGCTCGATATCATTAACCACGACCGGCGCATGTTGCGCCAAAGATTGCGCCAGGCGATCGACACGAACGACACGCCTACGATCGAACGGCGAGGATTCGCCTGCGTCAACCGCACCGTGATCTCAGTCATTATTCTTCATCTCGTAAAGCCTCAACCGGCCGCAAGCGCCTGATTCGAAGCATGGTAAACATCGACGCGAGGAGTCCCCCAACCCCAATGGCGAGCGGGGCCGTTAGCACCACCGCCGCGTCCACAGCTCCATAGATGGCATCGGGCACCAGGATACTAAGTCCAGCAATCATTTCTTCCATCCCCAGCGACTCCACGGGAATGCCCACCATCACGGGGTACGCGAGCAGTGCAGCGCTCATCACCCAGCCGA
>PBAA01000015.1 GCA_002715785.1 Gammaproteobacteria bacterium | reverse complement strand
CGTCGGTTGCTCCATGGCTGACCACATCCCAAGAAAAAACGCATGATCGGTGACGGCATAGAAATCCAGCGGACGATCCAGCTGAATCTCGAATCCCGCCGGGTGCAGAATGGGTTCGCCTCGAGCAAACGCATACGCGTCATCCGGTGTGGTTTTCGTGCCGAACAGAAACGCATCGAATGAATAGCGCGTGTGGATGTGTAGATCACCGAAATACGCGTTACGTGGTGTTTCGTCCGCGTAATTCGTAAGCCCTGTAAACAAAAGCGCTAAATAAACGCCGACCATATATCGCATAGTGAACCTCCCTTAGGTGTTGTTTTACCGCACGGAAGAGATTCTCGCAATTAGGGCTTCTTGGAGATCCATTGACGTTCCCCTTGATATGCGGTGATGCAAGCAATGGGTATATATCGGGTCGGCGAACATTGATCTGGAACCTTGACGGGGTGGAACAACGTAAGGGCGCTTTTGTCTGATTGGATTGGGGCTAGAGAGCGACAAGTCCCTCACGCGATACAGAGCACTCATGGCGTGATGCGTCAATGGCCGGATTGTCAGCTTCACCGCTTCCATCGTCCGAGCTGTTGAGTCACCGGCAAAGGATGTCGCCTAAGCCACCGGCCATGATTTCAACGGAGCGTAACCGTGTCGTCGTTGCAGCCCCTATCAGTCAGCGAGTCAGTCCTCCGGATCCAGCATGGCTCTGCGAATCGTGAATGAACCTGTCGAGTCATTAGCATCGAGTTCGCGCATCGAAGCCGTGAACTCGAGTTGAATTTGATTCGGGTCCTTCACGTAGAATGACTTCCCGGGGCCGTGATGCACGAGGGAGCTCACTCGAACCCCCTTGGCGATCAGTTCATTGCGCTTCGCGGTGAGCGCTTCGGGCGTTTCGACGCTGAACGCGAAGTGATAGAACATGTTGGGAACGCCGAGCGCCTCGTTGATGCCCGTATCGTAGTCCTTGGGGATATCGGGCACGTCGTGGGACTCCATAAAGGCGATGAATTCACCTGCTCCGATGTCGAAGATCACCTGCCGTAGATGCCCGCCCTCTTCGACCGATATCTGATTATCCGCCGTACACTCGAAACCGAGTGTCTTCTGGTAGAAATCGATGGTTGCCTCCATGTCGTGAGTAGAGAGGCCTACGTGTGAGAAACCATTCTTCATCTGTGCCACTCCAAGCCCACTGAGTGCATGATCAGACTGAGCCCACAGAAGGGGTTGCACGCCTTCTGGCCAGGATCAGCCGTTCATCCATCTAAAATATCCAGCGATTAGTTACCGAAAAGAACTAATAAAATTGTACGCCGATTCTCCTGTCTCGCTCCTGACTAATGTCACTCGCGCCATGAACCGGATCCTGTACTTGTCCATCTGTGCGTTTCCTCGATCGCAATACCGAATAAACATAAAGCCTGGACCACCAATGACAGCGGTTAGTGTTCCATTCACCGCTTCAGCATATTTAGCCAGGACGAGATACATTAGGATGCGCTCGGCGCAAACAGAAAAAATTAATCAGTGCAGTGATGGATGGNAGTCAATAAGCCCCTTTGAAACTCCGTAGCNCAATATTAANTTTGATTGATCGTATCGGATTATTGGTAAGGCCATCCTTGGGTGTTGTTCGAANATCTCCACAATCGAACAAGAAAGCTTTGTTCNTGACTCTGTCATTAATAAGGTAAGTCAGGAATANCAACGATGAGGACTGAGAACCCGTCGGCGGGAAAATTAGGACCGATGCAGTTGGTTCCTGGGGTGACCACGATTAATGGCTGGGCCTTTCTGTTGACCATGTTCTTTGTCGGAGTTCTGGCGCCATTCATTAATTTTGCACAACCTTACATTCTCACCGAGCACCTCCGGATCCCAATTAATGAGCAGGGTGCTGTTAGTGGCGATTTAGCATTTTGGTCAGAAGTTGTGATGATTCTGTTAGCAGGGGTCATGGGAGCCTGGTCCGATACCATGGGCCGTCGTTTAGTGTTTGTGTTCGGTCTCGCAGGGGTCGCTTTGAGTTACGTACTTTACCCCCTCGCGACAAGCTATGAGGAATTGCTTTCTTATCGATTGATCTACGCCGTCGGCATGGCCGCCATAGGTGCTATGACGATAGCGATTATGGCTGAATACCCCGTCAATCAAAGCCGCGGCAAGCTTTCTGCTTCCGTGGGAGTACTCAGTACATTGGGTGTAATGTTTGTGGTCGCCGTCTTGGCTCCCTTACCAGCTCGTTTTGTAGTTGGGGGAGCGACTGCCNTAGAAGCCGGTCGTTACACCTACTGGTTAACTGCTGGAATCGCGCTTGCGGGAGTACTGATCGCGTGGTTGGGTCTTTCGAAATTGAAAACGGCGCGAAATACGGCGTTATCGCTAATGCAGCGACTCCGTATCGGCTTGACTGCCGGCAGAAACCCACGTATCGCCCTGTCATACGGCGCTGCATTTATAGGACGTACTGATCTTGTCGTGGTCGTCATATTTTTGTCCCTTTGGATCACGCATGTTGCATTAGAGCAAGGGATGTCCACCGAGGAGGCCTTGATCGAAGCAGGCATCATGCTCGGCCTTATGCAGGGTGCCGGCATTCTCTTCATGCCGATTATGGGATTCTTGGTCGATAGGATTAACCGCGTTGTCGCTGTTGCGCTAGCAACTGGACTCGCGCTGGTGGGTTACCTGTGGCTTGGATTGCTAGATCAACCCATGGGGGTGCAGGCATATCCTGCCGCAATCATATTGGGGATGGGACAGGCGAGCGCTATTCTCACCGCAATGGCTTTGGTTGGGCAGGAAGTCTCCGAGACTGAGACAGGGGCGGTTAGTGGGCTTTTCACGTTATTCGGGGCGATAGGAATCCTTTTGGCCACAAAGATAGGTGGGTTGTTGTTTGATGCATGGATGCCTGGTGCGCCATTTGTTATCACTGGTCTTGCGAACGGCGTGATTTTAATTGCAGCGCTTGTGATGGTTGGTATGGGACTGCATCGTGGCGTACATAGCGATGCGTAAATACGCTTTCTGTTGAGAGGTACAAGCCGACTATTTCTCCGTATGTATCGCGCCGTATTTATTAAGGGCATGCCATAGAAGTGGCCGTATCGACGGATCATCGATCAAGTGCGGTTCCAATGGTCACTAAACGGACCATGTAGCCATCAATCTAAGAACTATACATGTTAAGCAACCTCTCCTATCATTCGGTCTTCGAACCTACGTTTATTGCTGAAATAGCCTTCAATTTGCGTATCCAAACCGAATAAAACCGGGGTGATTCCATGAACAAATTTTGTAAATCCACGTTGAGTTTAATTGTCGCCGGCATTATTGCACTGCCACTAAACGCGCAGGACGATGAGGCGATAGAGGAAATCATCGTTACCGCGCAGAAACGCGAGCAGAACCTGCAGGACGTTCCGCTGTCGATTCTGGCGATATCTGGCGAGGATATACAGGTAGGTGGCTATGAGAACATGGAGGATCTGGCCACCTTCGTACCGAATTTATTTATGTCGGATGCTCTTACCGGCCAGAATCTCTTTATGCGAGGTATCGGCAGTACGGTTGCTAATGAGGCTTTTGAGCAGGCAGTCGCACAATTTCATGATGGGGTTTATTACGGTCGCGATAACCTAAGCCAGAACGGCTTCTTTGACCTGGAGCGGGTCGAGGTGGTGCGTGGTCCGCAGCCAGTATTTGCCGGCCAGAGCGCAACCGCTGGCGCACTGAGTTATATCAGTCGTCGTCCTAGTGCGGAGCCAGAAGGGAACCTAGTGGCGTCTTATGGCAATGATGAAGAAATAAGCGTTGAGGGCGCTTTCGGTTGGGCTTTATCGGACACNTTCGGCNTTCGGCTTTCGGGACGTTATTATGAACTTGGTGAGACCGGTTACACGCACGTACTTACGGGCGACGATCTGGGTACCAAGGAAAACAGCAGCTTTCGGGTTCTCGGCGTATTGACGCCGAACGATAGATTTGAAGCGACCTTTAAGTATGAGCACCAGAACGTCTCTCAGATTGGTGTGCCACGGGAATATACTCGCTGCGAAACCAATCCTTCCATCAGTGTCGCTTTCGTCCCTCTCGCCCCAGCCATTAGCGCATTGTGCGCGCTGGATGCTGCCTACAACGGTATTGATTTGAATAGTCTGGACGGCGTGGTCGGCTCGGGAGGCGCGCAGGATGTGCTAGTAGCGATGAACGCACTCAATGCTGCCAGTGGGGCCACGTATGGCAGCCCCAACTACTGGGGTGCTCCTATGCCCTTATTCGCTAGCCCGGTTGCGTCTGGTCTCAATAACGTGGGGATCTTCAACGAAGAAGAGGCGCGCGACCAGGACGTAGATGTCTTTTTGTTTGCTTTTGACTGGGAAATTGGTGACCGCGGAGTTGTCATGAGTTGGCAATCGGCCTCCCTACGATACGACAAGCATGACATTCTGGACCCCGACATGAGTAGCTTCGCGGTGTTCGTTGGCGAACGCTCTGAAGACTTCGAACAGTATTCGCACGAGATCCGCTTTACCTCACCCCAGGATCAACGATTCTCCTGGATGGTGGGTGCGTACGATCAGGAACATGATCTGACGACTTCGATTCAAGTGCATCTACCCTGGACGTTTGATATTCCCGCGTTTCTTTTTGGGGCTCCGCCAAATCCGGCTAATGCAGGATACTCAGCTATCAGCTACGGCGGTCCACTGGTCGAAAATTCTAAATGGACCTCTGTATTTTTTAGCACGACCTGGAATGTGTCGGATACTTTCCGCATCAACGTCGGTGGTCGTAATCAAAGCATCGACAAAACCGGGGTCGAGAACCCGATGTTGGCGCGCCTGCCTACGGGTGGCACGGCGTACGAAGCACTTACTCCCTCCGGGCCTCCGGTATCAGGGAGAGTCGACGCCAGCGACTTCCTACCAGAAATTGGTGTTCAGTGGGATGTTTCAGATGCGGTCATGATTTACGCGAAGTATTCGGAAGCTCTAAAGGCCGGCGGATTCGTAAAATCACCGCCGATCGGTGGCGCCGTTGCCAATCCTTTTACTTACGACAATGAGGTGGCAGAAGGTTTCGAAATGGGTGTAAAAAGCCTGCTGTTCGATGGCAGATTGTTATTGAACGCGTCGTACTACAACACGGACTTCACTGATCTACAGGTCACGATCTTAAATCCTGATACCGCAGCTTTCGAGACGCAAAATGCGGCAGCGGCGCATACCAAGGGCTTTGAGTTTGATGGCCGTTGGGCTGTGACCGATAACTTCTCTGTCGGCTTTGCGGGCTCGAAGAGTGAGGCGAAATACGATAATTACGTTGGGCCAAACTGTAATTCGCTGGACACAAAAATCGGCCCGGTGGGAAGGTGTCAATTCTCCGCCGCTAACCCCACAGCGTTGGTTTTTAATGCAAATGGGGTGACGCTCCCGTACGCACCGGACTGGGCGATAAACGTGCAGCCGGAGTATCGGTTGGGCGGCGACGAGTTCGATGTCAGCGTTAGCGCCAATATGGTTTGGAGTGATGGCTTCAGTATTGCCGGCGTTGACGGTGATCCACTGAACCAGGCTGACGAATATATGCGGATTGACCTTCGTCTTACGATTGGTCCAATGGAGGGCAATTGGGAAGTTGCACTTTATGGGCGCGATGTGACTGATGAACGACGGCAGCACACCAATGCGTACAGCTTTCTGAGCAGAAGCTTAGCGCCTGTATTCGATGCGAATGGTGTCGGACGTGAGCGCGGCGCACGATACGGGGTACAGCTACGCTACTTCTTTTAGCTTGAGCCAGTCGTCTCGTACCACACTTGCCGGGCTTCGGTTGAAGCAGCGCCGATTGTTGCTATAAATAAGGAGAATCTCATGCCCGTTTTGGCAATGGCGATGCCAATACCCCCCGGCAAGATCGAGGCGTTGGAACAGCACCTTGCAGACGCAAAAAATCATCCGGATCTCGATGCGACCTTCACAGGTTTTGGTATATCTCGCGAGACGTGGCATGTTCAGGAAACCGAACAAGGCGACTTGCTGGTTTTGGTCTTTGACGCCGACGACCCGTTCGCCATGCTTCAGGAATTCGCTCGCTCAAACGACGATCTTCCGACTTGGCAGAGGCAATCTATTAGGGAAATTCTGGGCGTGGACTTGTCGCAGGCGCCACCTGCGCCACCTTCAAGGCTGATTTTCGATTGGTCAAAGGAATGAAGAGGTAAGGAAGCAACCATGGTCTGGAAAGTCATCGAGGACCTCATCGTTCCCAAATGCAGCGGCAAAACGTTTCGAGTCAACAAAGGCCAAGTGTTTCGTGTCATGGAGCATGAGGGGAAACAGGTCTTAGATCTGACTTTCTTGAACGCACACAACTACAAAGAACATTTCGCGGCTGAGTATTCCGCAATGTTGAACAGTATCCAGAAAATTGGTGGGTACTATCGGCTCAGCAAGCTCTATTCCAAGCCCCCTTATGAGAATGTCATGCTAAGTGTCGTCGACGACAAAGTCGGCGACGGCGCCAGGGGTGGAGAGCGGGCCGGGCATTTCATGATGTGTCACTGCTCGAAGCGCCTTATCCAGTATTTGGGGGCACCAGCAGACACACGAACTTGCAGCGATAATTTTGCCGACGCCTTTCGCGAAATTGGTCTAGCGCAGGAAGATACTTACGATGAGACGATCTTCAACGTGTGGATGCAGTCGTGGATCACTGAAGATGGAGCCATGAACTTCGCACCTCCTCTCGCAGAAAAGGGGGAATACATAGACTTCTTGGCGGAAATGGACGTGATTGCCGTGTGCTCAGTCTGTCCGGACGGATCCAGTCCGTGTAATGATTTCGAAGCCAAAGCTCTGAGAATGCAGATATTAGAACCTGATGATGGGGCGCGCAGTGAAGCGGGTTGCTGAACCCGCATTGCCGCTGTTATCTAGGTAAATCCAATGTCCGAAAACCCGACTTCTGAATTTGTCATACCCAAGTGCACGGGGAAAGCTTTTCGGGTTGAACAGGGCCAATTGCTTCGAGTCATACAACATGAAGGAAAACAGGTCGCGGGCCTCATTTTCTTGAATGCTCATAACTTCAAAGAGCAGTTCATGGCTGAGTTTTCAGGCGGCCTTAGTTTCTTTCACCCCGACCATCTTGGTTCTCATTACAGAGCCGTCGAGCTCTATTCCAAGGTCCCTTATGAACAGGTCATGTTGACCGTAACGGACAATCCGGTTGGCGACCATTTCCTCGGACCGCACTGCACCAAAACCATGATGGATATTTGGGGGGAACCGGGTCACCGAAGCTGCAGCGACAATTTTACGGAAGCACTCAGCGAGTTTGGTCTGGAACTTGAAGATATCTACAGCCCTAGTGTTCTCAATGCCTTTGCTAATGTCTCTATTGACCCGAAGGGAGACGGCTCGGTAAACATCGAACCCCCGCGCAGTGTTGAAGGTGACTACATAGAATTTCGAGCGGAAATGGATGTGCTGGCGGTTGTATCAGTCTGCCCAGATGACATTTCACCGATGAACGATCACGCCTGCAAAGCCATCAAGATTCAGATTATTGACCCGTAACCGTTAGGTCGGTCAGCGTAGCGCTTTCGATGCGATTAGGACGTTCGCGCTCACGGAACCTAGTTTGTCAGAAGTAATGGGCGTGCTCATTAATAGGTGTTAGGCCAAGCCTCGGCTTCTATCGTTGGCTAGGAGGCGTTATGCGGATGTTCCATTGGCTGCCATCCAGTAGAGAAATGGTTTGATATGGACGGCGAGTTCTCCCTTGATGAAATTGGCACCGTTGTCGGCATGCACGATCCGGTGTTCGATTTTCCACTCGCCGGCGACCTTTTTGAGTGTGCTTTCATACCATCCTGAAATGAACGTATAGACTTTATCGGGCCGACTGAGCATTCCCGTTACGGTGCAGCGATGCTGGGCACGATCTCCCTGGATATCGACGAGATGATTGGTCATGACGTGGCGGGTACCTGGGAGTAAGCGGATGTGTGCACAGATGAAATCGTGCAGCGCCTGACGGCCAATAAATTGGTTTCGGTTGCCGTCAGATTCGATCTCGAAGATGCCGTCTTCACTGAAACATTCGACCCAGCCGTCGGCGTCGTATCCGTCGGCTGTGTGCGCATAACGGGCAAACACATCTTCAATCGCGAGCCGCTCGAGCAGTAAATTCTCGTCGGTCATTCCGATTTGTCCTCATGCTCTACGATAGCCGCCATGATAGTCGGTGAGAAACGACCAACCAGTAACGCCCAACGGTTATCTGGGGTTTCTTTTATAAGCGTTGTCTCATCTCGGTGCCGATCAGAACAAATCCGTATTTTTCGTAGAAGCCTTGATTATGTTTGGTCGATTCGAGTAAGTAGAGCCCAAATTCCTTGCAACCTCTGCCTTTAGCGAGCTTAACGGTTTCTTGTACTAACAAGCCGCCTACATTCTTTCCACGCGCCGCGGGATCAACAACGAGTTCTTCCAATTGGCAATACTCGCCGTCGTATCGCAATGCTATGTTGTAAGAGATTGATGCTAACCCAAGGATTTCTCCGGCTTCTTCGGCAACCACTAGGCTGCCGCGATCGTTGGTGAGCAATAATTCAAAAGTTTCATTACAAAAAGTTGTCTTCGGACGGGCGGGCGTGCCGGAGAGCGAGGTTCCCGCGGCTTCCGCTAANATATCAAACAACTCAGAACAGCGCGGCTGGTCCGTTGATTTTGCCAATCGCACGGTTACATTCATTTCTTTCCGAGCTTCATGGTCGATATGACGATTTCTCCCCCCTCGTAACACGGTTCGACGAAGCCCTTTATCGTTATGGTTTCGTCTGTGAGTTACTTCTCAAGCCTACATCCTCCGTTGAGACCCGTTACGGCTCGCATTCAGTTGGCTAAGAGTATTTGCCGGATTTTGTCGAAGGTTTTATTGGTGACTCCTATCTCTCGTAGATACTCGATCGGTCCGCCGTAACGTTCGTCCACTCCATCGAGGAAATCTACGATGGCAGTTTGAGGAACACCAGCCATATTCATCATGGTGGAGCGGTCGATGCCCGTAGGTAATCCAAAGTTCTTCTGCACGTAATCGACTTGGCGCTCGACGTCGCGGTTAGTTAGCAAATAGTCTGCGTCGATGATTGGCCTGTCTACGCCAAGCACGGAAAGAAGAAAGGCGGTCGAGACGCCGGTTCGGTCCTTACCCGCAGTNCAGTGCAGGAGAATAGGGTAGCTCGCTTCGTCCGCGAAAATGTNGAACAGGCGCAGCCACACCTCCGAACCGAAGTCTAGGTAACCAAGGTAGCGTGCTCCTGAGATTCCAATGTCTCCCACCAGCTGATTGAGTCTTTCAGAGCCGCCGTCGGGTATAACTGCGAGATTGTCGTATCGAGCTCCTAGTTCCTCGAAAGGACCGCGGCTCTGTTCGTGAATTTCGTCGGGACGGCGAAGGTCGACTTGGGTTGCGATCCTG
This sequence comes from Gammaproteobacteria bacterium, assembly GCA_002715785.1. Classification (GTDB taxonomy): domain Bacteria; phylum Pseudomonadota; class Gammaproteobacteria; order Pseudomonadales; family Azotimanducaceae; genus UBA11889. The sequence goes on along the minus strand of PBAA01000015.1, from coordinate 4,930 downwards.
AGCTCTTTTGCGCGTCCGATATCCGTTGGCGTCATCCGGTCTTGGCGCCCGGCGCGAAAGTATTTTCCCCAGCGGATGGAGCCGCCGTTAGAAGTTTCGTATCCGCCAATGTCCCGGAAATTAAAGCATCCCTCAAAAGGCAGATGCCGGTCGGAGTAGTCGTCGATCATGGGGATCCCTTGCTAATCGTAGAGCACGACACAACGGACCTCGATGCTCTCGCGCCTTGGAGCTTTTGGGTCAAGATCGGATGTCGCGAATGCGGTGTGGAAGCTGAAGGTGCAAGGCGCGTTTTTGCTGCCATCGCCATGTTCGCCAGACGACTGGGCTAGTGTTCCGGCTGAATCCCATTGTTTGATCAAAAGCGCTTCGTCTCGGTTCATAGCAGGGTAGGTGAGCCACCGGTGGTCGTTGGAGGGTAGGGCAAAGTAGTTTTCCCCCACGCGATCGGCGTAATGAATCTCGAATACGACTAAGTCCTCCGGGGCCACCGAACGACCATCACACAACGCCAGCGCATCGGTAACTACAGGTGCCTCGCCTATGCTGCGCCAAAGATTGATGATCGCGTAACGCNTCTCGCCACCTAACGCCGATTCNNTCGCGTCTTTTGGTAACAACGACTCGTCTCCGAGGAGCTCACNGAGAGTATCGTTTCCCGATGAAGGTTTCGTAAGGTCTAATAATCTTTGTGGTGCGCTGGCGAGCGTATAGTCCCCATGGGCCATATAGGCCGGTCCTTGAACCTCCTGACCACCTTTGATTCGTCGTTGAGCTTGCTTACCGAGAGCGGATCGGATGTTGTGATCGAACGCGGCGACGAAACTGGCNCCGGTAATTTCCTGGACAATCTCGGCACATTCGTCGTAGTAGCCGTCGAGTACCGCGGCATGATCATAGAAATTGCGCGCGGTGTTGTTCGGTTTTTCGACGAGTTCAAACCCGTTCAATTCGCACGTTGCNCCNTCGATACGGGCNTCGGCGATAGAAACCTCGCNTGTATCGATCTCGATACCGGTTCCACCGCTGTCGCTCCCGTCGGCATTTCGGCGTGTGAGTACCTGGCCATTACGACGAAGAGACGGCACGACCGTTCTGGCCAGGTAATTGACGTTACCGATGATCATGCGACGAGATATTGACGACGAACGGTCGCGTTGCGAAATTCATTCAATGGGTCGCTGTTGGCCACTTATGACTCTTGAGCTAAGTTCGCGTTTGCTAGTTGAGATCACTTCCTTTATCCAATCCTAATATGGTTACCGGACCGAGATCCTGGATAAGCTTTGACAAAGTTATACCTTCGAGAGGAGTTTCCCTGGGCTTGAAGGTGTCAGCTACCACTGGAATGTCAAATATCCTATCCAACTCCTGCTGAAACCGACCGGTAGTAAACAGGGGAATCTCCTCAGTCGGTAACGGGCCTATTTCTTCCGTGTAATCGATCATATTGACGTAGGCGGTTAATGGGGCCGACAGATCTCCACCNTTCTTGCAGTGCTTGGGNAAATTGAGGAATACGTTGTCCTCATAAATTGGGTGATCTACACCAATAATTGAGTAGCACTCCGTGCAATATATTCGTGTTGACATGCCGAGGATATCTGGGTCTTCGTCTCGTAATTGAAACGCTTTCATGAACTCTTTTCCCTGGACTTCGACGATGTCTGAAGACATGTAATAGAGCTCCGGAAGAGGATCGGGTTGAACTCCACCATGCGAATGACTGTATTGGAGGGCTTGACGGCAATCTTCACAACCGCATTGAAATTTAAGTTTTGCTGTTCCATCGGCTAACGTAATCGCGCATTTACCGCACGTGCATTCGATGACCGCTGTTGCCACGACCGCCTCCTTAAACTGAACACTAAATTTTATGACCGTTCGGCGAGACTATCGTACCTGCGTAAAGCCACTCAAACGGAAAAGACCCAAAAGAATAGCAGACGCTCTAGCTCATTGGGTTTTGCTCACAGCTGGTTATTGAGCGTTCCGGAAACTGACTAAGAATGGCGTTTTATAGATGTGAGGCGGTCAAGGCAATGTCTGCGCTCGACCAGGCTTTCTGCCACTGATCGAATACTTGGCTAGCCTCGGCTTGTTTGTTCTGGGCAGTCAATGCTTGATGTAAACCAAACAGCGACCAGCCGTTGTTCTGATTCCAACGCAAATCCCGCCGATAAACTGCTTCCGCTGCTTCGGGCTGGTCATCGTTCAGGAGTGCGGCGCCCAAATAGTGGCGCATGGGCTGTGCCCAGTCTGGGGGCTCGGTGTAGTTGTTCTGGTCCTCGATCGCAACAGCTGAGCGAAATGCTTCAATGGCTCCCGATAGATCGCCCTGGGCCGTTAATATTTCACCTTCAAGGCCAAAAGCCGCCAATTGCAGGACGGCTGAGGCGGGGGTAGCTCCAACCCTGTACTCATCCGCGTTGGGTGCTCGCGCAATCTCGTTCAGTTTGGCCGCCTGCTGCAGAGCTGCGCTCATGTTCCCTTTAGCTAAGTGAGCGCTGCCAAGCGCATAGGACCAGATGCCATCCATGTAAGGTGTGCCTTGATGCGCTGGTGTTATGGCGAGAAGTTCATCCCATTTACCGAAAATTTTCAGCACGAGCCATGCGGCCGACACATGCTTTTGTCCTCCCCGAACCGCGACAGCGTTGTCGGTTATCCGGGAGGTCATTCGCCGCGCGGCTTCGTTGGCCGTTTTGTAATTGCCTTGCACAGTGGCTGCGTAGCGAATGAAATCAAGCGCATGCCCTGCATGCATACGATGTGACAGAGGGTAGGTGCCAAGGTTCGGTAGCGGGTNATCCCCCCAACGTTCGGCGAACAGCAGGTCCACTGCCTGCGAACGGATGTTACTGTCGATCGCTTTTCCGTATTGACCTACTCGGACGTATATGTGCGCCGGCATGTGGACCACATGACCGCCAATGGGCACAGTCGCCTCTAGAGCGTCAGCGGAAACGAGTGCACGTTCGGGTTCAAGGGACGCTTCGATCAGATGAATGTGCAGGTGCAGCACACCGGGATGCGACAGATCCNGAGCGATGTTGTATTCCAACGCCTCTGCGACGGAAAGGGTTTCATCTTTGGGATTACCGTCGCTGTCCCAGTAATCCCATCGTCGGATGGACATATAGCTGGCNGCATACAATGCAGTGACGTCGGGATCATATGGATATTCATCGTTCAGGCTGCGCATTGCGGCCAGGTAGGCTTGATCCCGTTCGTCCTGGTCGGGAATTGTCTGCTGGTCGTAGAGTACGTGCAGTGCGCGGATCAACTTTGCTTCTAGTGGGCTGGCGCGATCGATTCTCTCCAAGGCACTATTGATGGCTTTGAGACCTTCACCTTTCGGGTCGTCCGGCATCTGCGCGTAGCGCGAATTGGGATTTGGCCCCATNGCATGAGCCATGCCCCAAAAAGGCATCGGGTGATCGGGGGCTAGACGGGCGGCTTCCTGATACGACGCTATAGATTCGGGAAAGTAAAACCCCCANGCGAGGCGTAAGCCCTGGTCGAAGAAAGCCTGTGCNTGAGGGTTTTGCGTCGAAATTTCGCGACTGTAAGTACCACTACCCTCGACTAGTACAGCCCGCGTCTCTGAATCGGGTTTGATCGATCCCGGATCACCGCAGGCGGCCCATAGGGGAAGTAATGCCGCGACGTACCAGACTTTATTCACGTTTTTCGCGCTCGATCTCAGTAACTACCTGCATGTATTTTTGAGGTGGTTGGTCGACTATTCGGATTTGATGTCTTCGCTTAGGACACCAGCTTTTTTTAGCCGGGATTCCAACAACACAACCTTCCCTAAGGCTGCTAAGCCGAAAATAAACCCAAGTACGCCAAGTGCTTCCAANGAATTTCTCCTTACTTCATTGCTTTAGTTGTGCGAACGCACGCCTCTCACCGAGACCTATCATTGTTCTTGGGCTTGGTTCAGCGCTTTAGCGAACGTTCTGTCGCTTCGTATATGAACACATCGTCCATGGCCACGTGAAACGCAGCGGCAATTCTGAAGGCGATTTCGAGTGACGGTGAGTATTTGCCATGCTCTATGGCGATGATGGTTTGCCGTGTCACGCCAACGGCTTCCGCTAGAGCTTGTTGGGTCATCTCGTTGGTGTCGAAACGCAATCGTCGAATGTTGTTTTTGATCGACGTCGACGCCATGTCATAGACCGTGTCGGTAATAAAACAGCCGAGTAACCGTCATCGTCACTTCCGCGATAACGAAGAGCAATAGTAATAAGACAGGGACTAAGGCTCCCGTCATATAGGGCGAGGATGGAAGGTCAGTCCACCAGGTGGGTATGGTGGTCTGAGCAATCCAAATCCAGATGCCAACCGACAAGCAAAGGTAACCATTGCGAAATGACATACGCTCGATCAATCGGTCTCTCTCGTCGTCTTTCTGAGAAGCGCGTAACGAGGCGAGCAAACTCTGGACGATGATCTCCAAAATAATGACCGAGATCACCACCGCAACCAGGCTGGTACCAACACTAGCCATCGGCTCGCCAGCAAGCACAACTTCTAAGGTATCGACAAAGAAGTTGCCGAAGACCAACAAGGTAATAATCAGTGATGCCAGAAGGCTCTTTTCCTTGGTCGACACGTCAGCCATCCATACTTAGGGAGTAGTCTCTAATGTATAGAAAACATTACATAATGTAAAAGATAATTTACATACCTGAAGAAGAAACCATTCGCGCCAGGCACTGCGCCATCGATATCTGTATCGACTACTGACGGTACACACCAAATCAATGGAGTAAAGAGGTATTTGATGGAAGCACTTGGCATACTTGGATTTATTTTCGGCTTAGCAGCCTTAGGGAAGGTTGTGTTGTTGGAATCGCGGCTAAAGAAGGCTGGTGCCCTAAGTGAAGACATCAAATCCGAATAGTCGACCAACCACCTC
>PBAA01000014.1 GCA_002715785.1 Gammaproteobacteria bacterium | reverse complement strand
CCTCGATTACACGGCGGAAGACTCCGTGCAATCAGTGTTCATGGAAATCGCGCTGCCGTTGGTTGATGACGACCAATTCGGTTACGCCGAGATGCAAATTGCCGGACGGTATTCGTCTTACGCCGGGATCGGTTCTTCGTACGACCCCAAGATAGCCATTCGGTGGCAGCCATTAGACTGGTTGGCGATCAGAGCTTCTTTCTCGACCGCGTTTATCGCGCCGAGCATGAGTCAACGGTTTACGCCGAAGAGCTCGTTCTTGCAGTCGACCAATGACTTGTTGTTTAACGACACTGAGGCGACGTACCGAACCAACGTATTCCAAGGCAACCCGGATCTCGAACCGGAGCAAGCGGAGATCACGAACTTTGGCTTTTCTGTGGCACTGGCCGAATTCTGTGACAACTGTGACCTCAACTTTGGGGTCGATTATTCGAATTACTTCTTTGAAGATCGAATCACTTTGCTCAGGGGACCAAGGGTCGTGGATGCGGATTTCTCTAAGTTCTTAGAGGCCTATCCACAAGCGGATACGACCAATGTTAGTCGTGATGATGCTGTTGCCTGGCTTAATTGTTGCGCAGATCCAAACATCGTTCGGGGCGGCGCGCCGTCTTATACGATTGTTCAGGTGAACGCGTACTACTTGAACGCTCAGGAGATGGATCATACGGCGATCGACGTTTACGCCAATTACACCTGGCATTCTGATGAATATGGCAACGTACGAGTCGGGATAGAAGCCACGCATATCGACGAGTTCAGTTATGACTTGGGCGGTGGCGTGACAGGTGATGCGGTTGGTAAACAAAACCTCGGTATCGACGTTATCCCGACGTTGCCCGAACAGCGGGCGATCGCGACGATCAACTGGTCTCGGGATAACACCAACGTGTTACTGCGAGCTCGCTGGAACAAGGAAGTGGATGCGGCATGGACGAGCGTCGATATCGATGCACTGACCTACTTGGACCTTACCTACACTCATCGGATAGATGGGCTAACGGGTAGTGGTAGCAACACGGTACTCGAGATCGGCGGGCGGAATATCACCGACGAATATCCCACGCCGTTGGGCGCGTTTGGAGCCTCAATCGAGCTTTCCATTCATGACCCACGTGGCCGGATGTTCTTCGTGAGAGCGAAGCACGCGTTCTAAAACATGACTCTCGTTAGCGTTCGCCAGCTTTAGGGCTTGTGCGAGCGCTACCGACTAGAAAAGGGTGCCTATGGGCACCCTTTTTTTGTCCCGTTTTTTGTGGACAGGAGGCAATAAGACGTCATGACGCTGAACAACAAACGTTAGTGAGGAAAAACATGGACGACAGTACCGAGCTTTGATTGGCTAGACTGATACTGTTTGTTGTAGGTTTTTGACTCGTGGGCGGGCTTTGGAACATGGTGACATCGTGAGCCGACTTTCCCTAATAGTCATGGGCACCCTATTCCTCATGGTCGTTCAGAACGTACGGGCGTCAGAAGCCGACTTTTCGTTCGATATTGACGGTGATGGCGAGACTGAAGCCCTAACAGATGGATTGCTCGTTTTGAGATATCTTTTCGGGTTTTCTGGGACGACGTTGAGCGAGAGTGCGATTTCTAGCAGTGCCTTGCGGACGAGTGCCGATGATATTTCTGCATATTTAAGTACCAACCTTGAGCAACTGGATATCGACAGTGACGGCGAGACGGATGCGTTAACTGACGGATTACTACTTCTCCGATACCTGTTTGGCTTCAGGGATGACACGTTGATCGCTGGTGCGCTAAGTACTAGCGCCGTGCGGAACGAATCGTCTGCAATCGAAACGTATACCTCGGGGCGAATCGTCGACACGGCAACACTCTTCGGCATTGACCGGCGATCCGATTTGGCGAGCGTTGTACTCCCCACGGATTCTACGGAGATCGGCAGTATTAGCGTTTCCAGGACGTTTTCCGGACTGACGTTTGATCTCCCGGTATATCTCGCGGCAGTTCCCGATGAAGATCGACTGATCGTGGTTGAGCAAAAGGGCCACGTTTACGTGTTTGAAAACGATTCCGAGATTGCGATAAAGAACGCCGTACTCGATCTATCCGATATCGTTTTGTTCGGAGGCGGAAACGACGAACAGGGTTTGTTGGGATTCGCGTTTGACCCCGATTTTTCTACCAACCGATATGTCTACGTACATTACAGTGCGCCGAGTCCACGACGTTCTGTCATTTCGCGATTTCGTTGGGACGCTGCGACGGACACGATTGCGCTTGATACCGAAAAACAACTTTTGTCGGTCACGCAACCTTATGCGAACCATAACGGCGGGATGCTCGCGTTCGGCCCTTTGGACGGCTATTTGTACATTGCGTTTGGCGATGGTGGTAGCGGTGGTGATCCAGATGGAAACGGTCAGAACGGCATGAGCCTGCTTGGAACCATTTTGCGGATCGATGTGCATCCACAGGATCCAGCTGATGCTTACGACATCCCTTTGGATAACCCTTTTCGCAATAACGAAAATGTACGTGACGAAATATATGCCATGGGGTTGCGCAACACCTGGCGTTTTTCGTTTGACCGTCAGACGGGGAAGCTGTGGGCTGGAGATGTCGGGCAAAGTCGCCTCGAAGAGATCGATATCGTCGAGGCCGGCGGAAATTACGGTTGGTGCCCGTTCGAGGGAACGGAACGGTACTCGGGTTGTTCGACAGCCTTACCTGACTCGAGTTTTACCCCACCGATTTACGAATATGGCCGCAGTGAGGGTGCTTCCGTCACCGGCGGATATGTTTATCGAGGCACTCAAATGCCCTCACTCTTCGGCACATACGTCTATGGCGACTTCGTCTCTGGGTCTGTTTGGAGCCTGGGATATAGTGGATCGAGCGTGCTTTTCAATACGGCTATCGGAACGACTAGTCAGCTCGCATCCTTCGGTGAGGGGAACGATGCGGAACTGTTTCTAGTATCTCGAAGTGGCGAAATATACGGTCTGGAAGAATCTTCAAGCAGCACTTCGTTCCCAACGACGTTGTCGATGACGAATATTTTCTCGGATCTTTCAACGTTAACGCCCGCTTCGGGCTTTATCGAATACGACGTCAATGTTCCCGCTTATTCTTCGGGNGCCAAAGCGCGNCGTTGGCTGGCTGTTCCCAATGGGTCGGGCATTGATTTTAGTTCGACAGGTCGTTGGGTGTATCCAAGTGGCTCGGTGTTGGTTCAACACCTCGAGATGCAGATGGACGAGGGAGATGCTGAGTCATTGCGTCGGTTGGAGACTCGCGTGCTTGTGCGACGGACTGGGGATTGGGCCGGCTTCACCTACCGCTGGAACGAAAGCCAAACCGANGCCGTGTTNGTCGGACTCAGAGAGACCGAGAGTTTNCTTNTAACGGNAACTNCNGGAGAGATNACGGGNGTTGACTACGACTATCTGTCGAGCAGTGACTGTTTAATGTGTCACAACCGCGNGGCGGGATTNGCNCTGGGTGCCNAGACCCGNCAGCTCAACCGNGACTTCGTNTACCCGACGTTGACGGANAATCAACTTCGCACCTATAACCACATCGATCTTTTTAGTACCGANATCANACGAGTCAGCGAATACGAGGCCTTTNATTCGACTCCCGATGCCAGAGAGTACCTGGACGTAAATTGCGCAAGCTGCCATCGCCCGGGGNCGAACACGGGGNTAGCGCTCGATTTTCGCATCGATACCAACGAAGCTGANATGGGNGTGATCGATGTCGCCCCNATAAGAGGAGACATCGGAATTACTTCTCCACGCCTCGTCGAGCCCGGCAGTAAAGAGACTAGCGTGGTGTGGGAACGTATGCGCGTACTTGGATCCAATGCCATGCCCCCGATTGGCAAGCACCGAGTTGACGAGGAGGGCGTCGCCCTGATTGGCGCCTGGATCGACGCCATGTAAGAGAACAGGGATCATCCGTGATAGCGATGCACCACAATAGTGCATCGGGTGCATTATGACTGTGCAATTCGATCGAATTAGCCACCCACACGTTTATTTAACTCATTGATATTGATCGATTATATAGTTTGGCACGAAAATTGCATATATAAAGAGTGTGACAACTTTTTTATACAACGAGGTGCTACGAAGTGGTGAGTAAAAATATTTTTAAGTTCGTCGCAATCACAATCGCGTCGATGTCGTTTGCGGGCGGCACGATTGAGATTGGCGACAACCATAGCATTAGCGTGGGTGCTGGTTTGCGAACAGCATTGACGTCGGTGGATGGTGATAAAGGCTTTAACTTGCAGAGCATGCGACTCTACGTCAACGGTTCTCTGCGTGAGAAAGTCAAATTCACATTCAATACCGAATGCGAGGGCTGTGTGTTTGGCCAGGATTCAGGGGATCCCATAGGCGCTGCCGGCGACATCGGTGTTTTGGATGCCATTTTGCAGTTTGAAATGAGTCCCGAATTGAATATTTGGGTAGGACGTATGCTGACGCCCGCGGACCGGATCGAGCTTAATGGGCCGTACTACGGCCTGTCGTGGAATCAGTATACGGTGCCGCTGTTACCGTCTGACCAGTTAGGGTCGGCCGGATTGCTTGGTCGTGACGATGGAGTCACGGTTTGGGGAGCCAGGGGGAAGCTGCAGTACGCGGCAGGCCTGTTCGATGGTCTGAGTGGCCGTGACAGCCTCTTATTTGCAGGGCGGTTGGCATACAACTTCCTGAGCATGGAAAAGAATCCCGGGTACTACACCAGCAGCACGTATTATGGTGGTGGCGGGGATATCTTGACGATTGGAATTTCGTTTCAATCTCAAAGCGATGGCGGGGGATCAGCTGCCGAACCCAGTGATTTCAGTGCATTCATCGTGGATGGATTATTCGAAAAAGTACTATCTGGGGGTGGCGTAGTCACGGTTGAAGGTGAGTACAAGTCGTTCGATAACGACATGACGGCGACGGCTATGACTTCATCTGATTGTTTCTGTTTGTTCGATGGCAGTTCGTACTTTTTTACGGCAGCGTACCTGTTCCCGAACGAGGCAGGCGTTGGGAAATTACAGCCGTATATCCGACGCACATCCAATGAACCTGACTTCGATGGAGCATCGGAGAGCGATCTCACCGAAATCGGGGTCAATTACATAATTAATTCTCATAACCTTCGCGTGAACGCGAATTTCACGAATGGCGACGCGAACCTCACGGGGATGGCGGGCGCGGACGTGGATGGCTTCTCGGTCGGTTTTCAGATACAGATTTAGGGAAGGAACCAAATCATGAAATCTATAACTCGTCGTGTGGTGCTGGTCGCCACATTATTACTCGGTCCGTTGATGTGGTCCGCGGACACCATCAAAGTGGGTGTATTGCATTCGTTATCGGGGACCATGGCCATTAGCGAGACTACGCTGAAAGACACAGTTTTGATGATGGTCGAAAGACAGAACGCTGCGGGCGGATTGTTAGGTAAACAGCTTGAAGCCGTCGTCGTGGATCCAGCTTCGGACTGGCCATTGTTTGCGGAAAAGGCTCGCGAACTGCTGGAAAAACAGCAGGTCGATGTGGTGTTCGGTTGTTGGACCTCGGTCTCGCGGAAATCCGTACTCCCAGTTTTTGAGGAGTTGAACGGACTGCTGTTTTACCCGGTGCAATATGAGGGAGAAGAGTCGTCCAAGAACGTTTTCTACACGGGCGCCGCACCCAACCAGCAAGCGATCCCAGCCGTTGACTACCTCATGAACGATATCGAGGTTAAGCGGTGGGTATTGGCGGGCACCGACTACGTCTACCCGCGAACCACCAATAAGATTCTCGAAGCGTATCTCAAAGCCAATGGGGTCGCTGACGAGGACATTATGATCAACTACACACCGTTCGGGCACTCGGACTGGCAGACAATTGTCTCGGATATCAAGAAGTTTGGTTCTGCTGGGAAGAAGACGGCCGTGGTGTCGACCGTGAACGGCGACGCGAATGTGCCGTTCTACAAAGAGCTAGGCAATCAGGGAGTCTCCGCTGAGGATATTCCGGTGGTTGCGTTTTCTCTCGGGGAAGAAGAACTTTCGGGTTTCGATACCGGCCCGCTGGTCGGTCATCTGGCCGCGTGGAACTATTTCATGAGCGTTGACGCTGAGATCAACGACGAATTCATCGACGACTGGCTAGAGTTCATTGATGACGACGATCGTGTAACCAATGATCCGATGGAAGCGCACTACATCGGCTTTAAGATGTGGGTCGAGGCGGTCAAAAAAGCGGGGACCACGGATTCGACGGCGGTTCAAGACGCGATCGTCGGCGTGGTCGTCCCTAACCTTTCAGGCGGAATGGCGACCATGATGCCTAACCATCACATCACCAAGCCGGTTCTGATCGGTGAGATCCAAGCAGATGGTCAATTCGACATCGTTTGGGAAACTCCCGGGACGGTAGTTGGTGATGCGTGGACCGACCACTTGGAGGGTTCGCGAGACATCACAGCGGATTGGATGAAGCCACTCGCTTGCGGCAACTACAACGTGAAGACAGGTACGTGTTCGGGCCAGAACTACGAGTAGGTAACTGATCGAACCGAACTAGCACTACGACGGGCGGCGCTGACCGCCCGTCGACAAGGGTCTACATGGGTCGCCGGTACAAACAATGAAGGTCGCTGCGCGAAGCTCAACTCGGATTGTGTTTGGGCGATGGGTGCGGTCGTGCCTCGTCGTTGTGCTCGCGATCGGGCTCGTTCCGTGTTTCGGCGCGGACGAGAAGAGTGCTCTAGACGCCGACTTTCAAGCGACCGTCGATCTCCTAAAGACTCGTTCTTTTGAGGAGAAGGCGGAAGCAGCAAGGGCGATAGCGGCACTCACGCACCCGCGCACGCTGGAAGTGTTGACGGCGCTCTTAGATGCGGAACTTTACACGGAGCGTAAAACGGATCGTGTGGTCTTTGCTAAAGGGCTCGATGGTGGCGGGTTCAACATTCGTGATGCCGTCACTGGTGAAGAGCTTGGTCAAGTGGGGCGCCGAGGGGCAAAGAAAATTAGCGTCAACAATCGTTTGCGAGGTCTGCTGCGAGGCCTGATCGCAAGTATTCGACTCGACAATGAGGACCCCGATGATCGGATCGCGGCAGCTGAAGCGATTGCGGATGGTGCTGATTCTTCCATGCGAGAAGTTCTCGATAGGCGTTTGCTTGTGGAATCGGACCCCAAAGTAATTGCAGCGATCGAAACCGCGTTGGTGGTATTTGATTTGGACGCGACCGATGAAAGCATTCGCTTAAGGGCGATCCGCGCGTCGGTAAGCAATCTCGATGGCCGCGTTCGCGAAAAACTGACGGGTATTTCTAACGATCCTGTCGCAAGTGAGGCGATTCAAGCGGCTGCACGCGAGACGCTGGAAAGTATCGAAGAGACGGTGGCGCGGTACAAGACGATTGAAACGGTATTCTTTGGTCTAAGCCTTGGATCCGTACTGGTGTTGGCGGCTATTGGACTTTCCATCACCTTTGGGGTGATGGGCGTCATCAACATGGCCCACGGCGAACTAATTATGCTCGGTGCGTATACGACCTACGTCGTGCAAACACTACTTCCGGGTGGTCTGGAATATTCGCTTCTTATTGCCGTTCCAGCAGCCTTCGTTGTGTCTGGTTTGGTAGGTATCGGGATTGAACGCGGGATTTTTAGATTCCTTTACGGACGTCCTTTGGAAACACTGCTTGCGTCGTTTGGCGTTAGTTTGGTGTTGCAGCAAGCTGTTCGCAGTATTTTCGGGACCCTCAATCGGCCCGTTGCGACCCCGGAGTGGATGAGCGGCTCGTTTGAACTTTTGGAGGGCCTCTCGATGACCTTCAACCGCCTTTACATCTTGATTTTCGCTGGACTCATTTTTGCGGCCTTGGTGCTTGTTCTGCAGCGGACGCGACTCGGCTTAGAAGTGCGCGCTGTTACCCAGAATCGGGCCATGGCACGGGCGATGGGTATCAGAAGCGCTCGGGTCGACGCGCTGACATTCGGTCTTGGGGCGGGGATTGCCGGTGTTGCTGGCGTCGCTCTGTCGCAGCTGACCAACGTTGGCCCCAATCTGGGGCAAGGTTATATCGTTGATTCGTTTATGGTGGTTGTGTTCGGAGGTGTTGGGAATTTATGGGGCACCCTCGTGGCCGGACTGTCGCTAGGCGTCGCCAATAAGTTTCTCGAGCCGTACGCTGGCGCCGTTGTCGCAAAAGTTCTCGTACTCGTTTTCATCATTCTGTTTATTCAGTGGCGACCTCGTGGCTTGTTTCCGCAGAAGGGACGGGCGGCAGAAAGCTGATGCTATCGGGTCGATTACTCAAACAAGATTGGGGCCCGCCTGTCCTGTTGGGGATTCTTGGGGTGCTGTGCGTGGTCGTGCCCGTCGCTAACCTGCTGGTTCCCGAAGACTCTGTGTTCCACGTCTCTACGTACACGGTCACGTTGTTGGGTAAGTACCTGTGTTATGCGCTCCTGGCAATGGCCCTCGATCTGGTTTGGGGATATTGCGGCATCCTCAGTCTCGGGCACGGGGCTTTTTTTGCGCTCGGTGGCTACGCAATGGGTATGTATCTCATGCGCCAAATCGGTACGCGCGGCGTCTACGGGGATCCCGAACTGCCGGATTTCATGGTATTCCTCAATTGGGAGGAACTGCCCTGGTACTGGTTTGGCTTCGACGCGTTCTGGTTTGCCATGCTGATGGTCGTTCTAGTTCCCGGATTGCTTGCGTTGGTGTTCGGTTGGCTCGCGTTCCGCTCGAGGGTCACAGGCGTATATCTCTCGATCATGACGCAAGCCCTAACCTACGCGCTGATGCTCGCCTTCTTCCGCAACGAGATGGGGTTTGGCGGTAACAATGGCCTCACCGACTTCAAAGACATCCTTGGCGCGTCGCTGCAGTCAGATGTCACCCGCGTTGTGCTTTTCGTCGTTTCAGCCATCGCGCTGGCATCGACTTATTTATTTTGCCGTTTCATCGTGACGTCGAAACTTGGGCGTGTTGTCACCGCCGTGCGGGACGCCGATGATCGCACCCGTTTCATCGGATACCGCGTGGAGAACTACAAAGTTTGGATTTTTACCGTGTCCGCCGTCTTGGCCGGGATAGCGGGTGCCTTATATGTACCACAAGTCGGAATTATCAACCCGAGTGAGTTTCATCCCCTAAACTCGATCGAGCTGGTGGTATGGGTGGCCCTTGGGGGTCGTGGAACGTTATACGGTGCCGCGGTCGGTGCCGTGATCGTGAATTTTGCTAAAACTTGGCTGACCAGTGAGTACCCGGAAGTTTGGCTGTTCGCTCTCGGCGGTCTATTCATTCTTGTGACGGTGGCGTTACCAAAGGGTGTGGTCGGTTTATTGCGCAATGTGTTGGGTTCAGGTGGCCAAACGTTTAGCGAGTTCGTAGGGGGTCGAACCGTACCCGAAGCGTTGATCCAATGGGCTAAAACTAGACCAGGGAACAAGGAGACCTAAGGTGTTTGGGGGATCGGGCGAAAAAGATAAGCTGGCGAACGTTTTTCAACCGTTTGTCAATCAGAGCGCTAACTTCTTGGCTCGGAAACCGAGCCGCGATGAACTGGTCAACACGGATTCTGGATACATTCTCTATCTTGAGGACATCACCGTGAGTTTCGATGGGTTTAAGGCCTTAGATGAACTCACGCTCTACATCGAAACCGGGGAGCTCCGGTGCATCATTGGGCCAAATGGCGCTGGCAAAACGACCATGATGGATGTCATCACAGGAAAAACACGACCCGATTTTGGCACTGCGTTCTACGGTCAGCGCCTTGACCTGTTACGACTTACAGAACCCGAGATTGCTTCGCTCGGGATCGGCCGAAAGTTTCAAAAACCGACCGTTTTCGACAACCATACCGTGCATGACAACCTCGAGTTAGCAATGGAGGCAGATAAACGGGTCTGGGCGACCCTCACACGAAAATTGAATGCGGAGGAACGCGACCGGATTGCCGAAGTGCTCGACATCATTGGTCTGAAAGAGGAAGTCTCAGCATTAGCGGGATCGTTATCTCATGGTCAGAAGCAGTGGCTTGAAATTGGCATGTTGTTAATGCAGAACCCGCTCGTATTACTTGTGGACGAACCCGTTGCAGGCATGACGAAGCAAGAATCGGAGTCCACGGCGGAGCTGCTCACGACGCTTGCAGGCGATCATTCGGTGGTTGTGGTCGAACACGACATGGAGTTTGTACGTTCTATTGCACGGAGGGTTACTGTACTGCATGAGGGACGGGTGCTAGCTGAAGGACCCTTTGATGAAGTGCAGCATGACGCAAAAGTGATCGAGGTGTACCTGGGTGAGTGATGCTTAAGATCGACGAGCTCAATCAGTCCTACGGTCAAAGTCACACGCTTTGGGATGTCAATTTGGAGGTGGACGACGGCGCCTGCGTGAGCCTAATCGGACGAAATGGCGTTGGTAAGACTACCCTGCTCGAGTGCGTCATGGGGTTATTAAAGACGGACTCTGGATCGATCGTTTTCAATGGCGCCAACCTGTTGTACGAGGCCGCCGAACGCCGTGCCGCTCTGCACATTGGGTATGTTCCTCAAGGACGCATGATTTTCCCGCTGCTCACGGTTGCCGAAAACTTGGAGATTGGTCTTGGTAACCAACCTCGCTCGAATCGCACCATTCCGGACCACGTGTTTGACCTTTTCCCAGTCCTAAAATCGATGTTGCGGCGCCGCGGTGGCGACCTGTCTGGCGGGCAGCAACAGCAGCTGGCTATCGCACGCGCGCTCGTCATCAATCCGGATTTTCTGATTCTCGACGAACCCACGGAGGGGATCCAACCAAATATCGTGCAGGAGATAGGCGATGTCATTATGCAGTTGAATCGCGAGCTCGCGATGACGGTGTTGGTCGTCGAACAAAAACTGCCGTTTGTCCGTCGTGTGTGTGGTCAGTTCTTTATTATGACGAAGGGAGCCGTCGTTGCATCCGGAAAAATGGATGCGCTGACGGATGAGCTCGTCCAAGAGCACCTGTCAGTATGAAGCCTACGGCGAGTATGGCGTACGTAACGGTCGACGGCTGGTCGGCCAAGTTGTCCCTTAGTTTTGAACGCGCTGTGGCGAGAACCAATTTAAGAGTGAAGGAGCGGGTGGGCCCACTGTCAGTCCAACGCCCCTTCTATCCTGAAGAAGACGTTTGCCACGCGTACATACTTCATCCTCCAGGGGGCGTGGTCGGAGGAGATCAGCTTGAACTTGATGTTCAGGTTGGGGAACAAAGTTCCGCGCTCATCACGACACCGGCGGCGAACAAGATCTATCGGAGCAATGGGCCGGAGAGTCGCATCAAACAAGAAGTGTCGGTTAAACGCGGGGGAACGTTGGAGTGGCTCCCCCAGGAGACCATTTTATTTGGAGGAAGTTCTCTTGTGACTCGGACCAGGGTTAATCTCCACCCGTCTGCGTGCTTTAGTGGATGGGATCTGATCGTTTTAGGTCGTCCATTCAGTGGTGATAGGTACGAGGAAGGTGCTTTTGATCAGAAGATGACGATCGCTGTCGCTGACAAACCGATATTGAACGAACGACATCGATGGCGGAGAGAGGAACCTATGCTGGGGGCGGCATGGGGCGTTGGGGGGAATTGTGCCCTTGCTTCGGTGTACGTGTACCCGGCGGACCTTGACATGCTCGAACGGGTACAGCAGCTCATCGCCCCTCCGCCGGTCGAAGCAGGCGCATCCCTTCTAGGGGAACTTCTCGTTGCACGGTTTCTCGGAACTGCTCCGCAAAAGATCCGCATAGTGGCGGAAAGACTATGGACGATGATACGCCCACTTCAGATGGGACGAGAGGCTAGTCGCCCCCGCATTTGGTCAACCTAGGATGATGTTTCAAATAATGCGACAAGGGGA
This sequence comes from Gammaproteobacteria bacterium, assembly GCA_002715785.1. Taxonomy (GTDB): domain Bacteria; phylum Pseudomonadota; class Gammaproteobacteria; order Pseudomonadales; family Azotimanducaceae; genus UBA11889. The sequence goes on along the minus strand of PBAA01000014.1, from coordinate 22,098 downwards.
AAACTGATGGAGTTAAGTCCACGTGAGAAAGACAAGCTACTGATATTCGTCGCGGCACAATTAGCGGAACAGCGCCGGGCGCGGGGAGTGAAGCTGAACTACCCGGAATGTGTTGCATTAATTTCGTCCGCGATTATGGAAGGCGCAAGGGACGGAAGAACGGTGGCGGATCTCATGACTGCCGGAGCTCAAATTATCTCGAGAGACGAAGTGATGGACGGGATCGCGGAAATGTTGTCCGACGTGCAAGTTGAAGCGACGTTTCCGGATGGGACGAAACTCGTCACTGTTCACAATCCAATTCAATAGGAAAAGCTGATGAATCCCGGAGAGTACCTGATCGATGACGATGACCTGACACTTAACGAGGGCAGACGCTCGTATGGAACGATGGTTTCAAATACCGGCGATCGACCCATTCAGGTTGGCTCCCACTTTCATTTTTACGAAACGAACCGGGCGTTAGCGTTTGATAGAGAAGCTACGCGGGGCTTTCGCCTAGATATTCCCGCTGGGACCGCAGTCCGTTTCGAGCCTGGTCAGGAGCGCGAGGTCCAGCTCGTCGAATTTGCAGGAACACGTCAGATATTTGGCTTCAATGCCAAAGTGATGGGCCACGTGGAGGATACAAAATGAGCACTCTTAACCGTCGGGCGTATGCCGAAATGTACGGACCAACCGTGGGTGACCGCGTGCGACTTGCTGATACTGATCTAATTATCGAGGTCGAAAAAGATTGGGCGGTGTATGGCGACGAAGTGAAGTTCGGCGGTGGCAAGGTAATTCGTGACGGCATGGGTCAGAGCCAGAGACCCTCGAACGAGACGGTCGATACGGTGATTACCAACGCGCTCATTGTGGATCATTGGGGGATCGTCAAAGCTGATGTGGGTATAAAAGATGGGCGTATTGCTGCCATTGGTAAGGCGGGAAATCCAGACACCCAACCTGCGGTGGACATCGTCATCGGTCCCTGCACTGAAGTGATTGCGGGGGAAGGCAAAATACTCACGGCCGGTGGTATCGATGCGCACATCCATTTCATCTGTCCTCAACAGATAGAAGAAGCTCTCATGTCGGGAATTACGACGATGCTCGGCGGTGGGACGGGACCGGCGACCGGTACAAATGCGACCACGTGCACTCCGGGTCCGTGGCACATCGGGAAAATGTTGCAGGCGGCCGATGGCTTGCCGATGAATATCGGCTACATGGGCAAGGGAAACGCGAGCCTCCCAATTGCATTGGAAGAACAGGTCGCGGCGGGTGCCATGGGACTAAAACTTCACGAGGATTGGGGCACGACGCCGGCTGCGATTGATAATTGTCTTAATGTTGCCGAAGCAGCCGACGTGCAAGTTGCCATACATACGGACACGCTTAACGAATCGGGGTTTGTCGAAGACACGCTCGCGGCGTTCCGCGGGCGATCGATTCATACCTTTCATACCGAGGGCGCAGGGGGAGGTCATGCCCCGGACATTATCAAGGCGTGTGGCTTACCCAATGTTCTACCCTCATCAACGAATCCGACGCGTCCCTATACCGTCAATACGGTTGACGAACACCTCGACATGCTCATGGTCTGCCACCACCTTGATCCGAGTATTCCCGAAGATGTTGCTTTTGCGGAATCGCGTATACGACGCGAGACGATTGCTGCCGAAGATATCCTGCATGATCTCGGTGCGTTTTCGATGATCGCGTCTGACTCGCAGGCGATGGGCAGAGTGGGAGAGGTTATCTGTCGTACCTGGCAGACTGCTCACAAAATGAAAGTGCAAAGAGGAAACCTTGCCGAGGACACTGCTCGGCATGACAACTTTCGGGTTAAGCGATACATCGCGAAGTACACCATCAATCCTGCTATTGCTAACGGGGTTGCGGAACATATTGGTTCGGTTGAAGCAGGAAAACTTGCCGACCTGGTACTTTGGGAACCTCGATTTTTTGGCGCTAAGCCGGCATTAATCATGAAGGGAGGCATGCTTGTCGCGGCCCCCATGGGTGATCCAAACGCATCCATACCAACCCCGCAACCCGTCCACTATCGACCCATGTTCGGGGCCTTTGGTGGCGCGCTAGCGGCGACGTCGGTCTCGTTTGTCTCACGTGCGGGAAGTGAAGCCGGGATAGCTGAGCGTCTTGGGCTAACCAAGGACGTTGTACCGGTTAAGGGAACCCGGAATATCGGCAAAGCAGACATGGTGTTGAACGACTGGACTCCAGAAATTGAGGTCGATCCAGAGACGTACGAGGTCCGTGCCGACGGTGAGCGACTGACATGTGAACCGGCGACTGAACTACCCTTGGCGCAAAGGTTCTTTCTCTTTTGAAGGGAGACACGGGCACGGTGGAGATATACACGAGTTGTGTGCAAAAGGATCGAACCGCTGGTTCGGATTTGGATGAGACCGTCGTGCTCTCTTTTCAACGCCGACAGAAGACCAGGCAGCGCGTGCAAACTCAGGGGGGCCAGGAGATAACGATCAATCTACCCAGAGGAACATTGATGCGCGGCGGCGACAGTTTAGTTTCAGAACGGGGGGGTATTGTTCACATTGTCGCGGCGTGTGAGAGGGTATCGACGGTCGCGAGCGATGATGCCGATTTGTTGACCAAAGCCGCGTACCATCTGGGTAATCGCCACGTTTCGGTGCAGATAGGTTTGGGTTGGTTGCGCTATCTGCAAGATCACGTTCTGGACAGCATGTTGCGGGAGCTAGGATTAGAGCCTCAACGGCACTCGGCATCCTTCGAACCAGAATCGGGCGCATACAGCTTTCACTCTCACTCCAATGCCTCCGTATAACCAGGCCAAGCTTTGGCAGCTGATTAGCCCAATGCTTCCTATTGGGGCGTACCACTATTCTCAGGGTCTCGAGCAGGCGGTGGAGCGAGGCTGGATTCGTGATCGGGCAGAAGCCGTGAAATGGATATCGGAGCTACTTCACCACACCATTGCCCACATCGATTTGCCGATCATTCATCGAGCTCATCGTTTTTGGAGGTCTAAGGATATCCCTAGTCTTCAATATTGGGATGAAGTTTGTCGGTCTCACCGAGAAACGCGGGAGTTGCGTGACGAGGAAGACGCCATGGGGCGAGCGCTGATGCGATTGGCCACGGAGTTGAATCAACCAATTCCGACGTGGCGGCCTGGATACGTGGTCGCCTTTTCGGTGTTCGCTGTTAACGCAGAGATATCTGAAACGGATGCGTTGAGTGGTTACGCCTGGGCGTGGTGTGAGAATCAGGTGGTGAGCGCCACAAAATTGATACCTCTAGGGCACACGGAGGGTCAGCTAGTGCTGCGGGATCTTATCGAGCAGATACCAATCGCTGTGGATGAAGCGCTTGAGTGCTCGGATGAGGACATCGGCAACAGCGCACCAGGCCTGGCACTTGCCAGCATGTGGCACGAAACACAGTACTCAAGGATCTTTCGATCGTGAAGAATCGTCGATGAAACCGGCATTGAGAGTTGGGATTGGCGGTCCGGTGGGGGCGGGCAAAACCACCCTAGTGGAAGCGTTGTGTAAACGGATGCGCGGAGATTATGAAATAGCCGTCGTTACTAACGACATCTACACGCAAGAAGACGCCGAGATATTAGTCCGCTCTCAGGCGCTTTCAGAAGACAGGATCGTCGGGGTCGAAACTGGTGGTTGTCCGCATACGGCCATTCGAGAAGACGCGTCGATGAACATGGTTGCAATCGAAAATTTTACGACGAGATTTCCTGAGCTCGATGTTGTGATTCTGGAAAGTGGTGGTGACAACTTGAGCGCGACGTTCAGCCCAGAGCTTGTCGACATGACAATTTATATCATCGATGTTGCGGCCGGAGAAAAGATACCGAGAAAGGGTGGGCCCGCGATCACGCGTTCAGACCTTCTTATCATTAATAAAACCGATCTAGCGCCGCATGTGGGCGCATCGCTTGATGTGATGGAACGTGACGCGAAAAAAATGCGTGGCGCGGCGCCTTTCGTTTTCACCAATCTTTTAACGGGCCAAGGTCTCGAAGAAGTTGTTGATTTCGTCGTTGATGAGGGAGTGCTTTTAGATAACGCGGTGTGAGACATCGGGTGTTGCGCAAATTGGCCATTGCGACATTAACGAGCTAGCCGGCTCGACAATGGCGTTGATGACGATGGGCAATGTGTTCAAGATGTTCGGAAAAGAAATTCTGGCGAAGAGAGATTACCTTGGGGTTTCGGCCCTGAGCACCACATAGGAGGAATGGAACGATGAAATTTATTTCCGCGATAATTAAGCCGTTCAAACTAGATGAAGTGCGCGAGGCACTGTCGGAAATTGGCGTGACGGGAATGACGGTCACCGAAGTTAAGGGCTTTGGTCGTCAGAAGGGACATACAGAACTGTATCGCGGTGCCGAATATGTCGTGGATTTTCTGCCGAAAATGAAAATTGAAGTTGCCGTTGACGATGGTCTGATGGACCAGTGTATGGAAGCGATTAGTCGAACCGCGAATACTGGAAAAGTTGGGGACGGGAAAATGTTTGTATTTGGTCTTGAAGAAGTCGTTCGTATACGGACGGGTGAAACGGGGGTCGATGCAGTTTGAACGGATCCGATTTGTAACGGGTCGACGAGAGTTATCGGAGCAGTGAATTGGAGGTCGGGGATGAAATTTGGCGTGAGTGATTGGATACAACAGGTGAAACGCATCGCGGTGGTCGCGTTGATTCTTGGCGTTAATTGGGCGAACGCGGACGAACTGAATACCGGTGACACGGCGTGGATTTTGACGTCAACGGCGCTAGTACTCTTCATGACCATTCCCGGGTTGTCGCTTTTTTATGGCGGTTTGGTGCGTTCTCGCAACGTTCTTAGTGTGTTGATGCAATGTTTTTCGATTACCTGTGTGGTTACGATCCTTTGGCTATTGATTGGATACAGCCTCGCCTTTGATGTTGGTAATTCTTTCATTGGTGGACTTTCCAAAGGCCTCTTTGCTGGCGTCGATGAAGGCGCAGTTGTTGGGACGATTCCTGAGTCGAGCTTTGCGATCTTCCAATTAACCTTCGCGATTATTACACCGGCACTGATTGTCGGTGGTTTTGCAGAACGGATGCGGTTTGTTTCGGTCCTGGCATTTACGGCGCTGTGGTCGATTATCGTCTACGCGCCCATAACCCATTGGGTTTGGGCCGAAGGTGGATGGTTGTTCGAACGGGGGTTTCTCGACTTTGCCGGTGGCAGTGTCGTACACATGACGGCGGGTACGGCGGCCGTCGTGACAGCGTTGGTGCTGAAAGCGCGGCAAGGATTTCCCACCCAGCCCATGCCACCGCACAACATGACACTGACGATGGCCGGGGCGGGTATGTTGTGGGTTGGTTGGTTCGGTTTTAACGGCGGGAGCGCTTTAACAGCAGGCGGCAACGCCGCCATGGCTATCGCCGTCACGCATATTTCGGCCGCGGCCGGTGCGTTCACCTGGATGTCTGTTGAATGGATTAAGTACGGAAAACCGAGCGCTCTCGGCGCGGTGACCGGTATGGTCGCCGGCCTAGGGACTATCACGCCGGCCTCTGGCTTTGTGGGACCCGCTGGCGCACTGGTGATTGGCGTTGCCGCTGGCCTGGTCTGTTTTTATGCAACGAACATCATGAAACAGAAGTTGAAAATTGATGACTCTCTCGACGTTTTTCCGGTGCATGGAGTCGGGGGATTTCTTGGAATCATGCTGACGGCAATTTTTGCTAGCAAAACTCTTGGAATTTTTTCCGGTCAAGAGGATATTTCTATAGGCAGTCAACTGTTGACGCAATTTATCGGAGCAGTTGCCGTCATGGCCTATACGGCGCTGGCTACCTGGGCAATTCTTCTTCTGGTCGGACGACTCGCTGGTACCAACCGGGTTACGGGTGACAACGAGGTTCTGGGGTTGGATCTTTCCGAACACAATGAACGTGGTTACGTTTTGTAGATGGTGGGAAGTCGACGAACACGTAATCTTCTGGCGTAGGACTAGGCAATCGGTTGGATCACAACCGCGCCAACTAGCCTTAAAGCCATGCTGGGTTGGTAGCTACGGTTGGACTTGAACCAACGACCCCAGCATTATGAATGCTGTGCTCTAACCGACTGAGCTACGTAGCCCCAGGGCCCCACGGCGGGCAGGAATTCTGGCGAGATGCCTCGTTGAAGTCAATCCACTGGCAGGCGTAGCTTGCTGTCCAAATGAAGCGAACTACGATTGCTTGAAAAGACGCAGTTGGAGCACAATATATTGCATACGTTGAAATTTTTGTTGAGGTGAGGAAATGGCTGAACCGATGGGTCCTATTGTCGATGCTGGCCGCGCGATCGAGGTCAATAAAGTTCTTCGCAGCACGTACTTGTTACTTGCGATGGCCATCGGATTCGCCGCGCTGACGGCGTTTATTGGCATCGCAACGGGTGTCCCTTTTATGGGATTTTGGCCGTACTTAATCGGTTTTTTTGGCCTCTCTTGGGCGGTTAATAGAACGGCGAACAGTAGCTGGGGCATTGTGCTGACGTTTGTTTTTACTGGTTTTATCGGGTTTGCGATCGCGCCGATTCTTAACGTTTACTTGCAAGTGAATCCGGGCATCGTGCTGCAGTCGCTGGGGATGACTGCGTTGTCATTCGTGGGGCTATCTATTTATACGATATTTACACGGACGAACTTTAGCTGGCTTGGGCAGTTTCTCGCGGTCGCGTTCTTTGTCGTCCTTGGCATTATTGTGGCCTCGATCTTCTTCGATTTATCGGCGTTTTCCTTGCTCATTTCGGGGCTAATGGTCTTTGTTGCATGCGCCCTGATTCTCTTCCAGACCAGCCGGATCGTATTGGGCGGAGAGACGAACTACATCATCGCTGCGAACAATCTGTTCGTTTCGATCTACATTCTGTTCATGAACCTGCTGTCTATTTTCGGGATCATGGGTGATGACTAAGAGGTCCGTCATCAGATAGAACGAACTAGCGCGAGTCTAGGCTCCCGTTGTTATAGGTGTGTCAGGCGCCGGTAGGCTTTTTGGAGGGCGCTGGGAAGTCCCTCGGTTTCTTCGATCACCATGTAGTGTTCCTCTGGGCACATGCGTCGCAAATAGTCGTGTCCGGATCGATCAACCGTAATACAGAACGTTTTTACCCCGCGTTGTTCAGCCTCACGAAGTGCCTTAGCGGTGTCCTGGACACCATACTCGTGGTTCCCGCGATCCGGGCCATAGTCACAATCCTGGGGGAATCCGTCGCTGATGATCATTAAGACTTTCAGAGCGGTACCGCTTGCCGCGAGTTTCGCTGCGGCATGTCGTATGGCGGGGCCCATGCGTGTCGAGCGTTTCGGTGTCATGGCAGCGATCGCGTCAAGTGCTCGAGAGTCAAGCGCCTGTTTGAATTCTTTCGCTATATAGAATTCGACGCAGTCGTGGCCATATCCAGAAAAACCATACACTCCATACTGGTCACCGAGTCCCTCCATGGCGCTGGCCATTAGCACGACGGCTTCCTTCTGAATATCGATGATTTTGCGTTTGGCATCTTCTGCTTCACGCCTACTTTCTAAATCGAAGGTAAATTCGTCATCGTCGTCTGGATAGGGATCGCGGAGATTGAGCGCGGACGGGGTATCGGAATTGGTCGTTGTTGCCGCGCCGACAGGCAACTGATCGATGGGATCGTCGGTGGAAGCGGACAAGTCGACCAAAAATGCCGCACCCACATCGCGTTTCTGGCGTTCGCGGCGACTGTAGACCCGTTCGTCGGGTGAACTTCCGACACGGAGATCCGCTCGAACGTCAACGACAGCGCTCAAATAGAGTTCGTCGCCGTCCGTAACTTTGTTGACGCGCTGGTATCCCGAGGGACGGATTTGTTCAAAACGCTTACGGATGCCTTGGACGAGAGGTCGGAGAGTTTGCAGTAGCTCGATTCCATCGCCGGTATGATCGTCTTGAAGCTGTTCTTCGTAGACGCGGCACCAGCCGCGAAGATATTGCGAGTTTATGTAATCCCATTCATCGTACAGATAACTACGGACGTTCTCGTGTTCGTCGCCAAGCGCATGGCGAATGGCTGAACGTTCCATATCGATTCGGCGCTGCGCCTGATCGCGTTCTCGTACCATGTCGGTGCTGGTTTCTCGTATCGTCCCATCACCCTCGGTTTCACCCATCACCACTTCTTCGCCCGCTGCATCGTCGGCAAGTTCGAACGCTGCCAATTGAGCGTTCATCGACTCAAGGTCGTCTTGCCAATCTTCGAGTCGTACCTGCCGCTGTAACCATTCCATCGGTGGGCCGTCGGTCGTGTCGAATACATCGGCGCTTTCCGTGGCGCTTTCGATCAGGTGCGCTAAGGCTTGATAACAGTCCATGGTCGCTTGAACGCTGGTGTATACCGTTGCTTCAGCATCGTGAATTGGGTTAACGAAGTTGGTGAGATTGGTTCGTGCATTTGGGACGCCGTTTAAGAATCCTTGCAGCGTCTTCAAGGCCCCGTTTACACCGACCTCATCGGATTTGTTGTTGTAGTCGTCGTTGAATTTATGTTGCAGCCGTTTTCGGTAAGGAATTGCCCCGGGGTAATGACGCAACACGGCGGCTTCGATGCGTGCGGCCTCGAGGAGGCTGAAAAGTTTTCTTGCGAGGACTGGGTATTCGAAATGCCGAAACAGCAGTTCTAGATCTGATTCTCGATGTTGGTTAGGAAGCCCGTGTTCTCGTAGATCAGCACATTCACGCCGAGCTTGGATAATGTCAAAGCGGTACGTCCCGTATTCACGAAAACCGAGCTGCTGCAGGACCAGCCAACGATAGGTCGCAGCGTTACTTGCGGCGATTGAGAAGTAATCGATACTGCCCGGTAGATAGAGGCTAAAGGCGTCGTGGCTGGCCTCCGAAACGCCCTCATCGGGATTGTTGCGCTCAGATAGATCGCGGATGTGAAAGTAGCGCCCCGCGATGCCTTCGGCAAAGAGTGACAGTGGTCGCTCCACTTGCGCGAGTGTGGTCACGGCCAAATGACATCAACGATGTCCGCGACGGCTTGTTGCACGCCGACCTCGTCGGATACTGCATGCACGATGGCGATTTCGGATGCTCGTCGCGGTTCGATGCCGCGCTTGATGAGTTCCCCTGTGTAAATCAAAAGTCGAGTACTGACGCCTTCCTCGAAGCCATGTTCGCGAAGATTACGCACTTTGACACCGATGGTGGCTAGGCGTTCGGCAATTTCTGCGTCGATGCCACTCTCATGTTGGATAATTTCCGCTTCGCGATCTTCCGAGGGATAGTCAAACGTGAGACTGACAAATCGTTGTCGCGTGCTTGGTTTGAGGTCTTTTAGGATACTTTGGTAGCCGGGGTTGTAAGAAATAATCAGGAGGAAATCTGCATGCGCGGAAACGATTTCTGAGGTCTTATCAATGGGAAGTACGCGCCGATGATCGGTTAATGAGTGAATCAGAACCGTCGTATCCTTTCTCGCTTCAACGATCTCGTCGAGGTAACAGAGAGCTCCGGTTCGTACCGCTTGCGTCAGGGGCCCATCTTGCCAAATGGTTTCATCCCCCTTCAGTAGATAGCGGCCAACCAGGTCCGTAGCGGTGAGGTCCTCGTGACAGGAAACCGTGACCAGTGGTTCAGTTAACGCGTGACGACGGGATTCAGTTTGGCAATAGAGTCGCCATGTCATATGTTCGACGAAACGGGTTTTACCGCACCCTGTCGGTCCTTTGAGCAATACTGGAAGGCGACTCTCGTACGCGGCTTCAAACGCGGCGACCTCGTCTCCTAACGGCAGATAATAAGGTTCCTCTTGCAACGACACGAACTACTCGGGGACGAATGCGTCGCGCCCGCTCCTATAGTTGAAAAAAGATTGCGCCGGATTTCGATTCACTAAATTACGCTTGAACATGGGATGGTGGAGGCTCCGCACTTCGTGTTCGATCTCGGTAAGGAACTTCCCGCCGTCTGGGTCGACGATTTGTTGGAACCGGTACTGGTGCTGATCGGATTCTTCGGTGATTAGTCCATTTTCAGCCAGGTAGGTATGGGGTTTTGAGAAATTCGATACATAAATGGCAATGTGATGCCCATCGTATTCGGCGATTTCCTCATCGGTTTCGTCAAAGACAAACTGCTGAACTGCACCCATCGAAATAACCGCGCGCACGCCTTCATTATCTTCGACTCGTTCGGCGGGCGTATCCAGTACCTCGCGATAAAAGCGGGCGATGCCGTCGGCGGTTCCNGGTGGAACGTCCATAACAGCCAAGGGAATACCAAGGCTCATGTCGCCGTGGTGGCCGGGTCCGTANACGCGTATTTGGTTTCCCCATGGACAAGTGACCACAATGTGATCTTTTTTCTCTTCCCAACCGAATTCCGTGCCTTGCATCGGTTTTTCAATGAATTTAAAGCGGCGTTTCAAATCCTCCAAGTCTGGGACGACGACGACGATGTGCCCTCGAAATTTTTGGGCGTCGTTTTTTGGGAGATGGAATTGCTGTTCGCCCGCATTGATCCACATATTGAAAGTGCCAAAATCGATATAGGGGTCGCGCGTAAAGCCAAGGCCGGAAACGTAAAAAAGAGCTGCTAACTGTTGATCAGGAACGGTCAGATTGACGTGCTCCATGTTGAGGATATTGCCGACATTCTCTTCTGAGCGGTTGAATGCGGCTACCTCACTCATGTTTGATCCCCTTCACGTTGTGCCAGATGCGATGAGCGTTCCTCATAATAATCGTTGATGGACCCAAATTTGGACTCCCCCTCGAACGCTGTTCGAGTGGTGTTGACGATATCTTCGGTCGACAAGGTTGGATCCCAGGGACCCCCCTGTGGCTGGGCCACATGCCACGGGGTGTCGCAAAAAATTTCGAGGCCATTAGCTTCGGGATCGTTGAAGTACACCGACCAGGCATTGCCGTGGGTGATGGGCATAACGTTGGTAACGCGCTCGTCGTCNGTGAGCACCTTGTGCATGGTCTTTACAGTCTCGAGATCGTCGACGCGAAAAGCGAAATGAGCAACGTTGTTGCTACGGCCGCCCTGTTCTCGTGTCGCGGAGAAGGCCAATTGATGATGGTCGGTCTCGACTTGGCTCAAAAAGACGAAATCGTTCCCGCCGACATCACCTCGATCCGTGACTTCAAAACCAAGAACATTTGTGTAGAAATCGACCATTGCTTCCAAATCGGTGACGTGAACGAAAGCGTGTGACCATCTAAGTTGCATGACGTGTTGCCTTAGCGCATAGGGCGTTGCATCAGAGTACTCCAAAACGCCATAGTTGAGCACATGGACGAAATGGATACCGACAGACTTCTTGACGCAATCACGGCCGTGGTGCCGCCGGTTCTTACCGCCTTAGAAACACTTGCTTATGTGAGCCGTCACTTGCACCCGCCAAATGTTGCGTCCCTCGCCGACGCGGCACATCAAGCGGTGGCGCCTGTTCGGGAAGGTATGGACGTGTTTAAAAGTGTGACTATGCCAGACCACCTCGCCCAGTTCGCAGTACACCTAGAAAAAGTGGTCGAACAGGTCTGTCTCGCGTGCGACGGCCTGGAGCGAAGTGTGGATGATCCTAATGGCCTCATGGGGGCGTATCGGGCGCTACGTCATCAGACAAGGGCGATCGAAGCGTTGTATCCCATCGCGCTGATGCTTCCGCCTGTGGGCCGTTTTTTTCTTGAAGAAGATCTGCGAGACAATAAGGTGTTGGCTGCGAAACTGGCGGATGCTGATCCGGCCCGAGAAAACGTCGGCATCATTCATGCGGGAAACGAAAAAGGGACCCGTGGTGGGTTTTCAATGTATGTCCCGGAGTACTACGAGGAATCAGACGTATGTCCATTGATCATGGCCTTGCATGGAGGATCCGGACACGGACGCGACTTCTTGTGGACATGGCTTCGGGAAGCGCGCAGTCGAGGTGCGATCTTGATCAGTCCGACCGCGAGGGGTGACACCTGGTCATTGATGGGCCCTGACATTGATAGCGCGAATATCGATCACATGGTCCAACACGTCGGTGAGCACTGGAACATCGACCCATCGAAAAGATTACTGACGGGGATGAGCGATGGCGGTACGTTTACCTATGTNTCTGGGTTACGGGACGATTCTCCGTTTACNCATCTCGCGCCGAGCTCNGCGAGTTTCCATCCGATGCTGCTAGAGGGATACACGAGTGCGCGCATGAACGATTTACCGATATACATCATGCATGGCGTGCTCGACTGGATGTTCCCGGTTGACATCGCTCGAGCGGCCGACACGGCCCTGCGTGCGGCGGGAGCCCGAGTCGTTTATCGGGAAATCGACGATCTTTCGCACACCTACCCACGAGACGAGAATCCTCGACTTATGGATTGGTTTCTGGCGGACGATTCTCCCGAAAACTGACCTAGTTATTTGGAGGAGATAGGTCCTTAGGCTTCGGCTTCGGCGGTCACCGGGTCGATCATCTTACGTACCGGAGTAACCACCGATGCTGGAAAGCCGCTGCGCTCCGAATGTTCTTGGATCAGCGTTGGGTCGTCCGCAATATATATACAGAATGTTTTATCCCCAGCGACGTAAGAGTGTTCCCATTGGATATTCTTATGTTCGCTTTTCATCTCCGCAAGGACCTCGTTTGATTTCGAGGCTGCGTCCCGAAGTGCATCTCGCTCGGCTGAGCCGATTTCGGGAATGTCCCGTTCGATCACGTACCTAGGCATTAGTCCTTCCTCTCTGTTTGACTGAATTAAGCGCCGGCACGGACTGAAAAATTCAGTGCCGCGGCGGTTTTATACGCTGGTCGTTGGTGCAGTGTAGCTCGGTATTCGTTTAAGTTGTCAGCGAGTTCAAAATCGTAGGCGTGGGCCCAGTCCAAGCAAGACGTCAACAAAATGTCGACACCGGAAAAGCCGTCGCCCATGGCGTATTCCCCGTCACCAAGCTTCGTCTCGGCCCATCGAATTTGTTTATTGAAGCCTTCGCGCGCTGCTTGTAAGGCTTCTGGCGCGCTCCCGTACAAGTGTGCAAGGTCATGGTGACGACGGATGATATAAAGCGTGTGGGCGTCGAGCTCCATCAAAATGTAAGACGTCCACTCGTCGTAGCGTGCTCGCTCGCGGCTGCCCGACATTGGTGTGAGCAGGCCGTATTTGTCCCCCAAATAGGTCACGATGGCCGCGCTTTCTGTTAGCACGAAATCGTCGTCGACCAACACGGGTATTTTTTCTTTGGAGTTTAAGCTCTGGAANGTTTCCCNTTGNGTTTCCCCGGTTCGCGATCCGATTAATTTGGGTTCGTAGTCGAGGCCGAGTTCNTGCAGTGCCCAATGCACNCGAATCGTNCTGNNTGTCNCANCGCCCCATACNGTNATCGTCATCTCAAGGCCTCGGTAACTCACGGTCCGCTTCGTAGAAATGAACCTCGGCATTCGTTGGCGAATGTTCTGCTAGGGCGGCCTGGAATTCGCCCATGTGTGTTGAGGCAAAGTGAATACGAAGTGCTTCCATGCTTTCCCACCTCTCGGTGATTCGAACGGTGCTGGGTTCGTTCACCTCGATCGAGAAGGTGTAGTCAAAGCAACCATTCTCTTCGCGGCTCGCTTGTTCCATCGCGGCGAATGCCGGTTCGAGTGCTTCAATATGGGCCACAGTTAATTCCAGGCGACCGTTCACGATGATCATGGGCTGCTCCTCTATTAGCTGCTTGCGGTTCGTTATCTCGATCAGAAACTGCGGCGAGTATCGATCATATCAAGGCTTTTAACTGGATATATATACAGTTATTCTAGGGGTCCGTGGGAGCCGATGGCTGTGAACGAAAAAAAACTCCACAAGGGTCGAGGAGCGATCTCTAATCCCGCGTCACGGTTTGACCCGTACGAGAGCGAACCCGTTGATGATGGTTGGGATGAAGTCGAATCAACGCGGCTCAGCTCAAGCGCACCGAAAACAAGGTTTTTCCCTGACCAGACGCGGAACATCATCACCACCAATAAGTCCCCCGATATTCCGTTCGATCGATCCATTAACCCCTACAAGGGGTGCGAACATGGTTGTGTGTATTGCTATGCACGTCCAACTCACGCGTTTTTGGGACTGTCCCCGGGGCTCGACTTTGAGACTCAGATTTTCTACAAGACGGAGCCCGCAGCGCGGCTAGTTGAAGCGCTCGAGCGGCGTGGATACAAAGTACGACCGATTGCCATGGGGACTAATACCGATCCCTATCAGCCTGGTGAGCGGCAGCTAGGTATTACCAGGGAGATATTGAAGACGCTGTTAAAGTACCGTCACCCGGTCACGCTCGTCACCAAAAGTACGCTGATATTGCGGGATCTCGATATTCTGTCGGAGCTTGCAACACTTGGACTTATTCAAGTATCTGTCAGCGTTACGACGCTCGATAACGCGCTGAAAACGGCTCTGGAGCCGCGCACCGCGGGCCCGCAGGCACGGCTTCGAGTCCTCAATTCCCTGTACGAAGCGGGTATACCAGTCGGCGCAATGATCGCCCCCGTCATTCCTTGCATTAACGACGACGAGCTTGAGGATATTGCTGCCGCTGTTTCCGACGCGGGGGCCTCAACGGTTGGCTATATTCTGCTAAGACTTCCGCACGAGGTGGAGGGCCTTTTCGTCGAGTGGCTTCGGCAGCATTATCCGATGCGTGCAGATCGCGTCATGAGTCACATCCGTGCTATGAGAGGCGGCCGCGCTTATCGCGCCGAGTGGGGTACGAGGATGCGGGGTCAAGGAACGTATGCAGATTTGTTAGCCAGGCGTTTTGCATTGGTGACGAAAAAAGCGGGTCTCGCGACCCAGGCGTTGCTGCCATTGCGCACCGATTTATTTCGGCCCGCGACCAACCAGCTCAGTTTGTTCGGGAAGCCTTGAAGAGCCAGCAAACGAGGCCCAACAGGGCCCAGCCAAGGGCGATTCCCCATTCATAGGGCCAGATGAGAGACGATGGGCTCCAGGGAAAGTAAAACGATAGCAATACCAATCCCAGTGTGATGGCAATGATCCCAACGAACGACGGATAGCGGACGCGAAAAGGACGATCAAGATCTGGTTGTTTACGCCGCAAGACAAGAAACGCGATGGGTACAAAAATGTAGGCGATCACTACGGAAAAACTGCCTGTATCCACGAGCCAAACGAGGATGGTGCGGCCAAAAAAAGGCGAGATCGACGCCATCAATCCCAAAACCCATATGCCTACGTAGGGCGTTTTGTATCTGGGATGAAGACGTGAGAAGGAAGCGGGCAGGAATCCAGATTCTGAGAGAGCAAACATCACGCGGCTACCACCGATTATAAAAGCATTCCAACTCGTCAAAATACCGCCCACGCCGCCCACAATGAGAACCGTACCCGCCCAACGTCCATTCCATAATGACGTTGCGGCGTCGGCCGTCGCCATGGATGTGGATTCCAGTGCGGTGGGATCAAGGGCCATGGAAACTGCGAACGAAACTGCGCCGTACCAAAGAACGGCCATTAAGAGCGATAACACGAGTAACCAACCGATTCGCCGCGACGGTAAGTTAATTTCCTCGGCCGATTGCGGAATCACGTCGAATCCCACCATCATCGCAGGGACCATGATGAGTACAGTGAGTATCCCCGTCGCGGGTGTGGCGATGGGCGGCTCGGCATTGGCGAGACTCCCGAAACTCACGGCACCAACGATCAGTAAGATGCCGGCAATAAGCACGGTGGCGGTGATCACGCTTTGGACCAGGGCGGCGGCTCGTATACCGATGACGTTTATCCAGGTCATCACGACGGCGGCTGTAATGCCGATGGCAACAAAACCAATGGACACGGGTGCGCCCAACACGGTCCAGAGGGTGCCGAGACGGATCGAGGGGAACAGATACTCGATAGCCGTGGGCAAAGCGACGGATTCGAACACGCACACGGTTGCGTACGCCATAAGCAAGGCCCAGGTACAGACAAACGACCAGACAGGGCCCAGCGCGGCAAGAGTATATACATGTTCGCCACCGGCCTTCGGCATCGCGGCTGCGAGTTCGGCATAAGTCAGTCCGATGAACGCGATGATTACGCCGCCTACGGCGAAAGCGAGTAGCGTGCCTACGGATCCTGCGTTAAGTACCCAGTGGCCGGTAAGAAGGACCCAGCTCCAGCCGATCATCGCACCGAAGGAGAGAGCGAGGACGTCGCGAGTTCGTAATACGCGTTTGAATCGGTCGGGAGGGATGTCAAAATCTGCCACTGTTCGTTACAAGCATTCTCGCGGATTGCCATGCCAGACGGTAGAGCATTTGAATTTCCTCTGGGCCACAAAAAATTCGAGGTGGTAATCGCGGACGACAATGGCTTAGAGCTCTGGTTGGATGGGTGTTTGCGAAAACGCCGCGAACCATCGTCGCGAGAACCGTTGTACGTATGGACGAACGTGGAGCTCTTGTGGGAGGAGCACCGTTACGTTGAAGCCCGATTCTTTCCTAGTAGCGGAAAGTTAGAAGTCACCGTGAATGGAGAGGTCGTGGACCAACGAGCCGTTTAGTGATTAGAGAAACGGGACGTTTTGACTAAGGTTGCTGCGCCACCGGCTGGTTCGTTGCGTCGGGAAGGGCCGCCGATGGAAGGGGCCGGTTGGACCAAAAAGCAATGAATTTTCCGAATGTTGTACCGCGTTCACCTAGGATGTTGAACAGGCAAGGCAAAAAGATCAGCGTGATGACGGTGGAGAAAATGATCCCGAACGAGAGCGACACCGCCATGGGGACCACCATTTGAGCTGCCATCGAAGTTTCTAATAACACCGGCGTCAGCCCAAAGAAGGTCGTCAGCGACGTCAGGAGAATCGGTCTAAATCGAACAGCGCCGGCTTCGACCGCTGCGTCAGGCGCGCTGTACCCGGCTTCGGTACGTTTGTTGACATGATCGACCATGAGAATCGCATCGTTGACGACCACCCCAGCGAGCGCGATCAGACCCAGCGATGATAGAGACGTGATTGGAATGCCGACAATCATGTGCCCGATCACGGCTCCGATCATGCCAAATGGGATGATGAACATAATAATTAGGGGTTGGACGTACGATTTGAGCGGAATCGCAATGAGCGCGTAAAGCAAAAGCACGGCCAAAAGCATTGAACGTAGAAACTGACCTTGCGATTCGTTTTGTCGTTCCGACGCACCCGTGACATCGTATTTGACGGTGGGATAACGGGCTAGCAATTCCGGCATAAATTGGGTTGCTGTTTTGCCGATGACTTCTCCGACTTGAACGATGTCAGGGTTCAAGTTGGCCGTCACTGAGACGGTCCGCCTGCCGTCCACGCGTTGCATGCTGCTATAACCTGTTGTGAGTTCGTAATCGGCCACGGCACTGAAGGGCACCTCACGACCGTCAGGCAGACGGATCCACATGTTCTCAAGATTGCCGATCGATTTTCGGTCGATTTCGGGGTAACGCACCATCACGCGCACTTCCGACTCCCCACGCTGGATACGTTGGGCCTCCGCACCGTAGAACGCCTGGCGTACTTGACTGGCGAGATCGACAAGCGTGATACCCAACGTTTCAGCTTCCGGACGAATCCTTAGTTTCAGTTCTTCTGGGCCGGCGTTATTGGAGCTCTCGACTTCGTAGACGCCATTAAAGGTCTGTAAATAAGACACTAACTCGTCGGCCGCTAGTTCAAGACTTCGGTAGTTGTACCCTTGGAGCTTCAACGCGATCGGTGGACCGCCGCCGCTGTGCTGCCCAGACGAAAACGACAGTTTCTTGGTTCCCGCGATATCGCCGAGCTTCTCGCGCCAGCGGTTCTCAAGTTCCTTCCCCGATACAGGTCGTTCGTCTTCGGGTTTGAGCTCCACATTAAATTGCGCGCTTTTGCCGCCCTGCACGAAAGCAAACGAGTGCTCGATAATTCGCCGTTGGATTCCATGCTCCGTTTGGATTTCACGTTCAAGCTCGATGAGTGAGCCTTCCATTTCCTCGACGATGCCCACGATCAGCTGTTCGGGAGCTCCGTCTTGCAACTCCACCTGCGCCATGACGTAGTCCATCTGCATGTCGGGAAACCAATTCATGCGGACGTAGCCGCCGCCCATTAGACCGAGCGTCAATATCACCAAGCTGACGAAGAACGCTAGAGTTGGCCACCGGTTCTTGATTGTAAAGGCGAGAAACGGTCGATAACGATGCTCAATGAAAGACTTCAATCGCACGTCGACCCACTCCGAAATACCTTTCTTGGACGAGCCGTGCGCAGACTTCATGGACGCGAGGTGCGAAGGCAAAATGAGTTTGCTTTCGATCAGGGAGAAGGTGAGCGCGAAGACCACTACCCATGCGATGTTCCTAGAAAACGCGGACGTGTGGCCGCTTTGGATCAACATCGCGCCGAACACCGCGATTGTCGTTAACACTCCGAAGGTGGCGGGTATGGCAACCCGTTGGGCTCCGGCGACGATGCTGTGTACCGAATATCCGTGACGCTCGGTTTCGGTGTACGCACTCTCGGCGATGATGATCGCGTCATCGACAACGATCCCGACCACCATGATGAAGGCGAACAAGCTCATGATGTTGATGGAAACGTCGACGGCTTCCAGCAACATAAAGCCACCAAGCACCGCAACGACGAGTCCGACAATCACCCAGATCGCTATTTTGAGGCGCAAAAAGATGCCTAGAAGAATGAAAACAAGGCAAGCGCCAATCAACATGTTGATCGCCATGGATTCCTGGCGATCCTTGAGCATTACTGACTGATCACCCCATACACTCAGTTGGATTCCATCGGGCAGCGTCTGGTTACGTTCATTGACGTAGGCGGTCACTGCTTCCGATATTTCAATAGGGTTCTCGTTCTCGCTCGCGGAAACCATCACGGCGACAGAACGTTCTCCGTCAAAAAATGCGTAACTCTCGGTTTCGGCAAAACCATCGCGTATGGTGGCGACGTCACCCAGGCGAACACGGGTCCCGTCCGGTTGGGTCAGCAACAAAATGTTCTCGAACTCCTGACCCGTATAGGCTTGTCCCTTGGCGCGCAAGCGAATATCGCCGGAATCGGACCGTATCGTGCCGCCGGGGATATCGACGGACCAGAGTCGGATCACTTGTGCGACTTGGTTCAGGGTCAGGCCGTACTGGCGCAGCGAATCCTCAGAAATTTCGATGGAGAGCTCGAACGGGCGAGTGCCGGCTACCGAGGCATAGGAGACGCCTTCTAACGCCGTAATCTCATCGCGAATGCGTTCGACAAAGTCCTTCATCGTCGCTTCGTTCTTGAGGCCCGTCAGCTGCACGTTCATCACGCCGCCCCATCGATTCCCGCTTCGCTTGGAGATGATGGGGCGCTCGCTTTCTCCGGGAAAGGTGGAAATCCCGTCGACAGCCAACTTGATTTCGTCGAGGATCGTTTCCAATTCGTAACCGTCTTCGATTTCTGCGACCACTTCGCCCATGCCTTCGAAGGCGCTGGAGGAGATCTGTGAAATGCCTTCGATACTTTTGATCGCTTCTTCGACCCGAATGACGACGCCTTCTTCAACTTCTAGTGGCGCTGCGCCAAGATACGGTACCCGCACGCTGACTTGGTCGATTTGAACTTCCGGAAACATTTCCCGTTTGGTCGTGAACAATCCCCAGCATCCTGCCCCAATGATAAAAACCATCAACAAATTAGCTGCAACGTGATTGGTTGCGAACCACCCGATCAGGCCGGAAACAGGAGGTGTAGTTTCACTCATCGCACGTTTCCAACCGTGGGCAAGGTATTCACGCGTACCGGCATGCCGGGAAGTGGCTGGTCGATGGGGGTGATGGTGTAGCGATCCCCGTTCATCAGTCCGCCATCGACGTAGGCGTATTCCTCGTCTGTGCTGACGATTTGTACGTCGGTAGGATAGATTTTCTGGTGCTCGTCAATGATCCACAGCCTTTCGCCACGCTGCAGCGCGTGACGCGGAATGGTAAAGAGCGGGCCGCCGAATCGACCCTGAATGTTTGCCGTCACGAACGTCCCAATACGGAGGGGTTCGCCGATCCGGCCATTCTGGTTGTACGGGTCCTCGACCTGGGCCACCACGTATAACACGCGACTGGCGCTATCGAAAACGCCCTCCGAGCGCACGATCTGGCCTTCCCAGGTGTATTGAGCCGTTCCGGCCTGTGAGGTCAACGTCACCGGGAGGGGAGAACTCGAACCGTCTGCCGTCGGAAGATCCACTAGAGCAAGTTCGCGCTGCGTAATAGGTAAACGAATCTCGGCATAGTCGGTGGCGAATATTCGAGCGAGCTGGCTGCCCGTGTTGACGTATTGGCCAACATCCGCGATTTTTTCTTTGACCATGCCGTCGTAGGGTGCTCGAATGTTGGTTCGGTTGAGGTCTTCTTGAGCCTTCTCTAACGCTGCTTCGGCCGACGTCAATTCGGCAATGGCTTCGGCTAATTGCGGTTTACGCAAAGCCAGATCGGAGGCGGGGCCCGACGCTGCATTCAAGTCACGGAGTTTTTTCCAATCATCCAATGCGTAGTCCGCCAGCGCGTTTTCTTTGGCCACCTGTGTCTGAACCCGCGCCACGTTGGCTTGTGCGCTTTTGAGTGCGGATTGGTAATTTCTCGGATCAATTTTTACTAGCAGTTCGCCTTTACGAAAAAAACCGCCCGCTACGTGGTTCGATGCGACCTCGATAATTTGACCCGAGACTTCTGAAACGAGAATCGATTCGGTGCGCGGAGTCACGGCGCCTTGCGAGTTGACGCGAAAGAAAACGGGTTCGCGACGCGCCTCGATGGCGTCGACTAGTAGTACTGGGATCTCTCGCTCCATTTGTGTAGGAGCGGCACGCGTTTGAACCATAACGAATGCCCCGCCAACGGCAGACACCAGGATGGCGACGGATATCAACCATGTTTTCATGAGCGACTTTGTATCCGATTGATTGAACAACGATTGATCGAGTCGCCGATACGGCGCGTACACGACACGTGAATTGCTCCCTAACAAGAAAAATAATGTAACGTATACGTTACATATACTAAACTCATAAGGTAACGTCAAGGTTACATCGTTGTGAATATCCATCGCGGTATCGATGCGTGAGTACTAGATCTAGAATCCGCTACCATGGCGAAGACAACGATAAGTGAAGCCGACGATTTCGATGAAAGAGACCGAGGATTCAGTATTCCAGAAAGCAATGAGTGGTGTGGCTCCCCTAAAAGAGGGCAGTCGTAAGGCCATCCCCAAGGCTCTTCCACAATCGACGTCAGGGCAGCAGCAACGTCGTCGAGACGCGGTGGCCGAACGCGGCGAGGAGGGCGATCACAACCCACTAACTTTAGGTGAAATCGAGCGAGTGAATCCTTTCGACGTCCTTGCTTGGAAAAAAGACGGTG
This sequence comes from Gammaproteobacteria bacterium, assembly GCA_002715785.1. Classification (GTDB taxonomy): domain Bacteria; phylum Pseudomonadota; class Gammaproteobacteria; order Pseudomonadales; family Azotimanducaceae; genus UBA11889. The sequence goes on along the minus strand of PBAA01000014.1, from coordinate 691 downwards.
TTCAACCACGTGTTTTTCGGCACCTAGCTCAAGGAAAATATCCGATTGAAGCGACACTCGATTTGCACCAACGGACGCTTAAGCAAGCCCGCGCCGACGTATTTCGTTTTATAAGGTCAAGTAGCGCCCACGGTTTTCGTTCCGTCGTTATTGCCCATGGCCGCGGTGATCGGAGTGACGACCCGGCGAAGCTAAAAGGTTACGTAGCGCACTGGCTGGTCGAATTACAGGACGTGATTGGGTTCCATAGTGCTCCTCGTCGACACGGGGGCACCGGTGCCACGATTGTTTTAATACGAAAGTCTCCGTCGCAGAAAGAAGAGAATCGAGAACGGCACGGGCTGAAATCAGATCTGACCCAACGGATCGATTAGCGACGGTTTTGTCGTAAACACTTTTCGACCTTGGCAGGCGCTGATCCTAGGAAGCTGGCACGCGTTCGACGACGAACGGTAGGGGTTCGATGCGACGTTCGGAAATTGAATTGAGATACGAGCCCCTAAACTAGTTACAGCCGACCTTTGTCGAGTTCAAAGCGCCCTCGGGCGAGGTTGAGACGTAGCACGTCGCTTGCGCCTTCGGCGAGCCTCAGCGCGCGCACGCGTCGATAGAGCGCCTCAAGTGGATGCCCAGATCGCAGCGCAATTCCACCGACCAGTTGGATACCCCAATCGACAATGTCGCCAATCGC
>PBAA01000013.1 GCA_002715785.1 Gammaproteobacteria bacterium | reverse complement strand
ATGGTGGCGTGGGTGTCCCGCCGGCGGTTGCGGGCTGATCGCCTTGATCATCCGATGGGGAGCCTTGTTCGCTGGTCGTCGACTCAGGCATCGAAGNCGGCGAAGGAATCGATTGTTGGGACGTCGACGGTAATGACGGGGTCGATGGCAAAGATTGTCTTGATGGCGATGGCATCGATGGTGTTGATGGTACGGACGCGCTAGATGATGACGGCGATTGGGTCGACGGNCTTGGTGAACTGGTTTGTGATGGCGGCTTTGGAGTCGAAGGGCGACTGGGTGTCGACTGTGAAGTACAGCCGAAACTTAGCGCAAGTGCGGTCAGCGCGACGATCGAGAAAAGGCTTCGCATGCGCCTATGGTTCATGGGTTCCTCCTTCGTTCACGTAGTTTAACGTCATCGAAGTGAATCCGGGATGAACGTACTCCGATCCNGACGGATTGGATAGTTTTGTGATCCGGNCGCGTCCAATGTTCATCGATTCGCGTCGACCTGGATACTTACCGATCGGCTTCGTCTTTGGGGCCACGAGATCCAGGTCTCGGGTAGTAATCGAAGGTATGTGAGAGTCGAACATCGTGTGTGGCGACAGGTTTCCCGTCGACGAAAGCAGGCCGATAGCGTGCTTTACGAGCTTGTTTACGAACCAGAAAGTCGCTTCCCGAGGGTTCCGCGCGCTCGGTGATCAAATCGGTGACGGCGCCGCGTTTGTTGACCGTAAAGGACAGCTCAACAAAACCTCTGGTTGCTCGGGGGCGCGTCGCATTGGATAGAGCTTTCGGATCGTGTGGAAGCGATAAATAAATGGGTTTTGGGGACCGAAGTTCCCGATCAATAAAGTCTGTCGAGGAACGGCCGTCAAAGGAGAGCCAAACGTCCTCGTAGAGGATTTGCGCACGCTTGTTTTGTTGGAAGAGAAGATACCAGTCGGCCAGATCTAATTTTGCTTGTCCGACTTCTTCACTATCCGTCTCACTTTGTGCGAGTAACATTTTTACGATTTCGATTAATGCGGCTTCGCCTTCACGAAAGTTATTGATGCGCGTGGGGGGGAGGCGACTTAGATCGGACGATGAGCCCTTGCGCCGACTCGCGACGATGTCTTCAATATTGGGAATCTCCGCAGGCGCGAATTTTTCCAACCTATATGTATTCGCAATGCCCCGTAAGGCTTCGATGAGGATGGGATGACCCTCGCCGTAATGGGTTTCGGCGAGAGTCCGAGCTTTCTCGAAGAAGGTTCTTGCCATAAAAATGTTGTAGGTCTTTGCGTACCAATTAGCGAGTGCGAAAGTACCTGGAATGAGCGCGATTTCATCTTCCGATTGATCGAAATTTCGTTCAAGCACGTAGTAGGCGTATTCGTGTCGATCATTTGCGGCCACAATATCGCCATTGGCGTGATGCGCGTTTGCTTCTCGGTAGACCACGGCCACTTGGTCCGGATCGTGAAGCCCGGCATTTACCCGGCGTATGTGCAGGGCTCGGTCATAGGCGTTGAGCGCGTTGTCGTAATCACCGTAACCAGCCAGTCCGTCACCGAGGACCACTAGTGGCTCGACCAGGGCTATGTCGTATCGTCCTCGTACGGTCTCGGTTCGACGAATCTCTCTTTCGGCTAGGCGGATCGCCTCTTCGTATTCACCCGTCTCGATTTGATCTTTTGCTACCTCGAGTGTTTCGTTTCCGCCAGTCGAGTTATTTGAAGACGATGAATCAACAGAACGTTTCGTCGATTCCTCGCCAACGACATCACTAGCCGTCGCGGTTATCGCATGCATTAAAAGGGGTAAGAAGAACCACAAACACCAGAGCATATTTCGTGGCGAGGATTTTTGACGCCGCCGAAAAATGGCGAATATTGGCCCACAAGCGAACGATGATGAACTGGTATTCATCGATACCTCACCTCCAATCCAACGATCTCGAAGGTATGCCCAGTTATTGTGTACAGATGCAATGGCGTGTTGGTTATCGCGGATTCAGCTAAGATCATCCATCGTGACGGATATTGACCACGAAATCGACACGCGCGGGTTGTTTTGTCCTGAGCCACTGATGTTGGTGAGGAACAAAATTCGCGAAATGACCTCGGGCGAAACCATACGCATTGAGGCCACGGACCCCTCGACGAAAAGAGACTTCACGAATTTCTGTCGGTTTTTGGGTCACCAATTAGTCCAGTGTTCGGAAAATGGGGATATTTTCGAGTACGTCATTAAAAAAGGTTGACGACTGAACAAAGTGACCCCAGCACACTACTTTGCGTACGGTAGCAATATGAATCCCGCTCGAGTCGTCGACCGGGGGATTCGTTTTACTCAGATATCGGCTGCGGTCCTTGTTGGTTATGTCCTAAGTTTCAACAAGCGTTCACGCGAGCAAAAGGGTGCGGGACACGCAAACATTGTCATCCAGCTTGATGGCTGCGTTGAAGGTGTTCTGTACCAACTAGAGAGTGCAAACGAAATTGAGAAAATGGACGTTTTCGAGCACGTGCCTACAAATTACAGCAGAGATGTCGTGAGCGTTAAAACCCAAGCTGACGAGCTACCTGCCTGGACCTACTTCGCGAATCCGAAGGTCGTTTTGTCGGGATTAAAACCTCCTTGTTGGTACCTCGCGCACCTCCTGCGCGGACGCCCTTATTTGAGCGATCGGTATCATGAGATGTTGGAATCCATCGAATGCGTGCCCTGAGTCATTCTGACGTTGCTACGGTATTTGATCGCATGTGTTTGGATTACCGTGTCGCGACGCACGGCCGATACGTCGAACCATCGTATGTCGTTGGAGTCCGCCTCGAAAGGGACCAAAGCCGGACGTTGAAGTCAGTTGGCTGAGAAGTGTGACTGCATCGTTATTGGCGCGGGTGTGGTCGGCCTTGCTGTTGCTCGAGCGCTTGCGCGCAATGGGCGCGAGGTCCTGGTACTAGAGCGCCAAAACGCGTTTGGGACAGAAACTTCGAGCCGAAACTCGGAAGTGATTCATGCGGGAATTTACTACCCCACGGGATCGCTGAAAGCTCGGATGTGCGTTCGCGGTAAAGAACTCTTGTACGAGTACTGCGAAAACTACCGGGTTCCTTGTGAACGAATCGGCAAGATAATTGTTGCGACGTCAGCACGGCAATTCGAAACATTGCGCGACTATCAGCGGAAGGCGAAGGAAAACGGGGCTGGTGAGCTCCCGTGGCTGTCACAACGCGACGTGGAAAAATTGGAACCCGCGGTATTGTGCCGAGCTGCAGTCCTTTCGCCTAGTACCGGCATCATCGATAGCCATTCATTCATGTTGAGTTTGCTCGGCGACCTCGAAGCCCATAACGGCATCATTTCCTACCTCACGGAGGTTTCGGCAATTAACACTAATTCGGGCATAACGGTTCGATGTGATGGCTTCGAATTAGCTCCGCAGGTATTAGTGAATTCGACTGGGCTTGATGCGGTGGCCCTCTCACCCGCCACGGGGCCAGAGGATCGCGGTTATTTTGCGAAGGGCCACTATTACGTGCTTTCGGGTATGTCGCCTTTTAACCGATTGGTGTACCCGGTGGCAGAGGAGGGTGGACTAGGTGTGCATGTAACACTTGATCTTGCACATCAGACTCGGTTTGGTCCCGATGTCGTTTGGACGGACGGCCCGGACTATACATTCGAAACCTCAAATTTAGATCGCTTTATCGATGCGATCCGCCGTTACTACCCGGATCTTGATGCGACTCGATTGCATACCGGTTACACGGGTATCCGGCCGAAACTAGGCCCAGCAGACGCGCCAACATCCGATTTCGTAATCAACGGTCCGGAGCGGACGGGCGTTTCCGGATACGTCGATTTACTTGGAATCGAATCGCCCGGATTGACCGCTTCTCTCGCTATTGCGGAACGGGTGGTTGAGCTGATTGGTCGATAGGAGAAGGCGGTGATACNGCTCGACGAATGACTTTTGCGACTGAGGCCATTCAAATTTGCTTGGCAAGACTCGATTCTGCCGAGGGCCCAAGGAGACTCNTGCACGGTCGGGGNGGCGGTTATGAGGANTATCGCTATGTCGTAGTCGATTGGTATCCCCCCTACATATTGATCGGGTCATTCGACGGAGGTGAGTATTCTGATCTCGTCGCAGCACTCTCAACCCACTCGTCCGTCGAAGGCATACTTATCCAAATGCGTCGTGGACGGGAAACGTCAGCGACAAGCGTAATGGGCTGCGTTCCAGAGGAGTTTTTGGTCGAAGAAAAGGGTTTAGTTTTTCGGATACGTCCATACCGTTCACAGAATGTAGGTCTGTTCTTAGACATAGCGCCTGTCCGCGATTGGGTTCGCGAACGCGCTTGTAACAAAAAAATCTTGAATCTTTTCTCATATACCTGCTCGTTTTCGGTGTACGCAGTGGCGGGNGGTGCTGAGGCTGTAATAAATAATGACATGAGCCGGGCGGCGCTTGATTGGGGCCGGGACAATCATCGGATCAATCGTCATGACCTCGGCCGGGTCAAAATGCTACCGCACAATGTGTTTGGTTCTTGGGGCAAACTCCGCAGACTCGGTCCTTACGATATGGTGATTTGTGATCCACCGACCCGACAGCATGGAAGCTTCGTCGCGGAAAAAGACTACGGTCGGGTGATTAAGCGGCTAATGAGTTTGGCCAAACCCGGGGGCGATGTGCTGATTTGTCTTAATTCCCCGTTTCTTGGTCGACATTTTGTCGAGGATCAGATGGCTCGGTGGGGTGAGAGACTCATGTTTCAAGGTTGGTTACGGACGTCAACGGATTTCAACGAAACCAATACCGAGGCCGGGCTTAAGGTTGGCCACTATCGCATGGATGTGCGGAAATAAGTCAAAGTCGATGGCGGNATCTACTTTTGCCGGTAGCGTTGGAGAAACTGCCCTATATGATCGATCGCTCGTTCGAGTTCATCCGCGCGCGGAAGAAAAACCATGCGAAAGTGATCGGGTGCTGGGTAATTAAAGCCGCTACCTTGCACAACAAGAATTTTTTCTTGTCGCAGTAAGTCGAGCACGAATTTCTCGTCGTCCAAGATATTGAATCGTTTTGTGTCAATGCGAGGAAAGAGATAGAAGGCGCCCTTGGGTTTACTGCATTCGATCCCCTGGATTTCATTAATACGCTGGAACGCAATATTTCGTTGTTCGAAGAGTGCGCCGCCAGGGCGCAGGTATTCCTTGATACTTTGGTGCCCGCCAAGGGCGGTTTGAATGGCATGTTGCGCCGGTACATTTGCACAAAGCCTCATCGAAGCGAGAATATTCAATCCCTCCAGGTAGTCTTTTGCTCGATGTTTGGGACCACTGACGACCATCCATCCCATCCGGAAACCGGCGACGCGATAAGCTTTCGACAGTCCATTGAACGTTAACGTAAGCACGTCTTGAGAAAGAGATCCGATCGGTATGTGCTCGGCATCGTCGTACACGATCTTTGAATAGATCTCATCTGAAAATAACACGAGATCTTTCTGTCTCGCCCAACCCAGAATGTCGGTTAGCGCTTGGCGCTCGTACACGGCGCCTGTGGGGTTGTTTGGATTAATAATTACGATTCCGCGAGTCTTACGACTCGTCTTCTTGCGGATATCATCGATGTCGGGTTGCCAATCTGAACCTTCGTCGCATCGATAATGGACTGGATTGCCGCCACTTAGACGAACGGCGGCGGACCACAGCGGATAATCGGGCGTGGGGATGAGAATTTCGTCACCGTCGTTTAACAGCCCTTGCATTGCCATGACGATGAGTTCGCTGACTCCATTACCCAGGAAAATGTCATCGANTTCTACATCCGCGACTCCTATTTGTTGGCACTCCTGCATTACCGCTTTACGTGCCGAGTAGAGACCTCTTGAGTTCTCGTATCCCTGAGAATTGGGAAGATTGTGGATGACGTCGCGCAATATTTCTTCGGGTGCATCGAACCCAAAGGGCGTCGGATTACCAATATTCAATTTTAGAATCCGATGACCCTCGTCCTCGAGTCGCTCGGCTTCTTGCATCACTGGCCCTCGAATCTCGTAACAAACATCGTCGAGCTTCGAGGACTTAACAAATGGCTTTTGTCCCGTCGGGGTCAGTTCGGCCACTTTGCTGGGTTGTTGCTTATCGCGTTGCATACGTCCTACGGGTCCGTAAAATCNATAATGGACAGACGAGGCATGTTAGCAGGAGGCCTTAATATGAGTAAGGTTGTTAAGTCGGACGAAGAATGGCGAGCGGAATTGTCGGCTCAAGAATTTGAAATTACCCGGCGTGCGGCAACGGAACAAGCGTTTACGGGTGAGTACTGTGAAACTAAAACGCCGGGTATGTACCTATGTCGATGTTGCGGCGAACCATTGTTCGATTCAAAAACTAAATATGACTCAGGAAGTGGTTGGCCTAGCTTCTANGAACCGATTAACAGCGATGTGGTTGATACTCGAGAAGATCGAGCAATGTTCATGGTGCGCACGGAAGTTCTTTGTTCCCAATGCGATGCTCATCTGGGCCATCTATTCCCTGATGGTCCAGAGCCGACAGGACTTCGGTTCTGTATGAATTCAGCGTCGCTTAAACTCGACTCGACGGACGCATCCAAATAGTCACGTTCGGCTGGAAAGGGAACCGAAACTCGCTATTGATCTAAAAACCAGCTGCCGTTCCTTCCTTTCGATGGTCCGACGCGGCGCAGTACCCGTCTTCGAGACAACAAATAAGCTGAGCGCCTCCAAATAACCCTTCGTCTTCTACCAAANGTGCCTCGTGTCCCCGTTCCTGTAGAGCTTTGANGGTTCCTGNCGGCGTGCCAGTTTCAAGNGCCAAGCGGTAATCGGGACTAACATGCCANCGCGGAGCGTCGGATGCGGCTTGAGGGTTTTCGCGGTGATCGAAAATACGCGTAACCATTTGAACGTGGCCTTGATGTTGCATGTGGCCGCCCATTACGCCAAATGCCATCGCGGGATTACCGTCCGCCCGCGTTACAAANCCCGGAATAATTGTGTGAAACGGGCGTTTTCCACCNGCGACTATGTTTGGATGACCNGGCGTAAGCACAAACCCGCTGCCTCGATTTTGCATCGAAATCCCGGTGCCTTCGATCACGATTCCCGAGCCAAAGCCGCGGTAATTAGATTGAATCATTGAGACCATGCGACCGTCGGCGTCNGCGGTAGTTAAATAGACAGTATCTTCGGAGACCGGCAAAGCCACGGGTGGAAACTGGGATGNGGCATTCGCGGATATTGCGTTCGCTGCTCGGGCGATCGAACCAGGCTCAAGCAGCTCGCTGGGCGGTATAACCATGGCTGCCGGATCTGCGAAGTGATCGAAGGCAGCTCGAATCGCGATTTTCATTGCCTCCACCTGATAATGGATCCAGTCGGCAGATCCCGGCTCGGTCGATTGAACGTCAAGATGTTCGAGAATGGAAAGGGCGATCTGGGCTGCGAGNCCCTGCCCGTTAGGCGGGATTTCGTGCAAAACGACGTTTCGATACGGTTGTGCGATGGGGTCAGTCCAGAGGACGCTGTGATTAGCCAGATCGTCGAGAGTCATCACGCCACCTTCCTGCTGGCTTTGACCAACAATCGCTCCNGCAAGCCGTCCTCGGTACAACGATTCCCCGTCCGTGCGCGCAATGTCGGTAAGCGTCTCGACAAGATCGGGCCGCTTAAATACTTCGCCAGTGTTGGGTGACCTGCCCTGAGAAGTAAAATGCTCTTGAAAACTGTTGAAGTGTGCGAACGATTCGACCGACCACGACCAAACTGGAGCTGTCTTAGGGCCGACTTGGAATCCGTCGCGCGCGTATCGAATAGCGGGTTCAAAGAGATCCTCAAAGGGTAAATCTCCGAATTTTTTCGATAACGCGGTCCATGTGCTGACGGCACCTGGCACGGTGATCGAGTCCCATCCCTGGGTAGGCATATTGGGGCCCTTGAAACGATCGGGNGTCCANGCAGCGGGAGATTTTCCGGAACCGTTGATGCCAGACAGGCCGTGCCCGTCCCAGACAATGGCGAATGCATCGCTTCCTATCCCATTCATTGCTGGTTCNACGACGGTTAGAGTGATTGCCGTTGCAATTGCCGCGTCGATGGCGTTACCGCCACGCCTNAGCATGTCAATGCCGGCCTGGGTTGCGAGTGGTTGAGATGTTGCGACGGCGTTTCGCGCAAATACTGGTGCTCTTCTGGAAACGTATGGCAAGGACCAGTTAAACATTGTCCGACGATACGCCGCGGTATTTAGTTTTGCAGCTCATCACCGGTGCCGGTTACGCGATCGGAGTAGGTTTGCCGGAGCGTATTGATCGGTGAGGACGCGGGCTTCAAGATCCCAATCGGTAGTCCGAGACATACGATCGGGGTAATTGTGGATTGGAATTCGGTACGGCCGAAGGCGCTTGCGCCAGCGCTCAGCACGGGACTGCAACAAATCGAGGGTCGGTAAACCAGCCATTGATATCAAAATGATCCGATTGCTGCTCGGATAGTGCTTGAAATTAAAAAAGTCTCCAAAGACGGATGCATAAGTGACCGACTCGTGATCGTAGAGACGGCTCTTGGAAAACGTATTAGCGACCAGTGTCCCCTGAGTACCGAGTAACGTGCGGGTCTCTTGTAGATATTCTCGGGTCATCAAGTGTTCGGGGATATAGTCGCCATTGAATGCGTCTAAGATGATGAGNTCATATCGATCACCGCGGATGAGGGCTCGCTTAGTAAAGATACGCCCGTCCATCTCGAAAACATTTATGCGTTCGCCACTTTGGAAACCAAAATATTCCTCAGCAACTCGTACGACGACAGCGTCGATTTCGACGACATCAATGAGTGTGCCTGGAAAAAGGTCGTTCAGTGCAAGTGGAAGAGTCCCACCGCCAAGACCGATTATCAGTATCTTTTTGGGATTGGGAGTGAGTAAAAGACCCGCCATCATCATCTGGGTATAGGTAAAAACCATCCGTTGCGGATACTTTAGATCGATGCAGCTTTGATTACGTTGGTCGCGCCGGACCGAGAATTGAAGGCAACGACGGGAACCGGTGTCGTCCACTAAAATCGTCTGATACAACGACTGTTCGCGATGAACAATTCGCCCCTGAAGTGGATTGGTAACGGACAACACAGCAAACGTAAGAATAATCGTGGCTGAGCGTTTCATCCTTTTCGTGCTGCCGTCCATGAAACCAATCCAAGTATGAGCAGCGTCCCAGACAGTAGGAGAATGATGGTGTCCATCTGAAACCAGAGTACGAAATAGAAGCTTGTTGCTAGGGTTCCAAGGGCGCTGCCGATGGTTGATACAAAATATAGCCTGCCGGCAGTATTTCCAGCCCGATCAACGTTGTCGACCAATAATCGAACAGCATAAGGCGAGATCAAACCGAGAATGAAGGTGGGTAGTGCAAAGAGAACGAGGGCTGCAACGAGCGAGCCCCAGCGAGGGTCTGTGATGGCTTGGAAAACGGTTTCCATGAGTGGTTCGGTGATCATCGTGAGCGGATAGAGTGTCGCTGCGGCTACGAAGAAAATGAGCGAAAAACGCTTCAGAGACGGGTTGAATAGCGATAACCAACCCCCTGTTAAGTAACCGGCCGAAAGCGCAAGCATGAAGACCGTAATTATGCTGCCCCACACATAAATACTGTTGCCAAAATATGGGGCTAATAGTCGGCCACCGAGTAGTTCGAGCGACATGATGACGAAGCCGCTGGTAAACGCGAGGACGCTGACTANAGGGTTCGTCACCGCGGCAAACTCATCGAACGGTCCCGTAATCGACCGGTTGAGAACNGCANNAGCGACGAAGTCGTGTATTNCGAATGCTTCGTGGACACAGAGTTGGTCGGCGTTTTGACATCAGACTGCATNGACCGACGATTATGCTTGAGAATCCGTTTTTGTTGGACTCGTTGGAACGGCTTGGTTTTGCTAGCGTAGCGTTCGTGTTGGCGCTTGGCCAACGTTGGACTTGATTAGAGCGGTTGAGGAGCGACGATGGAACTTGGAGTTACGCTACGCAATATGGGTGCAGANTCCGAGGTGTCGATCATATCGAGATGTGCGAAGCTGGCGGAAGGCGCTGGTCTTGAGTCACTTTGGATTACAGACCACATAGCCATCCCGCCAGATGATGCCGAGGGCTCGGATGGCCGTTACGTAGATCCCCTAATTACGTTGGCTTGGATCGCTGGTGCGACTGACCGCATACATCTCGGTACGGGAGTCCTGATCCTTCCGTACCGAGGGGCTCTAATCACGGCTAGACAAGTTGCGAGTCTCCAAGAGCTGTCTGAGGGTCGGGTTCTCTTAGGAGTAGGAATTGGGTGGATGGATGCCGAATTTCGTGTTCTGGGATTAGATCGACGACGACGCGGGAGCATATCCGACCAGACACTGCAAATTCTTAACTCGTGCTTCGACAGTGATGAGGTGGAACTCAATGGGCAACGTTTTCTTTTCAAGCCGAGGCCGAAGAAGCCTCCCGTGCTAGTTGGTGGCCGTGCTCCTCACGCCCTTGAACGTGCCGCACNGTACGGTGATGGCTGGATACCCATGGGGCTTGAACCAGAGAGTGTCCCCGAGTTACGTGCCCAGTACCATGGATATTGCGAACGTGCTGGTCGCGCTGCGGGCACCATTACGATCATGAGCGGACTGCCCCTCGCCGACGTTTCTCGATCACGTGCGCGCCTCGACGCGTACCGCGACGTAGGAATTGAACGCTTTGTCTGCGGTATTCGCTACCAGACCGTTGACGACTACGAACAACAAATGAGCGCGCTGCACAGCCTTATAACGTAGGCAGGAAATGTTCGGGTGCGAATTAATCTCGCTAAGGAGATGAGGAAATGACCCTTGAGATCTTACTCAATGACTGTCAGACCGTGTTTAGCGGCCCTTCCAGTTCGGCGGACGTTTTTCTGAAAAGGCCTTAGGTCCTTCGACAAAATCTTCGCTGGTCGACATGGCTTTGACCGAGTCGTATGGAATTGCCATCGATTCTTGCAGCGACCCCATGGACAGGCTTCGGTACACCACATCTTTGCTTGCCCGTATCGACAACGGAGCACATTCGAGAATTTGATCCGCCCACCGATGTGCGGCGTCCATTAGTTCGTTGTGGGGCACGACCTCGTTTACAAAACCCAGCTCGTAACCTTCCTGTGCGGGCACGTGCCGTCCGGTGAGTATCATCCCAAGGGCTCTCTTAGATCCGATTTGACGCGGCAATCGTTGTAACCCACCGGCGAGAGCCGCAAGCCCAACCTTGGGTTCTGGAAGCGCGAAAATCGCGTTTTCTGATGCGATGATGAGATCGCACGAAAGTGCGATTTCAAAACCACCACCCATGGCGACGCCGTTGACGGCGGCAATGACGGGCTTNGTCATATCGAACCGCGACGATAGCCCGCCAAATCCGCTCGGCGTTGGAACCCGTTGACCTCCTTCCGCTTGGTATCGAAGATCGTTACCCGCGCTAAAACCCCGACCCTCGCCTGTAATGATGGCAACCCAGAGATCCTCGTTGTTTGCGAATTCGTCAAAAACCTCGCCGAGCTCTGCGTTCGCTGGCGGATGCAGGGCATTCAATCTTTCCGGCCGATTGAGTTTTACCGTCAGCACATGATCGGCGTGTTCGACATTACAGAATTCGGGCATGTTTCCCCCTAACATGTTGTAGTTTCCAACCCTTGGGTGTGAGGCCGTTTCGAAAGGTGGACCGCACAAATCCCAATGGATAAAGGAGTAGTTTGGCTATTGCGTNGGACGCCCGTCAAGCGAACTTGGGAACGTTTTTGATATTTTGGACACTCTCAGTTGGAGGTGTCGACCAAAGCGGGCACCGCATGTCGGTCGATTACGACACAGCCGACTAGATCCCCGAGCACGTTCGCTGCGGTTCGGATAGTGTCGAGAGGACGTTCGACTAACAGCAGTATCAGTATTCCTTCTAGAGGGATCCCCACGGCGAGGAGCACCATTTGCATGCCCGCCATTGATCCTGAAGGAATTCCGGGCGCACCGATGGACGCGAGCATTGCAACGATAAACACCGTGACGGTGGCAGAGGCATTCAGATCCAGTCCGAAAAGGTANGCAAGAAANNCCGCTGCAACACCCTCAAAAAGGGCTGTTCCGTCCATGTTGATGGTCGCTCCGAGAGGTAGCACGAAGCTTGCTGTGGTCGAGCTAACCCCGAGATCATTCGCGGCGCGAAAACTGACGGGCAGTGTCGCTGCGCTCGATGAACTCGATAAGGCCACGACGATGGGCCGGACTGTGTTCTTAGCTAACGTCACAGGTCGCATCTGCCCGCCTAACCAACCGATGGAAGGCAGGATGATGAGCATGTGTAACAGCGTGGTACCGATAACCACGCCAGAAAACGCGGCGAGTTGTCCGATTAACGCTGAATTTGCGTTAGTTGTCATTTGATAGACGATGCCGATGACGCCGATTGGGACCACCCACACCGCCCAGCTCGCCAATTTGTAGATCGCGTTGGTGATCTCATGGATTGATCTTTTCACCACGCTTTCGCTGGGAAGGACTATTAAAAGTGACAATCCGAGGACGATACTATTGGTTACGATCCCAAGGATATTGAGCTGTGCTAGAGCGGTAAATGGATTAACGAACATTTGGGCTACGAGGTTACGAATCAGATCGCCAAACGTGCTTTCAGAAGTCCCAATTAGGGTGGCATGTGTCGATGCAGTTTCGATCGCGCTGAGCGGGGGCGCGCTGGTCCAAGGGTGGAAGAGAAAAACGACGGTGAGTCCTAGGGCAATAGCGAACGCGGTGGTCACTACGTAATAGACAACGGTCAGCGTTCCGATTCGACGGAGCTGCTTTGCTGCATCCAAACGAACTATCCCGGATAGCACCGAGAAAAAAACCAATGGTGCGACAATCATTTTGAGCACGGATAAAAATAGATCTTTGAATATCGCTGCAGATTCCAATAGCCATGGAGTATCGGGAAATGCCCAGGCCAGGAAAAATCCAACTAATGCGGCCAAAAGGACGGTGGGAAAGAGATACCGCTCCATCGACGAACTACCAGACGATTCAACATGCTAGTTTAACGCTTATATCTAGAGCGGATGTCGTATCAGTATCGCGGGGAATCTTGAATTTAGAACGGAGGTTTGTGGAGGAGCTCTGAGAATATTGTGAACGACAATCTATTTCAGGTAAATAAATATAACTGATTGATATATATACAAAAAAATGGATCTCAGACGAGCGATGGGGCGTGGTACACCTCCTCGGCATCATCGTGTTTTCCGTTGTTTTAGGACCAAACCACTGACTTTCACCAAAAACTTTTCGATGTTTCGTCCGTTATCCATAAATATCGGTTTGCGCTACGCAGGATCCCGGCATGGCCATCTCTCCCTCGTGACGTTCGTTGCATTGATGGGTCTAGCTCTATCCGTTTCGGTCCTGCTGTTCGTGCAAGGCGTGGTCGCTGGGTTCGAAAGGGAACTAACGAATCGGATCCTGGGTGTCATTCCGCACGTGTCGGTCCGAGCGCGCGAATCGATTGCAACACCGTCGGGACTACTCCAACTGATCGGTGGAATTCCCCATGTGCAAGGTTCCGCGGCCGTAATCGAAGGTCAAGCACTACTGTCTGTGGGTCAAAAAGTTCGGGGTGTAACGGTCACTGGGATCGAGCCCCATCAGTATCGACAGGTTTCACACATAGACCAATACGTTCAAGGGGCCAGCTTGATTACGTTAACTCCTGGCGATTATGGGATTGTTGTCGGGATCCAACTTGCAGATGAGTTGGGGTTGATGATTGGTAGTCCAGTGGCTGTAGTACTTCCCGATGTGACTGTCACCCCGTTAGGCGCGTTTCCGCGTCAAAAATCGTTTCGTGTTCAAGGGATCCTGGATACAGGATCGCAGCTAGATCGGCGTTATGTCTTTATTCACCAAATCGATGCTGCGATGCTATATCGATTAGGCGAAGGCGTTCATTCCATTAAAGCGCGGCTCGATGATCCGTTACGAGCTAGCGATGTTAGGTTTGAGATACTCGCGAATGTGAGCAACGAATTCACTGTCTCCACGTGGTTTCAGACCTATGGTCCCCTATACGGCGCAATTCGGGCGCAAAAAGGCATGATGCTCCTGCTCCTTTCGTTGTTGGTTGCCGTCGCTTCTATCAATCTTGTCTCGAGCTTGGTGATGATTGTGAGTGAGCGTCGCGGCGATATTGCGATCTTACGAACGATGGGAAGCAATCGGTGGTTGCTTCTCGCAACTTTCGTGTTCTTAGGGATTGCCATTTCGGGGGTTGGGGTCGCTGCCGGAATTGGGCTCGGGTATGTTCTCGGAGTGTTTGCCGAGGCGGGCTTTCCGATGCTTGAGTCTCTCCTTGGAGTCAAGCTCATGGGTGAGTACATCGTAGACACGTTGCCGTTTGCATTTACCCCAACTGATGTATGGAACGTCACCGGTATTGCGGGGTTACTCACACTACTCGCGACTCTGTATCCAGCCTGGCGGGCGAGTTCGACGAATCCTGCGGAAGCACTTCAACATGAGTGATGTCTTGTCCGCTCGAAATCTTCGTAAACGGTTCGTCGATGGTGATCGGGAATTGGGGGTCCTAAACGGGATTGACGTTGATGTGAAGGCGGGCGAAAGGATCGCGGTGGTAGGACGTTCAGGGTCCGGGAAGAGTACGTTGCTGCATATACTTGCCGGGTTAACCGAACCGGACGTTGGTGAGGTGAGGGTCGTCGGTCAAAGCATGACATCCGCTTCCAGTGACGGTCGAGCCGCAATCCGCAATCACCACATGGGCTTCGTCTATCAATTTCACCACCTATTACCCGAGTTCTCCGCGTTAGAAAACGTAGCGATGCCTCTGATTATTTCGGGTCGCTCGTCGCTTGAGTCGGAGGAACGCGCGATGAATCTATTGAGTGCGGTTGATTTGGCCGAACGCCTTGGTCACCGTCCACATCAACTGTCGGGCGGCGAACGGCAGCGTGTTGCGGTGGCCCGAGCGATGGCAACTGAGCCCGACATCCTCTTGGCCGACGAACCCACGGGAAATCTTGATCGAGAAAGCGCCTCCCAGGTGCTGATGCTGATGGGGGATATGAGCGTTGTTACGGGGACTGCGTTTATCGTGGTGACACATGATGCGTCGATTGCGGACAAGATGAACCGCTCGTTTGTTTTGGAAGACGGCAAACTCAATGTCCAACCCCGTGCTCATTAAACGATTTCCTTCAGTTTGGATTGCGCTCCGATATCTCTTCCGGCGGAACAACATTTATGCGGCTTTGATTAATTGGGTCTCTTTGTTGGGACTAGTACTCGGGGTGACGATTCTCACCGTGGTGACCAGCGTGATGAATGGGTTCGATCAAGAAATTAAGGGGCGGCTTCTGGGGGTCGTACCGCACGCTTTTGTCGAAAGGAGTCTCCTGTCCGACGACGAGAGTGAAGCTTTAATTCAAACGCCGGGCGTGGTCGGTGTTGAACGTTTGTATCAAGGCGAAGCCATGCTGTCCCGGCCGGGTGTGGCTCAGGCGGTGAAGATATACGGGATTCAACCCGAGGTCGGCGGCGGTTTCATTGCGGATTCGATGGTTTCGGGCTCGCTCTCGTTACTAAAAGGTGCGGGTATCGCGCTTGGAGAACCGCTTGTGAGGTTGATGGGTCTTTCGCTTGGCGATCCGATCATTCTAGTTTTCCCAGCGCCGACGGGATCAGGGGTTATTCCATCGGTTCAACGTTTTCGGCTTGTTGCAACGTTCGCGGTTGGGGCGGATCCGGACTATCAGTTAGCAATCATTGATATTGCACGGGTTGAAACATTGGGAATTTCAAACGCAGGGACATCGGGCTGGAGGGTAACCTTGGCTGACCCTCTATCGGTGAGATCCTGGACTTTGCCATTCGAAGCACCCCTACGCACTTGGGCTGAACAATTCGGTGAATTGTTTCGTGCCATCAAAATTGAGAAAGGGATCATGTTCGTTTTATTGATTCTGGTTGTAGGAATAGCCGCTTTCAATATGCTCTCAGGCCAGGCGTTATTGGTGAACGATAAGCGAGGAGATATTGCCATTCTGAGCACCATGGGCGCTCAGCGGAGCGCCATTGTCTCGGTATTTTTGGTTCAGGGGCTTTTCGTGTCGTCGGTTGGAATCGCGCTTGGACTCATTCTCGGCGTAACTATCGCGTCGTATGCCGACGCGATAGTGTTGGTGCTGGAAGCGGCAACCGGTACAAACATGATCGACGGAACCTATTTTTCCTCGGTTCCTTCCGAAACTAATAGTCGTGATCTCGTCGTGATCGCATTGCTCTCGTTCGGCTTGTGCATGGCAGCTGTGGTTCGTCCCACCATGTTAGCCGCCCGAGCAAATCCCGCGCTCGAATTGCATTCGCGATAGTCGTGTCACGAGGGGGCAACCGCTTTGCGCCTCGCTAAGCGTTGCTTCCAGCGACGAACGACGTGCAGCCGCCACAGTATTCGGGATACCAACATGCCGGACAATCCCGCCACCCAACCACAGATTAAACATCCGACAAGTAACGGCCACCAGATCTGACTGATCTGGTTGGATAGCCAAGAAAAGGACAATTCCACGGTCGTGATGGTGACTTGAGTGTCCAGTAACCAAGCGCCCAGCTTATAGGCGAAGAAAAACATAGGGCCCATGGTTAACGGGTTGGTAATCCATGTGACGCCGATGGAAATCGGGATATTGCATCGACCGATAAGCGCCATCAATGCAGCAATCAGCATTTGTGTCGGTATCGGCAGAAACGCACAAAAGAGACCGATAAAAAAGGCGCCGCCGACCGATCGACGGTGCAAATGCCAAAGCTCGGGTTGGAGCAGACGATGACCCAAAAATCGAAATAGCGCGTACTCACGGATGGATTCTCGGGTTGGCAGATATCGTTGGAGGAATGGGTCTGGCATGCCAGTCGCATTATGCCTTGAGGGGATTTCAAATAGGTATGCGATCACGCCGGTATGGCGCATGTATGGAACGCGGAGTTGTCGTCCGGTTCTGACGATGTTGGTTTTGTCTTATTGATTTTAAGCTAGAGAACGTAAATACCCAGCAATGTGGCGACTGCGATATTGGTTTGAATGTTCTCGTTGGGGCGTTTCCCGCCAGATAACGGACATACCCAGAGATTGACGCCGTACCCTTATAATGAACTCGTGGACGATCACTTATGACGTCCCATCGACTTCGCGGATTTAATGCGAAACGCACGAGGTTAATGCATGTTGAACAAGTGTCTGTTTCCGGTAGCCGGGTACGGTACTCGGTTTTTGCCGGCCACGAAATCGATGCCCAAAGAGATGCTGCCTATTCTCGACAAACCTCTTGTTCAATACGGAGTCGAGGAAGCTTTATCAGCGGGAATACGGGGTATCGGATTTGTAACCGGTCGCGGCAAGCGAGCGATCGAGGACCACTTTGATGTTAGTTATGAGTTGGAAGATCAAGTGCGGGGGACCAACAAGGAAAGTGCTCTAGTAGGCATTCGCGAGTTAATTGAACAGTGTACTTTTTCATATACGCGTCAGATACACATGCAGGGACTGGGCCACGCAATTCTTTGCGGTCGTTCGCTAATTGGAAACGAGCCATTCGCTGTGGTACTGGCCGATGACCTTTGTTTTGGCGAGGGAGCAAGTGTCCTCGGCCAATTGCTTGAGATTTTTGCGGAGCACCGGTTGAGTGTTGTCGCAATTGAAGAAGTGCCCGATGAACGTGTGCATCAATATGGAGTTATCGCTGGAGAGGAAGTGTCAAAAGATCTATACCGTGTGTCCGATATGATCGAAAAACCCGAACAGGGTACCGCGCCCTCCAATTTAGCGATCATTGGTCGATACATCCTTACGCCGGATATATTTGAAATATTGCAACAGACCGCACCGGATACGAGAGGTGAGATCCAAATCACCGATGCGCTAGTCCAGCAAGCAAAACAAGGTAAGGTGCTTGCCTATCGATTTAAAGGCCAACGCTTTGATTGCGGATCTCTAGCGGGTTATGTGGATGCAACGAATTTTTGTTATGAAGAGCTCCGTTCGAAAGGGGAGAAATAGGACGCCTTGAAAAGGCAACGATCTCAAGGCATGGGGCGCTGGATCATCCCATTGATGATTGCTCTTAGTGAAAATAGCGCGGTGCTGAGGTTGTTCCCGGTTTTGATTGGACATTTCGTTCAGACGGACTTATACGCGTGAATTCGGAGACGCCCGACTCGATGGCGCCACGCGGGGGCGACTGGGCTCTTTATCGGCGACTGTTGCGTTATCTGAAAGGCCAGTGGCTTCTCTTCTTTGTCGCNGTCGTTGGTTTCTTACTTGGCGCTGGCTCCGAAGCTTTCTTTGCGCAAGTTTTAGGGCAAGTTGTCGACTCTTTTGATTCGAATTCCGACGTTCACATTTGGTATTTCCCTTCTCTNATCGTTATAGCTGCGCTTGTCCGGGCTTTCGGGTCGATTACCGGGGAACTCCTTCTTTCACGCATTTCATTTCGCGTGGTNCATGTTCTTCGGTGCGAACTGTTCGACCAACTGCTCGTGGTACCGAGTGAATTTTTCGAGGCAAGTGCGCAGGGGCAGATC
The DNA here is from genome assembly GCA_002715785.1 of Gammaproteobacteria bacterium. Classification (GTDB taxonomy): domain Bacteria; phylum Pseudomonadota; class Gammaproteobacteria; order Pseudomonadales; family Azotimanducaceae; genus UBA11889. The sequence goes on along the minus strand of PBAA01000013.1, from coordinate 41,656 downwards.
GTCTCGCGATTGACGTTTACGACGGCTCAGTTACGGGACACGGCGACGGATGCCCTAAAGATCATTTTCCAAGATGGAGGGAAATTGATTGTGTTGCTTGGGTTTATGTTCTGGCAAAACTGGCTACTCACGGCAATATTTCTCCTAGTTACGCCTTTGGTNGGTGGAGTCGTTCGATACGCGTCCAAGCGTTTTCGACGTATAAGTGAACGTATTCAGAGTTCCATGGGTGATGTGACGCACGTTGCGTCTGAAGCAGTCACCGGATATCGCGTCATGCGTGCTTTTGGTGGGGAGAAATACGAACAAGGCCGATTCTTGTTGGCTAGTGATCGCAATCGTCGGCAAAACCTAAAAATGGTTGCGACCAAAGCTTTCAGTGCTCAAGTCATTCAGGTGTTCGTGGCCGTGTCGATTGGTGGGTTGATTGGATTGGTATTTCAGCCGGATATTGTCGGCGCCATGACCAAGGGCGAGCTGATTACCTATATTGGTTTGGCCGGACTACTTGCGAGTCCAATTAAGCGGCTTTCCGATGTCAACGCGCGACTGCAACGAGGTCTTGCCGCGGCAAGCGATGTTTTTTCGCAGATTGACCAAGATGCGGAACGGAATGAGGGTACCCATGTGGGCGATCGCGTGCGCGGNAAAGTCGAATTTCGAAATATTTCGTTTCGATATTCGGCTAATCAACANGACTCGCTTTCGGACATCAACATCACTATTCAGCCNGGCCAAACAATTGCCTTGGTGGGGCGGTCTGGTGGCGGGAAGTCAACTTTGGTCAGTTTGCTTGCACGTTTTTACGAGCCAACTAACGGTGAGATACGTCTCGATGAGATTCCGGTNACGCAATATGAATTAGGCAATCTCCGTCAACAAATCGCATTGGTCAGCCAGGAAGTCGTGTTGTTCAACGACACGTTGCGGGCAAACGTTGCCTATGGATCACTTGGTGACGCATCCGATGACTCTATTTATGAAGCGCTTGGTCGTGCCAACGCAGAAGAATTCGTCCGNTCTTTGCCCAACGGATTGGATACCGAACTAGGGGATAACGGTGTCCTGCTATCTGGAGGACAGCGCCANCGAATAGCGATTGCGCGAGCATTTCTAAAAGACGCGCCACTTTTGATTCTCGATGAAGCGACTTCAGACCTAGACACGGAGTCGGAACGCCTCATTCAAAATGCGCTTAAGGAGGTCATGCGGGATCGAACTACGGTTGTTATTGCACATCGCTTGTCCACGATCGAAAAAGCTGACNTGATATACGTGGTGGATGGAGGCGTGATTGTCGAACAAGGCAATCACGACGTGCTCGTCGAGGGAGACGGCCCNTACAGTNTNTTGTATCGATCGCAGTTCGAAGATGGCCANNGCGAAAAAANTANGGTTGCTCAGCGATCGAGACCGATCGAAGTNGACCTGGATGANCGGCAAGTTCGNGGCGGTATGTTGGTCCGGGCATGGTACGACCACAGCTATTGGCCCCGATTACTTCAACCCTTTGCGGCACTATTTGGGTGGATTGTGCGCAAACGGAGGAGCCGATACCTGACAGGCTGGAGTTCATCATGGCGCGCGCCTGTACCTGTTGTGGTGGTCGGCAATATCAATATTGGTGGTACGGGCAAGACTCCTCTCGTCATTTGGTTATCGAAGTGGCTAACCGCGCGGGGAAAGCGCGTCGGAATTGTCAGCCGCGGGTATGGCGGTAAAGCGAGATACCCGCTTCGGGTTAACAACAATTCGAATTCAGAGGTCGCAGGGGATGAAGCACCGATGTTAGCCGCCCGAACTGGTTGCCCCGTGGTCGTTGATCCGGACCGTGTTCGCGCGGTGAAAAACTTGTTGTCGGTAAACCAGGTCGATGTCGTTATATCGGACGACGGCTTACAACATTACGCGTTGGAACGAGACGTAGAAATTGTTGTTGTGGATGGAAATAGAGGGCTGGGTAACGGCCGCCTGCTACCGGCGGGACCATTGCGTGAGCCGGCATCACGATTAGCGGAAGTCGATTGGGTCGTGGCGAATGGCGAGGCGACAGGTCTTGTGGAAGGCGAGTCGGTCATGAAGGCCGTCGCGACTGCGTTCNTTAATTTGCGGAGTCTGGAACGAGTCTCGCCACAGGAATTTGCAGNAAGGAATTACGANCCTTTGTACGCGATTGCGGGTATTGGTAATCCGGCTCGTTTCGCACAATCATTGGTTGCGTTAGGCCTTGATCCTGTCGTGCGGGCGTTTCCCGACCATCACTCTTTTAGTGTCGAAGATCTTTCTGCTCCAGCCCATGCGACAGTTGTCATTACCGAAAAGGATGCTGGAAAAGTACGGGCGATGGACGATTTGCCGAATGAAGTCTGGTATCTCGAGATCGAAACATTATTGGGCGAAGAGGGTGAACGCCGACTTACTGATGTGTTTGCTCAACGCGGCATATTAATAGAGACAGTTTCGTGAGTGAGTTCAGAGTGGTCATTCCGGCCAGATATGGATCAACGCGGCTGCCCGGAAAACCTTTAGTCGATCTGGCGGGGAAGCCAATGATCGTCAGGGTTGTGGAACAGGTTATGCAATCCGATGCCATTGAAGTAGTTGTGGCCACAGATGATGAACGTGTCGAACACGTGGTGACTACGGCCGGCGCGCGGGCCGTCATGACTGATGCCAATCATATGTCAGGGTCCGACCGNATCTTAGAGGTTGCACACCATCAAAACTGGGGGAGCAACGAAGTTGTCGTCAATGTTCAAGGCGATGAGCCTCTCATTCCGCCGGTCGTCATTAACCAAGTTGCTAGTCTTTTGCATGACGGTCGACACGATGTGGCGACNCTGTATGCACCGATCAAGGAACGTAGCGAGGTGTTTGACCCAAATATCGTTAAGTTAACGACAACGACAGAGGGTTCGGCATTGTATTTTTCGCGCGCGCCCATACCTTGGTTGAGAGGCGAATTCGATCAAAACGGGCAGGGCGTTNTCGGNGCCGGATGGAAACGGCATATCGGGATATACGCGTATCGTNTATCCGCATTAGAAGCTTTTGTTGCTCTGCCGCAGGGCGGTTTGGAGTCTGTTGAGTCGCTGGAGCAACTCCGATTTCTAGAGCGTGGTTATAAGATCATAGCGAATGAAGCGATATGTGAGGTCCCGGCAGGCGTNGATACCGAGGCCGANGCTGACCGAGTGATTGCGAGCCTGCGTAACGCGTCCTGATGCTGCAGATGACATCAGTGACTATGGCGTCACCTGGGCTGCATTCGGATCCCTGCATCTAGTCGTATCGTTTCTCCGTTTAGATAGGGATTTTCGACAATTTGTTTCGCGAGTAACGCGTATTCTGGCGCGTCACCCAGTCGTTTTGGAAACTGGACCATCTCTATCAACGGTAAGCGCACCTTGTCCGAGGCACCCAACATCATCGGCGTTTCAAATATTCCAGGGGCTATAGTGCAAACGCGGATACCAGATCGAGATAGATCGCGGGCAATCGGTAAGGTCATCCCAACAACACCGCCTTTGCTCGCGCTGTAACCAGCTTGGCCGATTTGTCCGTCATAAGCTGCGACAGAAGCAGTATTGATGATGACGCCGCGTTCGCCATCTTCGTTTTGCGGCTCATTTGTGTCCATCGCTTGGGCGCAAAATCGAAGCGTGTTGAATGTACCGACCAAGTTCACCTGGATGACGAAGTTGAACGCTTCAAGTGATAAGGGCCCATCTCGACCTAGCGTTCGTCCGGCGGCGCCAATTCCGGCGCAGTTAACGTTGATGTGNATCGCGCCAAACCGTTCGAGAACGCCTTCAATAGCATCTTTTGCCGACTGCGAATCGGAGACATTGACGGTGAAGGCCTCGGCATCGCCGCCGAGATCGGCAGCGGTCTGGGCTGCCAATTCGGCGTTTAGATCTAACAGCGCGACTTTGCCGCCGCTGTCGATGATTGTCTCCGCTGTAGCTCGTCCGAGACCGGAGGCCCCTCCAGTGATGACTGCCACCTTGTCTGTTATATCCATTGGGAATTCCTCGGTGCCAAGTTGCGCAAAAGGTAGTATATCGCTGGTGGATGCTTATGAACCCCCAGCCAGCATAGAAAGTCGAGGGATTCGATTTGAGAATCAACAATTCTTGTACGTGGAAGACTTCTTAAAGGTCGAGACTGCGACCAGCTTGTTGAATCATTGTCTTAGCGATATCCAGTGGCATCGAGAAACTGTCACGATGTTCGGATCGAAACACCAAGCACCAAGATTGACCGCGTGGTACGCCGATGCGGGCTGTACATACCGTTATAGCGGAACGTCTCGATTGGGGGAGCCATGGANCGANTGTTTGGCGGATACTTGCGCTTTGATCGTGAGGCGGCTTAGGCATCCGTTTAACTTCATGCTCGCTAATCGGTATCGATCTGGCTCTGACTACGTGGGTTGGCATAGCGATAACGAACGGAACATGGGGGTCCGTCCTGTCATTGCGTCGTTGAGCTTGGGTGCATCGCGAGTATTTCGAGTACGTCCGAGGTCAGGTGGTGCGAGCAAGGGATTGNTATTGCGACATGGGTCTNTATTGGTGATGTGGGGTGACAGTCAAAGCTTGTTTAAACATAGCGTTTCCCGAACCACTCAAGCCATAAGCGAACGAGTTAATTTGACATATCGGTACGTATCGCAATGAGGCGAGTGACCAATGCTTCTCTCACGCGGGCGAATAGTTTTGGGCTTGAAAGCACCGCAGAAGAATTGATCGATGTTTCGAGTGTTGAGGAATTGCTAGAGTCGTTAACGCATTCGCCCTCAGCGACGATCTTGGGTGAGGGCTCGAACGTGGTCTTGCACCGGTATGTGCCGGGACCAGTGATTCGAATTCGAATACGTGGAATCTCAACAAAACGCNTTGGCGAGAGTGCATATCACATTCGGGTTGGGGCGGGAGAGCGTTGGAACGAACTAGTGCGNTCATTGTTGGGTCAGGGTATTCGNGGNCTCGAAAATCTCTCGTTAATACCAGGGTCGGTTGGGGCCGCGCCGTATCAGAATATCGGTGCATATGGACGGGAGCTGGGATCAATGGTCGAGAGTGTCGAAGTCGTTGATCGGGCTGAAAGGGCAGTCAAAACTCTAACGGCAGCAGAATGTGAGTTCAGATACCGNGACAGTGTCTTTAAAAGCGGTAGTCCCGAACGTTATGTCATNACCTACGTCAATATACGTACGGGCGATCAGGCGATAGAACGTAGCTATCCAGATATTGATGCCGAACTTCGTAAGCTAGGTTGTGATTGTCCGAACCCAATACATGTCGCTAATGCCGTAACCCGAGTACGTCGCCGAAAGCTTCCTGACCCTCGGGTTTTCGGNAATGTCGGCAGTTTTTTCAAGAACCCTCTTNTGTCGGTNAATGACTATGAGGTGTTGCGCGGAAAATGCGAAATACAAGGTTTCGAAGAGGGGGAATTAATGAAGGTGTCGGCGGCGCGGTTGATTGAAGCGTCCGGTTGGAAAGGATGTAGGCGCGGGGCGGTCGCTGTCTGGCGTCGTCAGCCGCTGGTGTTGATAAATACTGGCGGCGCCACCGCCATAGACGTGTTCGGATTAGCCGATCGGATTGTCGATGACGTACACCAGCGTTATGGCGTTATTTTGGAGCGTGAGCCCGTCGAAATGGGGCGGCCGTGATGTGTTGTACGAATTACTCGTTGTCGGCCTGCTTCCGAAGTTTTTCCCGCCTTATTTCCCTGGGATCATTTGANGCCCNTGTTACTTGCTCNTCAGCTTCATCCGAATTGTTNCCGTCGCTGGGAAGNGAGTTTTGTTCTATCACTGGCGGAGTATCATCAACAGGGTCGTCCTGACCATCTCCTGGCNGGGTTGTTGAAAAAGCGCCCGAGTCACCAGAAGAATCCTGGGGTGGTAAGGCATCCGTTTCTTCATTAATGGCTTCTTGAGCCCTAATTTGAACGTCCGGCGAATCAGAGTCGGGCAAGCCATTTGGAATAACTGAGCGCTCGTCCTCCGGTGCCTGGTTCCGCGGATCGTTTGCTGATCTTGCGAGAGACGAATTGTCGATTCCTTCTGTGGTATCGGGAGTTGTCTGGGCTACCAACTCAGTTCCGACCTCTTTGCCGATGGATGTCGAGCCACTTCGATGGTCGACTTCGGTGATCGTTTCGGCGTTGGATGTCTCTCGCGTTTCACTTGTGTTAAGCGGCGCCGTTTGAGGTTCTTGCGGTAGCACTTCGTCGGCGTCAGTTTCCTTGTTGATTTCGTTAGGAGTGTGATCGGTCGACGGATCGTCGTTGGTCGTGTCTATCGACGATTGTTGGTTTGACACTGCGCTTGAACTTCGGATTTCGGAACGCGCGTCAGCTGAATGTCGATCGCGTCGCGGTTTTCGTTTGCTATCAGAAATTTCGCTAGCGGTTGCCGGAAGCGGACCCTCTGCGGATTCGTCGCCCGGTCTGGTTTTTTCACCCGAATTCTTACCTCGCGGGACTCGCGTAGGCTTCCTACGGTCCGAATACGCCGATGAATCTTCATCAGGGCGTTGACGAGTACCACCAAGTTGTTCGTCCTTTGCGGAGCGTGAGTTACTTGGTCGAGCACGCTCACTTTGACGCTGGGCGCGATTATTGGAGCGATTGGGACTTCCCCGATCGTGTCGGTCTTCATCTCGATTTTCCCGCTGTTGCCGTGCACGGGTGTCGGTACCTTTAGGATTTCGACCTCGATTTCGATCATGAGCGTTTGCGCGACTCGGNCTCGCGGCATGCCGGGAACGCTGTGTTTCTTTCTTCGCTCCAGTTGAATTTGTTTGTTCTTCTTCCCCCGTCGAAAAAAGGCTACGCAAAAACCGCTGGAAAATGGACGGGCGCGAATCACGNGATTGTTCATTTTTTCTTGGGCGTGGTCTTGATGGTGGCGATGGTCGCGGACTNCTGGGTTCGAGAGCAGTGACTGCAGCCTGTTCGCGCGAGGGTTGCGNACGTTCTCGCCNCCGGGGCATTTCCNCCTCGGTGACCGTGTCCGCGAGCGTATAACTTCGAACTTCGCCTGCGTCGNTTACATCGTCATCCCGAATTCGTTGAACTTCGTAATTAGGTGTTTCAAAAGAAGCGTTCGGAACGATAACGAGGTGTGTCGTAGTGCGTGCTTCGATTTCGGCGACATCTGTTCGTTTTTCGTTCAACAGGTACGCGGCTATATTGAGNGGTACGACGGCTCGGACGGTCGAACTGCGCTCTTTCAGCGATTCTTCTTCCATGATCCTTAAGATCGCGAAGGACAACGACTCCACGTCTCGAATCCGTCCTTGCCCACTGCACCTAGGACAAACTTCGGACGTGATTTCTTCTAANGAAGGGCGTAGACGTTGACGAGACATTTCAAATAATCCGAACCTCGAAATTCGCCCCAACTGCGTTCGAGCACGATCGGTTTCCAATGCTTCACGCATCCGATTTTCGACNGCTCGNTGGTTACGAGGCACCAACATATCGATGAAATCGATAACGATNAGACCGCCAACATCGCGTATGCGCAATTGTCGAGCGACTTCTTCAGCTGCTTCGAGGTTGGTGGTTAACGCCGTATCCTCGATATCNGAACCCTTCGTNGCNCGCGCNGAATTGATGTCGATCGAAACAAGAGCTTCGGTCGGATCGATCACCACGCTGCCGCCGGACGGCAGTTTGACCTCGTGTTGGAACGCGGACTCAATTTGGCTTTCGATTTGGTAGCGACTAAAGAGTGGCGTTGAATCCNCATANAACTTAATGCGATCGCGGTAGTTGGGCATGACCTCTTCGATGAACTCCACCGCTTCTTTGTATGCATCTTCACTGTCAATCAGGACTTCGCCGATATCCTCGCGTAAGTTGTCCCTGATCGTTCGGACGATGACGTTTGTTTCCTGATAAATAAGGCTCGGCGCACGGTTTTCTTTTTCGGCTCGCTGGATTGCTTCCCAGAGCTGCAAAAGATAGTCGAGGTCCCACTGTAATTCGCTTGCACTTTTGTCGACCCCAGCCGTACGAATGATGACACCCATCCCCTCAGGAAACTCGAGCGCCGACATCGCATCTTTTAAACTGTCGCGGTCTTCGCCCTCGATACGTCGCGAAATCCCACCTGCTCGAGGATTGTTTGGCATCAGCACCATGTATCTACCGGCGAGGCTCATAAACGTCGAGAGCGCCGCACCNTTGTTACCACGTTCTTCTTTCTCAACTTGTATGAGGCATTCCTGCCCTTCTTTTATTACGTCCTGAATANTGACGCGGCCCTGATTGGGCGTTGANGGCTTATTGAAATAGGTACGAGATATTTCTTTAAAGGGGAGGAACCCGTGGCGGTCGGCACCGAAGTCGACGAACGCGGCCTCCAAACTCGGTTCGACTCGNGTTATTTTGGCTGTATAAATACTACCTTTCTTTTGCTCGCGGCTTCGATTCTCGATATCGAGATCGTAGAGTTTCTGACCATCGACGACAGCGACGCGAACCTCTTCGGGTTGCGTCGAATTGATTAACATGCGTTTCATAACCGAGTGTATCCATTAGTTGATACTCGGAACGCATTTAGATCGGAAAACAAAGGTGATCTTGCCGCACGAGACCCTCATGGAAGGTCGCTCGCGCCCGGTTGCTAGTATTAACCAGCAATGACTGTTGTCTTACCTCTTTTCCCTCGACAATACCGAATTCACACTTTGCGTCATCGGTGATATACCACCCGCGCAGCAANTTGNGCCNTGCGAGCTGTCAGTTTGTTCTTTCCAAAATTCGCGTTTCGAGCGATATGTATAAATGTATCTTTTCTTAGAGGGGCCTTGGCACCCACGTGTATCGTTGTTTCTCTTNCTACGGTGATTAACCACCACCGGTTCGAACCACNGTTTCCTGTAAGTTCTACCCGCAAATAAAAAGCGGTCAGGTTCGGCGGAAGAACTATAACAGTGTATGTTAAGTGCTTCAATCTGCTGGAAAATTACGATGTCGGTTAGGTACATTGTGATCGAAGAACATGCAGGACAGCGGCTCGACAATTTTCTCCATCGGGAGCTGAAGAACGTCCCACGAAGTCGGGTATATCAGATGGTCAGGCGCGGTGAGGTGAGGATCAACAGTGGTCGAGTCCGTGTTAGCTATCGATTGCAGAGAGGAGATCGATTACGCGTACCTCCGGTACAGAAGGAGAGTCGCAAGGAATCTCCCATCGGCGAGGCGACAATTAATCAAATATGTCGAGCGATCCTCTATGAAGACGAAGAACTATTAGTACTCAACAAGCCAATCGGTGTCGCCGTGCACGGTGGCAGCGGTATTCGTCACGGGATCATCGAGATTTTGCGGCATGCGCGACCGGACGTTACGCTCGAATTAGTGCATCGGCTCGATAGGGATACATCTGGATGCATGCTGATTGCAAAGACTCGGCGAATGTTGCTGGGTTTACATGGAGCGTTTAGAGAGGCTCGAGTAAAAAAACGGTACGACGCGGTCGTNACNGGGAATTGGCCTCAAGGGTTACGTACCGTTAGACACTCGCTACTGCGATACACACTTCAATCTGGAGAACGACGGGTGCGTATCGATCGTCGGGGTGAAAAGGCGAGGACCGACTTCGAGATTCAACAACGTGGAGAAAGGGTGACTCGGCTATGGGTATATCCGCATACCGGCCGAACGCACCAGATCCGTGTACACGCAGCGGCTGAAGGCCATGGCGTGTTGGGTGATGACAAGTATCAGCTCGATGGGCCCGATGTTCCTCGCATGATGCTGCANTCGAGTAGCCTAAAGCTTCCAGACGGGCGTCGTTTCGACGCAAATCCGGACGAGATGTTTCTTGAGACGTGGNGTGGTTTGCTGGGGGAGCNGGACTAATTGTTAAGTGGGTTAATANCGAGGCTGCGNAAAATCTTTGATAGTGCGATCAACGGAAGACCGATCAAAGCACTGGGATCCTTGCTCTCGACTTGCTCGATCAAATGAAAACCAAGGCCTTCCGACCGAATCCCGCCGGCGCAATCTAACGGTTGATCCAATGCGACGTATTGTTCGATCTCATCGATCTCGAGAGCTCTAAATGTCACCGTTGTTGGCTCCACGTGTGAATGAATCCTCCCGCCGGGCTCGATAACGCAGATGGCGCTCAGGAAGTCGACTGATTGACCAGACANAGTNGTTAACTGCTCAATCGCGCGCGCTACCGTCAGNGGTTTACCCAAGGTTACGATGCCGACAACCGCGGCCTGGTCAGCACCTATCACAACNGCTTGAGGATGACGTTGGGCAATGACNTGGGCTTTTTTTCTCGCCAATCTTGCGACTAAATCAAANGNTGGTTCTTCTTTTTCAGGCNCTTCGTCAATGTTTGGAACGTCGGTATCAAAGACGTAAGCCAGAGTCTCTAGTTGAGCACGACGATAAGGNGATGAAGANCCNAAAATGAGTTGCATTGCCAAGTGTAGGCGCGTGGGCGCACCGNCGTCGAGGTCGGCGGGNGTTCTTTGACAGACTTTCGACGCCTCCTTAATATCTCGCGCCCTATGACGAGAGCGGACGAAAAAGCGTCGATTGATCCGAACGATGCAGCGGCGCATTCACGCAGCTGGATCGGTCGAGTCCCGGTTTCTGCATTTGAACGATTGTCGCCGTTGATCGGTAAACCTGACGCCGAAGTCGAAGTCGAACTAACCTTTGAACCGGACGCAAATGGAACGGTTCGCGTGAGCGGTGTCGCGTCTGTCAATGCGATCCTCGAATGTCATCGATGTCTCGAAGACGTGCGTCAAGAAATTGTCGCCGAGCTCGATTTGAGGCTCACTTCGTCAGAAGACAAGTTAAAAGAACTGATGCCCGCGTTGGACGTCATGGTGATTGACGTAGGTTTGATACCAATAGTTGCAATCGTGGAAGATGACTTAATTATGAGTATTCCAGCGAGAGCATGTACAACTGAGTTAAACTGCCCGAACGCGCCCCGAGAGCTTGCGTCCAGCACAAGCGTTGCCGAAGACGACTCATCTCGTCCGTTCGCTGGCTTGCAAGCCCTGAAGAACTCTAACAAAGAGGAATGTTGATGGCGGTCCAAAAAAATAAGGTCACTCGATCGAGGCGAGGACAGCGTCGTTCACACCACGCACTTAAATCATCGACGTTATCCGTCGATGTCACGACGGGCGAGACACACCGACGCCACCACGTGACCTCCGACGGTTTTTATCGCGGCCGTAAAGTCGTCGATACCGACGACTAAGATCCCAGGTAGGGGGTCGGCGTCGTACATCCCGAGCTCGATGCGAATATCCGCGGAACCGATGGTTGTTAGCAAATACGCCGTAATGGCTTCTCAATTCCCTATGAGCCGATTTTGTTGTGCGAACGATCCAATGTTTGCCGTGTTGTGAGTTTGATATGACTCGATGGGTTTCTGGTAATAAAGCGCGTCGTGGGGAAACCAATTGGTTTTGCGGGCACAATTGGGTTCGCGGTCGAATAATTAGGTAGTCCATGCACGGTGCCATTACTTGAGTGTGTTCCGTGGCAACTAAAAAGTAGGGGAACCACGAGTGGGGATTGGATTCATTTTTCCAGGTCAAGGCGCTCAAGAAGTGGGAATGTTGGATGACCTGCGAGCCGAGGAGTCGATCTTGGATGAGCGGCTTTCGGAGGCTTCCGACATCCTTGGTTTTGACCTTGGCGATGTGATCAGGAATGGCCCAGAGGCACGTTTAAGTCAAACTTCAGTCACTCAACCAGCCCTGTTGGTGGCATCGGTCGCGCTCTTTGAAATTTGGAGCGCGCATCGAGGGGCGGCACCGACCATTATGGCTGGGCACAGTCTAGGTGAGTATTCGGCATTCACCGCCGCGGGTTCTCTGCAATTCAACGATGCAGTGAAACTCGTTCATGAGCGCGGGAAGTTAATGGAGAGTGCTGTTCCGGACGGTCAAGGTGCAATGGCTGCAATACTAGGGCTAGACGACGAACTCGTGTCTTCGATTTGTGNTGAAATAGATGGAGTGGTATCGCCAGCAAATATGAATGCACCGGGTCAGGTGGTCATTTCCGGGGAAATTTCAGCAGTAGATCACGCCGTTGCTAAGTGCTCCGAAGCGGGCGCGCGGCGCTCGGTCAAACTCAACGTGAGCGGCCCGTTTCATTGTCAACTGATGACGCCTGCGGCTGGCGAGTTGGAGAAGCTGCTGGATGAGGTTGAAATTAAAGTTCCGGATATCTCCGTGATTCACAATGTCGACGCTAGTTTGGCGATAGATGCTGCTGGCATTCGCGATCGTCTTGTTCGTCANCTATCGGCGCCGGTTCGTTGGAGCGAATGCGTTGCGGCTGTGCTTGCCACGGGGGTGACGACGGTTGTTGAGTGCGGGCCAGGCAAGGTGCTGACGGGCCTTCTCCGTCGAATCGATCGCAGTGTTGATGCGTTTGCGATGGGTAGTGTCGACGAATTGTCAGCAGCGCTGGGTGCGATCGAATGAGTATGGATCGTACCGCACTTATTACAGGAGCGAGTCGCGGGATCGGAAAACGCATTGCTGAACGTCTTGTGAACGATGGTTTCTTCGTGGTGGGGACATCGACGACCGAAAACGGGGCCAAGAGTATAGAAGGATGGCTTGGCGATCGTGGTATCGGTCTTACGGTGCAAGTCGAAGACAGTGNATCGGTCGACGCCTTATTCCAGCGGATTTCTGAGCNCTGCGGNGATGTCTCGGTCCTCGTGAACAACGCGGGAATTACGCGTGATAACTTGCTCGTGCGCATGAGCGACGATGAATGGAACGGCGTGATCGAAACCAATCTCGCCGGCGCCTACCGCATGTGCAAATCGGTCCTGCGTCCGATGATGAAANCCCGCTGGGGCCGAATCGTTAATGTCGGCTCGGTGGTTGGTCGGATGGGGAATTCGGGGCAAACAAACTATGCTGCGTCAAAAGCAGGAATCGAAGGACTTACTAAGGCGCTNGCGCAAGAAGTAGGGTCGAGGGGCATTACCGTGAACTGTGTCGCCCCCGGCTTTATTGACACGGATATGACCGCTAAGTTGAGCGACGAGCAAACGGACAATTTGGTCGCGACGATCGCACTCGGTCGGATTGGGTCTCCGGCCGACGTCGCGGCCGCAGTATCTTTTTTAGTTCGCGATGATGCAGGCTATATCACCGGCGAAACACTGCACGTTAATGGTGGTCTTTACTCAGCGTGATCGACGTTCGTTTGGGAGTGAAAAACGATAAAAGATTCACTAAAATACNGCCGCCCTGCGCCCTTGTAATCNAATAGGGAGTCTACCNATACATGAGTACTGTNGAAGAACGCGTAAAGAAACTTATCTGTGAACAATTGGGTGTCAAAGAAGAAGAAGTTAAGGACGATGCATCGTTTGTCGATGACCTAGGTGCGGATTCCTTGGATACGGTTGAACTCGTGATGGCACTCGAAGAGGAATTCGAAACTGAAATCCCGGATGAAGAAGCCGAGAACATCACCAGCGTAAAAGAAGCTGTCGACTATATTCTTGCCCATCAGTAGATTGGGGCACGATGTTGAGAGCCGCGTTTGATGTTGCGGCATGTTTCTTCCTAATTTCGATTAGCATTTGCGTGGACATGGATTTATAACCGTGAGTAGACGTCGAGTCGTTATCACCGGATTGGGCTTGATAACACCCATCGGAAATACCGTTGAAGAGGCGTGGGCCAGTGCGCAAGAAGGACGCAGCGGCGGCAATCTGATCGAGCATTTCGACACCTCGGACTTCGCTGTCAAGATCGGAGCGAGCGTCAAGAATTTCGACGTTGAAAAATACCTTGATCGCAAGGAAGCGAGACGAATCGATTTATTCATACAACTCGGAATTGCCGCAGGGGTTCAAGCGATCGATGACGCGGGAATCGCAGACATGGGAGACCANGATCGAATTGGTGTAGCGATCGGTTCCGGAATCGGCGGTATCAACACGATTGAAGACACGCACTCGACCCTTCTCAAAAGTGGACCACGTCGGGTGTCACCATTCTTCGTACCTGCAAGTGTGATCAATATGATTTCCGGAAGTTTATCGATTCGATATGGATTTCGGGGGCCTAATATAGCCATCGTGACCGCCTGTACGACCGGTACCCACAATATTGGGTTTGGAACGCGGATGATCCAGCATGGTGACGCAGACGTTATGGTGGTGGGTGGAGCCGAATGGGCGACTTCACCCGTGACTATTGCAGGTTTTACGTCCATGAAAGCGCTAAGCAGTCGAAACGAAGAACCGGAACGTGCGAGCCGNCCGTGGGATAGGGATCGNGACGGCTTTCTNCTCGGCGATGGTGCGGGGGTAATGGTTCTGGAGGAATATGAAAGAGCTAAAGCTCGTGGGGCAGAGATCTATTGTGAGCTGAGTGGGTTTGGCATGAGCGCCGATGCGCACCACATTACGAGTCCACCAGATGATGGCCGCGGCGCCGTCGCGTCGATGGCGAATGCACTGGTAGATGCCAATATGGACGCAGAACAAATTCAGTATATTAATGCCCACGGGACTTCGACCCCGCAAGGCGACGTGGCCGAAACACAGTCAATTAAAGCGGTGTTTGGTGCTGACACACGGGTTGCCGTGAGCTCGACTAAATCCATGGTTGGCCATCTCTTAGGTGCCGCGGGAGCAGTCGAGGGAGCGATCTGCGCATTGGCATTGCGTCACCAAGTTGCCCCGCCGACTATCAATCTCGATCACCCTGGCGAAGATTGTGACCTCGACTACATACCTCATACCGCACGTGATATGACTATTAGTGCTGCGCTCTCAAATTCGTTCGGATTCGGAGGAACGAATGGGACGCTCATTTTTTCCCGTATTTAGTTAAGCGACGTTTTCCGATTTCTCCTTTTATACCTCCCTTCGGTCGCTGCAACGTGGCACGATCGATACTGAGGGTAAAGAAATGGGAGCGAAATCTTGCGGCGAACAATCGCTGTACTCGCATCTGTCTTCATCGTCGTCTTTGGCGTCTGGCAATTCATGGAAAACTGGGCTGGTCGTCCGTTCACACTCGATTCTCCGGTGACCATTGTCATCGAAAGGGGGGAGAGTTTTTCGACCATCGGCCTCAGACTTACTGCCGACGGGATCGTCGATAGCGCGCGTCTGCTGAAGGCGAGGGCTCGAATGCGGGGATTAACGGGGTCGGTAAGGGCGGGAGAATATCGTTTCGAATCAAACCTTTCACCAGATCGGGTCCTCGATCGGCTCGTGTCCGGCGATGTATTGGTACATTCGGTCCAGATTATTGAAGGCGAGACCTTTTCGGTTACACGTCACAAGCTTCTCGAGGCACCAGGTCTCCTGTTTGACCTGGGTAACGTCACAGTGGTTAATGTGCTTGCAATGCTTGGTCTAGCCGATGCTCATGGCGAAGGCCAATTTTTTCCGGACACCTATCACTATGTGCGTGGTGATCAAGCATCTGAAATTCTTGTCCGCGCATGGGAACGAATGCGTCTTCAGCTAAAAACAGCATGGGAAAATCGCGCCGCCGACCTTGCTTTAGCGAGTCCGTACGAGGTTCTGATTATGGCGTCAATCATTGAAAAAGAATCGGGCCTTGAGAAAGATCGGCGAGAGATCGGCGGCGTCTTTAGTCGTCGATTGAAGCAAGGTATGCGACTACAAACGGATCCTTCGGTGATATACGGATTGGGCGATGCATTTGATGGGAACCTGACGCGCGCCGATCTTAAGAAGGATGGTCCTTACAACACGTATGCTCGACACGGTTTACCGCCGACTCCCATTGGTGCGCCGGGACGTACAGCTCTGAACGCGGCCGTTCGTCCGGGTACTGGAACGGCCCTTTACTTCGTGGCCCGAGGCGATGGGTCTTCTCAGTTTTCGGACACTCTCGATGAACATTTGAACGCGGTACGACGATATCAGTTACGGGGCGATCAATGACGCGGGGTCGGTTTATTACGTTGGAGGGGGTTGAAGGTGTCGGCAAGACGACAAATATCGAGTTCATCCGCGAGCTAATAGAGCAAAAGGAAATCGACGTTCTGGTGACGCGCGAGCCTGGCGGAACACCGCTCGCCGAGGACATTAGAGAAGTACTACTTCAAATACGCGATGAATCGATGGATCCGATAACGGAAACGTTGTTGATATTCGCTGCACGTTCTCAACATGTGGCAAACGTTATTGAACCTGCGTTGAGTGATGGACGATGGGTACTTTGCGACCGATATACGGATGCAACCTACGCATATCAAGGAGGCGGTCGTGGCGTACCGCTCGATGCTTTGGAACGCCTTGCGGAGTTAGCCCAAGGTTCGCTATGGCCCGATTTAACGATCTATCTGGATGCGCCAGTGAGTACCGCGCTTGGGCGAATCGCTGATCGACAGCACGATCGGTTTGAATCGGAGAACCATGAGTTTTTCGCAAGGGTACGAGCTGGCTATCTTGCGATCGTGGAAAGGGAGCAACGGGCAGTACTGATCGATGCCACCCAGTCACTAGAGGAGGTTCAGTCACGCCTAGTAGAGATCATGAATAACTTTTGGGATCCACTGGGATGATTGGTCTTGCGCCATGGATGCAGATGGGATTCGACCATGTCAGCTCAATGAACCAAACTGGGCGACTGCCCCACGCGCTGATGATCGATGGTCCGGGCGGATGGGGTGAAGTGGAGCTCGCGGCAGAGATTGCGATGATGCTCATCGAGCGAAGCGGCGATCCGCGCACCATCGCTCACCCGGATTTTCGTTGGATCGAAGCAGAAAACAGCGTCGTTAAGGTCGATCAGATTCGAAATCTCATTGACTTTATACAACAAACCGCCCACCTGGGATCTTTGAAAGTTGTGGTGCTAGAAGACGCTCAAAAAATGAACTTGAACGCAGCGAACGCGTTATTAAAGATCCTCGAGGAACCACCAATTGGGAGCCATCTGATATTGGTAACTGAGGCAAAAGACCTGATGTTGCCCACTGTCATCAGTCGTTGCCAGCGTGTTTCCATTCGAAAAGCAACCCGGGAAGTTGTCGTGCGTTGGCTCTCGGAACAAGACGTAGCCGCTGAAGAGTCTGAGCCACTATTGATTGAATACGGGGGAGCGCCTTTTCACGTTCTCGAAGCTGTGCGTGCAGAGAGAAAGTCTCTTTGGTCCGCACTCAAGACAGCGAGAGATGGAAAGACGAGCGTCAGCGATGTTGTGGATGGCTTACGCAACGAGAACATCGTCGAAGTGTTGACTCGATGGGCACGGTTTCTGCACCGGCTGGCTGTTGAAGATAGAGTAGGGCCCGACGGCTTGGATTTCTTTGATGATTTGATCGACGCGAGACGCATGGCCCGGTCCAATACCGGTTTGAATCGTTCGTTGCAGCTGGAACGCCTGATGTTTAAGTGGCGTGGACTAGTGATTCTCGATCGCCAGAAAAATTGAATAGAGTGGGCGAACCGGGGGCGCTTTCCATGCAAATAGCGCGTTAATTCCTGACAAATTCCGTTTCGAATAATCGGTAGTGGGTTTCATCCATGCCGAGTTGCTGGTAGGTCGCCTGAGCGCCGTCATTATCCTTCTCGACATATAACCGGACTCCCGCGGCCTTCTGGTCCTGTGAGGCGAGAGTGAGAACGTGCCGATGCATGGCCGAGTACACGCCAACTCGGCGGTGTTCAGGAACAACGTAAACGCTCTGGATCCACCAAAAACGACCGTTACGCCAATCACTCCACTCCCATGTGAGCATTAGCGTTCCTACGGGTTCTCCCAAGACTTCAGCGACGATATAAAGAGCAAGGTCCGTAGATGCGAGAGCAAATCTAATTCCGTCCCTCAAAGTACTCTCGTTCAATCCTTTGTCTTCGCTTTCGGCGGCCATCGCCACCTGAAACCCGACCAGCACTTCGAGATCGGTGTTGGTAGCCGTACGTATGACTACATTGTTAGAGGCCGTCATGGGGCATCGATGCGAATCTGTTGTAACGGTTCATTGGGCTAACGCTGCTTCGAATACCGGACGAGTAAGGTTTTCATGACCGTCCTGAGTTGCCAGAATGTTGTCCTCGATCCGAATTCCGCCGCAAGGCAAAAATGCTTGAAATCGTTCTCGATTGATATCGGATGGATTTTCAACAGAGTCAATGAGCATGGGGATGAAATAAATCCCCGGTTCGACGGTGAAGACTTGATTGGCTTCGATTTGCCGAGCTAAACGCAACGTAGGGAAGCGCCCTGACGGATCCTGTGTTTCGGCTTGGGTGGCTGTCAATCGGCTGCCTACGTCGTGCGTCTGCAAGCCGAGTAAATGGCCCAGACCATGCGGAAAAAAGGCGTCGGTTAATCGTTGATTAAACGCCGCTTCCGGCGAACAGGTCACGAATTCAAACGCAACCAACAGTTCCGCAATGTCGTGATGCATGCGTTCGTGGAGATCGAGGTAGCTGAGCCCTAGACTGATATCGCTGATCAGGGCTTGTTGCTTCTCATCAAGAGCATTAATGAGGCTATCAAAGTCGTCTCCAGGCGTTGCACTGTATGTTCTTGTGATGTCACTGTGGTACCCGTTACATTTGCCACCCGCGTCGATCAAAAAACTGTGTACGTGTTCTGGCGTCTCTCTGTCGTAGTGTTGGTAGTGAAGAGTTCCGGCATGTTCGTTTAATGCAATGATGTTCGGGTAGGGCAGTTCACTTTCGGTTTGTTTGCTCGCTTCGAGATAAGCCATGTGAATGTCGAATTCGCTGGCTCCCGACGAGAACGCACGATGCGCGGCCAGATGACCCCGTACACCGATNGTCGTGGCTCCCTTCATGTTGGTGATTTCAAACGGTGTTTTAAAGGAACGGCCNTAATCGAGCTGATCGATAAGNGGNNCAAGATCGTCTGTCGTTATCGCGAGATTACCCGCGAGCTCGGTATCGGGTCCGACATAGGCGATGTTGGTCAGCGCATGCGTTGTTGCAGCGATATCCTTGATTTGAATTTCGGTATCTCGGTATACCGCGACATCGAAGACACCGTCGGTCCATGCAGGAACCTNTGGTGGCACGTACCAAAAGTCGTCCGGCTGGTAAAAAAACAATTTCGGCATGACGCCTGGACGAATAAGTAATACCGCGTTCTCGGTTAGGGGTTCGGGTACCCATCTCGCAAAGTGTGGATTGGGCCGAAAGGGCGGACTTTGATCGTCCGCAAAGTAATTTGAGTTCGATCCGGCGGGCACGAGGGCGGCGTCGAACTGATGCTCGTTGAGTACGCGCTCCCATTCCCGACATAGGAATTCGATGTGGTCNCGGAAGCTGGTCCGATCGAAGCTCAATTTAATTCTCGATCATCCGATTAAAGTCTTGGGGATTGTAGCCTAGGCTGTGATTGTCGCGGCTCTTCATGATATACATAGCGGCTATTTCAGCGGGTAATGACGGGGAGATGTATGGGAGATTATGCCTACGTGGCGCCCACGAGCCTTGAAGAAGCTCTGTCGGTGCTTAAGTCCCAGGCAACTGATGGAGAACGTACCCAGATACTTGCAGGGGGCACCGACGTTCTTGTACAGATGCGATCCATCGACAAAGAACCACGCACACTCGTCGATATCAAACATATAGCCGAGACCAACGAGTTGTCGATTGGCGCGGATGAAATTTTCATTGGTGCAGCGATAGCTTCGGCAGCACTCAACGAGAACGACGAACTTAAGGGGATTCTTCCTGGACTGATCGAAGCTGCAGACCTCATCGGATCGACGCAGATTCAAGGACGAGCGACTATCGGTGGCAACCTTTGCAATTCTTCTCCCGCGGGCGACACGATTCCTGCGCTGATGGTGGTCTCGGCGGTTTGTGTCATCGCATCACCCGGTGGCACTCGAGAGGTTGCAGTGGATGAGTTTGTAACCGGCGTCGGACAGAATTGTTTGGAACCCAATGAATTGCTTGTTGGTCTAAAGATTCCAAGGCCCGGAAATAACTCTGCCGATGCGTACCTGCGATTCATTCCACGAACGGAAATGGATATTGCAGTGGCGGGGGCAGGNGTCGCGCTCACGCTTGACGACGCGGGAACTTGTACGTCGGCTAGGGTTGCTATTGGAGCCGTTGCGCCGACGGTCCTATTGGTTGAAGCGGCTTCAGCGGCATTGGTTGGGACGAAAGTTGATGACGATGCCCTTAACGCGGCCGCGGCAGCGTGTTCGGATGCGGCGTCACCGATCACAGATAAGCGCGGTACGGTTGAATTCCGCAAGAAAGTTGTGGGTGTTCTTTGCAGACGTGCTGGCGCGATTGCGCGCGACCGCGCGTCCAGTTAGTTGGAGAATTAAATGAGTAAATTACATGTNACTACCAGCGTAAATGGACAACGGGCGGAAGTCCTTTGCGAACCACATCAATCGCTCCTTGACGTATTACGCGACGAGCTCGGNNTGACGGGTACCAAAGAAGGTTGTTCGACAGGCGACTGTGGCGCTTGCTCGGTAACGCTAGATGGTCGTCTAGTCTGTTCCTGTCTAGTCCTTGCCGCGGAAGCGGAAGGTAAAGAGGTTGGTACCATCGAAGGAGTCGCGAATCCAGATGGTCTGCACGTGCTGCAACAGAAATTCTTGGAGCACGCTGCGTTGCAATGCGGTATTTGTACACCTGGAATTATCGTGGCGGCAAAAGCCCTGTTGGAGCGGGACCCCAATCCCGATGAAACGACTATTCGATATTGGCTTGCAGGCAACTTATGTCGTTGCACGGGTTACGACAAGATCATTCGCGCCGTCCAGGACTCCGCGATCGAATTAGCGCACGAAGCATAGGAGATAGAACATGGCAGAAGCTGAAGATTACAAGGCGATTGGTACTCGGCCGGTTCGACCGGACGGTGTAGAAAAGGTTACGGGACGTGCGAACTTTGGTGCCGATCTGACGCTCCCGGGGATGATTCATGGCAAGGTTCTGCGCAGTCCGCATGCACATGCTCATATTAAGAGTATTGACGTTTCGGGCGCATTATCGATGGAGGGCGTACTGGCCGCGGTTAGCGGGACCGATTTCCCCGAACAGACAGACGATCTAGGCCGAAATGTCATCGCTCGGGATAAAGTGCTCTACCACGGCCATGCCGTTGCAGCAGTTGCTGCGACAACACCGCTATTGGCGGAACAGGCACTGGATGCGATCAAAGTCGATTACGACGTGCTGGAGCCGGTGCTGTCGATCGATCAGGCAATTGCCGACGGCGCTACGTTGGTGAATGAAGAAATGCATACCAATGGTGATGCGTCGCAGCCGGCAAGCAACATCGCCGCGATCACCAAGTTTGAGCGTGGCGATCCTGAGCAAGGGTTTGCTGACGCCGACGTCGTAGTTGAAGGTGAATACCGAATCCCGATGGCACACCAAGGCTATATCGAGCCACACGCTTGTACGGCGACTATTAACGAAGAGGGNAAAATTACGGTTTGGTGTTCTACCCAAGGACATTTCGATGTTCGAACCCAAACGGCNGCGATACTAGGCACAAGCATTAGCAAGGTGAAAGTCATTGCTTCTGAAATCGGAGGTGGTTTTGGCGGCAAGTTAACCGTTTACCTGGAGCCGCTGGCGGTGAAGTTGTCTGAACTTTCTAACCGTCCAGTTCGAATGGTCATGAACCGGGAAGAGGTTTTTCGTGCNACGGGCCCGACCTCAGCGACGTGGTGTAAGGCCAAAGTTGGTGCCAAGAAAGANGGCACCATCACGGCAGCGACGGCCTGGCTTGCCTATGAGGCCGGNGCGTTTGCTGGNGCNCCGGTGGGCCCAGGCTGTATGTCGGTGTTGGCCCCCTACGACCTCGAGAACTTCAGTATCGAAGGTCTTGACGTATTGGTGAACAAACCCAGGGTCGCCGCGTACCGAGCCCCAGGCGCCCCTCAGGCCATGCACGCAATGGAATGCGCGGTCGATGATCTGGCTAGGGAACTTGGCATCGATCCAATCGATTTGCGGTTAAAGAATGCTGCCGACGAAGGCACGCAGGCCCCTTATGGTCCTCAGTTTCCTGCGATCGGATTGAAGGCATGTCTAGAGGCAGCCAAAGAACATCCGAACTATAAAGCACCTGTTCCTGAGGGCTGTGGCCGTGGCGTGGCGAGCGGTTTTTGGTTCAACATTGGAATGCAATCAAGTGCGGAAGTGCTGATCCGCGAAGACGGAACGGTCACTATTAATGAGGGTAGTCCCGATATTGGTGGTTCGCGCGCGTCGATGTGCCTGATGGCGGCCGAGACGTTNGGTATCCCCTACGACAGAATTACAGCCCATGTAGCAGACACAGAGAGCACGGGTTACTGCAATATGACGGGTGGTAGCAGGACGACGTTCGCGACCGGGATGGCCGTCGTCCAAGCTTGTGAAGACATCATCGCCCAATGTAAAGAACGTGCTGCGATGACGTGGGATATTGACGCCGACCAGGTCGACTGGGACGACGGACAGGCGGTACCAAAGCCGGGCGTTAATGCGGACGTCGACCCCCTGTCGCTTGCAGATATTGCTAAGGCTTGGGGTCGTACCGGGGGACCGATACTTGGGCGCGCGAGCGTTAATGCGCAGGGAGCGGGCGCGGGATTTTCGGTTAATTTTACGGATGTGGCGGTGGATCGCGAGACTGGTAAGGTCGATGTGAAAGCCTATACCGCAATTCAGGATGCTGGCCGAGCAATACACCCGTCGTATGTCGAAGGACAGATGCAGGGTGGNGCCGCNCAGGGTCTAGGTTGGGCACTCAACGAGGAGTACATCTACGACGACAACGGCGTCATGGAAAACGCTGGCTTTCTTGATTATCGCGTTCCGGTAGCNTCTGACCTGCCCATGATCGATACGCAAATCGTGGANGTGCCTAACCCGACTCATCCATATGGTGTTCGCGGTGTAGGTGAAACTCCGATCACCGCACCCTTGGCGGCAACGTCAAATGCGGTCCGAGACGCATTGGGATTTCGCGTGTCGGAACTGCCTTTCTCGCCTCCGAGGTTACTTGCGGCGATCGATTCGCACGAAGGTTGATACGTGTGGAAGGGGCCGATGACTTTCGGCCCCTTCTAGGTCGCCTGTCCATGATCAAGGTCGTGTTTCCTGATCACCTCATGCAGAACACCGAGGGCGTGCGCGAGACCGAAGTGGATTGTGATAGTTACCGTTCGTTGGTGCGCGAGTTNGAAAAGCGCTGGCCTGGGATTGAGGATGTANTGGCGAAAACGGCGGTCGCGATTAACGGACAGATATACCAGGACGCGTGGTTGGAAACGATCGAGCCNTCGAGCGANGTGTTTTTCATGCACCGAATCGAAGGCGGTTAGGTCNGCGTTTTCAGTTCTCATGTGGAAACCNTAAGTACTCGTGATAGNGAATAGGTAANAGGCGAAACCCCTCGTGCCTAAGTTGATCAATCTGGGTTCACTTTGTGTCGACAACGTGTATTCCGTGAACACAATNGCGACGGTGGGTGAAACNGTTGCTAGTCNGAACCATGCTGTNTTCCCNGGNGGCAAAGGTCTAAATCAATCTCTGGCAGCCTCGAAGGCGGGGGTAGATGTTCACCATATCGGTTGCGTCGGNGAGGATGGAATTTGGCTTAGGGANNTATTGGCTGATGCCGGGGTGGACGTTNNCAATGTTCGACAGGTCGAGATACGTTCAGGGCATGCCGTGATCCAAGTGGATTCAGCCGGGCAAAATTCCATTGTCATTAGTGGAGGAGCAAACCGATCGATTCGAGCGCTTGATCGGGACGTTGCTTTGACGTTGCTACAACCCGGTGACTGGTTGTTACTGCAAAACGAGATTAATGACATCGAGGCCTTGCTTCAGGAGGCGGGCGATCGCGATGCCAAGGTCGCGTTCAATGTGGCGCCCGTTGATGGCCGTGAAAAGAACTATTGCCTCGACGCCGTCGGGTTGTTGATCGTCAATGAAGTCGAAGCCGCGGCGTTGGCGCAAGAAACTGATCCCGATGTTGCCCTTGATGCGTTATGCGGTCGTTATCCAACAGCCCACGTCGTATTGACTCTCGGCCAAGACGGCCTACTCCATGGGATCGGGGGTCATCGCGAAAAGCTTGCTGCCCATAGGGTTAAAGCCGTGGACGAAACTGCTGCGGGCGACGCGTTTGTTGGTTATTTAATGGCCGGTCTCTTGTCGGGTGCGGATTACTCGAAAGCGTTGAAACTGGGCTCTGCCGCGGGTGCGTTAGCTGTGACCCAACAAGGCGCTGCGAGTTCGATTCCCGAATACGCCGACGTAGTAGCGATGTTGGACTCCGACTAAAAGAGAATTCCGGTCGCTTTCGTTAAATCTCTAATGGCCTGGTCTTCTTCGATGACCTTAATGGTGGTCATACCGAGCGCTTTAGCCGGTTTGAGATTGATACCGAGATCGTCGAGAAAAACACACGTTTCAGGAGCGATGTCCATCCGGCCACAGGCGATTTCGTAAATGCGAGGATCGGGCTTTCGCACCCCTTCAACACTGGACTCGACGATGACGTCAAATAACGTCATGACCGATTGGGATGCGGCAGCTTTGGCTTCGTCCCTTGCCATGCTGGGGCCTTCGCCCGACTTCATGTTGTTGGTAATGCAGCCGACTTTGAAATGCTCCTTGCACTTTCTTAATGCGCTGACCATGCGAGGACGCAATTCGCCGGAGAGTAGCTCAAGCACCCGCATGCCNCGGACAGGATGNCCTANCGACTCACTTTCCTGTTCAAAAAGTTGATCGAATTGTTCGGTCGTGATGGTGTTTGACTCGAATTGCGCCCAGGCATTGGTNGTGGGGTTGGTCGAGTTGACCCGTCGAATAAAGTCCTTCGGGAGGTCATGGGCGGCTTCGAATCGGTTGAACGCTTCAAAAGGGCTGGTCGTAAGAACACCCCCAAAGTCCCAAAGAATGGCTTTGATAGAGGCCATGGGGTTCAATTCTCTTGATCGAGAAGGAACGCGTTAATTTCTCGAACCAGGGCCTCGGGATTGTCGATTTCGGGTAGGTGCCCCGCATCCTCAATCTCGATGGTGCGCACCGAGCCTTTGATACCATCGGCGAAAACGGCGTTGGAGGCGGCGGGAAGGACCCGATCCTCCGCTCCTCGGATNAACAAGGTTGCGTTACCGATCCGATGGAGACGCGACGTAACGCCCGTTTTGCCGAAAGGAAAAAGAAAGCGTGCNGCTGCTTCCATTGACCGTGTNTGCAATATNGACCATTCGATTTCATCGCCGTCTGCCGGCATCTCCCAAAGGGCATCCCACCGCTCGGGGTGGCTGCAGACAAGATTAGGAATACTTTTAGGACCGGGTATCTGTGCCCAAATATCAGCGGCCGGATCGTCCTCCAGGAAGACGCCAAATGGTGCAATGAGAACGAGGCGTCGGACTTGGGTTTCAACGAGGCTCGCGATTTCGCTTGCGAGCGCACCGCCAACGGAACTGCCGA
This sequence comes from Gammaproteobacteria bacterium, assembly GCA_002715785.1. GTDB lineage: Bacteria > Pseudomonadota > Gammaproteobacteria > Pseudomonadales > Azotimanducaceae > UBA11889. Next base: position 16,167 of record PBAA01000013.1, on the reverse strand, counting down.
TAAGATCGAACGTTGGTTCACCCAGTAATTCGAGAGTTTCGAGCGTATGGACAACCCAATCGTAAAGGGAATCGAGGTGTCTAAATTCGGTGGCTCCAGGGAAACCAGGTAGCGAAGGCACGATCACCCGACGGTTTGTTGCCAGCGCCTCCAGGAACGGGGTCCACGTGGGGATGCCGCCGATCCCTGCAAGGAATACGACGGGAACGTCGCTTATGCCGTCCTCCAAGACGCGAACTTCGCGGTCTCGTATCGTTAACGATCGGGTCTNNGGCATTAAGCGACCTCAGCAGGCAAAGAACGCTCGCTGAGCGGCTGCGGCCACCACGCGTCATTCCATTGATCGTCGAACAGGTCTGAGATCTGTGGCATCACCCGTTCGGCATAGAGCTTGGTATTGTATTTAGCTAAGTCGGTCGACATGTTGCCGAATTGGCAAAGCAACATCAGATGGCCAACGTTCAAATTGGTACAGACTTCACGGATTCTTTCTGCGACTTGGTCCGGATCGCCAGCGATGACATAGCCGAGATCAAGGATATCTTTCCACTCGCGTGCGGCTCCGGCGGGTCCCGCGGATTTTTGCGCGGCAAGCGCCACCTGCGATTGAACTTTGGCACGAATGGTCGCTTCGGACTGGTACCCTGCCGGAGACGCCCACTTGGGATTGACGTGGAGGCATCGACCATAAAAGTACTCGGCCGACTCTTTGTAGAGTTCAAGCGCTTCTTTTTCGGTTTCTCCAACTGCTACAAATTGTAGAAATCCCGCACGGTATGGGTTTCGGTCTTTACCGAGCTTGTCCATTTCGTCCCAAAAACCTTTCATGGTGGCTTCGCCAGCCTTGTAACCAAAATACGAGAGATAGCAGTAGACGTAATCCATTTCTGCACACCAACGCCAGGTTTCAACTGACCCGCCTCCCGGTATCCACACGGGTGGATGTGGCTTTTGTACGGGTCGCGGCCACACGTTCACATAGCGGAGTTGGTTAAACCGACCGTCAAAAGAAAAGGTTTCTTCTTCCTGCCAAGCCCTCATCACGATGTCGTGGGCCTCGTAATAGCGCTCGCGCAATTTGGACGGGTTCTGTGCATACGCGAAGATCGTATCCATTGGCGTCCCGACCGGAAAACCCGCGATTAATCGGCCGCCCGACATACAGTCGAGCATTGCAAATTCCTCGGCGACGCGCGTAGGTGGGTTATACAGCGCGAGCGAATTGCCCATAACGCAAATCGCGGGTTCCGTGGTGCGTCGAGTGAGTGTCGAGGCGATCAGGTTGGGCGAAGGCATCAGGCCGTAGCCGTTTTGATGGTGTTCGTTACAACAGATCCCATCGAAACCTAATTGGCCTGCATATTCGAGTTCGTCGAGGTACTCGTTGTAGTGTTGATGAACCCTCTCGGCATCGAGCAACTTCGAGTTAATGTCAACCCAGACGGACGGGTGCGTATCCCTAAAGTCATCGGGTAAGTCTTTGTACGGCATCAAATGAAACCAGAGGTTTTTCATGTTTCTCCGCGCACGATATCGATTGGACCAGTTGATCGTAGCACGGCCGATTCGGCCGATGCGGAGCCCCAGTTGTCCATAATTTCATTTGAATTAGAAAAGGGGTTATACGGTGAGTCGAGCTATAGTCAGTGGGGATTTCTGAATCTGATAGAGGGGTAGTTTCGTGGATTTACAAGACGGAGTGGCGATCGTGACAGGCTCGTCCTCAGGCGTAGGAGCGGCTTGTGCACGACAACTCGCTGAGAAAGGCTGTCATGTTGCGATCAATTATGCACATAACGAAGAAGGTGCCAGGACAACGCAAGCAGCTTGCGAGGAATACGGTGTTGAGACGCTCGTTCAAAAAGCCGACGTGTCGGACGACCAACAGTGTCGTGTACTAGCCAAGGTAGCGCTCGATAAATGGGGGAGGATCGACGCGCTCATCAATAATGCTGGGACGACCAAATTCAATGCCCATACAAATCTGGAAGGTCTTAACAAGCAGGATTTTCTGGATATCTACGCGGTCAATACGGTAGGTGCCTACCAGATGACCCGGGCGGTAGCAGAATCCATGCGGACCAGCGGTCGGGGAAGTGTCGTGAACGTTTCTTCCATTGCTGGCGTGATGGGAGTCGGGAGTTCGATCGCCTACGCAGCTTCAAAAGGAGCGCTTATCACCATGACGTTGTCGCTGGCTCGAGCGCTGGGTCCGGAAATACGTGTCAACTGTATTTGCCCTGGCTTTATCCAAGGCGATTGGCTGGAACAGGGGATGGGCAGCGATGCGTATCAGGCAGCTAAGTCGAACATCGAAGCGACGTCGCCGCTGAGAGTCGCATCGACGCCTGACATGATCGCCGAAGGTATCTTGTATTTCGTTGGTGGGGCCGACGTGGTGACAGGTGAGACCATCATCATGGATGGTGGTATGCACCTAACACAGGCCGGCCTGCATAAGCGCTAGTAGTTCTACAGATAAGCGGAACGTTGTATCGATCACGTAACTGATGCCGGCTCAAAAGTCGACTTTCGGCTTTCATTTGAATTTTCGATGCATCTCACGAAGTCATAATTTTGTAATAAAACCGTGGCAAAGTTCGTTCGTGGAATTGCATCAAAGAGTTGTGGCCGAACGTGCGTTCAGCTCCGACCTTGGTCACATACGGTGAGCCGTTCCATTCTCATCGGATCTCGATATTGCTGGGTTCTGGGCAGAGCTGTCCTTGGTATCGGGATGGTCGAGGAAGGGCGGATCAGCGATTATTGATCGGGTGTATTCATTTAGGCGGAAAAATTATGTCTAGGGGTTCTTTTCTCGACTTACTGGCGCAGTCGCCGGTAAAGCCGATGCTCGAACACGCGATGATCGCAGGAAATTGCACGGATGAACTTGGTGTATTTATTGCTGCATTGAATAAGAACGATTGGCAAGGCGCGATCAAATCGCGAGAAAGGATCGTCGAATTGGAGCACGAAGCTGATGATCTGAAACGAGAAATTCGCGGGCACTTACCGAAAAGCCTTTTTCTTCCAGTACCGAGGGCTGACCTACTGGACCTTATTCGGCTTGTCGATCGATTGCCTAACACGGTGAAGGATATCTCCGGACTCATGATGGGACGAAAGATGCAGGTTCCGGAAGGGATTCGCGTGAGCTTCACGGATTTTGTAACCAAGGCCGTCAATACCGCACGACAAGCTTCAGAATCAGTCGAAAGACTAGACGACCTATTCAGAGCGGCATTCCGAGGTGAAATTGCGAAAACGCTCGGGGTATTGGTGCAGCGACTTGACGCGTTGGAACATGAGACTGACGAGGCAGAAATTGCGGTCAGAGCAGAACTCTTTGCCGTTGAAAACGATATCACCCCGATTGAAGTTGTCTTTCTTTATGAAGTGGTGAAAGAGATCGGAGAACTCGCCGATAGGGCTCAGCAAGTGGGCCATCGGTTACTCATGCTCGTCGCAAAGTAAGAATAAGGAGTTGCGTTAGCTTGGAGATCATTGCCGAATTTGGCAGCACACTCCTGATCGTTGGATGTGTACTGGGTTTCTTCATGGCTTGGGGTATCGGATCCAACGACGTTGCCAACGCGATGGGAACCTCTGTTGGAGCCAAAGCTCTTACCCTTACGGGAGCCATCCTGGTCGCTTGTGTATTTGAATTTGCCGGTGCTTATCTAGCGGGCGGCGAAGTTACCGAAACCATTCGAAAGGGGATTATTGATCCGAGTTTACTCGCTGACACGCCACACTATCTTGTCTATGGAATGCTTTCGTCATTGTTGGCAGCGGGTATTTGGTTGCTTATCGCTTCGTTTTTCGGTTGGCCCGTATCGACGACCCACTCCATTATAGGAGCGATTGTTGGATTTTCGGCGGTATGTATCGGCAGTGATTCTGTCAGCTGGGGAAAAGTCGGTTCGATCGTATCAAGTTGGGTTGTATCGCCTGTATTGGCGGGTACGATTTCTTTTGGGATTTTCAAAAGTGTCCAATCACTCATTCTCGATTGGCCTGATCAATTTCAGCGTGCTAAGAAATTTGTCCCGGGATACATCTTTATAGTCGGTTTTGTGATCTGCATGGTGACCCTATTGAAGGGGTTAAAGCATGTGGGGATCCAATTGTCGACGCCAGAAAGCGTCGTATTGGCAGCGGTCTTCGGGGCGGCCCTAGCAGCGGTTGGTCGATTCCTTCTTAGTCGAATTACGGAAACAACCGACGGTAGCAGACGAGGGAAGCACTCGGATCTCGAGAGGGTATTTGCTGTGCTGATGGTGTTTACAGCTTGTTCTATGGCCTTTGCCCATGGATCCAATGACGTAGCGAACGCTGTGGGGCCGTTGGCTGCAGTCGTCAATATCGTCCAATCCGGTGGCCAAGTTATGGCGCAATCGGCCTTGCCTGGCTGGGTTTTACTGGTAGGCGCAAGTGGCATAGTGCTCGGCTTAGTTATGCTCGGATACCGCGTCATAGAAACGGTCGGCCGCAATATTACGGAGTTAACGCCAAGCCGGGGATTCGCCGCTGAACTCGCGGCGGCAACAACCGTTGTTATCGCTTCGGGTGCGAGTCTGCCGATCTCAACGACCCATACGCTAGTTGGTGCAGTCCTGGGCGTTGGGTTGGCTCGAGGAATTGGCGCGATCGACGTGAGGGTCGTCGGAAAAATCGTATTGTCGTGGATTATTACGCTCCCGGCGGGAGCTTCACTGTCGGTATTGTTTTTCTATACGTTTAGGGGAATGTTTGGATAGGCCGTGTTGACTAGATCGTGCATATCGGTGGGGACCGTGGTTGTCAGATCGCAGATTGTGACCTCCTTAACGCAAACCCAAAAGTGCTCCCCTCTCCCAAGACACTATTGATTTCCAATGCTGACTCATGCCGCAACAAGATGTGTTTAACGATGGCTAGACCTAATCCAGTACCCCCACTTTTTGCGATTCTTGGCGAATCGACTCGATAAAACCTTTCAGTTAAGTGTTGCAAGTGCTCGGCGGCTATCCCAGGACCCGTATCAGCGACTTCAAACAGGCATGCATCGCCATGCTTTAGCCACCTTATCGTTATCCTGCCGCGTGCGGGTGTGTAACGAACCGCGTTGGTGATCAAATTATTTATCGCACTGTAAATTTCTTCGGGAATCCCTAAAGCTCTCGTCGCTGGGTCTATCGACATTTCTAGAACGTGGTTGAAGTCCTTCAGTTCCTTTATTTCGCTTGAAATCGTGTCGATGATTTTTGCGACATTGACGTCGTTCAAATCATATATTGAGGGTCGGGGAGATGATTCGAGACGAGTCAAAGTCAACAAATCTTCCACAAGATCCCTCATTCTTTGCACCGGAGAAAATAGCCGAGTGACGATTTCCTCCGTGTCTTGGTTCGTTGCGGAATCTTGCAAAGCCTCCAGATAACCAACGATTACAGTAAGGGGAGAACGCAACTCGTGCGAGATGTTCGCGAGAAAGTCCTGACGAGTCGTGAGGAGCCGATTAAGAGGTGTAACGTCTCGGACAAGGATAATTCGGTTGTTAATGTCCAATACATGCTGACGAACTTCAAGCTGACTGCGATGGTCCTTCGGGGAACTAACCTCAAGAACTTCCCCCGTCATCGGACTCCGAATGATTGCCTCAACTCGTGGATCCTGCCAGTGCTCGACGAGATTGATCCCGACCGCCTTAATCGGTAGGTCTAGAACATCCTTGGCAGCATCGTTGGCGTCGACGATCTGCCCGTCGATTGTGGTAACGATCCACGCTTCAGGAAGTTCTTTGAGTCGGCGCTTTAGGCCTTTTGCCGCATGAATTATTCTTCTCGATCGCTTTCGTGCGTTATGAGAACTCAGAAACAATCGGCTAGCAGAGACCTGGAACAGCCCGCTCACCATTCGGGGATGCATTAGGGGATTTCGCGTCCAAAGATAAAATTGAAATAGCTGAAAGAGGAGGAAAGCGATTATTGCGGAGAGACTGACGATCAAGCCGATCAATAAGTCCCCCAGGACAAACGAGACCACCGTGGCCATGACTAGAAGAACGAAGAGAATATTGAAGGCAATAGTCGAGCGCGCACCTTTCATTTTTCGGAATTCGTTTGATAGACGTAGCCAACCCCGTGGATCGTCTTGATCGCTCCCGACTTGCCTGAGGGCTCCAACTTTTTCCGGAGTCTGACGATGTATACATCGACAGTTCGTTCTTCCACGTACACCGACCGCCCCCAAGCTCCGTCCAGCATCTGATTGCGACTGAGAATGCGATTTGGGTTCTTCATTAGATATTGAAGTAGTCCGTACTCCCTCGGCTTAAGGTAGAGATTCTCGCCGTTTATTTGAAGCGTGTGATTGTGGGTATTCAACGACATTCCGTTACTTTCTATCAGCGATCCCGGTCCAGCATCAGTGCGGCGTAGGAGGGCGTTTACCCGCGCGATTAGTTCGCGAGGAGAAAACGGTTTCGTTACATAGTCATCGACTCCTGAATCGAACCCTTGAATCGCGTCAGCCTCCTCGCTCCTCGCGGTCAACATGATGATGGGCATCTTTTCAGTGTCTGCGCGATTCCTCAAAGTTCTCGTAAGGCTTAAACCGTCCGTTCCCGGCAGCATCCAGTCAATGATGACTAGGTCCGTTTGTTGTTCAGTCAGGATTTTCATGGCCGCCTCAGCACTTGGGGATTCGAAGACGGAAAACCCTGTGTTTTCAAGTGAGAAACGCAAAAGACTGCTGATGTCAGCATCGTCCTCAACCACCAATATATTCTTTGTGCTCATGTAGAACCGTGCATACAAGACGCTATTAAACAGTCAGTCAGAGGCGACCGTTACTAAAAACTTAACCACGGGGTATTTATCGTTTTCTAGAAGGCCAATTGCAAACGGGTTGAGATCACGGTGCCTGCGTCATCTTCGTCGGCTGTCGCGATACCCTCACTCGTTACACGGATAACATTGAGCATCAGTTTCACGTTTTTGTTGGGATAGAGATTGAGTCCGGCGAGGTAGCCCGATACCGCCTGGGTCGGTAATCCTTCGATGTCCCACTCAATGTGGTCTAACTTACCGACTAATTCCATGGCCCATCCGTCGGCCGAGGGCCTGATCATATCCGCAATACCGGATTTCGCGTTGTATCCGCGACGCTCCCCGGTTAACGAGTACGTGGCTTGAGAGTAATAGTGGTGTACATCGCCGTCGGGACCGCCGTTGGCCCCGCCGACCTTCTTAACAAATACCTCCGATTGCAGACTGAACGGGCCAGCAATGTAAAGCCCCTCGACACCCCATTGCCGATCGCTGTCGATCGTGAGCCAGGATGAATCGAGTTTTCCGCCAGACTCAGCAACGTCGAGAGCGAATCCTTTTTGCTGGATCGGCCGATCGATATTTCGGTCGGTGAAGGCAATCCCTAAATGCAGCGTCTTCGAGCCCGTGTCTATTGGGGCTCCAAATAAGCGTCCAGTAAATGCGATCCGGTTATTACCATCGCTTTTCTTGGGGCCACCGGCCGGATTAAACAAACCGACACTCCAACCAAGACCGCTACCATTGCTATCTAGACGGATTCCAAACTGCGGCTGGCTGTCGGTATCTGTTGCCTCAGTAAAGTAATTTCGTTCGATACTGGAAATCGATTTCGAACTCGTCAATTCCTCAAGACCGAAAGGTTCTTTGGTTCTGCCGACAAAAATGTCAAATGCGTGGAGTCCGGTATAACCAACACCAACGGCGTGGAGATGGGTGTTGCTTGCGCCCGCCTTAGCTTTGATATTGACGTCGAACGTGAATTTCCAATCGTCGTACGCGGTACCGCCAAGTTCGAGTCGTGAACGCCGAAGATCGTTGCGGAGACGACGAGAACCATCGTTCGAACGATTGAGGACGCCGTCAAAACTATCGACGTCCCACATAATCCGCCCGCCCAATTTGAAAGAAAAAGCGCCTCCCGGTGACGTGATCTGGAAGCCGCTATTGGTCCAATTGACGCGTTGATCCGCACTAGCTTGGAAGGCGATGAGTAAACAGGAGAGCGAATAGAAAAAAAGGGTTTTCATCACATAGCACCTTCGGCTATTCGCGCGCACACGGCCAAGCAGGCGACAAAGCCTATTGTGATGGGGCTTTGTTACAGACATGTGACGTTGTTAAGTATTTGTCGCGCGAACGTCTTTCTTTCGGCCAGGTTGTTGTTCACTTTGTGGGTTAGACTCTCGCGGCGAGATTGGGGTTAGGAGGAATAATGGGTACGCAGAGACAACTACGGGCTGTCGACGGCTTTTCGTTTGGGGCATATGAAGCCTTGCCAGAAGGTGCACCCCGTGGCGGGGTGGTTGTGATCCAGGAAATTTTTGGGGTCAACGATCATATCCGTGACGTTACGGACGGCTTTGCAAGAGCAGGCTATGCGGCGATTGCGCCACAAATATTTGATCGTGCCGAACGGGACGTCGAGCTGGGTTATGAAGAAGCTGACATGGGTCGGGGGGTTGCGCTGGCGTTTCAGGGAACGGAACGCGCTGACACACTAAAAGATTTACAGGCGACCATTGAAGAAGCCGGTAAATACGGGAATGTTGGGGTTGTTGGGTATTGTTACGGTGGGCTTTTAACTTGGCTTTCTGCATGTGGTTTGACGGGTATTACGTGTGCGTCGGCGTACTACGGCGGAGGAATAGTGGGCGAATTAGAGCAAGTTGCCCAGTGCCCCGTCATCATGCATTTTGGCGAGCTCGATGCGCACATTTCCATGACCGACGTCGAGAAGATCAATAAAGCGTTGCCGGATGTTGACGTCAATGTTTACGCGGCCGATCACGGATTCAACTGCGATCACCGAGCCAGTTATGACGCGACGTCCGCAGAGCTTGCGCGCGAACGTACCTTGACGTTTTTCGAGGAACACGTGGGATGAATGTTGGCGCGCTGGGTGCATTGTGTTGCCTAGTGAGCTTGTGCGTTGTGGCTGGCTCTGAGAGCCGAAAGGACGCTGCAACCTTGGAACTGGATCGAGTGATTTGCAAGAATTTGCCGGTTTCCGGAAGCCATCGAAAACAGAGAATCTGTCGCACCAAGCTCGAGTGGGACGAATCACGAAAGCGATCCCGGGGCGACGCCAATTTCGAAAAGAAGGTAAAGCGGGTTACCCGCGGCTAAACGTTGTCGAGGAGCGACGGATTTTGTTGGAATGCGCATCGCCATTACAGCCGTTTTGATACGGTCGTGATGCCATGTATCTACACGCAAAATCGAGTGGTTTCGTGTGTTGACATCCTTATCTGCTTTGTTGATCCTTCACGGTCCGTGGATGGGGGCGTGGAAGGTCCTGAAGATCAATAAGCTGGGCCACAAGCACTGGCTTGTTGAATCATTTCTCGCGGAACGCTAATCGCGGCGTATGTTTTTCGGACAGCGTAGGCTTGGTGAAAGCTTACGTTGTTTGGGGTTGAACTTTTTGTTTCCTGTAGGAAGTCGAATGAAAAACGTCCAAGTATCAAGATTGTCGATGTTGTTGGTCGGACTCTCGCTTACCGTGATGACGGTGAGCCCCGGCGCGACGGTTATCAACGACATCTTCAAAGTGGCCGAGCAAATTAATGCGCAGGCCAAAATATCTCAAGTCAAAATTGATGCCACCACCGAACAAACCCGAGAGCTCTATGCGGATTACAAGGTGGTGCTAAAAGAAATTGAGGGTCTGCAGGTATACAACCGTCAGCTTGAGCGACAGATTGCAGTGCAAGAACGAGAGATGAGGGAATTGGCGGCCTCGATTGATCGAGTCACTGAAGTCGAACGACAGGTGATGCCGCTCATGTTGCGCATGATCGAGGGAATTGATCAGTTTGTGGGCTTGGACATCCCTTTCCGTATTGACGAACGTCGAGAGCGTATCGAGCGATTACGGACGATTATGGATCGCGCGGACGTGGCGGTATCCGAGAAATTCAGTCAGGTCCTTGGCGCGTACCAGATTGAGAACGAATACGGTCGGACGCTTGAAGCATACAGCGACACGATCACACTCAACGGCTCAGACATCATCGTTGACTTATTGAAAGTCGGACGCGTGGCGCTTGTTTGGCAGTCTAAAGATCGGGAAATTACTGGCTGGTGGAATAGACAATCCAAACGGTATGAAGAGATTGACGAGTCCGACTATGCGACCTCTGTGAGCCGGGGTATCAAAATGGCTCGTAAACAACTCACGGCCGGCTTGTTCGCTGTGCCCGTTATTGCACCGGAGTCTTGAGCATGAATGTACGAACTCGAATAAAACACGGCATGTTCATCGCACTCGCAGGGCTTGTTGCGATTAGTGTCCAGTCGGAAGAAGCAGCGACCGAGGAAAGTGCTGTCATACAAGTGGGGCTTGACGTTGTGCCTGCGGATACGCTGGGCGACCTCCTAAAAAACGTGGAGGAACGACGTGTCGTTGAAAGTCGCGAGCACGTGCAGCGGGAGAGGGATTTCCTCGCCCAGAAGACAAACCAGCAGGGGATGCTGGACGACGCCAACGCTGAAAAGCGGCGAGAAGAGCTTCGCAGTGAACGGCTCGAAACCCAATTTGAAGAGAACGAAATTCGTATCGGGAATATGACGGAGCAACTCGACAAGCGTCTTGGATCCCTGCGCGAACTATTTGGCGTTCTGCAACAAGTTGCGGGCGACACGCGCGGTGTCTTCGAGGGTTCGATCGTCAGTGCTGAATACCCAGGTCGCGGTGAACCGTTGGGTGAACTAGCCGTCAAGATGGGTAGTGCGACGCAGTTGGCTTCCATTGAAGAGATGTCGGAATTGTGGGAAGCGCTGCAACAAGAGATGAACCGAACGGGTGAAGTTTCCCGTTTCACCACCACCGTCAACCGGCTTGATGGTATTAAAGAACAACGGCAAGTCGTGCGCGTTGGTGCGTTTAATATTGTTGGTGAGGACGGCTACTTAAATTACGACATTGATGTTGGCGCTCTCGTGGAATTGGCCCGTCAACCTTCGAGTGAGTTTCAGAGCACGGCCGAAGGCCTTTTTAGCGCGGATCGTGGAGAAATGGTTCCACTGGCCGTCGATCCGACCAGAGGGTCGTTATTGAGCCTTGAGGTCGAGAAAGCGACGTTGGGTGAGCAAGTCGGATCCATTGGCAAGGGCTTTGTGAATGGTCAGGGTGGCATCATGGGAGCGATCATCATCTGGGTCGGGATCATCGGTGTGTTACTTGCACTATGGCGTCTCGTCGATCTTTCGTTGGTAGGACGCAAGGTGAACCAACAACGTGACAATGCCGATTCACCGACAGACGATAATCCGCTCGGAAGGGTCCTCAAAGTCCACGAAGATAATCGCGGGGTCGATGTCGAAACACTCGATCTCAAACTTGGCGAGGCAATCCTGCAGGAAACACCGTCGATAACCAAATTCATCAACATTATCCAGGTGATTTCGGTGGTTGCCCCTCTCATGGGTCTGCTCGGCACGGTTATTGGGATGATTCAAACGTTCCAGGCCATCACGCTCTTCGGTACGGGTGATCCGAAAATTATGGCGAGTGGTATTTCGATTGCGTTGATGACGACGGTGTTGGGCCTGTGTGTCGCGATACCTACGACACTGTTGCATGCAATTCTGGCGCAACGCAGTCGATCCGTAACGCATGTACTGGAAGAGCAGGCACAAGGCTTGATCGCGCAGCACGCTGAGGAATCCGGGCAGACGCTCGGCTAATCGCGCGTGGGAGATATTTATTACGCGATCGTTGGGTTCTTTGAACTCGGCGGGAACGTCGTTTATTACATCGCGGCGACGACATTTTTGATGTGGACGTTGTTGTTCGAGCGTATCTGGTATTTTTTCTTCGAGCACGAAGCGATCGTGGATGGCGTGGTCGGCCAATGGGTCGGTCGGGCTGAGCGCACTTCTTGGAGCGCTCGTGCAATTCGAACTTCGGTTATTTCCGAAACGAGGGCGCTGATACGCGGCAGTTTGCCGCTTATTCTCACCTGTATAACCCTCTGTCCGCTGCTGGGGTTGCTTGGCACGGTGACGGGCATGATTTCGGTGTTTGATGCCATGGCGAGCCAAGGTGGAAATGCCCGATCGATGGCTGCCGGCGTATCACAAGCGACCATACCCACGATGTGTGGAATGATTGCCTCGCTCACGGGCATCATGGGTTCTACGTTTGTTCGCCGTAAGATTGATCGAGAAACCGAACTCCTAGAAGACCACTTGACTCTGGAAGCCGTCGAGGGTTCTAGCTGATGGCGCGCCGGATGAATCGATTTTCAGGGTCTTCGGATGATTCAGATATCAATTTGACGCCGATGTTGGATGTGGTGTTCATCATGCTCATATTCTTTATCGTGACCGCGACCTTCATTAAACAAGCGGGCATTGATGTGCTCCGACCCGACGCGTTAACCGATGCGGCTAAGCCGCTGGTGAGCGTTCTGGTGGCCATCGGTCCGAATGGGGATATCTGGATCGATAAAAATAAGGTTGATCCGGAGACGGTACGTGCGCACATCGAGCGTTTACATGCTGAAAATCCCAAAGGAGGGATCGTCATTCAGGCGGATCGCTTGGCGAAGTATGAACGATTGAAGGGTGTGCTTGATGCCGCCCGAGGTGCGGGCGTGACGGAAGTTGCGATTTCAACTGAGGACTAATAGAGGGTACCGCCGTGGTTAAACGATACTCTGCCAGTGTTTTTGTGGGAGCGATCGTCACCGTCGTCCTGCTTTACGTCATGCAGGCAGTGATCAGTACGGACGAAAGCGGGTTGAACGAGGCCAAAGGCGGAAAAATCCTCGACTTTGTTCGATTGCAAGAGGACGAGGAGCTTATCGTCAAACAACGTAAGCCCAAGCCCCCGCCCCCACCCGATGAACCGCCGCCAAATATGCCGAAGCCGACGTTCGATGCGACGACCTCTGCGGGTGTTGAAATAGGCATGGTGCAGGTCGACGTGAATATCGATCTTCAAGGAGCGGGAGGATTTTCGTCAGATGGTGAATATTTGCCGATCGTCAAGGTCGCGCCAATGTATCCTCGACGGGCGGCGGCCCGAGGGATTGAGGGATATGTGTTGCTCGAGTTCACTGTGACCAAAACCGGTGCTGTTCGCGATCCAAAGGTCCTTGATTCGAAGCCGCCCGGTATCTTCGATCGTGCGGCAATGAATGCATCGCTCAAGTTCAAATATAAACCGAAGGTCGTCAATGGTGAGCCCATTGAAGTCGGCGGTGTTCGGAATCGAATTACGTTCGAGTTGACGGACGCCTAGGAGAAGCGGGTGAAAAAACTAATGGCCTCTCTTGTCGCGGTTCTTTTGCTCGACTTCGGCGGGCAAGCGGTACGCGAAGTTACGGGCTTTGAATCATTCTCAGCCATGGACTCGGTCGCGTTTGCGGCTGAAGAGCGAAAACGAAGAAAGGCGCGACGCGTTCCCAACATCTCTGAAATGACGTACCGGAAGTTCGCCCAGGTGCAGGAATTGATGGACCTCAAAGAGTACGACGCCGCGTTGGAAGTCCTGGTCGACATGGAGCAGCGCAGCCGTCGCTATAACGGCAACGAATTGGGCCAGGTCTATTCGATGTTTGCGGTCATCATGTGGTCGAAAGAGAACAACGCGGGGACCATTCACTATTACGAAAAAGTACTGGAGCAAGGGGACGACATCACCGAAGGGCTTGAGCACGGAACCATGTATTCACTAGCTCAGCTCTATTTTGTTGAGGGAGAACATCAGCGGTCCCTCGATATGATGGAAATTTGGCTTCAGAAAAAAGAAGAATTTGGTGACGACCCGGGTCCAAATCCGAGGTACTTCATGGGACAGGTGTATTACGCCATGAAGGACTACCCAGGCGCGACGGAGCAGATTGAGCTTGCGATCTCAATGGCCGAAGCGCGCGACATGTTGCCTATCAAGGAAAACTGGTGGCAGCTGCTTCGTTTCCTCTATTTTGAACAGGATAAATGGGACCGCGTGCTCGACGTTCTGCATGTGCTGGTTCGGGACTATCCGAAACGCGACTATTGGGTTCAATTAGCTGGGATATACGGACAAGAAGGCTTTGAGCGCGAGCAAGTCTTGGCTATGGAGGTCGCTCACGCTGGTGGATTTCTGGATCGTGAACGTGACGTTCTCAATTACGGTGGCCTCTTGATGCAAGAAGAGGTTCCTTTCCGAGCGGCGAAGTGGATTCAGGAAGGATTTGACGATGAGTTGGTTGAATCGACGGCGAAGAACTTGCAGAGCCTCGGACAGGCATACCAGCTTGCGCAAGATGTTGACGATGCCATTCCCGTTCTGGAAGACGCTGGCAAGTTGTCAGATGACGGTGAGATTTTCTCAAGGTTGTCGCAGCTTTACTTGGAGAAGGATCAGTACAAAAAGTGTACGGATGCCGCCGATAGTGCGCTCGAAAAAGGGGTTGATCGCGAATACAACGCAGAAATCGTTTTGGGCATGTGCTTATTTAATCGAGATCGACTGACGCAGGCACGAAGCACTTTTGTGACTGCCCGTCGGCACGCTCGAGCCGATAAGAATGAATCCGTCGAACGGATCTGCAATCAGTGGATCACGTACATTGACCGAGATCGCATTCGACGGGACCAATTGGCAAAAGCAGAGGCTGAATTTGCAGGTTGATTCGTTGCGCCCAACCCGCGTAGGTTAATCACTCATAATCACAAGACGGGCTCGGTGTGTTTACCGGTATTGTTCAAGGCGTGTGCAATGTTGTCTCCAGCGAGACCGGCGCCGGAATAACGCGTATCGCCGTTGATCTTGGTGGCCTTGTTGCAGGTCTCGAGCTTGGTGCGTCGATCGCGGTGAATGGCGCGTGCGTAACGACGACCGAAATCGATGGGTCGTTGGTTGGTTTCGATCTCATTAAGGAAACTGTCGAACTGTCGAACTTGGGCGAGCTCGCGCCAGGCACGACCGTTAATGTTGAGCGTTCGTTCCGGGTCGGCGACGAAGTCGGCGGCCACATTCTTTCGGGCCATATTGCTGGAGTAGCCGTCGTAAGTGATATAGCTTCTGATGGTGGTCATCGGTTAGTCACCGTAGTCGTGCCGCGGGAGTGGATGGCCTATCTCCTGCTTAAGGGCTTCGTTGCCCTTAATGGGGTCAGCCTAACCATCGCCGAGGTGGATCGTTCGGCAGCGGCGATTGTCGTCAGCCTCATACCGGAGACCCTGGCTAGGACAACCTTTAACCGACTCGAAGTAGGGGATCGGATCAATCTCGAAGTGGATTCCCAGACCCAGGCGATCGTCGATACAGTTCGTGCGGCCCTTCAAGATGAAAGTTTGCTCGAGGCAATCCGCTAGGCCCATTTTTTCCTCGCGTCCAAGGAGCGGACGCGGTCGCGTAGGGCGACGAGCCTGGCACCTTGTATTAACCCCGCTTTTGCTGCTGGGTTGTGGGCCAGCCAACGAATTAACTGAAGCCGCCTTTATTGACACCGTGGTTGTGGATCGGATTGTCGGCGTGTGGGAAGGCACACTGTCGCAGGTGAACCTTCGAATCGTTGTCCACGTCGAAAACGGAGACGATGGACTTTTGGTGAGGTTCGACAGTCCCGACCAGAATGCTTATGGCATCCCCGCTGATACCGTTTCTTTCGATGGTGAGCAATTGTCCTTCAACGTCGATTCCATCAATGCCGGATACGTTGGAACTTTGAGTCGTGACGGTTTATTGGTTAGGGGGCGATGGTCCCAATCGGCGGACCTGGAACTTAATCTTGGGCGAGTCGATAAAGACTCAGCTCGTGCTCGTGCACAGAATCCGAAACCACCGTTTCCTTACGATATCGAAGACGTGAGCTTTGATGGAGGAGCTCCTGATGTCACCCTGGCTGGCACGCTGACGTTACCGAAAACGGGGGATTACCCCGTCGTCGTGTTGGTTACTGGATCCGGTGCTCAAGATAGGGACGAGACCATCGTGGGTCACAAACCCTTCTGGGTGTTGGCCGATTATCTGACACGGCACGGCGTCGGCGTACTTCGATATGACGATCGTGGCTTTGCTCAATCGACGGGGAACATCTCCACGGCCACTACCGCAGATTTTGCCGATGATGCCCTCGCTGCAATTACGTATTTACGGAGTAGACCGGATGTCATTGCTCATCGAATCGGC
>PBAA01000012.1 GCA_002715785.1 Gammaproteobacteria bacterium | reverse complement strand
TTAAGCGGGAATGTCAGCGCAAACGACATCGGCCCCATTGCCGTAAGCCACGTTATCGCGAGTCCCGTGGAATAGCGTAATTCCTCCAATGACAAGTCGAAGCAATTGACGGTACCCGAGGGACAATCCGTGTTGAAGACGTTGCCAATGTCGACGAAAAAGAGGGAGCGTATCTGACCGATCTGCTCGACTAGCGGTATCGGGAAAATCAATTCTCCGCTTAACTCGACTAGTGCGTTACCACCAAAGGGGTCGCCCCTTTCATCCCGATAATAGATCCCCTGGATCGGTTGCGTACGAGGACCAAGTGTACTGTTTTCGAATCCGCGCACCGAGCCAAATCCACCTGCAAAGAAATGTTCATAAAATGGGTAGGTGTTCGTGGATCCGAATGCTGCTCCGTATCCCAGTTCGGCTCTTAGCCGCAGTGCCCATAATTGGGATTGCGGGACGAACGGTACCGGAAAATAAAAGTCGCCTTTGTAATTCACCCGGTAAAACTCAAGGTCACTACTCGGAATCGCGACCTCTAGGGATCCGATATGAGACTGTCCGCGCGTAGGAAACATCCCTCGATTCAAAGTTGAACTGCGCCANGAACTCTCTAGNTTGTAGTTTAGGAANTTNTTCCCTTCGGCATTGACGAAAGAAGAAATTTCTTGAGCCGCAAGAAATCCCNCGGTGATCTCGGTCTGCTCCACNNTAAGTGAGAACTGCAAGCGTTGGGTCTCACTCAGCGGGAATCCAAAATTAACACCACCCCCAAGCGAGTCGGTGGAAAAGCGCGCCAAATTACGAGCNTCGTAATTTGTCTCTCGATAAGACAGATTATATCCGCGACTAATACTGTCCGCTGTAAAGTACGGATCAAAGAAATTGTAGTTGATCGACTTCATATACTTACTCCAACTCACTCCGAGACCAAAACTGTTACCAGTTCCACCGACATTTGTTTCCTGAAAACTAGCCCCGAGTATCAACCCAGAATATTCTGCATAACCCAACGTTCCCGAGAGGGCGCCCGTAGGCTGCTCCTTCACCGAAAACTCAACATCGATCTGATCGTCCCGGCCTGGGACCGCCGGAGTTTCGACGTTCACTTCCTGAAAATAACCTAAACGCTCCAAGCGGATCTTAGAAAGGTCAATCGCCCGGGTTGACGCCCACGCTCCCTCTAACTGTCGCATCTCACGCCGNAATACTTGATCCTGCGTCGTCGCATTTCCAANGTAGGAAATCCGACGNACGTACGCTCGCTGACCTGTATTCACCATAAATTTCACGTCCACACTTCCGTCATCGTGGACTTCNGGAATTCCGGTTGCTTCGGCAAAGGTGTACCCCGAGTTGCCCAATACTCCCGTAATNCGTTCTTCGGTCGCAGTAACCCGTGCCCGCGAGAATATTTGCCCTGGCTGCACGACGAAAAGCGCCTCGAGCTGTTCCGGTTTGACCTCCCCGAGCTCCCCAACCAGGTCCACCTGGTTAACGGTGTATTTCGCGCCTTCCTCGACATTAATCGTTAAGTAGACCTGACGACGGTCGGGCGCTACGCTGACTTGTGTCGATGCCGCACGAAATTCGACATATCCCCGATCCTGGTAGTAAGACTCAAGCGCTTCTATATCCCCTTGAAGCTTTTCCCTGGAATACTTGTCCTTCCCACGTATAAACCCGAGTAGCGTCGGATGCTTAAGCTCAAGTTNGTCAAGTAATTCGTCTTGCTCAAATACAGTCGCCCCTACAATGTTAATGTGCCGGATGCCAGAACTCTTTCCTTCTTCAATATCGATTGAGATGGCGACACGGTTACGAGGCAGTTTGTCGACCTTCGTCTCGATTCCCGATCCATAGCGTCCCTGGGCGACGTATTGGCGCTCGAGTTCAATGGCAACTCGCTCAAGCGTCGACTGCTTGAATATTTCACCTTCCCGCAATCCTTGCTCAGCCAAACCTTCGTACAACGATTCGTCTTTAATCGCCTTATTGCCTTCGATCTGGATTACCTCAATCGCCGGCCGTTCTCGCAGGGTGACGATCAAGATGTCGCCATCACGCGCCATCGTGACGTCATCAAAGTAACCGGTACGAAATAAAACGCGAATGAGTTGGCGGATGGTTACGCTATCGATGGAATCTCCAACATTCACGGGTAATTCNTTAAAGACAGTACCCGCAGATACCCGTTGTAANCCCTGCAATCGGATATCCGACAGTTCAAAGCTCGCGATCTCGGACCGCAACGGTAATGTGACCAGCAAAAGGTATATGACGAGTAACGTCCGCATTGAATTAACCTAGCAGCCGTGCGAGATCGTTATAGAAGGCGAGCATGATCATACCCGCTACAGCGACGATGCCAATCTGCACACCCAGGGCCTGTACGCGCGCTGGAACCGGCTTTCCGATTACAACCTCAATCCCGTAAAACAGCACATGGCCACCGTCCAGTAACGGTATNGGAAGCAAGTTGATGATTCCCAAACTGATTGAGAGAAGTGCAAGGACGTTGAAAAAGTCCTCCCAGCCGGCTTGTGCCGAATCACCNGCCACTTTAGCAATCGTGATGGGCCCAGAAAGATTACGGGTCGACACAAGACCAACGACCATTTTTTTCAACAGCCCCAACGTTAACGTCGTCTTTGCGTGCACTTCCTGGATTCCTCGCCATGCCGCGTCGCCGACAGAAAACTGTATTTTCCGAGCGGGGATAGCAGGCGCTACGCCCGCAAACCCAATAACGCTCCCGTCAACGTCTTCTCGCTTCTCTGGCGTAACCGATAGGAAGATGTCTCCAGATTGCCGTCGAACCAACAGCACTAATTCCATCTCAGGCCCGCGCCGCACATGATCAACAAANTCCGTCCAACTCGTCACCTCGTCATCGTTGATCGATAGGATCCGGTCCCCTGACAATAATCCTCCCTNTTCGGCGGCACTACGCATCTCTACTCGCGCGATAACGGGTTCAAAGCTCATCGTCAGGCCAAGCGAATCCATCAAATTCGGTTCATCAACTCCGGCGTGCCAACGATCAATGGGCAACCAATAATCTGACCTGCTTCCGTGTCGAGTCGNGNTCACCTTGATCTTNCCCGAATCTCCCAGCCGCGCCGCTAATTGCATATTTACTTGGGACCAAGACGGCGTCGGTACGTCGTCAACTTGGACGATTTCCTCGCCACCGCGGATGCCTGCAAAGTGAGAGACCGTCCCTGAATCGGGTGCGCCCAGCACCGGTACGACCACCGTCGTGCCAACAGCAAAAAGTACCCAGTAGACCATCCAAGCAAACAAGAAATTTGCGACCGGACCACCCAACGCAATCGCAATTCGCCAACTGGCTGAAAGATTGGGGAATATTTTGGCCGGCTGAATAGAGTCCACCTCGCCGTCAGCCCCATCTTCGCGCATCTGGACGTAGCCACCTAACGGGATCATCGCTAATACAAAGTCAGTCCCCTTCGAATCGGTGAAAGTCAGAAGCGGACGACCAAATCCAATAGAAAAACGAAGTACATCGACGCCAGACATTCGTGCAACAAAGAAATGTCCGAATTCATGAACCGTCACCAAAATGCCGAGCGTCAGTAGCAAGTACAGTACGTATTGAAGAAATTCCATGCCGTTCGATCTGGAACCTTTTAACCGTCTTCAGGTTGCGCTGTTGCCCATCGGGGATTCCGAAAAAGGCAGCTCCGGATCAGGATCATAGCAGTACACGCTCACAACAGCATCGTCACGAGCGCATAAAGCGGCGCTGCAGCAAGTAGAGAATCAATTCGATCAAGAACCCCTCCATGTCCCGGAAGGATATTGCCCGAATCCTTTGCGTCGGAGATTCGTTTGACGACACTCTCGAAGAGATCTCCCACGACCGAAACAGCGACAACAAATACAGCCAAAGTTAACCACCCGAACATCCCAAATAGGCTGATAAGTCCGCTACTTATTACCACAATCTGCCCTATCAAAACCGCCAGGACTAATCCGCCCCACACACCTTCCCATGTTTTTCCCGGGCTGACATTGGGAAGCAGTTTCTTGCTGCCAAATCGGCGACCGGCGAAATAGGCTCCAGTATCCGCTGCCGCGATGACTACGATGAGCCAAAGAACCATCCAACGACCGTCCGGTTGCTGGCGAATCACGTTCACGGCGAGCCAAGCTCCCATACACACGACCCAACCTAGAGATCCCATCACGACGGGTGCTCTAATAAGTGGTGAAAGTCGCGGAAAACTAAACACAGCCACAGCTGCAGCTGCCCATACCGCAGCGACCGCAATCACAATTCGAAACCAGATGTCCGGATTGAACCAGAAAAAAATCCCCACTAATGCACCAGAAAACGCGTAAACCACTCGAAATGGTGTGGGGATTCCCGACAGTCCAGCCCACTCGTATAACCCGAGACTAACGATCAGAAGGAAAAGTAGCGCTAGTTGCCAAGGTTCCAGAAAGACGATTGCAGCAACCACTGTGGGCCCTAGGACAAGACCCGTGATCACNCGGACCCNGAGCACTACGCGGTGCGCCTACCGNAGCGTCGTTGTCGCCCTTGATANTCACTAAACGCCGATTCAAGAAGCATCTCGTCAAACTCTGGCCAATAAGCGTCAGTAAAGTACAACTCTGTGTACGCCAAATCCCATAACAAGAAGTTGCTAATACGGCGATCGCCACCAGTACGTATGCACAGATCCGGTTGCGGTAAATCCCGCATGGACAGGTAATTTTCGAACGTATCCTCGTCGACCGAACGAGGGTCAAGCTCACCTCGCTCGACTGCCATGGCCATTTCACGCGCGGCACGGGCAATGTCCCAACGACCACCGTAGTTGGCTGCAATCGTCAAATACAACCGATCATTTAACCGCGTTACTTGCTCAGCCCGAGCCATGAGCAACTGAATTTCTGNCGAGAATTTACTCCGATCACCGATGATGCGAAGTCGTACACCTTTGGCGTGTAACTCTTCAACATCATTCTCCAGCATACCGCGCATCAGTCGCATCAGCAGATCAATTTCTCTTTGCGGCCGATTCCAATTTTCTGTGCTGAACGCAAACAATGTGAGGTATTCGACCCCCAAATCGGCGCACAGCTCAGCAACATGTCTCACGTTTCGAGCACCGGCTTGATGTCCCGCGGCGCCCGGCAAAAACTTACGTTTCGCCCAACGATGATTTCCATCCATGATGATGGCNACGTGCCTTGGAACAAGGGCGGNNCTTTGCGTCAGGCTAATTTGAGGTTCGGACATAAGACCCCAAGTCTTAAAACCATGCATTCGAGTCGCGGCGCAACCCCTCGTCGGATCGGCCGCTCACAATGAAACGGGTTCGTTTCACCCTGGTATTATAGCCTGGCGAGCTATTTCATATGTGACGTAAATGTGCAACTCAACATCTTCTCGACGAAATGCGTCACTGACCGCCCACAGCCACGAAAATCGCGAATGCTGCATGGTGGAACTGGCTGCATACTTACGTGCTTAGCCAAAATCGCGCATACAGTTTGTTCATGCGAAGTTTAATCTTAATCGGCACTACCGCCATGATCGCGTTCTCCACTACGGAGGCCAACGCTGACCAGCCGCAAGTTATCTTGACGACTTCGGTTGGAACCATGATCGCGACATTGGACGAAGAACGCGCGCCGCATACCGTTGCCAACTTCCTAGAGCTAGTCGAAGCGGAGTTTTATGACGGGCTCATTTTTCACCGGGTCATAGCAGGATTCGTCATCCAGACGGGAGGTTACGATGTCCATATGGAACGTCGCGAAGGGCCCCGCAATATCCCCAACGAGTCCTTCAACGGCTTGATGAACCGGAAAGGAACCTTGTCGATGGCCCGCCTAGCGGACCCAGATTCAGCGAACAGTCAATTCTTTATTAATTTAGANGCGAATACGCACCTCGATGCTCTACCCGGAAAACCGGGGTACGCGGTATTCGGACACCTGGTGACCGGTACCGATGTCGCGGAAATAATCGAATTTGCCGAAACTGGGATTCGTCAGGGAATGGCCGGCGTGCCACTTGAACCCATATTGATTCTAACTGCCCGCCGCCGACGTGAAGAGTCGCGACCAGGCACCAGCACGTCGCAGCGTCTCTTACGCGATCTCTAGGCCTCGATATCGCGGCCTTGTTTGTCGACATCTTCTTCGATCGAAACGTCCTGCAACGCAAACTGCCTGAAGGATTCCTCCTCCCTAAGGTATGATCGCAACTTTTACGGATCACTCTCATGAAGGTCCTTGTCACCTCNGTCGCTGCGTCGCTCTTCTTCATTGGCGTCGCAACCCAAATTTACGACCAATTATTCCCTGAGAATTTGTGGTACCTGTTGGTATCGATGTCAATCGCTTCGATCTTTGCCTCATTAATCACCGTTCGNGTTGACGGACGCCTCACGAAGGAGCACTCGCGTTCCTCGAGGCCTAAAGCATCACCGCGGCNACGTCGTGGGGGCGGTGACCAGAGACGACCTGCACCATCCGACGCGCCACGCGAAGAAGGTGTCGTTAAATGGTTCAATCGTAGTAAAGGTTTCGGTTTCATCATTCGCGAAAATGGTGATGAGATATTTGTTCACCACCGGTCAGTTACGGCTCACGGGGACCACCGAGGTAACCTCCGAGATGGCCAACGAGTGGCTTTCACCGTGGTTGAGCGTTCCAAAGGTCAACAGGCCGAAGACGTAGATCCCATCTGAGTCCATGAACGTCCGCCAACTTCTCAACGACTGTCTGAGCGACGCATTCGAACGCGTGTGCAATGAATCAGCTCCCGCCTTGGTGTCGCCAGCTAGCCGTCCCGAATTTGGTGACTATCAGGCCAACGGCGCCATGGCCGTAGCCAAGCGTTTGAGAACCAATCCGCGGAAGCTGGCGGAAGACGTCATCAACGCCACCGATTTGACCGGAATCGTTGCGGAAACCGAGATTGCTGGCCCTGGNTTCATCAATCTCACGCTAAGTCAGGAATTTCTTACGGGAACCCTCNCGCGCGCGGATCTAGTGACGCACGTACCCCGTCCCGAGCGAATCGTCATCGATTATTCCTCTCCCAACCTGGCGAAAACCCTTCATGTAGGACATCTGCGNAGCACCGTCATTGGGGATGCCATGGCTCGGACCCTAGAAATACTAGGCCACAACGTCTACCGGCAAAACCACATTGGCGACTGGGGAACACCGTTCGGTATGTTGGTGACCTATTTGGACGAACCAGGGCCGTCGAGCGACGACCTCGGAAACCTGGATCAGGTCTATGCTCTGGCGAGCCAGAAGTTTGAACAAGATCCCTCTTTCGCAGAAACCGCTCGCAACTTCGTCGTCGATTTGCAGTCCGGAAAGGAGGCTGCTTTGACTCGGTGGAAACAGTACATCGAACTTTCGTCTTCGCACCTGCAAAGCATATATGACCAGCTCAACATTTCCCTTAAGCCGGACCATATTCGGGGGGAAAGTGCCTACAACGACGACCTATCACAGGTCGTGAGAGACCTAGATCATGTCGGACTTCTAAGCCTCTCCGACGGAGCTAAGTGCGTGTTTCTTAATGAGTTTACTGGTAAAGAAGGTAAGCCCTTGCCAATGCTAGTACAAAAATCCGATGGTGGTTACCTTTATCATACGACCGACCTAGCAGCCCTGCGGTACCGACACAATGTGCTTCACGCAGATCGGATACTNTATTTTACCGACGCACGACAAAACCTACATTTCCGCATGTTATTTGCGGTTGCCCGTGCCGGTGAATTCGTTCCCAAAGCAACGAAACTAGAACACCATCCATTCGGTAAATTACTCGACGGCGATGGTCGGCCCTTTCGATCACGAGACGGCTCGACTATCGCCCTTAATCAGCTGGTGGAACAGGCCCACGAGAGGGCAAGAACGGTCGTTCGTTCAAAAAACTCCAACCTCGACGACGTTGAATTCGATAATGTGGTAAACGCCGTGGCTATCGGCGCGATTAAGTATGCTGATCTATCGAAAAACCGTCTTAACGACTACACGTTCGATTGGGACAGCATGCTGGCGTTTGAGGGCAATACCGCCCCCTACTTGCAATACGCGTTTGCACGTATTCAAAGTTTATTTGTTCGCGGTAATTTGAACCCCGAGTCGTATCGCGAAGATATCGTTCTAGAAAACCAGAACGAACGGAGCCTAGCCCTACAACTTTGCCGTTTCCAAGAAACTCTGGAATTGGTAGGACGAGAAGCAATGCCGCACCATCTTTGCGCGTACTTATACGAACTTACATCCCACTTTATGCGGTTCTACGAAACTTGCCCTGTTCTAGAAGCCCCTGAGAAAGCTCGCAAGAGCCGATTGGCTCTTTGTGCGCGGACAGCGAAAACACTTGAAACCGGACTCGATTGCCTCGGAATAGCGACGGTTACTAGGATGTAGTAGCCGCAAGCTTCGGCACAGAATACGACTTAAGTTCTTCCACAAATTCTAGCAATGCTTGAATGCCAGTGGCCTCTGCGGTAAGGCACCAATCTTTCAACGCCTGCAACAGCTCTTCACCGTTGCCGCCTCTCTTCAACCAAACCGCCTGAAGCTCAATGCGCATTTCGTAGATGGTNGCCAATACAGGAATGTTGTTTACGATACGTGCTATACGCTGTCGTTCTAAATCCTTAATCAGCGTCTCTTCCCGACAAAGGATGGACTTTGCTCTTTTCAGTATTTGCCTTGTTGCCTTATCGGCCCGCCGATATTCCTCTTCCACGAGAGGGCCCACGACTTCTTCAGCATAACGAGCCATGACCTCAAACCGGTCATTTAACACGGCCCATGTAGTGTCCATATCGATCTGCTCCTTGCCATTGACCCTTTCAACTATTGGGCCCGTATATAGCGGTTTAGCAAGTCCTAACCACTGAAAACAACNGATCCAAAGCCAACCCAGATCAAACTCCCATGGTCTAACGGAGAGCTTGGCAGAATTCGGGTAGGTGTGATGATTATTGTGGAGCTCCTCACCACCTATAAGGATTCCCCAGGGAACAATATTTGTCGCCGCATCCGGACACTCGAAGTTCCGATAACCCCAGAAATGCCCAACGCCGTTTATTACTCCCGCCGCAAAGAATGGGATCCAAAGCATTTGAACGCCGAAAACCACGATGCCGATGCTTCCAAAAAGGAGAATATCCGCGATGGCTACAATGACAATGCCGGTGAACAAGAATCTCGAATAAACGTTTCTNTCTAACCAATCGTCAGGCGTTCCCTTGCCATAGCGNTCGANAGTATCGGCCGTCGCTCCCGCTCGATAGAATTCAGTNCCACGGAACAGAATAGCTNTCAATCCATGTATTCGCGGACTATGAGGGTCCTCTTCGGTCTCCGTGGTCGCGTGATGTTTACGGTGAATTGCTGTCCACTCAACCGTCACCATCCCCGTAGTCAACCAGAGCCAGAACCGAAAAAAATGCTGCAAACTCGGATGCAACTCCAGCGCTCGGTGAGCAGAGAACCGATGTAGGTACACAGTCACTGACACGATGGTAATGTGCGTCACCACAAGGGTGTANATCACTGCCACCCAAGGATTCAATCCCACAACTCCATACCACCAGTCGAAAAGAGTCATTCAGGACTCCTGTAGAGTCGGTCCATCGGGCGCATTCTGACAATTTGAATCACTAATTACTACTGAGAGCAAATGAGCCACTTTCCGGTAAGAATAAAATGGTACGGGTCGCAACAGCCGATTGTCTGCGCTTTTGCTAGGGATCGTCCATGGTTATAAACGAACTACTCATCGAAGCAACCGAATTAACGCAAATGATTGGTTCTGAAAACTGCGTAGTTATCGATTGTCGCGCCAAGCTTGATGATCCGGACTGGGGCCAAAACGAGTATTTTCGCGGGCACATACCTGGCGCCACTTTCGCGGATTTAAACACACATCTTTCTGCTCCCCCCGGTTCGCGCGGACGGCATCCGCTGCCTACACGCGAGTCATTCACGGACCTTTTACAGGACTGGGGTGTCACCCACGACAAGTTGATTGTTCCGTACGACTCGAATAATCACGTCTACGCGTGCCGATTCTGGTGGATGGCGCGTTGGGTAGGAATGGAGAACGTCAAAGTGCTAAACGGCGGGTTGGGTAGTTGGCTCAGCCTCGGCGAGAATTTATCCACGGACGCTCCTAAGCAGAAGAAATCCCAATTCGTCGCCAAATCTCCACTCACCCGTACCGTATCAGCAGACGACNTCCAGAATCACGACTACACACTGATCGATGCACGCGCGGTAGAGAGATTTCGCGGTGAAGTCGAGACCATCGACTTCAAAGCCGGGCATATTCCTAGCGCTCTATGCCGCCCTTACGAGGCCAATTTATTGGCCGACGGCAAGTTTGATGCGCAGGGAACTCAATTCAGNACGCTTACCGGCGATTTGGATATTGTTTGCTACTGCGGCTCAGGGGTTTCAGCAACCCAGAACATCATGGGAATCCTACTCGCCGGACTACCGGAACCGGCTTTGTATCCAGGATCGTGGAGCGAATGGATTCAAAATCCGTCGCGACCGACATCACCATAATCGAACCGGCCGTGGTTGAAATGCGCGATGGGCGTGCATTTTCTCCCCGCTATAACGACATCTACTTCTCNAACGGTGACACCGTCGACAGCCATCGTGTTTTCTTGGAGCCTGCAAAAGTTGGGCAGCGGATAGCGCGGAATTCTCTTTTTACCGTGGCCGAACTAGGCTTCGGAACGGGCTTGAATTTTGTGGTCACAGCTACAGAATTCCTTAAAAAACGCTCCAACCCAAGCCGACTTCGATTCGTGAGTTTCGAAAAACATCCGTTGACACTGCTTGACCTCAGACAGGTCGGACAACGGTGGAATCAGTCGTTACCGTTCTTCAACCAACTATTGGATCAATATCCTCCCGCGATTGCCGGTTGGCATCGTCGCTTCTTCGAAGGCGGTGACATCGAACTTTCAATATACATAGGAGACGTTGATAACGGATTTAGGGATTTTCTCGATCGCGACCAACGGGGTGTAGATGCCTGGTTCTTGGACGGATTCTCCCCGGATCGTAATCCAGCCATGTGGCAAGAATCGATGCTGTCAAGATTACACACCCTCACTCGTGTAGGTGGGAGTGTTACCACTTTCTCTGCCGCTGGTAGCGTCCGCAGAATCTTGCAAAGGAACGGATTTCAACTAGAACGCGTAAATAGTTTGCCTGATAAACGCCACACTCTATGCGGCTGGTTAACAACACCCTCTTTCAAACCCAGGCTTCATCCGTCCGAGGCCGTGGTCGCGGGGGGTGGTCTCGCTGGATGTGCGGCCGCCAATGCGCTCGCCAAAAAAGGAATCAACGTCACTTTGCTTGAGCCAACCGGCCAGGTCGCCCAATCAACATCAAGTGTTCCCACCGCGATCACGCACGTGCGTCTGTCGGGGTCTCGATCCCCCGAAGCGAAACGCCGCCTGCNAGGATATACATTCTCAATACCCTTGATTGCCTCGATCCTAAATTCCGCGTCCACCGGCGTTCTTCAGTTGGACGGTACTAACGCGGCGCANGCTCAACTTCGATCGATCGCCGACACACTCGGCGACTGGATCCAATTCGTCGAGGCAGACCAGGCATCNGATATTGCAGGGACCTCCTTATCCCGTTCGGCAGCTTATTTCCCGAAATCCGCCGTTGTCAGCATTCCGGATCTTTGCAAAAACTTAATTTGCCACCCACGGATCGAACTGATCAAAGGCGTACTGGGCCACGATCTATCTCTAACAACGGTCATTGCCACGGGGACAACAATCCCTCAGCGACTAGCGTTACCCCCTCTCGAAATCACGACGGTCCCGGGACAAATCGATTGCTTTAGTACCTCGCCCAAGCTCGCCCGGTTAAGAACTACGGTCGTCGACGACGGNTACGTAATTCCATCATCCCCTTCAATATTNACGTCCGGGTCTACCTACGAACACGACAGATGGGATCCAAGCTATGGAACTCGTACCAATCGCACGCNNCTCGGGAAGTTATTCGGACACGCGCTATTTCGATGGGTCCAACGCTACAGAGGGTGGCGTTGCGTTACTTCTGATCGAATCCCAATAATTGGTCAAGCGGCAGATGATTTGTGGCTCAGCCTCGGTTACGGGAGTTCAGCCACCACAAGCGCTTTACTGGCAGCTGAGACCATCGCAAGTGGCATCGTCGGAGAATTCCCTCCTCTGGATACCCATACGTTGGACGTAACAGATCCAATGCGATTTGCGGATCGTCAAAAAAGGCGCCCCAATCCATTCACTAAGTAATCTCGTTTGCCATCGCGCGTACACCAATCACCGTCTTAATCGCTAAAAGATCGGCGAGAATCTGATCGTTCGGTGGCTCTGCGATATCGATCAAGTTGTAGGCAATCTCGCCGCGGCTTTTATTGATCAAATCGATGACATTAATCTGACGATCAGCGAGCACGGATAACAACCCGCCAAGTGAACCCGCGACATTCCTATTCGAGATTCCAATTCGGTACCCTTCACTGGGTTCCAGCGAAATTGTAGGAAAATTAACCGAATTCTCGATATTCCCAAACTGCAAAAATGTATCGAGTTGACTCGCTGCCATCACGGCACATTTTTCTTCGGCTTCGGTTGTCGATGCGCCCAGGTGCGGCATCGCATGCGCTCGCTCGTGCCCNCTTAGGAGTGAATTTGGAAAATCAGTAAAGTAATACGAGAGAATTCCCTCATCCAACGCGTTGACGACGGCCGGAACGTCAACAATTTCTTCGCGAGCAAAGTTCAACAGCGCCGTGCCGGGGCGAAAACTCGCCAACGTCTCGGCATTAATCATTGACCTCGTCTCCGGATTCGCCGGCACATGCAAAGAAATAAGCTCGGAGCGAGAAAAAAGGCTGGGCAGATTCTCCATCCGGACAACCTGGCTTGGAAGACGCCATGCCGCATCAATGGACAGCGCCGGGTCGTAACCAACAACATCCATACCGAGGTCCAGCGCAGCCTTGGCAACAAGTGAACCGACTGATCCAAGACCTACCACCCCTAATGTTCGGCCGGTCAGTTCCCGACCGCTGAACCGTTTTTTTTCCAATTCCACTTTAGCGTGGACNTCAATTTCTTCATTGACATCTTGCAGAGTTCGAACGAATCGCATCCCTCCAACAATGTCCCGGGCAGACAGTAACAAGGCCGCAAGAACTATCTCTTTGACCGAATTGGCATTAGCNCCGGGGGTGTTGAACACAACGATGCCGCGTTCAGTACAAGCATCAACGGGGATGTTATTTACTCCCGCGCCGGCCCTGGCGACTGCGGCGACCTCATCGTCCAGTTCGTCAATCGACAAATAATGACTTCGCAATAAGATTGCATGAGGCCTCTTCANGTCCCCAGCCACATCGAACTTATCGGCAGCGAACGTGGTAATGCCTCGCTCAGCGATATTATCTAAGGTCCGTATTCGATACATAGACAGCTAGGTTTCCTCGCTAGGTTATAACGCGAGCGCGCGATTTGATCACCGTTCGTATCTATATNTCAATCGACATCTGCGATCGCCCTTTCAATTTCAGAGATGATTAATGCGAGCGCATCNTTTGATCCGAATTTCGAGAGACGTTCCTGCCAAAACGAACGATTTGAGAAGACCTCTCGGATCGTCCGAGTCAGTATTTCGACATTGAGTTCATCTTCCTGGAGCACCTTGCTGTAGCCTGCGGAGTGGGCAAATTCAGCGTTTTCGATTTGATCTCCGCGACTGACTGTGGCCGGGAGTGGCACAAGAATATTTGGTTTATTGAGAGTTAGAAGTTCTACGACGCTGTTGGCGCCTGCGCGAGAAATGACCACATCTGCACACGCCAAGATGTCGCCCCATCCATCGTCAACGTATTCAAGTTGGCGATAGTGACTGTCGTTTTCATGGGTTGCATCTACGTTTCCAAGTCCACATACGTGTACCACATCAAATTCATCAACTAGCAGANCNAGAGCTTCATGAANNAGCCNATTNAACCGCNAAGCGCCAAGACTCCCGCCGACCACNAGAATGATGGGTATNTTCTGTTGGAAACCTAAGCGTTCTCGACCCCTTTCGGCGTTGCCTTCCAACAAAGCTCTACGCATCGGTGTTCCGGTAACGACTAACCGGGGAACAGGTGCACGAATCGAACCAAAATTGACGCACAAAGAATTGACGAACCTAAAACACAGGCGATTGGCTAATCCCGGTGAGACATCAGATTCGTGCGCAACTACCGGGACCCGGCAAAGCCAGGCAGCAAAAACAATTGGAAACGCAACGTACCCGCCCTTCGAAAAAACAACATCAGGGCTCTCTTTTCGCAAAATGCGTATAGCTTGAGCTACGCCAATTGGAACGCGAAAAAAATCAACCAGATTGTCCATCGACCAATAGCGGCGGAGCTTCCCCGTCATGATCGAGTGAAACGTGACGTCAAGGGGCTTTACGAGTCTCTCCTCTAGGCCACTCGTCGATCCGACATACACGACTTGCCAACTCCGAGCGATCAAATACTCCATGATCGGCAGCGTCGGAATAACGTGGCCAGCACTGCCACCTCCCGTGCATACCAACTTCTTCAAAGTCTCAAAACCTCACGAACGAATGGAATGGTCAACTTTCGAGATTGCGCCAAAGACTCGAAGTCCAACTTTTCGATCACGTCTGCTAGGTCTGCTTGCGATCGCCCTACTCGCGCAAATAGGTATTCAAGAACATCATGTGTCAACTCAAGTCCTCGGTCCCCAGCCTCATCGACCAGCCACCGGCGTTTTTCACTATCCGGTAAAGATCTGAGCTCCATACATTGGAACGACCGTAGTCTCGAGCCCAAATCATCGATCGAGAAACCCAAGTTATGCGGCGTATCTGAACCCGTCATCAACAAGCCGAGACCGGCCGCAAGCCGCGTCTCGGTTAGCGCTAGGAGCTGTTCCTCAACATCTCGACGCCCTAACCAACAGTCAGCATCGTCGATAACCAATTGCTCATATGCGCCGTAACCGTCTAAATCAACATCGTCGAGCGGTATCGCTTTCGCAGGAAGAAAAACGGAGCCCTCATTCTGCCCACAAACGGCCTGGGCTAAGTGCGTTTTCCCCACCCGAGCCTCTCCATAAATCCATACACGCTCATTTGAAGTAGCTGTTTCGATCAATTCCCGATTGAGCCCCGCGCGAAATCGATCCAAAGTAAATTCTTCACGGAGCGGAAATTTCAGAGGAAGTTGGCCCGGCACTGCACGCTCCTTCCAGTCTCAACTGACATTAGGGTTTCGCCATTGGCGGATTGTGCGGCGACTCCAAGTAACTACGTAGTCCAATCCCGAAACTAGAGAAAAGCCCGCCACCAGCCACATGCCTACTGGGTCAACCAACAGTCCCGCAAGGTCAGCCAGGTGCTCCATGTCCGAGAGATCGATCAACGTTAGGACCAAGACAATGACCTGAAGCCCTGTATTAATTTTACTAATGAGGGTCGGGTCAATTTCTAGCGCGCCAAACAGTTGGCGAAACGTCATCGCTCCGCAGACGATCACCAGGTCACGTCCAATCACGATCACGGCGACCCAAAACGGGATATGCCCCTGAATTGTGAGCAAAACAAACACCATCCCGACTAACAATTTATCCGCTAATGGATCAGCCATTTCGCCGAACTTGCTGGTCCACCGGTACCCCCGGGCCAACGCACCGTCCAGTCCATCCGATAAGCCGGCTACCAACATCAAGATCAAGGCTTCAGCGTAGTTTCCTTCCCATATAAACCATGCGGTCGGGAAAATTAGGACGAACCGTACCAACGTAATTAGATTTGGTAAGTGATGAATCACGGTTCACCCCGCCATACGTATTGGTTCGAATCGAATGCAGAGTTCTTGTTGGCATCCTTGGTAAGTACGCCGTCTGAGTAAAGTAGTTCGGACAGTCGCCCTAATGTGGACCTTGTATGCACAACCATTCGAACTTGATTCACCGAAACCTCTGCCACATCGACCCGATCAATGAATTCGAGCGATTGTAAATACCTCAACAAGGCGCCGTACTCCAGGGCTGACGTGATCCCAGAAACCCAAATACTTACCCCTTCCGTATGCAAGCCAAACACGACGAAACGTTGTACTAGTTCGTCCGCGACGGCGTCCAGTACTCCTGTGCAAACCTCACCGATCGTCTCGCCCTCATGCGCGAAGTTCGTTTGCCTCCCCTCGAACATCAAAGCACCAGCACCGCGCCAAAGCCCGCCTGCATCCTTCCATATTCTTGTAGTCAGAACGTATTGAGCAGCATATCGTTCGCTCGCTCGTAGTATCTGCTCCGAAAACCCTCCTAAGATAGTCGAGCCGGAAATGCGCTCGTGATCCTCGAGGTCCATGAGGGGTAACTGTACGAGCAGGCCCCGATCACGGCTCCGGGCTCTAATTGTTCGCACCCATGGACTGGTATCGTCACTGGCGACTACGTTAGAAGAACCTTCCTCTAGAGCGATCCAAGCTAAAATCCGGGGCCTATTCGCGCTCCAAATGGGTAGAGCCGCACTCCGAACAAGATCCTGGACCGCGCGAGGATCGAAGCTGACTTCAAACACCATTTCGTGATCAACATTATTCTTGACTCCGCTCTCCTTACGCACAAATCGGTACCGCGCGTAAAAACGCTCCGGGTTCCGTAACGCTCCTGCAAGTAATGGGTTGCGCGGTATCGCTTTCAGACCCGTCACCCGGGTCAGCACGGTAGAAAACGCCCTCGCAGCGGCAGCCCGCGTATCCGAAACAGATTGTGTTGCAACTGGAACTTCGACATCGTAAAGCCAATCGATCACATCAGCTCGTAGTTCCAAACACGAACAGATCAAGATCAACAAAGCTGGCAGCCTCGTCACAAAAAGACGCACCATCGGCAGCTAAACCGCAGCAGTGTAGCGAAAATGTTTGGTAAACTCGCCGATCTTTCCACGCTTGAGTGAGGAGCGACGAGTTGGGTCTCACATACCGCAAAGCAGGCGTCGATATCGACGCTGGAAAGGAACTTGTGCAACGAATTAAGGATGCCGCCAAACGGACCCATCGGCCTGAATTATTGGGCGACATCGGCGGTTTCGCATCCCTGGCAAGCCTCCCTGAGAAATATCGGGAACCCATGTTGGTCACCGGAACAGACGGTGTCGGGACAAAACTTGCTCTCGCCGTCGCCCACAATATGCATGACGGTGTGGGCCAGGATTTGGTAGCTATGTGCGTCAATGACGTTCTCGCTGTCGGCGCAGAGCCATTTCTATTTCTAGACTATTTTGCCAGCGGCAAACTAGACGTCGTCATCGCCGAACGGGTCATCAACGGCATCGCACATGGCTGTGAAGTCGCGGGGTGTGCGCTAGTGGGCGGAGAAACCGCAGAAATGCCAGGTTTCTACCAGGGTCAAGATTACGATTTAGCCGGGTTTTGCGTTGGTGTCGTCGAACGAAGCGAGGTAATTACCAGCGATTCTGTCGCGAGTGAAGACATTCTCATTGGCCTTGCTTCTTCAGGCCCACACGCCAACGGCTTTTCTTTGATTCGAAGCGTCATAGCTGATTTTGGTCCGTTAAACGACGACAACTTGCTCAATCAACTAATGATGCCAACACATATATACGTACCTTCCGTATTACCCCTCGTGTCGTTAGTTACAGGGCTAGCCCACATAACTGGCGGGGGTTTGATAGAGAACATCCCCCGCATGTTTTCGAGTTCCCTGGTGGCGAACATCGACCTTGGCGCATGGGAACGACCGTCCGTCTTTAAC
Source organism: Gammaproteobacteria bacterium (assembly GCA_002715785.1). Classification (GTDB taxonomy): domain Bacteria; phylum Pseudomonadota; class Gammaproteobacteria; order Pseudomonadales; family Azotimanducaceae; genus UBA11889. The sequence continues at coordinate 33,815 of PBAA01000012.1, read as the reverse complement.
TGGTTACAACGGCAAGGAGACATTGACGACCGGGAGATGTTGCGAACTTTTAATTGTGGCATCGGTTTCGTCATCGCTTGCCGTCCCGAAAACGTCGTTCACATATTCGAACAACTCAACGATGACGCCGTCGTTATAGGACGAGTCGAATCGTTAGGTGCCCCGGTAAAAAAAGGCCACTTAGTCATCGGGCATTCAAGCGCGGAGCTTGGATAGCCTGCAGGTAGCTCAACGTCAGATCGCTATGATCAGGTTTTCGGCATCGTCACGCCGGTTTGGCCCTGATATTTACCAGCGCGATCTTTGTACGTCGTTTCACATTGTTCATCCGACTGTATGAAAAGCATCTGGGCAACCCCTTCGTTGGCATATATTCTTGCTGGCAGCGTTGTCGTATTCGAGAACTCGAGCGTCACATTCCCTTCCCACTCCGGTTCAAGTGGAGTCACGTTAACGATAATCCCACACCTGGCGTAGGTAGATTTTCCGAGGCAAATTGTCAAAACATCCGAAGGTATCCGGAAGTATTCCACCGTGCTCGCTAATGCAAACGAGTTCGGCGGAATAATGCAAGAGTCTTCTCGCACATCGACGAAACTACGATCATCAAAAGCCTTGGGATCGACTGTCGCAGAGAAAATGTTCGTAAAAACTTTAAATTCGGGAGCGCACCTAACGTCGTATCCGTAACTCGACGTGCCGAAGGAAATTACCGGCCGGCCTTCGACTCGGCGTACTTGAGTTGGTTCGAAAGGCTCGATCATTCCGCGAGACTCTGCCATTTCCCGTATCCATCGATCCGATTTGATGGTCATTGATCGTCCATAGCTAGAGTTGGTGTTGGCGATTTATCTCGGCTGATCAGCCACAGAGCCGCGGCCGTTCGCCGCGCGCAATCCATATAGAGCGTGGATATCGGCGATGTGTGGTCGATCGCAACGATCGGTAAGCCCGCATCGGTCTGTTCTCGAATCGTAGGATCTAGCGGGAACTCTCCAAGTAGCGAGGTCCCGTACTCCCCTGCAACGCGCTCACCTCCACCCTCTCCGAACAGTGCATGTTTACGACTGCAGCCGTCACACTCGAAGTAACTTAAATTTTCGACTATCCCAATTATCGGTACCGAAACTTTACGAAACATCTCGATGCCCTTGCGTGCGTCCGCCAACGCAATTTCCTGAGGCGTTGTAACAATAACGGCGCCGCCAACCGAAACTTGTTGCGATAGGGTTAGCTGAATATCTCCAGTTCCCGGCGGCATGTCGACAATTAGATAGTCCAGATCACTCCACGCAGTTTGCTGCAACAGTTGCTGGAGTGCCCCCGACGCCATTGGTCCGCGCCAAACCATCGGGGTTTTATCGGTTACTAACATGCTCATGGATATCGCTTCAATACCGTGGCACCGAATCGGCACAAACTGATTCTCATTTCTTATTTCTGGATGTTGTCCTTCTCGAATGCCCAACATGATTCCCTGACTCGGCCCATAAATATCTGCATCCAAAATACCTGCCTTTGCTCCGGCGCGATCCAAAGCTACAGCCAAGTTAACGGCCGTCGTCGACTTACCGACACCACCTTTTCCAGATGCGACGGCAATTACATTACTCGCCCCAGGCAACGCGTGGGAAGCTGGGGCTTTGAATTTCAATTCCAGAACGACGTCGTCTTCGATCCAACGTTCGAGCTCCTGAGCGTATGCCTCCTTCAAACCTTCCACGGGGTATCCAAGCTCAATCAGGACATGCCATTTCCCGTCCAATTTCGCAGCTCGCTGGATTGCTCCTAGTTCGCGCCACGTAACATTCACGACCGGATCTAGAAAGGTCTCTAACGGTTTGCCCATACAAGTTACTCGCCCCTGCCCGCCTAGCATTATATAGTGCGCCACCAGTATCCGTGCCTTTGTTAGCGCGGCACCGCACACTTTAAAGATCGGACCTCTCAATCATGCGGCGAATTCTTGTGACGAGCGCGCTGCCTAACGCCAACGGCGCAATACATCTCGGTCATTTGCTGGAACATATCCAAACGGATATTTGGGTCCGTTATCAGCGGTTACGAGGCAACGAGTGCATCTACGTATGTGCCGACGATACCCATGGCACGGGGACGATGCTAAAAGCCGATGAGTTGGGAATCTCTCCACAGCAACTTATCGACCAAGTTCGAATAGATCACCGACAAGACTTTAAAGATTTTCTCGTGGAGCACGACAATTATCATTCCACGCATTCTCCAGAAAACGAACACTACTCGGCATTAATCTACGAACGGTTACAAGACGCGGGTTACATCTTCACGAAGGAAGTAGAACAACTCTACGACCCAGAAAAGCAGCTGTTTTTAGCGGACCGGTACGTCAAAGGTACTTGCCCTCACTGCGGGGTTGACGATCAATACGGTGACAATTGCGAAGCCTGCGGAGCGACTTACGACGCCACGGAACTTGGCGAACCACGGTCTCTTCTTTCCGGTTCTCCACCGACGTTGGAGTCTTCGACCCACCATTTTTTTGACCTCGCTCAATTTAAGGACTTCCTCAACGATTGGATCTCAACGGAAACCGTCCAATCGGAAGTCGCCAACAAACTCAAGGAATGGCTGGACGCGGGCCTAAAAGCTTGGGATATCAGTCGTGACGCACCCTATTTCGGATTTCTTATCCCGGGCACCGACAAATACTTCTATGTCTGGATGGACGCGCCGATTGGTTACATGGCCAGTTTCAGTAACTTTTGCGATGGAAACGATCTCAACTTCGAAGAATTTTGGGCCAAAGACAGCGTCGCCGAAGTCCACCACTTCATCGGTAAGGATATCGTCAATTTTCATGCTCTCTTCTGGCCGGCGGTATTAAAGGCTTCTGACTTTCGCTTACCCACACGTATTCATTCACACGGATTTATAACGGTCGAAGGTAGGAAAATGTCGAAGTCACGCGGGACGTTCATTAACGCAAGAACCTATCTCGCTCACCTCGAACCCGAGTATCTACGCTACTACTATGCGGCAAAACTATCGCCCAACAACGATGATATCGATGTCAATTGGGACGATTTCGTGCAGCGCGTGAATTCAGACCTCGTCGGCAAAATCGTAAACATTGCCTCCCGCTGCGCTGGCTTTATCAATCAATCCTCTGAATCCACGCTGGCGCCAACTATTCACGACATGCAACTGTTCCACGTATTCGTCGACGCACAGGAGACCATCGGGCAGTTATACGAGGCGGGTGATACCAATCGAGCAGTACGAGAAGTCACCGCGCTGGCGGACCGCGCAAATCAATACATTGCGAACCAGGCACCGTGGGAGCTAGCTAAAACCGACGGACAAGAGTCCCAAATTCAAGCCATTTGTTCTCTCGGGATAAACATGTACCGCATCCTCGTGATCTATTTGAAGCCGATTTTGCCTCGGTTGGCCGAACAGTCGGAAAAGTTTCTAGGATGCGACGAGCTGGGCTGGGCCGATATTGGTACACCTCTAATCAATCACCCTATTAGTGATTTCGAACCCCTCTTCCAACGTATTGACAAAAATGCTGTCAAAGGCATGGTCGATGCATCGCGCGAAGATGACATTGAAACTGCGGACAACCCTATGATTACGATCAGCGACTTCGAGAAAATCGATTTAAGAGTGGCGCGAATTGTGGCTGCTGAACCCGTCGAAGGAGCCGATAAGTTGCTTCGCCTAACGCTCGACGTGGGCGACCACCAACGAACCGTATTTTCCGGGATCAAGTTAGCCTATGCACCAGAGGATCTGGTGGGGCGACTGACGGTCGTTGTCGCCAACCTCGAGTCTCGAGAGATGCGCTTTGGAACATCTGAAGGCATGGTGCTTGCTGCTGCAAGCGGAGACAGTGGAGTTTTTCTAATTTCCGCTGATACGGGTGCCGAGCCAGGGACCCGAATAACCTAAGAAACAGCGCCCCTATGTCTGTCACCTGCACAACTGTACCCTGATATGCAGACTCTTTTGATCGACATAATTAGTTTGGGAAGATGCACGGATGGCACTATATGAACAACGCCAAGCGCATCGCTATTTTCGAACGGCTAAAAAAAGCTACCCCTAAACCAAAGACTGAGCTGAAATATCAAACGCCTTTCGAGCTACTGATCGCAGTGATTCTTTCGGCACAAGCCACGGACGTCAGCGTCAACTTAGCGACCAAGAAACTGTTCGCTGCTGCGAATAATCCAAAGACCATGCGCCGCCTCGGCATCCATCGATTAAAGAACTTTATCAAGTCGATCGGGTTGTTCAACACGAAGGCCGAGAACATTCTAAAGACCTGCAAGATCCTGCTCGACGAACATGGTGGTCTGGTTCCAAAAGATCGCTCGTCGCTTGAAGCGCTACCCGGCGTTGGCCGAAAAACTGCCAACGTCATTCTCAATACTGCTTTCGGTGAACCAACTATCGCTGTCGACACTCACATTTTCCGGATTTCCAATCGAATCAATCTCGCGCCTGGAAACAACGTTCGTGAAGTCGAAGATCGCCTAATGCGCGTCGTCCCGAACGACTACAAACAGGGAGCCCACCATTGGCTAATTTTGCACGGTCGCTACGTGTGTGTCGCTCGCAAACCCCGCTGCGGCGCCTGTGTTATCGAAGATTTATGCGAATTCAAAGACAAAACAGAGTACGACTGACCCCTAGTCGAATTCATCCACGATCATTCTGGTCGTTCTAGACCCAGAATCTTTCTTCGCTCTCAACGGTTTCGTCCACGTCGTGCCGCAACGCGAAGTCGTAGCGCGTTTAAGCGAATAAACCCAGTGGCATCAGATTGCTCGTAAGCGCCCCTATCCTCATCAAACGTCACGATGTCAGCGTCATAAAGGCTATCGGTCGCCGATGAGCGCGCAACAACCTGAACCCCTCCCTTGTATAACTTCAATCGGACAGAACCATTAACAACGTTTTGTGACTCATCGATCAAGGCCTGCATGACACGACGCTCGGGCGACCACCAAAAACCGTTGTAGATCATTCGCGCATAACGCGGCATCAATTCATCGCGTAGATGCGTGACCTCGCGATCCAACGTAATCGACTCCATGGCGCGGTGAGCTTTCAATAGGACCGTACCACCCGGCGTCTCATAACAACCCCGGGATTTCATACCGATAAATCGATTTTCGACGATGTCGCTACGGCCTATGCCGTGGCGCCCACCTATCTCATTGAGCACCCGAATCACTTCTGCCGGCGAGAGTATCTCCCCGTCTACAGCAACTGCGTCTCCATGTTCATACGCAATCTCGATAGTTTGGGGTTCGTCCGGAGCATCCTCCGGCGAAACCGTCCAACGCCACATGTCTTCGTCGGGTTCGGTTCCCGGGTCTTCTAGAACGCCTCCTTCATATGAGATGTGCAAGAGATTAGCGTCCATCGAGTATGGCGATTTTCCCGCTTGCTCGTAATCGACAGGAATCGCGTGTTTCCTGCAATAATTCATCAGTGCATCACGGGAATTGATATCCCACTCTCGATGCGGCGCGATAACGCGTATGTCGGGATCTAGTGCATATGCGCCAAATTCGAAGCGCACTTGATCGTTTCCTTTGCCCGTTGCTCCATGTGCTATGGCTGCCGCACCCGTTTCGTTCGCGATCTCTATTAATCTCTTTGCAATCAATGGCCGGGCAATGCTGGTCCCGAGCAAATATTCCCCTTCGTAAATAGTGTTTGCTCGAAACATAGGGAAAACGTAATCCCGAGCAAAGGTCTCGGTAAGGTCTTCAACAAAAATTTTATCAACCCCCATGGCCTCGGCCTTGGCTCGTGCGGCGTCTAACTCTTCGCCCTGGCCAATGTCGGCCGTAAACGTGATTACTTCCGCGTCGTATGTTTCCTGTAGCCACCGGCAAATGACAGAAGTGTCGAGCCCGCCAGAATACGAGAGAACTATTTTTTCTTTCATCGTCAGGTCCGCGAAAAAAGACGCGGAGTTTACCTCTCTAGGCACCTATATGTGCAACCCAGCGGCAAACGCCCGTGTTTCCTAGTCCTGAGAGATCGAGCACAAACAGACGATGGGTGGGAAACGCGCCTCTGCAAACTGTTAGTCTTGCCCGATGGAGTTGAACGCGCGTTTTCGCGGCTACTTACCCGTTGTTATTGATGTAGAAACCGGAGGATTCGATCGGTCGCGTCATGCTTTACTCCAAATCGCCATTGTTTTACTCGGCTGGGAAGACGATCGACTCTATCCAGCGAATACTCACGTCTGGGATCTGATCCCCCATGCCGACATGGACGTCGAAGACGCGTCCTTGCTAGTCACCGGGATCGATTTGAACGATCCAGACCGCGAGGCGATTAGTGAAGGCGAGGCGCTACAAGAGTGCTTTCGTGTGGTCCGGCGTGCCGTTCGCGACGCCCACTGTCAGCGCGCCATCGTAACCGCTCACAACGGACACTTCGATCATGGCTTCCTAACAACTGGCAGCGAGAGGAACAACATCAAACGCAATCCATTCCATCCGTTCAGCGTCATTGACACCGCCTCTTTAGCCGCGGTCGCGGTCGGTCACACAGTTCTCAGTGAAGCATGTGCTCGCGCCGGGATCGACTTTGACGAAGACAATGCGCACAGCGCTAGATACGACGCCGAAATCACAGCGGCCCTATTTTGCAGCATCGTCAATGCGTCCGGGTTTGAACTCCCAATTTAGCCGGCTGAGGAACTAGTCGTTAGTTGAATCAGAATCCAATGAAGCGGCTTCTTTCACCAGCGGTTCGAGTTCCCCAGCTTCGTACATATCCGTCACGATATCGCACCCACCGATTAGCTCGCCATTTACGTATAGCTGAGGGAACGTTGGCCAATCTGCGTACTGAGGCAACGTTGCTCTGATCTCCGGATTGCTGAGTATGTCAACGTACGCAAAACGCTGCCCGCAAGACACCAAACACTGCACGGTCTGCGCAGAAAAACCACACTGCGGGGATTGTGGCGAGCCTTTCATGTACAGAAGGATGGGATTGCCCTCAATCTGGTCACGGATCGTTGTTACAACGTCATCGCTCATCGAACACCAAGCTTTACGCACAAGTGGCTTAGGCCCAACATTGTAGGGTTAACTTGACTTAATCGCCATGGCCGACTTCAGCACTAGGATTGATCGCACGAGCAGCGACAGCACGAAATGGAATAAATACCGCGATCGTGACGTGATCCCATTTTGGGTCGCAGACATGGATTTTACTGCCCCTGATTTCGTCCTGGAGGCACTCCACGAACGGATTGATCACGGCGTCCTCGGCTACGCGGAGGCCCAACCCGCGCTTGTCGACGCGGCGTGTGCGTGGTTTTGGCAACGCTTCAACTGGAAGGTGGATCCTGATTGGTTAATCTGGATTCCCGGCGTTGTGCCTGGTTTGAATATCGCTAGCCGCGCGATCGGTTCGGAAGACGATGCTCTCATCATAATGACGCCTGTCTATCCGCCATTCTTGTCAGTGCCGGAGAACTCGAACAAGCAGCTGCTTTCGTCCCCCTTAATTTACGACGGCAAAAAGTGGTCTATCGATTTTGCCGACATCGAGGACAAAGCTCGATTGGCTAGTGGGCTGCTTCTCTCAAACCCCCAAAACCCTACCGGTCGTGTCTATTCTGAAAATGAGCTCTCGAAGCTTGCCGAAATCTGCATAGCCAATGACGTAATCGTTGTTAGCGATGAAATTCACTGGGGGATCGTGCTTGATGAAAACCGCTCGCATATCCCTATCGCGAGTATTAGCGAAGAAATCTCACTCACGACCATAACGCTCATCGCTTCAACTAAAACGTATAACGTAGCCGGCCTTAACTGTGCACTCGGGGTAATCCCGGATCCCTCGTTACGTGAGCGATTCGTCGACGCGACAACCGGTTTTGTGTCCCACATATCGCCGCTCGCATACACCGCCGCTTTAGCGACGTTTCTTGATCGATCTTCTTGGATTAAGGACCTTGTCGCATACCTCCGAGTCAACCGAGACTTGCTCGAGCGTTGTGTGGATGAAACACCGGGTATTGCGATGGCTCACGTGGAAGGAACCTACCTCGGGTGGATCGACGCTAGATCGCTGCAGGTCGACGATCCCGCCACGTTCTTCGAAAACCACGGCCTCGGTTTTTCGAACGGTTTCGATTTCAATGGGGAGGGGTTCGTGCGATTTAATTTCGCCTGCCACCGCGACCTATTATTGGAAGGCATCGAGCGATTAAAAAGGGCAGTGTCCTCCTGCAATCTGGGGTCTTGACAGGAACGCCTCCTCGACTAATATCGTTGGTTTCTCGGGCAGCAAGCGCTGCCCGTGTTTGTTTTGGAGGTAAGGCGATGTCGAGCATACCCGCAATAATGCCAACTTATGGGCGGTTACCAGTATCTTTCGAACGAGGCGAGGGAGCATATCTCTTTGATTCTGATGGAAACCGTTATCTGGATGCACTCGCCGGTATCGCGGTGTGTGGTTTAGGCCACGCTCATCCTGCAGTCACAGACGCAATTCAGCGACAAGCTGGAACCCTACTGCATACGTCAAATCTTTATGAGATCCCGCTCCAAACACAACTCGCCACACGTCTCTGCGAAATTTCTGGCATGGATAACGTTTTCTTCGCCAATTCGGGTGCGGAGGCGAACGAAGCGGCGTTGAAAATCGCCCGTCGCTACGGCAACGAACGCGGAATTGAAAATCCTCAGGTAATTGCCATGGACGGTAGTTTTCATGGGCGCACCATGGCAACCCTCACGGCAACCGGAAACCGAAAAGTCCATGCTGGATTCGAACCGTTGCTTGGAGGCTTCATACGTGCTCCCTACAACGACATCACAGCAATCACCAATATCGCTGCAAACAATAATGGCGTTGTCGCGATTTTTGTGGAACCCGTACTGGGAGAAGGGGGAGTCCAAATTCCCAACGACGATTACCTTCCAAAGTTGCGTGAAATCTGTGACGACCAAAACTGGCTGCTCATCCTTGACGAAGTTCAAACCGGGAACGGAAGGACGGGTCGCTATTTTGCGTATCAACACTCAAACATATTGCCGGACACCGTGACGACGGCTAAAGGGCTCGGCAACGGCGTTCCAATCGGGGTTTGTTTGGCGCGCGGCACTGCGGCCGAAACACTCGTCGCCGGAACGCACGGCTCAACATTTGGTGGCAACCCGCTTTCTTGTGCAGCCGCTCTCGCCGTGATCACGGAACTAACGGATGGCGGCGTGATACAGCGTGCGGCCGAACTCGGCGAACGTATAAAAAGTGGGCTCGCCAATCGTCTTGCCGGACTCAATCATGTTCGCGACATTCGGGGAAAGGGCATGATGATCGCCGTCGAGCTCAATAATCCCTGCACGGATCTAATCCAACAGGCGTTATCAAAAGGACTGCTGTTGAACGTCACCACTGATACGGTTCTGCGGTTACTTCCGCCACTGAACTTAACGGATGACGAAGCTGACGAAATCGTCACAATCGTGTCGTCGCTCGTTCAGGCAGCCGGCTCGTAAAAAGCCCACCGAATCCAGGCTGAAGGCAAATGTCGATTAAGCATTTTCTGTCCCTCACGGACTTTTCTCGTGGGGACCTTGAACAAATTATCGAACGCGCCGCTCAGCTTAAGCGTTTGCACGACTCAGGCGTTCAAGACCGGTCGCTCGATGGAAAAACCATGGCCATGATCTTCGAACTCAAATCCACTCGGACACGGGTAGCTTTTGAAGCCGGCATGCATCAACTTGGAGGCCACGCTATTTTCTTGCGACCAGATGAAACTCAATTGGGTCGGGGTGAGCCTATTGGGGACACGGCGCGTGTACTCTCGACATTGGTCGATATCATCATGCTGAGAGTCCACGACCATGCCGATATAAGCAGCTTCGCGGCGGCATCCTCCGTACCAGTAATCAACGGAATGAGTAATCGTTTCCACCCGTGCCAACTCCTCGCAGACATGCAAACGTTCGCCGAAAAACGGGGATCTATTCGCGATCAATCGGTCGCTTTTGTAGGCGACGGATACAACATGTGCAACTCTTACATTCTTGCGTCGGATCAGTTCGACTTCGACTTGGTAATTTCGACGCCTACCGAATTTCGCCCGGACGCAGATCTCATCGATAGCAGCTCCCGCGCACGCTGGGTCGCCAGTCCCGAAGAGGCAGTATCTGGTGCGAACCTGGTCATCACTGACGTGTGGTCGTCCATGGGACAAGAAAACGAAAGAACCGAGCGCCTCGAGGCTTTTCAAGGCTTTCAGGTCAACGCCGATCTACTCGACAACGCACATCCCGACGTGCTTTTCATGCACTGTCTCCCCGCGCATCGCGGCGAAGAAATCAGTGACAACTTACTCGAAGATCCACGTTCCGTTGTTTGGGAGGAGGCGGGCAATCGACTGCACTCTCAAAAAGCCCTACTTGAGTTCATGCTGAGCTAACTTCCACGTTCCTGGAGTGCCCATCAAGGAGCGATGTGTATTCACGGGTCAAGCGCGAGTGCTTGCGATACAGCGCGTTTCCATCCCGCAACTCGTTCGGAACGAACTTCTTCTTCCATAACCGGCGAAAAACGCCTTTCAATGGCCCAATGGTTGCTAGCGTTTTCTAGGCCATTAATGAGCCCCGCCCCTATTGCAGCCAGGAAACCAGCGCCCAGGGCGGTGGTCTCCGTAACCTTAGGTCGTTCCAGGACCAATTCGGTTACGTCGGATAGGAACTGACAAAACCAGTCGTTTTGGACCATGCCACCATCAATCCTAACTCGACGCGGTTCAACCCCCTCGGATCGAAAAGCGTTAAATAAGTCCATCGTCTGAAAGGCGATGCTCGACAACGTCGCCGTCACAATCTCATCGACACCTGAATCTAAAGTTAATCCCGATATGACTCCCCGCGCATCGGATCGCCAATGTGGAGCGCCAAGGCCTGTAAAGGCAGGTACGACATAGACGCCGTTTGTATTGCCTTCAGCGTTCTTCGCGATTTCGCCGGTCTCAGCAGCGTTTTCGATAAAGCCTAACTTATCGCGTAACCATTTGACGGCAACCCCAGCCGAAAAAATGCTGCCTTCCATCGCAAACGTGGTCCGACCATTAATCCTATAGCCCACCGTGGTCAGTAATCCCGTCGTCGAGTCAACACGTTTGGTACCGGTGTTTGCCATAACAAAACAACCCGTGCCGTAAGTACTTTTCACCATACCCGACGAAATACAACCCTGGCCGATTAGCGCCGCGTGCTGATCTCCAGCAATGCCAACGATGGGTATTTCGGCACCAAACCACTGCGCTTCCGACCTCCCATAGTCGGCAACACAATCCTTGACCTCCGGTAGCAAACTGGCCGGAATCTCGAAATAATCCAACAGGATGTCACTCCAATCCTGACGAGTGATATCGAATAATTGGGTACGAGCGGCATTGGTGGCATCCGTGGCATGGGTTCGCCCTCCCGTAAGCCGCCACACTAGAAAGGAATCTACCGTACCGAATCGCAACCGACCTGCCCTAGCCAGGCGCTGTGTGTCCGGTTGTCGAAGCAACCATTCAACCTTTGTACTAGAGAAATATGGATCGATAACAAGGCCCGTGATCTGGCTGATCGTGGTTGCCATCCCATCCGATTGCATTTGAACGCACCGTTCTGCAGTACGTCGGTCCTGCCAGACGATTGCGCTATGCACTGGCTGTCCCGATTCGGCATCCCAAAGCAATGTTGTTTCCCGTTGGTTCGTAATACCGATCGCGTCGATTCCCGCGGCCTCCACTGGGGACGATGCGATCGCATCGCGAGCGGCTTTCAATGTCGTGCTCCAAATGACCTCTGGATCTTGTTCGACCCATCCGTCGTGGGGAAAAATTTGATCAAATGGGCAGCTGCCTTCCCCCACGGGATTACCCGCATCGTCGAAAACGATTGCTCTTGAACTCGAGGTGCCCTGATCAATAGCCAAAACGTATTTCATACCTTGTTTNCACTCCCCCTTTGTCTTTCGAACTACCACTACATGTAGTGGTTGGCGTTTTACCGCATAACCCACAGGCAATTCACAGGTTTTCCCCAACGAGTTTCTTGCATTCNCCTTATTATCCCTTTATGTTGTGTCGCTCGTTCAAAAAAAAACTATATATGGTGTAGTTNCGTCGTTGTCNCCATGGAACAACCCGCGTTTAGAGCACCCGAAACGGCAACATATGCCAAAACCCGATAACACGACATATAGTATATGTCCAAGAAGCCAGATCTTGTCTTCTGGTTAGTAAGGCTCGGAAACGTAGCCGAGAAGTCGAATAGGGGACCAATCTTTAATGCAAGCAGACTCGGTCAACCCAAATGACCNAACCCAAGAACCTCCCGAAAACAGTCCGACCAAAGTGACTGCTCCAACGCCTGGTCCNATTAGTCCTTCCATTGCAGCAACTGCACCCGGTCAGATTCGGGTCATTAAACGTAATGGCACCGTTGTGCCTTACGCCGAGGATAAAATCGGCGTTGCGATTACCAAAGCGTTTCTGGCGGTTGAGGGTGGTACGGCAGCAGCATCGCCACGCATTCGCGAACTCGTNGCAGGACTAGCTGGGCAAGTATCGTCCATCTTTACCCGCCGGTTGCCGTCCGGCGGAACGATTCATATAGAGGACGTACAGGATCAGGTAGAGCTCGCGCTAATGCGTTCTGGAGAACACAAAGTTGCANGAACCTATGTCCTCTACCGTGAAGAACGGGCTCGTGCGCGGGAAAGCGAGGACGTCAACCCGACAACAGAAAATGCGATAACGATTAATGTCGTCCGACGTAGCGGAGATCGCACCGCCCTCGATATGGAACGGATCCGAACGGTAGTGACCGAGGCGTGCGAGGGACTCGAAGATGTCGACGCGCAACGTATTCTGACTGAATCGTTATCCAACATGTATGACGGAATATCCGAATTGGATGTGGCCACGTCGTTGCTAATTACGGCACGAACGTTGGTCGAGGAGGAACCTAACTACACATTTGTCACCGCCCGACTGTTGCTAGATCAACTCCGCACCGAAGCGCTTGAGTTTCTAGACGTTCGGAGTGAAGGGCAGGATGATCATCAAGCCACGCAATCGCAGATGTTGGACACCTATGCCAATGCCTTTGAGGCATTTATCCATCGAGGCGTGGAATTAGAGTTACTCGCGCCCGACCTCGAACGATATGACCTCGCGCGTTTGGGCGCATCGCTAATGCCGGAACGTGATCTTCAATTCACTTATCTCGGTCTACAAACTCTGTACGACCGATATTTTTTGCATTCGAACGAGGTTCGATTCGAGCTACCACAGATTTTCTTCATGCGGGTTGCTATGGGTTTAGCCCTTCAGGAAGAGGACTTCGAAGAACGCGCCGTTGAATTTTACGAGCTCCTCTCATCGTTCGATTTTATGAGTTCAACGCCGACATTGTTTAACTCGGGAACATTACGGTCGCAACTGTCCTCGTGTTTTCTGACGACCGTCTCCGACAATCTCGACGGCATATACAGCGCTATTCGGGACAATGCTATGTTGTCTAAATGGGCCGGTGGCCTTGGTAATGACTGGACCCCGGTNCGGGCACTTGGTTCGTATATCAAGGGAACGAACGGCAAATCGCAGGGTGTCGTACCNTTCCTCAAAGTTGTCAACGACACGGCCGTCGCTGTTAACCAAGGCGGCAAGCGCAAAGGGGCCGTATGTTCATACCTAGAAACCTGGCACCTGGACATCGAAGAATTTTTGGAGCTNCGCAAAAATACAGGCGATGATCGTCGCCGCACGCATGACATGAACACGGCTAATTGGGTACCAGACCTGTTCATGAAGCGCGTGTTCGAAGACGGCGATTGGACCCTCTTTTCACCTAACGACGTTTCCGATTTACACGATTTACACGGTACCGCCTTCGAAACTCGTTATCTCAGCTANGAGGCATNGACGGNGACAGGGGAGTTAGANCTCTACAAGCGCGTTAAGGCACAGGATTTGTGGCGAAAGATGCTGTCTATGCTCTACGAGACCGGCCACCCCTGGATCACCTTTAAAGACGCCTGCAACACGCGATCCCCTCAACAACATAGCGGCGTTGTGCACTCATCAAACTTATGTACCGAAATCACCTTAAATACGTCAGCTGACGAAATAGCGGTATGTAATCTCGGCTCAATTAATCTCGCGCAACATGTNACCGATTCAGGCCATTTAGANACCGAAAAACTNAAGAAAACGGTGCGTACAGCCATCCGAATGCTCGATAACGTCATCGACATCAACTATTACGCGGTGCCAGCAGCTCGAACTTCGAACATGCGGCATAGGCCGGTGGGATTGGGCATCATGGGATTTCAAGACGCGCTGTACCGAAAGCGAATCGCTTACGCATCCGACGAGGCGGTTGAATTTGCCGACGAATCTATGGAGGCGATTTCTTATTACGCCATCGAATCATCCAGCGANCTCGCCGAGGAGCGCGGCAGTTACACGAGCTTCGAAGGGTCTNTGTGGAGTCAAGGAATACTGCCTATCGACTCGTTGGAGCGACTCCAAAATGAAAGAGGCAAGGAGTATTTAGACGTCAATTTAGACACGCGACTTGACTGGGACAATTTGCGCGCAAGGGTCAAGACCCACGGGATGCGTAATTCAAATGTTATGGCAATCGCGCCTACCGCGACCATCGCCAACATTACGGGTGTCACTCAGTCGATCGAACCCACTTATCAAAACCTATTCGTTAAGTCGAACCTGTCCGGCGAGTTTACGGTCGTCAATCCCCACATGGTTCACGATCTAAAACATCAGGGGCTTTGGGATAGTGTGATGGTTAACGACCTCAAGTATTACGACGGCAGTCTCCAATCGATTGATCGAATACCGGTCGGCCTCAAACAACTTTACGCAACCGCTTTTGAAGTCGAACCTAGGTGGCTCGTGGATGCCGCGAGTCGACGTCAAAAATGGATTGATCAGGCTCAGTCACTCAATCTGTACATCGATAATGCCTCGGGGAAAAAACTCGACGTTATGTACCGTATGGCCTGGGTGCGTGGGTTAAAAACCACCTATTACTTACGCGCACTCAGTGCCACCAGCACTGAAAAATCAACAGTTATAGGAGATGGCGCACTTAACGCGGTTGCGACAGAAATCCCTTCCGCAGCCGAAATTATTACAGGCGAGCCTATGGGCGAACCCGCCGACGTACCAGAAGCGTGCGCAATTGATGATCCGGATTGCGAAGCCTGCCAATAGGAGGTCCTTACATGCTCAGTTGGGATGAATATAGTGAAGAAGGTGTTGCCAACCCGAATGTCGGGCCAACGGCGATTCCACATGTCGAACAAATCGACGACCCTGAAACGTCGCGACTTGACCATAACGCAAGCCATTCTGCCGAGGCACNGACCNCCGAAAACGAGGACTCCGTCAACGATGCACAAGCGATACCAGCACCAACCGACCTTCGGTTAAGTGACCTAACTCGTNCCGATACGTTAACCGACAACGTCGCACAGACGAGTCATCATGAAAATACCGAGCGGGTCACTGTCGATCAGAAACGGATGATCAACTGTCGCGCCGATCTTAATCAGCTCGTCCCTTTCAAATACGACTGGGCATGGCAAAAGTATCTCGATGGATGCGCAAACCACTGGATGCCCCAAGAAGTCAATATGACGGCGGACGTCGCGCTATGGAAATCTGAAGATGGCCTGAGCGAAGACGAACGAATTGTCATTAAACGAAGCCTAGGGTTCTTTTCTACCGCAGATTCGCTGGTCGCCAATAACCTAGTACTTGCTATTTATCGGCTAATCACCAACCCGGAGTGTCGTCAATATTTGCTTCGACAAGCCTTCGAAGAGGCAATACACACCCATGCGTACCAATACTGCATCGAATCGTTAGGAATGGATGAAGGCGAGATTTTCAATATGTATCACGAAGTCCCTTCGGTCGCGCGCAAAGCGTCTTGGGCACTTAAGTACACGCAAGAGCTTTCTAATCCTCAATTCGTCACAGGCAAGCACGAAGATAATCAAGCGTTGTTGAAAAACCTAATTGCTTATTACTGCGTCCTCGAAGGGATTTTCTTTTACTGCGGATTCTCACAGATCCTTTCGATGGGACGACGCAACAAAATGACGGGCACCTCCGAGCAGTTCCAATACATTCTTCGTGATGAGTCGATGCACGTGAACTTTGGGATCGATGTGATAAATCAAATCAAACTTGAAAATCCACAATTGTGGGATTCGTCGATGCAAGAACTAGCGGCCCAAATGATACTGGAGGGAACAGAGCTAGAAACGCAATACGCACTCGATACGATGCCTCGCGGTATTCTCGGGATGAATGGCAACATGATGGCAGAGTACCTGCAGTTCATCGCCAACCGGCGACTGGCTCAAATTGGATTNCCCGAGCGCTTTCAAGCCGTTAAAAATCCATTCCCCTGGATGTCCGAAATCATGGACCTAAAAAAGGAAAAAAACTTCTTTGAGACGAGAGTCACGGAGTATCAGACCGGCGGCGCTTTGTCATGGGACTAACAAAAAATCACTAAAACGCTAATCGCCTAAGGCTGTCACTTAAGGTGCCCTCAATAGCGTGATCATGTCGCCCAATTCACGGGCAAACTCTAAAGGCTGATCCAAAAATACATGGTGCTGCGCATCTTCGATCGCGCAGACCTTAACATCGCCTGGAATGAGCGAAAGCATGTAATCAAGTGTTTCCTTTGAGAAAAGTTCGCTGTCAGACCCATAGATGATGCCAACAGGCAACAATAATCCCGCGTATTCGTCCGGATACCGCTCTCCTCCTTTCAAAGTGCGGGGTAGATCCTCGTCAAATTTCCATGCCCAACCGCCACCATCAATTCGCATGACTGACTGCTTCGCGATGTACTTCAACACAAATTCATTCGCGCACGGTTGCGGTGGGTAAAGACGAAAGCGTGCTTCCGCGGTTTCTCGATCCGGATAGGCTTTCGCTCGGTCCCCGCCCATCTGCGGACGATCGGGTATAGGTTCGTCGGGATGACGAATTCCCGAATCAACCAGGACTAGAGCCCCAAATCGATCTTGGTAAAGCGTCATTGCCTTGGTCGCCATAACGCCGCCGAAGCTGTGGCCAACCACTGTCACATCTGAGTCGAAACCAATGGCATCACAAACTCCAACAATTTCTTGCGAGTACGTTTCCGCGTCGTAGCTGTAGCGGAAATCCGAGTCGCCCATTCCGGTTAAATCCATCGCGCCGACATGAAACCGGTCAAGCAGTAAAGGAGCAATGAAATCCCACCAGCGTGAATGGGCATTCATGCCGTGAATCAGCAACACGCCGGGCTTCGAACTATCCCCCCATTCTTGGTAGAAGACATCGCAATCATCAATTTCCACAGCGCCTTTCCGGGACTCGACGTCGATCGCGTCCCAAAACCACTGCGGTATCGTTGCCGTGCCTTCCCGATCCCAGCGTGCCACGCTTCCCCCTAGCCTCGTCGTATTAGACCTCGATGGTTAATCGATGGTAGTCGGCCACGTTGGAAAACGCGAGACTGTCAGGCACCATGGACGACTTCATTTATNACGCGCTACGTAACGCAACGAGACTAGGACTACGCTATGGCCGAACCGAATATTGCNCAGAAAGGACCGTTCCCCGTCGACGTGACATCCGGGAAAAAGTACTTCTGGTGTGCCTGTGGGAAGAGCGGAAANCAACCTTTCTGCGACGGCTCCCATAGCGACACGGAGTTCACGCCAGTGCTATACCAAGCGGACAAAGACCAAACGCTATACTTTTGCGGCTGCAAAAGAAGCGCGGGCGCGCCACTCTGTGATGGCACGCATAATTCGTTGTAGAGCAACCGAACTTCGTTGAGCGTNCGGCTGGTTGCTGAGCCAGTTGTTGAAACGTCCNGGTCTGTCTCACGACNTCCCTGTCGCATCGGGCTACTATTCGACGCGTCTTGATCGGTTCTAATCTTTTTTCGATGTTATTGCCGATCGGCCGTTGTACTCCGAAAGCAAAGTCCCAACCTATGCAAGCACGACAGAAGTAACTTCATGCCCCTCCCCAAGATGCACGACCAAGTCAGCTCTCGTTGGTACGTCTTCGATCATCCACAAAGTCAATCGCTCATAATGTGCGACGAACTGATTAATTTCGCCAATGCTCTTTCTTGATGCCGCCGGCAATGATTGTTCTTGCGCCAATCGCCACCTTCGAACGGCAGCCATATTGGGTACTTTGAGGTACGCGAGCTGATCGAAGCGATTCACGAGATCNCCATACGCCGTCTCAAGCGCATTATTAATGTNCCTACGCCAATCACCTTTGAGATCTTGATCTCGTTCGAGATCGTTAATAGGCACATCTTCCGGCGCGCCAGGCATAGGACTGGCACCGACGCACCAGCCTTCGACGATCACGCGCGTAATGGGTCCATCGATACGGCGGTTACCCACACGGTCATCCTTCGCTTTGTCGAACACGGGGACCCGGACCGAACCGCCATCTATGAGCATATCTATGTTCTTCAGTAACTTGTCGACGTCATGAGTACCCGGCGGACCTCGGGTCGCCATCAACGGATGAACTTCACTTGCCAACCGTANACGTTCGTTNGTGGGTAGATAAAAATCGTCAATGCCGAGTACCGCAACCTTCTCGCCGACGTGCTTGAACGCGGAAGCGATTAATCTACAAAGGGTGCTCTTGCCCGATCCCTGACCCCCACCGATCCCAATGAGCCGATANTCTCCCTCGATCCAATAGTCGACTAATAACGCGGCAAGTTGCCGAAAGTCTTCCGGCGCNCCCGGTTCTAGATGTCCATAGCAGTCCAGGCCCCGTTGAGTGATCTGATAACCATCAACTTCATCCAGAACGTTCAAAGCGTCAGACCCTCCGTTGCAATGCGTCGATCACCNTCCCAAAAGATCAGGGGCACAATGAAAACCGATTGTCCGACGCAGAATTACGCTTACGCATCCTCTCGACCGTACGGAGGCAGAGACTCTATGATCGAGCGACCATAGGCCCGGGTTAAGAGTCTCCGGTCCAAGATAGTGATCCGCCCACCGTCTTCTTCGTGCCTTATAAGTCGACCGCAGGCCTGTATCAACTTGAGGGTCGCTTCGGGCACCGACACTTCGACAAAGGGATTACGCCCCTCGGACTCCAGCCATTCGGCAAACGCCTGGTCAATGGGATCGTCGGGTACGGANAAGGGAAGCTTCGCGATAATCACGTGTCGACAATAGTCGTCGGGGAGATCAACACCTTCGGAAAAACTCGCAAGACCAAAAAGGTAACTGGGCCCACCCTCGTCGATCTTCTCTTTATGTTCGCTTAAGAGTTTTTGTTTGGATCCTTGTCCTTGAATGCGGCAATCGTTAAGAACCGAAGCCGGAAGCGCCTCGGTAACTGCTTGCATCTGACGCCATGAGGTAAACAAGACGAGGGCACTGATCTCTAATTCCAGCAATTTTGGAATCAGTTGTCCGAGTTCTTCTGTATGGAGCCCGACATCGCGTGGATCCGAGTTCATACGAGGAATTGCTAGGGTAGCTATTCGNCCAAACTCGAAAGGACTTTCGATACGCCGATTTCGAACGTTGGTACCTAAGCCAACTTGCTCAATAAACCGTTCGAAGCTACCCATCGTACATAACGTCGCCGACGTTAGAACCGCGGCATGACATTTTTGCCAGAGAATTTCTTGTAAGATCGCCCCNGGATCCAACGGCGCCGANAAGCACTCCACGTCGGTCCCTATGTCAGTCTCATGACGTAAAACCCAGCGCGCGCACATCGGATTACCTAACGCAGCGCCAGCGAAATCTGAAAACAGATCGTGCGACTGCGACGCCCGGTTGATATGAAAGCCGACGACCGGCAACCATTCCTCTGCTCGCTCCGCGTTTTCCCAGTTTCGACTCCCGTCTATAAGTTCTTGCAAATGTGCATGGCCAGTCTCAAGTAAATTGCTAAATTCAAGAAAATACCGTGACAACGGTTCGCACAGTTCAACAATCGACTCTGGTATACGACCCATCGAAAACCGGGATATCGCGTTGCCATCGTTTTGAGTCGAAAACGAAAGGCTCGCCACTAATCGTTCCAATTCCGTTAATAAACGCGCTACCACGACCGTATCTCGCGCAAGTTTTCGAACAATCGAAAGCATTTCAGGCGGTTGACCGAAGTTTTGTGTCATGGTTCCGAGCGCGGTATTTACCTGATCAAGCCACCGGGTCGTTGCGCCTACGCGCGTCGACAATGTGAAGTGTTGTTGCGTTTTCTGCGGAAGATGATGTGCTTCGTCGATCACTAGTATCGTCTCGTCTGGCTGTGGAAGAATCACACCACCCCCAAGGTTCAGGTCTGCCAGGACCAAATCATGGTTCGCAACGACAATGTCCGCTTCATGAATTTCACCCCTCGCCCGAAAAAACGGACAACTTTGAAACAAATCGCAGCGGTTGTTAGCACACCCTCGGTGATCGGTTGTCAAACGGCGCCAACTCTCTTGATCAATCGGGTCGTCCCAGGATTCCAACTCGCCGTCCCAGTTTCCCTGTTCAAACATTGTTGCCATCGCCGTATAGGTCTTAAGGTCATTCGATCCAGGTTCGTCGAAGAGCGGAATTTCTGCACTCACATCCGTGTCCAACACTTCATCAAGCCTTTTCAAGCAAACGTATCGACCTCTTCCCTTCGCAAGGACATAACTGAAGTCTAGCGTCGTGTGGGAGGCAAGATCAGGAAGATCCTTTAGTAGTACTTGTTCCTGCAACGCAATTGTCGCCGTTGAGACGACAATTTTTTTTCCTTCCGCTTGCGCTACCGGNATGACGGCTAGGCAATACGCGGCCGTTTTACCGGTTCCGGTTCCTGCCTCAATTACACAAATTCGATCGTCGTCGTCGGTGATCCCCGTGGCAACGTCGGCAATCATTTGGCGTTGGCCTCGACGCGGTTCGAATCCGCGAGCATCTAACCAGGCGCGGTAGGCATCCTGAATCTCATCTTTTAGTGCGTGAGCCAACATGCGGCCGTAGACTGTCGTAATGAAAGTCGTTTTGTACCTTGTCTGGNTCTTGCTCGCGACACAAATCGTTGCGAATAGTTCTGACTTTACGGTTTCCGTTCTAACAAACGAAGTGCCCAATGCTCGCCAAATAGCAGAAAGTGCCANCGGTCATTTATTTGTCGGTACGCGCCGTGCCGGCAAACTCTATGCTGTCGTTCCTCCGACAAGCGTCGGTGCGGAACCCGAAGTTGTGACGTTTGCGAGCGGCCTGACGATGCCTAGCGGGATCGTCCTCCTTGGCGGCGATCTCTACGTTGGAGCTCTCAATCGGATCTTGCGATTTCCAAGNATCGAAACGACTTTTCGTGAGAACCCGCAACCCCAGATCATCACGGAACAATTACCCAAGAAGCGCCACCACGGCTGGAAGTACCTTAGCGTGGGTCCGGACCAGCANTTGTACGTTCCGGTTGGCGCACCCTGCAATATTTGCCTGTCTCAGGATGAAAGACACGCGAGTATTTTACGAATCGATCCAAAAACGGGGGTTTCAACCCTTTATGCTCGGGGCGTCCGTAATAGTGTCGGTATGGCGTGGCATCCTAAAACGCAACAGTTATGGTTTTCGGACAATGGCCGCGACATGCTGGGGGACGATGTCCCTGACGAAGAAATCAATGTGGTCGAGGAACCAGGCGCACACTATGGCTACCCTTACATGCACGCTCAAGACATTCGGGACCCAAAATTCGGTAAGGAAATGGGGGATCGTGTCTTTACTCCNCCCAAGGTTCGGATCCAGGCGCACAGCGCTGTTCTCGGCATGGACTTTTACACCAAGGGAGCCTTTCCTCCCNGATACCGAAACGCNCTNTTCGTTGCGGAACACGGNTCCTGGAATCGAACCAAAAAGGTCGGGTACCGCGTAAGCGTTATTCGCACCGACCCGGATCAAACGCTCAGGTATGAACCTTTTCTCGATATATGGCTTAACGGACAAAAAGCCACGGGTCGCCCAAATGACGTGCTCGTTTCGAAAGATGGGAGTCTCCTCATATCAGACGACCAGCAAGGAGTTATCTACCGCGTCGTGTACACGGGAAAACCTAACGACGCCACCAACGCCGCTTCGATAAACGTGACCGACACGCATTAAACTGCGTCTCGTAAATTGCCGCTTTAGTGCTCACTCTCGCTGCTGCGTTTCGGAGCCACTGGTTCCGTTTCCACCCTCCTCGCCGATATCCCGCCATGCCTTCGTGATACGCAAGATAAAGATGCTGGACATTTGATCGAGGAATCGACAATTCGCGGGATGCTCGATTCAGATACCATCCGATGAAATCTACGGCATCGTCAAAATCGTCGCGGTCGGCGAATCGCCTACCTCGGTCTCGGAGATAATCCGACCACGTTTCATCCGTCGCCTGCGCGTATCCATAGGCACTAGACGGTCGTCTTCCGGGAAAAATCCACAGAAACTTGCGACGTGCCGGCCGAGCATCAGGCACATACGAAGATTCCTTATGCGTTACCGCCATCAACGTTGACGGTTGGATGCCCCACCATCTATAAGACGCATCAACGGCACGATGCCACTTCGGTTTTTCCATAAAAATATCACAGATGTCTTCAGGATCTTTCGGTGGAGTCGACGCGCAACCCGCGATCACGAGAGCCAAAACGAGGGCTCTAAGCGCCTTCATGATTTCTTAGAAACGCCAGGAAATCCGTTTCGCTTAGGACCGGAACTTCGAGAACCTCGGCGCGTGCAAGCTTCGCTCCCGCACCGGGACCGGCCACCACACGGGTAGTGTTCGGAGAAACAGATCCCGCGACTTTTGCACCCAAATTCCGTAATCGCGTTCGCGCTTCGCCGCGAGACATCGATTCAAGAGTTCCCGTCAACACCCACGTTTCACCAGCGCACGGAACATTCACCAGCCCGTCCGTCACTGGCCAACATACCCCTGCCGCCACCAGTGCCAACACAATTTCATTGTTGTCACTATTGTCAAAAAAACTCCGCAGATTGCCGGCCACGATCGGCCCAACATCCTCGACCTCAGTTAGCTCATCCAGCGTTGCCGCCATCAGCGGCTCGAGGGCACCAAAGCGCTCCGCTAGGGCAATCGCAGTGGCTTCCCCCACTTCTCGGATCCCCAACGCATGGATGAAACGAGCCAGCGTCGTATCACAACTTTTACGAATTGACTCGAGGAGATTCGCCGATGACTTGGCGCCCATACGGTCCAACTCCGTCAAGTCTTCCCCTCGTAATTGATATAGATCAGCGGGGGTTTTAACGAGTTCTTGATCGACTAATTGATCGATCAATTTGTCCCCCAACCCCTCAATATCCATTCCCGATCGCGAAGCGAAGTGCTCGATAGCCTCCTTGCGCTGCGCCACACAGGTCATGCCGCTGGGGCAACGAACAACGACTTCATCACCGATCTTCTCAAGGACCGTGCCGCATGCAGGACATTTCCTCGGTATGGGAATTCGGCGTGCACCGGCCGGACGACGGGATTCTACGACGCCGACAACTTGAGGGATCACATCACCCGCTCTGTGAACGATCACGGCGTCACCCACGCGAATTCCGAGCCGCGCTATCTCGTCCATATTGTGCAACGTCGCATTGGAAACGGTGACACCTCCCACGAAGACAGGGTCGAGCTTTGCGACTGGCGTAATCGCCCCGGTCCTACCCACTTGGAATTCAACACCGGTGATTATCGTTGTCACTTCCTCTGCAGGATATTTAAACGCCATCGCCCATCGCGGTTTCCGCGTCACTGATCCTAGCCGCTCTTGCGCCGAAAAATCGTTGGCTTTAAGTACCACCCCATCGATCTCATATCCCAACGACGCACGTTCTTGGGCCAATCGTTCGATGTACACAATGCACGCTTCACAGCCCTCGACGACTTCCACGCGTGGGTTGACGCAGCACCCCCACTTCCTGAACGCCTCCAGGACATCCGCATGCGTCCGTGGACGAAAGTCGTCGCTACAACGTCCCATTGCATAACAGAATACTGACAGAGGTCGCTGGGCAGTCACGCCGGGATCAAGCTGCCGGAGGCTTCCAGCAGCTCCATTGCGGGGATTAACAACGGTCTTTTCCCCACTCTTCATCGCGCGTGCGTTGTACGCGTGAAACCCGGCGAGGGGCATATATATCTCACCCCGGATTTCAATAGATCGCGGGACATCAACGCCTAATAGACGTAGCGGAACCTGATCGATGGTACGGACGTTGCTCGTAATATCTTCACCAACTTCACCATTACCACGCGTCGCAGCACGCACCAATCCACCATCTTCGTATAGCAAGCTGACCGCGACGCCATCAATCTTCGGTTCACAAACGTAGCTGAGGATATCCTCTCCTAGAATCCGAACACATCGATCCTGCCATGCTTTAATTTCATCTCCAGATACACATTTATCCAACGAAAGCATCGGGATCGCGTGGACCACCTCGTCGAATTCGGTTGACGGTTCAGCGCCCACCCGCTGCGTGGGCGAGTCGGGAACCACCAAATCCGGATTCGCGTTCTCAAGTTCGACGAGTCGATCAAACAATAAATCAAATTCGACATCCGCAATTTCGGGGTCGTCGAGTACATGATATCGGTGTAGATGGAAACGTACTTGTTCCCGGAGTTGCTCGATCTCTTGTTCTGGTTCCATCATCTCGCGTAGCCTGCACCTAGTCGGCGGCCCACCACAACCACCCCTAGTTTTTCTCGATGACCTATCGCTTTCTACGCACGCATGGACATCTTTTTCCGAGCGAATTCGATGATCAGTTGACGATAGTGCTCGACGACCTGACTGGTTATCAAATTCATATGCTCATCCCTTAACTCCCCACCAAGGGTCTCCGCTGTATCTTTCGCGACGGCCAACATATCGTCGTACGCACTGAGCGGATCGTTGGGCCCAGTTATTTTCAGAAACATCGTAACCCCAGGCGTCGCCATTGCCTTAATATCGGCCAGATCGAAAGAACCAGGTTCAACAGCGTTCGCTACACTGAACTGCATATCGCCTGCCGCGTCAACGCGATGGAAAATATTCATGTCGCCGTATTTGAGCCCGTGCCGAAGAAGTACTTCGAGAACTTTCGACCCGTTCCAACGTTCACCATCCGAATCCATTACGGACACAACAACTAGATCAGTTAGGTCTTCGAGTTCTAAAGTTGCACTTCCTTCCGACGCTCCGTGCGTCTTTTCAGCCTCCTGACGAGCCTCCTTTCTAGTTCTACGTAGTCTAGACGGCGTTGCCTCCGCAACAATGGGGCTCTCCCCAGGAACCACGGAACCATCGCGGACTTCATCATCGAGCATCGCCTGGTTTTCGGTCACCAATTCCGAATCATCAATCAAATCTTCTTCTTTCTGCAGAGCCATTGTCGCTTGGACTGGCGTCCGTCCTGAATTCACTGCAATCCGTGCACCACCGTTGGGGAGCTCACCCCGCAACAGTTCCATCTCATCGAACGCTTTCGAATTTTCATTCTCGACAAGTTCCATCTTCAACGGGTTCCGCCGGGATCGCCGNACTACCCACAGNCCATGCACGATGACCGCNGCTATGAGCACGGCTCCGCATACCAGGATAAAGATCTTCATGTCCACTTCAGCACCTCGGGCCCGATTGATCGTCGGGCTAACCTACGGCCATTTCTGCCGCTTGTTCTACGTCCACCGAGACCAGCCGGGACACCCCCGGTTCGTTCATGGTCACGCCCAGAAGGTGATCCGCCATTTCCATCGTTAGCTTGTTATGAGTGATCACCACGAACTGCACTTCGCTCGACATCTCTTCAATCAGATCGGCAAATCGNACGACATTAGCGTCGTCCAACGGTGCATCTACCTCGTCGAGGAGACACACGGGACTCGGATTCAGGTGAAAAATTGCGAATACGAGCGCTACCGCCGTCATCGCTTTTTCGCCACCCGACAACAAGTGAACGTTGGCATTACGTTTACCTGGTGGTCTTGCCATCAATTTGATACCGGTATCGAGCAGGTCCTCCCCTGTCAGCTCCAACTGAGCGTGTCCTCCCCCGAACACTTTAGGAAATATAATTTTTAGGTGACCGTTAACTTCGTCAAAGGTCTCCTTGAATCGCGATCTTGTTTCCCGATCTATGCGTTTGATCGCTGATTTCAACGTATCAAGTGCTTCCTCAAGATCCGCATGTTGTGTGTCTAGGTACTGTTTCCTTTCTGATTGTTCTTCAAACTCATCGATCGCTGCCAGATTGATCGCACCCAATCGATCCACCCGACGTCCAATCAGATCCAACGCCGTAACGAGCTCTTCCTCCGTCACGTCTGGGGCAACGCCAACCAAGGCATCCTCAACGGTTATCCCCGTCTGATCTAGCTGTTGGCGTACGTTCGNGAGTTTCACCACGACGCTTTCGCGATCGACGCGAAGATCATCCAATTGCCTCCGAGTCTCTTCTATCCGCACATCTGCGTCCTGACGTTGCGCCTGTTGCATGGCAATTTCGACGTCAATAACCTCCAGACGATCACGGACCGAACTGAGCTCACGGTCAACGTTCTTGCGTTCTGATAAAACCGACTCCAATTGATTTTTTAAGGCGGGCAACGGTCGTTCGTTATCCGCCAAGCTCTTATCGATGTCTTGTAGCCGTTGATCTAGTTCCTCGAGCTGCGTCAACAATCGACGACGCGCAGTCTCGCTCGCCTGCAGGGAAGACTCGAGCGATTGATACTCGAGTTTGAGAGCGTGGTAGTTCTCTCTAACCGAGTGCGAGGCAACTCGAGCCGATTCGAGTTGCTCGATTCCCAAATCACGCGAGCTAGTTAATTCGTCACGTTCTTCCCGCTGTCGATCCGCTTCGTCAACAAGACCCACCAATTTCGCTCGCGATTCCTCAAGTTTCTCAGACTCCTGCTTGATCTGGCCTTCTAGTTCACGTTGTTCTTTTTTATTGAGCGTCCGACGTGCCGCCGCTTCCTCTTCACGCACCCGGTTGACGCCATGATCCGTCTTGACACTTGACAGCTTGTTGGATAATTCGGCCTGTCGAGTCTGTAGACCATCGCGCTCCGTTTCTAATGCTTGAACTTGGTTTTTCATTAACGTCAGATCTTCCTGGCGCTCGGCGAGGCCGGCTTCGGCATCTTCGACATCGCGTTCCAGTACCTCAAGTGCATGACTACGTTCGATAACTCCTTGTCCAGATTTGTCTGCTTGTCGAAAACGTAGCCAGTCTCGACCAAACCAAACTCCGTTCGCTAAAATTACACTTTCACCAGGTTGCAGCCCAGATCGGGCCAACAGCGCCTCTTCCATGGACTCAGCCGCAAGTATTCCGTCTAAAAGACCGCCGAGAGTAGCGTCCGTGTCTTCAACATATGCTGCCAGAGGCCGCAGTGTACTGATGGAGCGATCGTCGACGTCGGACGATGCTTGATACAACGTAACCTCTCCGCCTTTCAGATCGGTAACCTTGTCCGTGAACGTTGTAATGTCATCGACACTGACAGCCATCAAATCGTTGCCAAGAACGGCCTCGACAGCCCGCTCCCAACCAGAAGTTACCTTCAGACCGTCACGTAGCCGAAACGCCTCGGACAAACCGTGTCCGTCTATCCACGCATCGGTTTCTGTTCCCTCGGTGCCAAGTGCGGCTTGTTGCAGCGCAGATAATGAAGCAAGTTCGTGACGCATTGACTGNACAGAATTACGNGCTTCNTCCAGCGACCGNTCTCTTTCTGCGACCTCGTCTCGAGCTAAACGTAACGCCTCAATGCACGCCTCAAAATCAGCCGCCAACGCGTTGATCATTGCTTGCACTTGTTCGACTTGCTCCGCCAGATCGCTGAGACTCGAAGTCGTCGAACCCGTGATCGGATCGTGAGTGCCGAGTTCATCGCGCCGAGCACGCAACCTCAGGAGCACTTGATCCAAATGTTCCACGCGGCTCTCCTGGACATGGATTTCAGCGTCATTTGTATTCGCACGCACGCTAAATTCATCCCACAACCGCTGCAGCTCGGTGACCAAAGATTCATTCGTCGTTAATTCCGAACTCACGCGTTCAAATTCGACCTCAGCAGCTTCCAGTTCAGGCTTCTTGGCCGAGACGCGTTCCTGCAATGATTGGATCTCCACCTCATCCATCTCAAGCTGAGTCAAGGCTTCACTCTGACGAAGAACAACTCCCTTGCGATCCTGGCCCAGCTGAACGATTCGTTCTCGATTAAACTGCATGCCTTCCTCGAGACGAGCAATATCGGTGCCTAACTTGTAGTACTTACCCTGTGTGTCGTTGAACTTGTCAGTGGTCCGAGATTGCTCTGCTCTACCTTTTTCCAGTGCCGTATCAAGGCGTTGAAGCTCGGTCCTATTGCTTTCATTCTGAAGATCCAGCTGCGACAGTGTTTTTTCGCGCTCGGCCAAGTCCGTCTCAAGTGCTTTTAACTTGATCGTATACAAAGCCGCGCTATTGCCGCGCTCTTCTTCTTTGAATTTTCTGTACTTCTCAGCATTTCGAGATTGTCGTTTTAGGTGGGCTAGTTGCCGATCAAGTTCGTCACGAATATCGTTTAAACGATCAAGATTTTCGACAGTGTGCTTAATTCGATTTTCCGTTTCTCGTCGACGTTCCCTGTATTTCGAGATTCCGGCCGCCTCTTCTAGATAATTGCGAAGCTCCTCCGGCTTGGCCTCAACCATCTGGCTAATCATCCCCTGTTCAATGATGGAGTAGCTCCTGGGGCCGAATCCCGTACCTAGAAAGATGTCCATGACGTCGCGCCGACGACACCGGTTACCATTCAAGTAATAGTTGGACTGAGCATCCCTAGCTACTTCGCGGCGGATAGCAATCTCGCCATACGACGCGTACGCACCACCAATTCGCCCGTCACTGTTATCGAATAACAATTCGACACTCGCCATTGCGGTCGGTTGGCGAGCACTAGAGCCGTTGAAAATAACGTCCGTAAGTGCTTCGCCCCGAAGTTGCCGAGCGGAACTTTCTCCCATCACCCAACGCACTGCGTCGATGATATTTGACTTACCGCAACCGTTCGGACCGACGACGGCACATGTTTTTCCGGGGAGGCTGACCGTTGTCGGATCGACAAAGGATTTGAAACCAGCAAGCTTTATCGCTTTAAGTCGCATTCAGTGATGAAACACTGTGCCTGTTAGTCAGCAGCGCGTAGTGTAGCTGAAGTACATATATTTCAACAACTTAAATACGTAACTAATTGTTAATAATATTTAACAAGCAACCTACGTGACCAGAGATCTTTTCTGAGACTTCGGTATGCGACCCGTTAGTGATGATTTGTTAGAAGAGATCAGCACGATAAATCAATAGGCAACTAGCACACTTGTTAGTCTATACGCATACCGNGACAATCAATTCGACTCAATGACTCCCAGGTCATCTGCAAATGAAAACCGGACAGTTGCTCCGTCTGGTGTCAAGATTTCGCTGCGCCTCTCCATATCCCCCGGATGCGCGTTGGCTGTTCCCGTAACCGACAATCGGGCAACAACGTACACATGGTCGACGGAAGAAATAGGACGTGTTGGGTCCATGCTGACCGCGTCGTCGAGGGTGACGTTAAAGGAGTCCCGGCCATCTAGCGGTCTCTTTACCACCGCGAGTGGCGGACCCGCCTTTTCCGCGCGCGCATATACAAGCAGCCAAGAAAACTCCATAGGAATCGCACGGACATCGACGAAAACGTCCAAGTGNGGGCGCGCAGAACTCAGTTGTGCCCGCGCGGTAACAAGTCCCCGTTCGAAAAAATCGCGTTGTGATTCAGAAATTTCTTGTCGCAACGCTCGATCACTGTAACTAACCACTCGTTCATGCTGACGCCGTTGAACAGCNTCNAGCGTCAACAATTCGAGTACCGATGGATGATCGGATCGGTATGTTTGGATCCTGTCCACGACCATTCGCGCATCGGCATCGAGTATGCCACCCGCTGCCAAAAACGCCGCCTGCGCCCAATGCACATCGACGTCAAGTAGGGGTCCATCGCCCGGCGCTTGGACCATGGCAAATGCCTCGGCCGCATCCGAGAACCGCTCGGCCTTAAAATGCGTAAGTGCCAGGTAGTACCAACTCGCACGGTCTTGGGGTCGGCTCTTGATACGAACATTTAACCGTTTTGCGACGTCGTCCAGTTGACCTGGGGTCGCGTTGGCACTCATTACCACCGAGCCGATATTTCGAACGGATTCGGCAGTCGGGTCTCCCCAGTGTATGTATAAGGCTACGGACAACGCGACGACGACGACCGCGAGACTCGCNCCGACCAACATGGAACTGCCTTCATCACGGTCAACGTCTTCGTCTTCGAGGTCCGCTAGCAAGGCGACACCCAATTCTTCGCCAAGTTCTGCTCGGTCAACGGCTTCAATTAACTGAGATTTGGTTTCTGATTCGATCTCGCTGAAGCGATCTCGATATAGCGCTTTTCGCGCGTCGTCATCGGTCCAGCGCGGTTTGGATCGAAAGTACACGACACTAACCACTACCCAAGCGGATGTGGCGAGCAAGACCACACCCATGCCGAAATAGGTCGGAATCATTGTTTGCGGATAGCCTCCANCCGGGCTCGTTCATCATCGGANAGGNAAACCCGTGTCANGCGACTACCGATTCTCCGAAGTACCAAAATNCCNGCNAACAGTAAGATNGGCGGTCCGAACCANAGGATCCACGTATTCGCTCGAACTGGCGGGTCATACAACACAAAATCTCCGTATCGATCCTGTAAATAGCGACGCACTTGATCGTCAGTCATCCCCTCGTTGACCAATCGATANACAGTGCGCCTCAAATCCCGTGCGACCGGCGCGTCGGAACCGGGAAGATTGGTGTTAAGGCACTTGGGACAACGGAATTCTGCGATGAGGTCGTTATAGCGCAGCCGTTCACCTTCATCCTCGAACTCAAAGGCGTCGATAGTGGATACCGCGACAATCCAAGTCGCAAGCATCCCCGAGATAAGCGAACTAACCATCGGTCAAAGATTCCAAGATTGGTAAAAGCTCTCGATTCCAGTTTCGATCGTTCACATCGCCCACATGCCGAAACCGTATGATGCCGTCAGCGTCNACGATAAATGTCTCTGGCGCACCATATACACCGAGTTCGACGCCCAAATCACCCGTCGCGTCCACGATCGTGAAATCGTAAGGGTCTCCNTAGAGACTCAACCAACGGCGAGCCTTCTCGCTGTTATCGCGGTAGTTAATTCCCACTATCGAAATTCCCGTTGCCCTCCTTATGTCCATCAGGGTGGCGTGTTCGTGCAAACAGGTTGGACACCACGTCGCCCAAACGTTTACCAATCGGATTTTCCCTAACAACGATTGTCGCNCTAACACCTTCCCCGACGACAGTTCATCTAGTTGAAAAGGGGGGAAGGATTTCCCGACCAGCGCCGAGGGTAAGTGTGANGGATCGTTTAGATGAAACCCTGCATAAAGGATCGCCACTAATGCGATAAAGCCGATAAACGGCGCGAAATAAACTGTCCGTTTCACGTCACCTTAACCGCTGAGGCTAGGCCGCCCCGCCGCAACGCCAAACGGCGGTATCGACCATCCATGACCGCAAGTAATCCTCCGAAACAAACCAACAATCCCCCGCACCACACCCAACGAACCAACACTTTCTCCTGGATTCGCACACCCCACGAGCCATCGGGCAAGGGTTCCCCTAATGCAATGTATAAGTCCCGAAAGAATCCGGCATCGATGCCCGCCTCCGTCATCACACTGTTGCGCGCCAAGTAAGTTCGCTTTTCGGGATAAAGACTTATGTCTCCCACATCAAATTTCGCCCGTTGTGCCACATAATTAGGTCCGTTAACGGTCGTTACGGAAGNGAACTGGTATTCCCGNGCATTCAGTTNGACCGTNTCGCCNGGCGACAACCGAACCTCGGTTTCATGTGAGAACACNNTTGTGATCGCCACGCCCACAGCGCCNATTGCAAAACCGACGTGAGCCAATAGCATGCCAAGGTAACCAANCGGACGCGCNCCTTTCCGCTGAATGAAGTCNGCTGTATGACTCAAAAGTANCCACAGAGNGAGTNTCACGGCGATCACGACGCCGACAANGCTCGACGTATTCAACACCCNATCTGACAAAATCGCGATGACGAAAAACNCGCCGCCAGCCAACATCGAGACCAACAAGAGCAAGCCAACTTGCCGGAACAGCCGAATCGGCGTTCGCTTCCAGCGCGCGACCGGTACCAACGCCAAAAATACCGCCAGGAGCCCCATCAACGGGACGAACAAGCGATTAAAGTACGGTGGCCCCACGGAAATCTTGTCTCCACCGGTGACTGCTTCGTACGCAAGTGGATAGAGCGTCCCAACAAACACAACGGCAACCGCAACCACAAACAGAACGTTGTTGATTAGTAAAAACAGCTCGCGCGACAGACCCATGTATGAGATACGGCTTCGTATCGCGGGCACCCTGATGGCGTAAAGCGCTAGCGAACCGCCGACCGTTATTCCCAACAACACGAGTAAAAAGACGCCTCGTTCAGGATCCACGGCAAACGCGTGCACGCTCGTTAATACGCCAGATCGCACGATGAATGCACCCAGCAAGCAAAGAGAGAAGGTCAATATAGAAAGCAGTACGGTCCAACTCCGGAACGCACTTCGTTTTTCGGTGACGGCGAGCGAATGAATGAGCGCTGTTCCCGCGAGCCACGGCATGAACGAAGCGTTTTCAACGGGATCCCAAAACCACCATCCGCCCCAACCAAGCTCATAGTATGCCCACCAACTACCTAAGGTTATCCCCACTGTGAGAAACGCCCAGGCGACATTAGTCCAGGGTCTCGCCCACCGCGCCCACGTCGCGTCCAGGCGTCCCGAAATTAATCCCGCCACACCGAAAGCAAAAGCAACCGAAAACCCGACGTAGCCCGTGTACAAAAGTGGCGGATGCACGATTAACCCAAAGTCCTGCAACAGCGGATTCAAATCTGCGCCCACCGTCGGGACATTCGGAACAAGTCTGAGAAACGGATTACTCGTCTGAAGTAAGAAAAGCAAAAATCCCGTGTTCAATAATCCCAGCGTCCCGAGTACTCGGCCATACATCTGGTAGGGTAAACGGCGACCGGCTATCGCCACGGCAAATGTCCACATTGCCATGATCAGGGTCCACAGAAGGAAAGATCCCTCGTGCGCTCCCCAAACGGCACTTACCTTGTAATACCAAGGCAGCAGCGCGTTCGAATTCGTCGCGACGTAGACAACCGAATAGTCGTCCACGAGGAAAGCATGAACTAACAAGATGAATGCAACCACAAGTGCTACAAGTTGCAAAACTGCAAACGACCCGCTGTTTTCCACCCAATTTCGCCGCCTTGTAGCAGCACCCAAGTGACCGAGACCACTCAGAATGATTGCCGCAACAAAACCGACAATGGCCGCAAGATGCCCTACCTCGGGTCCAACACTCCAAAGCATCCCAAAGGTCGCATCAAAACTCTCGACGTTTGGCACTACATTTTCGACCTTTGCGGCCGTCAAGAGTCTTCGCCCATATCCAGTAACTCCGGGGGCATGTAGTTTTCATCATGCTTGGCGAGAACTTCAGAAGCCTGGAAGACGCCGTTCCGGTCCAGTATGCCCTCTGCCACTACGCCTTGCCCCTCGCGGAAGAGGTCGG
>PBAA01000011.1 GCA_002715785.1 Gammaproteobacteria bacterium | reverse complement strand
AAATCAGTAATCGCTTGCATAGAAGGCAGTCTAAAATGCGAATGCAACTCACACCAGCCACTCTAGCCCGATCACTTGCCGACGACGTGTTCAAGGGCTCAGTGCGACATTCATTCTCCACCGCTCATCGCGTTATGCTCCGAACATGAGCGACGATCCGTATACGATTAAACCGGGGAAGACCAAACAGCCACCGACCACGTGGGTCGGCAGATTTAAGTATTTAGGACCTGGCATTGTCGTCTCCGGCTCAATCGTCGGATCAGGCGAGATCCTGCTAACGGCTGGCCTTGGAGCCGCCGCGGGATTCACGCTTTTGTGGTGGGTTTTATTTTCTTGCTGGGTTAAATCTCTAATACAGGCGGAACTCGCCCGTTACGTTGTCACCAGTGGTGATACTTACCTTCGGGCACTCAATCGACTACCTGGGAAAATACAGGGTCCTAACGGTCCCATTTCCTGGCCGATATGGTTGGGTCTCATCGGCTTCGTACCCGGAATACTAACGTCCGGCGGAATTATCGGCGGCGCTGGCCAAGCGCTAGGGCTCATGCTGCCCGTCGTCGACGGTGCATGGGCCACGGTGATTGCAGCCCTCATCGTCATGGCAATCCTGGGTAGCGGTGACTATGGCCGATTCGAAAAAGTCATGCTGGCGATGGTTCTGAGTTTCTCCTTCGCAACCATTGTCTCCGCTTTGCTAATGCAGTCGACAGAATTTGCTGCGACACCCGCGAATATTATGGATGGACTCCGATTTGAAGGTCTTGCCGAACATTGGGTCCTCGCAATTGGCATGTATGGAGCCACCGGCGTCGCCGCCAGCGAAATATCCGCGTACACCTACTGGTGTGTCGAGAAGGGGTATCCGAGCTACGTAGGCAGCGAGCGCGACGACCCTCAATGGCTCGATCGCGCAAAGGGATGGATACGCGTCGTGCAAACGGACGTGTGGGTGACCCTCGTCATTCTGACGTTTGCGACCTTATCGTTTTACTTTCTGGGGGCAGGCGTCTTGAACCGACTCGGCGAGCTTCCCTCCGGCACTGACACCATCACCGTGCTCTCGAATATGTTTACGGCGACGCTCGGACCCTGGGCATTTTGGCTATTTATCTTCGGTGCATTCTGCATTCTGTTCTCAACGACACTGTCGGGGATTGGAGCCGGATCCCGGTCTTTCCCAGATCTCATGGTGACGTTCGGCTTTATTGACCGCCAAAACCTCGCGAGGCGAAAGAAATGGACCCGCGGTTATATCGTTGCGATGCCCGTCATCAGCATGCTGATTTACGTGTTCTACCAAGAACCCATCACGTTGGTGATTTTCGGCGCTACCTTCGGCGCGTTTATGCTTCCGGTTCAGAGTTTCATGACGCTGTATCTACAGGCCAAACAAATGGATCAGCGTATTCGCCCGCGCGTATGGATCACGGCCTGCATCTTTGTGATCTTTTTTGTGCAAGCCATTCTCTCCGCTTTCATCATTAAGAACATTCTCTTCAATTGAGACGGTGGGGGCCGCGCCCGGTGTTGCTAATCTGAATTCTCGGTCTGGGCGTCAACGAATCGCTCAATACGCATATTGGTCAATACGAGCTTGCGCTTGCGTCACCCCTTTACCCCGCGTCACATCCGGCCGATTCCACGTTGCAATTGCTTCCAACTCATATCCTTGGGTGGCCCGTTCCTCAACGTTATCGAAGTCCAACCACTCGCCTTCGTACGCGACGGGGAAACCGTTGTCGTTCAATTCATAACCGTACACGCGGCAGACATCACCGTTTTCGTAATAGTCTCCGATGTAGCTCGCCCAGGGCGTCTCAACTCTCACCTGATCCCTCATATGCCCGTGCACGGAGGCAATGTAATTACCGATGTCCCAATCAGGGATCGCGCTTTCCCGCCACGTCGGTCCGCCGGGTAAATGGAGACCGTTCTCACCTTCTGCAAATAGATATCGATCGCCTCGCTGCAACAACATCCGCGCCCTCGAGATCGGCCGATCGCTATGCACAGCAATATAGCGCTGGCCTGCAGTCGACAATGCATTAAATGCATCGTCGTTGAAAAGGTAATAGCCCGTCGCTGGGGGACAAGAAATTCCCGCATACTTATTGAAGAAACCCACACGATGTTCGGCGCTGTGATTCGGTGCTGCACGATGCCAACAGTGCATATTCATAATCAGCAAGTCACCACGGCAGAGCTCCGGGTCGACAAACGCATCGTCATCGGGACGGACCGCTTCGGACACTTCCTGCGCACGCCCTGGACCGGGTTGCACGCGCTCGAGTCGATGCGACCCCGGCGCAACAAAAAGCTGGCCGTGCATTTCATCGAAGTCGCACAACGGAACAACCGTAAACAGCCAATTCATCGATGACCCGACAGGACGCCAACGCTTGTAGTCGTTGTGCGCTGGAATTCCCGGACCACCTGGCGTTCTATCGTAAATAACGAACGCGGTAAGGATCGGATCTTCTTGCAGTAAGCAACGAGCGGGCTCGACGATATTGGGATGCTCAACAACGAACGCGAGTTCCGGATCGGCCATGCAGCTTTTAGCCAACGTATATCGACCAGGGTTGGGGTATTTCAGATCACTTGGATGCAATTCATCAAGATGCGTCCGGAACGCCTTGTCAAAACGATTCAGCTCCGCAGCGTCCAACGCATCTCGGACCACGAGATAGCCCTCCTCCTCGTATTGCGTTATGTCGGTGGATGTCAATTCCACTACCGTTGCCTTTGTCTTCCAAGAAACGTTGTCGACGAACGCCAAGGCTCGGTCACCGCCGCCGCGGATCGGATGACCCTGCTCAGGGTGTCAGACGATGCGCGAGTCATGCTTGCCCCAGTACTTGTCCCGTAGCAGGCGTTTATACAACTTCCCGGTTGGCAAACGCGGCATCTCCTCAATAAATTCAATGGAACGCGGCACCATGTAGTTGGCAAGATGTTCCCTCGAATACTCAAGTAAATCTTCGGCTGTCGACTCGTTGCCTTCCACCTCGTCAGCCAGTTGAATGATCGCCTTTACCTCCTCGCCAAAATCGTCGTTGGGGACACCAAATACTGCGACATCGATAACGCTCGGGTGCATAACCAACGCGTTCTCTATTTCTTGGGGATAAATGTTGACGCCCCCTGAAATAATCATGAACGACTTACGATCGGTGAGATACAAATACCCTTCGTCATCAAGATATCCAACGTCACCGAGAGCTGACCAATTGGGGTACTCCGGGTGCTGCGCCTCGCGTGTTTTCTGAGGAGCGTTGTGATAGCTGAACGACATGACAGGCTGCTCAAAGTAGATGACACCAGACTCGCCTGGCGGAAGTTCTTTGCCGTCCTCGTCACATACGTGCAGCACGCCGCTCCTGGACCGACCGACTGAACCAGGGTGTTCTAGCCATTCTTTACTTCCAATCGCCGTCGAGCCATTCCCTTCTGTGCCAGCGTAGTACTCCTCTAGGATCGGTCCCCACCACTCAATCATTCGACGTTTGACGTCCACCGGACACGGTGCCGCTGCGTGGACCGCCACCCGGTGCGAACCAAGTTGATAGCGAGAGCGCTCCGTGTCACTGAGCTTGAGCATTCGGACGAACATAGTTGGCCCCCACTGACTATGAGTGACCTGAAATTCCTCGATATAACGGAGCGCATCAAGCGCATCAAATCGAGGCATGACAACCACCGTTCCCCCGAGCCTTTGAACCCCCGTCGTAAACCCGAAGGGAGCTGCGTGATAGAGCGGCGCCGGCGATAGATAGATGGTTTCACGATCAAATCCATAAACCGACCCGATCCCCGGGGCAGTTGGCTCAATGTCCGTCACCTTGATCTCGGGGAGCGCTCTAAGAATCCCCTTCGGTCGTCCAGTAGTCCCAGAACTGTACAGCATCGAACCGCCTTGCCACTGCTCATCAATAGGGGTGTCTGGGTACGCGTCTATCTGTTCCTCGTACGAACCCCAACCTTCGATTGACCCGTCCGTCATGAGTAAAGTGGGACAATCCGGAATTAATGATCCCAATTCAGCAGCCGCAGTGTTCATGGCCTGGGATGACACCAGCGCTCTAGCGCCACTGTCATCTACGATGTATGCGGCCTCTTCCGCCGTTAAGTATCGATTGATGGTGGTGATGTAAAGACCGGATCGTAACGCTGCCCACGCGACTTCGAAAAAACGCAGGTTATTTTCCATGAATATGGCAATGTGGTCATTGCGCCGCAAGCCACGCTCGTAGAAGAGCTGTGCGAGTTGATTTGAACGAGCATCGAGCCGTCCGTACGTTAGGACCTCGTTGGTCGCAGCGTTGATCGCGGCCGGATGATCCGGAGCATCGGCAGCAAAATATCCGGGATACATAGATCTCTCTCTAACTCAGAACCACACAAGAATAGTACGCGTCATACAACCATGCACCGGCATCGCTCTTCCACGAGAGTCGAGAAAATTAACTGCAACAAGGACAACTAGCCAAACCGTTCAAGCTTCCTACTCGAATGATGCCACTTACGGAAGCGTTGGAATGCCGTGACTCCGATGGAACAGTTCGGGTCCTCGTGCGTTGATCGACGTCGGCTGCACCTTCCCGATAACCTGTATAGATCTGAAACGAATGGGAGCCAATTTCCGTTCTAATTTCGATCGTGTCGGATCCTACACTCTCCCAGTTGGAGTACTCTGACCCGTCGCACCGCACGTAAACGGACGCATTCTTATCGGGAATCCCGGTGACACGAAAAGCGGTTTCCTCTCCCGCCAGTGACGGCTTCACAGCGTACGTCGTCACCTGGAGCATCCCGTGAGCAAGATCATTCCATGCCTGACTCAGACCCAATCTCGGGAACTCAATGCCCTCAACCGTCGGTTGCTCAAATTTCGATAAGTTCGGCGATCTAAAAAGACGTTGCCAGTCCCCGGGATCGGCCACATCCGTCACCATGAGACTCGCGCTCATTTGGCCGCGCGGCCACGGTTCGTCCAAATGAAACCAATATCCAAAGTGCTCGGACTCAGAGCCAAAATATCTAGGTTCGGCAAGTTGTTCGAGCGTGTCCGACAAGCGTGNNTGAGTGACCGCATCACCAAACTCATTGGCGAGCATCGCCGTCATCACCAATCCCCGAGGATCCGACGGTACCGCAACGGGAACGGCCGGATCATCCCAACCCGTCGCTGATAAAGAAGCTCGATAAAATAATTCCGCCAACTCTGGATTTTGCGGTAATGCGTACCAAGCCACCCCGGTCCCACCTCCCGATCCCACTTTGTGTACATGGTCCACTATCGGGTCGTAGTACAAGGCAACCCACTGAAGCAAACCGTCTTCAACCTNAAGGTAATGGCGTTTGGCGTAATCGGTCCATTCATCGAATACGCTGTGCCTATCGGTTCCGAGGAGTTGATCGAACATTTGCAGCCCGAGACCAGCCGCGCTGAGACAGTACGGCCAAATCTTGGTGTTTTCGCAGTGCGGGCCCTCGGGGTGCCGGCGCCATTGTTCCGTCAAGTGTTCGGCGACGCGACTATGGGTCCACTGAAAGTGCGTGTCATCAACGCCCACCACCTTAAAAGGGTCGTTCCATTTACTGTCGCCACTGACATAACGATGCAGCGACATCACCAAATTGAAGAATCCCTTAAAGAACAACATACCGTCAGCACCGACCGGATCTTTTTGGAGCCCCCAAGGCTCGACCCCGTTAGCAGTCCACCCTGGAGAATCGTATCGTCCCCATAAATGTTCAGGAATGAGTGTCCCCTTCCATACGTCAGGGTACTTGTCCCGATCAGGGTCATTGCCAAACTGAGTTAACCAATCAACGGCCGCCCAGAACGTTGTGTGGCGATCAACCATTTGGTCGAGGATCTGGGCATACGCCTCCCGCCAGGCGGGTGTCTTATCTGCCATCAATGCAACCGCATAGCAGGAATCCGCCAGATCAAACCGCGGGAAATTGGTCATCGGTGGCGTCGAATAACGATCCCACCATGGGTGCGGTTCTCCCGAACTGCTCCAATCGTCTTCCGTCCCAGCCTTTTCCCAAAGAAAATGCAACCACCCGCGCGCACGATCATTAAGTTCGGGAAAGGAATTTTTCACCAACATCTCCAATGACTACTTACCACTCAACCCGTAGACGAGGTTTCCACTAGCTCCAGATCGTCAGAGAATCATACGCTCGTTATCGGAACTACTTCGCTCACGCACATCCAACCTCTATGATCTGGTAGTTTTCCGCGAACGCAGCGTACAACGAGGAGGCGATCATCAGCTACTTACTCGAGGGCGTCCGGGTCATCGACGCGGCCTCTTATCTCGCCGGTCCGGGGGCAGCAACTGTCCTAGCGGATTACGGTGCAGACGTCGTCAAAATCGAAGCACTTTCGGGTGACGGGTATCGCAAGCTCAAAGGCGCATTTCCTATCGACTACAACTGGCTGCTGACGTCAAGAAACAAGCGCAGCGTTGCACTCGATCTCAATCACCCGGAGGCGCGCGACATCGTGCATCGGCTCGCGCGCGGAGCCGACGTGTTTTTGACCAACTTTATCGGCACGCAGCTCGCTAAATACGAACTCGAATACGACCGTTTAAAAGAACTCAATCCTCGTCTCATCTACGCGCATATCACCGGTTACGGCACCGAAGGCCCAGAAGTCCAACGCCGCGCTTTTGATGCGACCGCCTGGTGGGCACGCTCAGGTTTAATGGAATTCATTCGNGGTCAAGGCGCTGCTCCAGTTGCATCAGCCCCAGGGATGGGAGATCAAGCAACCTCAATGTCGCTCTTTGCNGCCATCATGACNGGACTTTATCGGCGTGAGAAAACGGGCNAAGGCACCCTCGTAAGCACTTCTCTCATCGCCAACGGTGTCTGGTCCAATGGCATGGCATTACAAGGTGTTCTGGAAGGTATGGACGTCGGTAAACGCAAACAAGAACATGGCGTACACAATCCCTTCGGCCACGTCTATCGCACCTTGGATGGTCATTATGTGTTGTTTGTGATGATCAACGCGGCCCGTGAATGGCCTCAGTTAGCTGCCGCCATGGGACATTCAGAGTGGACCAGCGATCCACGCTTTGTCGACATGCCGACATTAATCAAAAATCGTCTGGAACTGATCGACCTCATTCAGGAAGTGATCGGTTCCATTCCGATCGAAAAGGCACTCGAGACGCTCGACCACCATGAAATTACATACGGTCACGTCCGCCCCATGGGTGAGGTGGTTGACGACCCACAACTCGCTGCCAACGAGGTTATTGTCGAAACCAACGATCCGGGAGATGACTACCGCCGCACCATTATGAGTCCCATACGCATCGATGGAGAACCAAAACGACCACCTCGAAGGGCGCCCGACATCGGCGCGCAAACACGCGAGGTCCTCGCCGAACTTGGCATCGCTGGCACAGAAATTGACCGGTTAATCGCGAGCGGGGTGGTTGGGGCTTCAGCGAGCACTGACAAAAACGATCATTAACATGAACGCGTACCGGCCAGGCTTGTACG
Source organism: Gammaproteobacteria bacterium (assembly GCA_002715785.1). Classification (GTDB taxonomy): domain Bacteria; phylum Pseudomonadota; class Gammaproteobacteria; order Pseudomonadales; family Azotimanducaceae; genus UBA11889. The sequence goes on along the minus strand of PBAA01000011.1, from coordinate 15,676 downwards.
CCGATGTCCTCGGTCAAGCGGATAGGATATGGTGACGAGTCTTAAATGAAATTTGCTGTACTTCAATTTTTCAGCTGGCCAGAGCGCCGCGTACCGCTTGGCAAAGTGTACGAGCGAGCACTCGAGCGCGTGCAAATCATGGACAAAACCGGCTACGACGCAGTGTGGTTGGCAGAACATCACTTTTCCACCTACAGCGTTTGTCCATCGATACACCTCATGGGCATGCATATCGCGGACACCACCGAAAATCTGCGTATTGGCACCGGTGTTTCGCTGGCCGCTTTTTATCACCCACTTCGACTCGCCGAAGAAGTCGCGCTGCTCGATAACCTCAGCGGCGGACGTATCAATTGGGGTGCTGGCCGCGGATTTGATAAAACTGAAATGACTGTGTTTGGCGTCGAGGCCGACCAGTCGCGAGCCCGGTTCCACGAAAACGTCGACGTCGTACTCGCAGCTTGGAACAGCGATCGACTGACATTTCACGGCGAATACAACCACTTTGACGATGTCGAAGTCTTGCCCAAACCAATCCAGAATCCGATGCCGACGTGGATCGCATCGTCATCGTCAGACGCGATCGCTTGGTCCGCAAGCCAAGGTCACGCCATCCTCATGGACCCACATTCAACGCACGAGGAAATTGCGCAGAAGTATCAATCATATCGAGATCAGCTCGCGCATCACGGTCACGATGAAGTCCGCGATACGCCGATAGCTCGTCTGATAGCGATCGCTGAAACGGATGAAAAGGCCGAAGCCGTCGCTCGGTCAGGAGCCCAATGGACCGTCGGTAGTTACGTAAACCCCAAGTCCGGAAGTGGCACGTTCAGCGGGTTCTCGGCCGAGGATCGAATCGATCGTTACGTTAACGAGATCATCATTCACGGCAGCCCGTCGACGGTGACCGACAAGCTCAAAGAACTGGAAGAAACGATGCCTCTCGATTACTTGCTAGCTTCGATTCTAAGCCACGAAACATTCATGCGCTTAAGTGAAGAGGTCATGCCCAACCTTCGGTAATACCCCGGAGTTTCTGGTTCGTATCTGCTCTGTACCCGCTAGCGTGGCTGAACGAATTAGCCTATTCGTTAGTGGTCATGATCGTGCGGGCGCGCGGAGAATTCCACCGTCCTCGCGTCCAGCTCCGTCGGAGCCACGACATTCTTCGCCGCCAACACTCGCTTCAGCGCTTCCTGAAAATGCTCGTAGTAGGGATATATCTCGGCCTGATCTTCGGATACTTCCCAATCGTGGATCACTTCGATGAGCTCTGTTTGAAATTCGGTCCACGCGAAACACTCTTGCTTCGCCAGCAACAGCGCCATGGCGAAAATCCGACCCTGCCATGGTTCATCAAAGAGGACCTCACCGTTGGCCATTGGCGGTTGGAATTCGTCCTGCAACGGAAGCTCACCGAGATCGTTCACCATTCAATCCCTGATCGCTATCATCGAATCCTCAGCCTCTAATCCGCGAGCACTTCAACGCCGATCATGCTGTCCCTCGACACCTTCGAAGCAAGGACGTCGACTGACTGGTCAGCCCAGGACGCTGGCATTAACGGAAGAACCATGTAACGAATCTCAGCGGAAGAATCCCATACTTGAACTGTCGTATCTTCTGGAATGACGGTGCCAAACTCCTTCAACACAGCTCGCGGTTCCCTAACGACACGGGATCGATATGCGGGATCCTTGTACCATCGGGGTGGTAGTCCTAGCACGGCCCACGGGTAACAAGAACACAGAGTACAAACAACCACGTTGTGGGTGTCAGGCGTGTTCTCGACAATGACTAATTTGTCGACCTGACCACCTGAAAATCCAAATTCCTCAATTGCGGCGGTTCCATCATCCAGCAGTCGTGCCTTGAACTCAGGATCCTGCCAGGCACGCGCGACAACTTGGGCGCCATTCATCGGACCGACCCTCTCGTTATAGAAAGTAATCGTCTCATCAATCCGATCAGGGTCAACCAAACCCTTTTCGATCAATAGGCTCTCCAGAGCCTCCGCACGAACGATGACCTTCGAATCAGTCATCATCGTTCACCTGTTCAAGGTACGCCTCAAAGAGATCAATGCTCAGCTCTATGTTCTTCTCTCCCGCCTCACCCCACAGCATTTCGGTCGTGAAACGAACAGTGTAGAGGCATTCAGGTCCCTCACCCTTTCCGTGCGCGTGGCTGTCGGGATAGACCCAGCCGCCATGCACCCCGATTACCTCGCCGATGCACCCACGCACATACGCTGGCATCCGGGTATGCCCTTCTGTCGAAGTTGATTTTGTACGAACTTGGTCGCCCAACTGGAAACGAGGCGGTGTCTTAAGCGTCCGTTGGGCGGTCGAAAAACCGCCCGTCGAGGATTTTTTTTCAGGCGATTGATCGCCAGCATCTCGTGGTCGCGCGGCCACTCGGTCATTGACATCGGCACCGAGCCTTCGTGCTCTTTCGGTGATTTCGGACTGGCTCAATACACCATCTTCCACCAACCTTGTTTCGAGCCCTCCCAGCCATCTTCCATAGTACGTGTCCGCCAGATAGCTGATCGGATCAATCCGCTCTATCGCATGTCGTGAACGGTCGAGATTACCGCCAAGTTGTAGCACCAGCGCAAACACTCTCGCTTCCCAACCTTCGTGAAACACGGGTTCATTCAGTTCCGGACTAACCGCACCGAATCCGTGCTTTCCTCCCAAGTCATGGATGCCGTCCATACGTTCTCCCAATGGCCCTATCGTTATTTTACTGCCATCAGTCGCGCCGACGACGTAGCAATCCCAACACCAAAAACACCGCGGCCAAAATCCACCGCGGATCCGAGTAACCAAAACCGCCCGCAACCGGAAAGGCAACGGTTTTATGCATCGCGGCAATCTTAAAGTTGTGGGAACCTTCGAACCGCGGATCAGTCGAAATCTCCAACATGTCGCGTCGACTTCGGTACCGCATCAACGCGAACCGTGACCATTTCTGCGCGCCATCAATGCCCCATATATCCAGCGCTTCAAAATTTCCCTGACTGAAAACAACAGGGTGGCAAGCACGCAGAATTAACGATGGCCACATGTACTCCATGTAGCGATCAAGTAGCTGGCTGGGGGTTTCCCCGCCTTTTGTCGGGTCCTCTTGACGCATGTCGATCAGATTCACCATCACGAAATCGTCACCGTCATCGTCATAAAGAAACCGAGTCAACGCTGCCAATCGCTCCTGATCCACGCCGCGTTCTCGAATTAGGGTGAGGTACGAATCGGCTTCAGCTCGAGTTAAGGGCGATTCAAAGTTTGTGTACCAAAAGAAGATCGTCACGTAGACGACGATCAACACGACCCAGCGCATCATCAGAACAGCCGCTCGCAACCCGTACCCGCGAGTACGTCGCCCACGACGCCCCGATCCTCCGGATCCAACCGGACGAACTCCTGCCGAATCCATTGCAAGCATTTGGCCTGGTAGGGAAACGGCGTCTGTTCCCATACACATCCATCGATCTCCGTCGTCATCGTCTCGGCACCCTCGTCGACGGCTTTTGCGTTAGCTAGCAACGCAGGAACATAAGTGCGCCCAACCTCCGATAGCAATGCCTTCAGTGTTTCGGGTAACGCGTCACGCTCAAACCAGTCATCGTTGGACGGTTCGAGTCCGGATAGATCTTCGACGATTGAGACCCACGCGTGTACATCCGGTGCACGCTCCATCGTTATCGCGAGCGGCGTCGGATCGAAGGTAGCAAGCTGAGTTAATTGACCGTAGAGCCCAAAGTCGCTCGCTCCAGGTCGACGACCCAACACAAAGGGACCGTTTTTGATGTGCGCAGCGAAAAGATCAAGGAACCGTTTGTAACTCGCTTCGATGACCGGGGCTGTCGTGTCGTTGCTACCGACGACGTAAAGTCGACTGATTTGCCGTTCTTTAATCATGGTCGAAAGTTGATCGATTTCTTGAGTACTTCGTGTCAACGCTCGCCAGCGTGGAAGTATCGCGCCCGCTTGCTCAATATCCTGCTCGTAATACCAACGATAGTGAAACATGGCTTTGGTCAACCATTCGTCGCCATAGTCTTCAAGTAGGTAATCAAGAAACCGGATCACCGGATCCTCTGGAATCACGGAGCGCCCAAGGATTTCGCTCTCCAGCCTTCGAATAATGGGGGTGGAGTCGACAATGGCTTCGAGCTCGCCCTTNGTATCACGCAAATAGAATGTCGGTAATAACTCAACCTTGGCCGTCGGTAAGTCCTCGTGATCGTTCCAAAGTCCTCCCGTAAAGAATCGATACGGAATACGGCGGTAGCGTAGGACAGCGAGCATTTTTCGAGTGTAAGGTGATCCAGGCGCACCCCGTACCAGCAAAGATTCGTCGATCGGCATACGTCCTCCCACTAGTGCACGTTGACGGTGTTTGAAGAGTATGCCGGTCGCCATCCACCAGCAAATGTTCATTGGCGTTCTTGTCTCAATACTAGCGGCGGTTCGAATCCCCCGTCACTTCATGTGGCGCAATCCCTTCGCCTCCAGACGTACACATACGCGGTTTGCGATGCCAATCGTTTTCTAGCAGAGTGAACGGTCTCGTGAGAGGACCTAACATTGAAAGTTGCGGACGCTATCGCCCACGTGTTGAAGAAAGAAGGAGTTGAAATACTCTTCAGCTACCCCGTGAACCCGATTATCGAGGCAGCCGCCGTCGCCGATATACGAACGATCATCGTCCGTCAAGAACGCATCGGCTTACACATGGCGGACGCCTATTCACGGTTGTCGTCTGGAAATAAAATTGGTGTCTTCGCGATGCAACACGGACCAGGTTCCGAAAACGCGTTCGGCGGCATTGCCCAGGCTTATTCGGAATCGGTACCGATTCTCGTCTTACCCGCCGGTTATCCACGAAGGCTCGCCAACTACTANCCGAATTTCAATTCGACACTCAACATGCAGCACATCACCAAATGGGCNGAACCCTTGACCATGGGNCGCGCNGTCCCTGAAGTTATGCGTCGCGCATTTTCCCAGCTAAGAAACGGGCGTCCCGGGCCGGTCTTGGTCGAGGTTCCTGTTGATCTATTTCGCGAAGACGTTCCAGACGACTGGGTGTACACGCCGTCCTTCGCCACTCGCACAGGACCCGATCCCATCGCCGTCGACGAGGCCGCCGCCGTACTATCCGCGGCCGAAAGACCCATCATTTACGCCGGACAAGGCGTGCACTATGCCGAAGCATGGGATGAGCTGAGGACTCTCGCTGAAACATGGCAAATTCCTGTCACCACAAGTCTTGAAGGTAAAAGTGCTTTTCCAGAAACGCATCCACTCTCGCTCGGTTCGGGTGGACGTGCCAACCCACGAACCGTCAAAACCTTCCTGGCTGAAGCCGACGTTATTTTGGGAATCGGCTGCAGTTTTGCGCTGACCGGATTTGGCGTCCCCATGCCCCGAGACAAAACTATCATCCACGCCACCCTCGATCCGATGGACCTCAACAAGGATATCGAAGTCCAACATGCTCTCATCGGGGACGCAAAACTCTCGTTGCAAGCGCTCGTCGAATCTATGGCCGATCGGGATCGAACACACGCCGATAATCGTGATGGCTCGCTCGCCGCACGTATTGCCAAAATTAAAAGCGAGTGGCTAGCCGAATGGGAAGCCAAGCGCACTGACAACGAAGCCCCCATCAACCCTTATCGCGTGCTGAAGGAACTTCATGATGCAGTGGATATCGACAACACGATCATTACGCATGATGCCGGCAGTCCACGCGATCAACTATCACCGTTTTGGGAGGCGACNACGCCNCTNTCATACATCGGCTGGGGCAAGACCACGCAACTNGGATACGGACTAGGCCTNGCCATGGGCGCAAAACTCGCGCATCCCGACAAGACCTGCATCAACGTTTGGGGTGATGCCGCCATNGGTTTCACCGGAATGGATTTTGAGACNGCCGCACGGGAGCGTATCCCGATTCTCTCGGTGCTGATGAACAATTTCTCGATGGCGATCGAAATCCCCATCATGCAGGTCGCCCAAGAGAAGTACGGTTCAACCGATATTAGTGGCAACTACGCGGACATGGCCAAATCCTTTGGTGGCTACGGCGAACGGNTCACCGATCCNGCCGACATTCCGGCGGCAATCCAACGCGGGCTNAAGGCCACCAAGGAAGGCTCGCCAGCNTTACTCGAATTCATTACCGACAAAGAGATTCAGATCTCAGCTGAGTAATAGCGTGGATACGAATTGCCTGTTCAACGATGAAGACATGCAGCGCTTCATCGTTGAAGGCTTCGTAACTCTAAGATCTGAACTACCGAATCAATTTCATACGCGCATGTTCAACGCNCTCGAAACGCTGGACGAAGGCGGACCACACGGCCATAACAATCTTTTGCCGTGCGTACCCGAACTCCGGGTCATGTTAGACGAACCGGTGATAGTGGGCGCACTGACCTCAATCCTCGGACCCGATTATTACCTGCACTTCCATCGCCACGATCACGTCAACTTCCCAGACAGCGAACAGCCGCTGCACAAAGACGGGGACAATCACTCCCACTACGCGGTGGACGGACTGCGACGGAATCAGGTCACTCGCTACGCGATGCTCTTCTATTACCCGCAGGACACCCCGATAGCTGCGGGTCCCACGGGCGTTGTTCCGCGCACCCAGTATATTCTTCGGCGTCGCGTCGAAGCGCTTCGACGAGAACACCAGAACCATATACATAAGATCCGACAGGAGCTAAAACAAGAATTCGGCGACGGTNCCGACGACCCGGCCAGCCGACTTGCCATGCGGGAGTTATACAAAGCAAAAGAACAAGCGCTGCAAGATGAACATCCTGAACTATTCGAAGCCATGCGGGCGGCGGATGCACCGTGGGAATCCGAGAAAATCCCTCTCACCGGCAAAGCTGGAACCGTTTCAATCGTCCACTTCGATATGGTTCACGGTCGCTACAGTGCTAACACCAGTGGACAACCTCGGCACATGGTGAAGTTTCTCTTTACGCGCAACGAGGAGCCTCGCAAACCCAGCTGGAGCCACTCAGGAGCATCGTGGCAAATTGAGCCGAACGCTCCAGAAGCACCCGCCTGGGAGTACTTTTGGAACTGGCACAAGGGGACGCCAGCAGCAACAGCAGAGATCGCCGCACCCGATGCCGTCACCAACCTTCAAAGCGACGACGACCGTCTCGCCCTCGGTGCGGCATACACGCTTGGCTCGCAACCAACCGGCTTACCCATCCTCGAAGAAACGTTCTTGTCCGATGATNTTGGCCTCCGGACGATGGCCGCCTACGGTCTCGCGCGGTCAGGTAAGGCAGCTGTACCGATGCTAATGCGCGCACTCGATCAGGCCGACGCGTCGCTCGCCGTTCGTATCATTGACGTCCTCGGGGACATCGGGCCGCGTGCTGTATCCGNCGCCAACGCTCTCGCCACTTGGACAAACCACGCGGAGCCCATGGTGCGACGCTACGCTCTCGAAGCACTTGGCCTCGTCATCTCGCACAACGCTGAAATCGACCAAACATTTCTTGACACGCTGTCGGCAGGGCTCGTTGACGAAGACGCCATCGCCAGACGCAACGCTACGTTTGCCATCGCGCGACTGGGCAAGCGCGCCAATGCCTCCGAGATCGTGCAACGGGTTACCGACAACCTCTACCACTGGCACCACCATGTCAGAGGTTGGAGCATTGAGGCGTTGCTGCGATTTCAAGACGCACAGGCCATGAAATCCGCCCTCAGCTACCTGTCGTCGGCTCGATGGGACGAAACGCCGAAGTCAGGTGATCGACCACCCACCCCGACGGTGATGCGATCATGAAACTCGGGATCAGTCATCAACGTCCTGAAGAACTTACGAGTGAACGTTTCGACGCTCTCCACAGACTTGGCATTGAGGCCATGGAAGTNCGGACCTTGGTCGACCGCGCCGATTTGGACTCCCTTGGCGAACTAAAATCACGCGTTGAAACAGCGGGGTTCGAGATCCATGAAATTATGCTCGACGACTTGTACTCGGCCGATTCGTTTACCTTGGCAACGGNGGAACGCGACCGCGACATCGAACGTCTGTGTCAATTCGTTACGGATCTCGGAACGCTCGGGATCCGTCACACCACATACGCATGGAATACGGGTGGCGGCTACCAGACTGGCACCACCACAACGCGCGGGTGCGCAACGCGTGAATTCAGGGCAAGCGTCGCCGAGGCAATGCCTAAACGCTTTACCCGCAGTTACGACGATACGTTTATGTGGGATACCTACAGCTACTTTATGAATCGCGTACTTCCCGTCGCCGAAGCCGCTAATGTTCGCTTGCAGTTACACCCTAACGATCCGCCCATGTCGCACCAAGGCATTGCGCGCATCTTCCGGAGCACGGCCGCGTTCAGCCATGCGATGGATCTTATCGAACACCATCCGAACGCCGGCGTTCTTTTTTGCGTTGGCACGTGGGCCGAAATGCTCGGTCCAGATGGGCGAGGCGAGAATATCAACGACGCGATTCGCCAGATGAGCGATCGAATCACTCAAGTCCACTTTCGTAATACCTCTGGACATCTACCAGACTTCCACGAAACTTTTCCTGATAACGGTTACATCAATTTATTGTCGGTGCTACGTACACTTCGCGAGGTGGGCTTCAACGGTATGGTGGTGCCGGACCACGTNCCGGGCGGAGGTCATCCCGAGGAAGCGTACACGTTTGGTTACATTCGCGGCCTANTGCAGGCGACCGAGGGCTAGCTGCGATCTCGGTTACTTCCATGACGGCGTCGATCAGCCGCTGTAAGGCGTTCCTTCCGTATCCGGATAGCAGCAGGCGTTATTTCGACCAGCTCATCATCGTTGATGAATTCGAGGGCCTGTTCAAGNGAGTGCGTAATCGGAGGCGTCAACAGAATGTTCTCGTCGCTTCCTGCCGCTCGGATGTTGGTAAGTTTTTTCTCTTTCGTTGGATTGACCGTCAGATCACCGGATCGACTATGGATTCCAATGACCATGCCTTCATANACGTTGATCCCAGATCCNATTATCAGGCGACCGCGGTTCTGCAGGTTAAATAGCGCGTATCCAACCGATCGTCCCTCCATGTTCGAAACTAGTACGCCGTTACTTCTCCCCGTCGACAACCCAGCTAACTCTGGAGCATAACCAGCCGCCGCACACGTCATCACACCGGTGCCCGACGTCATCGAAGTAAACTCCGAACGAAACCCCATCAATGCCCTGGTCGCCACGCGGTAACTCAGACGAACCCGCTCACCGCCCTCATTGACTATATCCAACAGCTCGCCTTTTCTTTCTCCCAGTGATTCCATGACTTTGCCCTGATGAACGTCGTCAACGTCGATAGACACTGCCTCCCACGGTTCCAACGTGATACCCGATTCCTGCCTAGTAATCACCGTTGGTCGCGATACAGCCAGTTCATACCCTTCGCGTCGCATGGTTTCAATCAGGACCGATAAATGTAGTTCGCCTCGGCCCGACACCCGAAATTGATCCGGGTCCTCGGTGTCGCTCACTCGTAGTGCAACGTTGTGGGATGCCTCCCGGTGTAGTCGTTCGCGAATTTGACGACTGGTCAGGTACGCTCCGTCTTGCCCAGCAAACGGTGAATTGTTGACACGAAACGTCATCGTTAACGTCGGCTCGTCAACCACAAGAGCAGGCATGGCCTCGACGACGGCAGGGTCGCAAAGGGTATCCGACACCCCCACATTGTCGATGCCCGTAATGCAGACAATATCGCCCGCGTCGGCCGATAAGAGATCAATTCGATCCAANCCACGATTTGCCTGAATGGATGATATTTTNGCGGATCGTTGCGCNCCGTCCGAATCGATCACCGTCACCCGGGTACCAGGCAACGCAGAACCTCGCCGAACCCGACCAATGCCTATCACGCCCACGTATGACGAGTAATCGAGCGTACTGATCTGCATCTGGAAAGGCCCGGCGTTAATCGGGGGCGCAGGCACATTCTCNATCAACATATCGAGCAGCGGTGTCATATCGGTGCCCAAATTGTCGTGCTCACGACCGGCAATACCTTCCGTGGCNGAAGTGAACACCACCGGAAAATCAAGTTGCCTCTCACTCGCCCCNAGTCGATCGAAAAGATCAAAAACGTCGTCCACCACGCGATCTGGGGCAGCACCAGGACGATCAATCTTGTTAATCACGAGGATCGGATTTAATCGAGCTGCAAATGCCTTCATCGTCACGAATCGTGTTTGCGGCATGGGTCCTTCCACCGCATCAACCACCAACAGGACGGAATCGACCATCGATAGAATCCGTTCAACTTCACCGCCAAAATCGGCGTGCCCTGGCGTATCGACAATGTTGATCCGGTAATCCCGATGCTCNACCGCGGTAGTTTTCGCAAGAATTGTGATTCCCCGTTCTCTCTCGAGTTCATTGCTGTCTAACGCCCGCTCCATCAATTCCACCCGTTCGGGTATTACTGTCTGTTGCAAAAGACGATCAACCAAGGTGGTCTTGCCGTGATCAACGTGCGCGATGATCGCGACATTACGAACGTTCACGTCGCGCTACTCCCAAATCAACATTGTTTGTACAACGGCGCGACCCGCAATATCTGCCGCNAGAAACCGTCGACGCGGCATAAACCGNAGCCAAGCCGTGGGTGAGCGATAACGATTAAGCATTCGAGCAGATCACCAAATATACCAATGGGAATAAAGATATTTTAATCTAGATTTTTTAGATACTTACGTATCTTTTCTGCATTTTCTTTAAGGGTGTTTGGGTCCGCCATTTCGCGAGCCATGAACGGCATAGCCTCCCCGCTCCAACGTGGAATCACGTGGAAATGCAGATGGAAAACCGTCTGTCCAGCTGGCGCGCGATTGAGTTGCGCAATCATGACACCGTCCGGGTGAAACGCCTCATCGACAGCTTTCGCTACCCGCTGGGTCTGACGAATGATATGTCCCAAAGCTTCAGTTGAAACGTGCAAGATATCCCGTGCCGGCTCCTTCGGAATGATCAACGTATGCCCNTCNCTTTGAGGCATTAGATCCATGAACGTTAATGACATNGAGTCTTCTTCGACCACGTGTGCAGGTGCCTCGCCGCGTAAGATCTTTGCGAAAATATTGTTTTCGTCGTAGCTCATATTTGGGATCGGCAGCGATGCGAAGGGCGCTATTGTATGATCACTCGTTCGCGACGGCGACTTGAGATAAAAGCACACACGGAGAACACCGTATGTTTAACGTCCGCAAAGCTGATGTCGATGCCCAGTTCGAGGAAATTGATCAGTCGTATGAGACGCTGGAAGTCGAAACACTAACACCCCACATTGGGGCCAAAGTGCGAGGCATCGATCTTTCTCAGTCTTTGACCAACGAACAAGCGCGCGATGTCCATCAAGCGTGGATCGATTGGAAGGTTCTGGTGTTTCCCGATCAACACCTCAACCGCGACCAGCACAAAGCCTTTGCGCGGCGTTGGGGAAAATTGCACGTTCACCCCATGCAACCTACCTATGGTGGGGACGAAGAAATACTTGTCGTGAAAACCACNCGCAATTCCGCCTACACATCGGGCGACGGATGGCACACCGACGTTACCTGTGACCCCATACCGCCCCTTGGTTCAATGCTCTACGTTACCGAAACACCGACGAGCGGTGGCGGAGATACATTGTTTGCCGACATGTACCTCGCATATCAAATGCTCTCGGATCCCATGAAAGCATTCCTTGACCCGTTGGCGGCCGAACATGACGGTGCCGGTCCCTACGTCGGCTCATACAAGTCAACGCCGCCCGATGGCGGTTACCCTAAGTCGCNACATCCGGTCATTGTGACCCACCCAGANTCAGGCAAAAAATTACTCTACGTCAATCCCGGCTTTACGACCCACATCGTGGGNCTCGGTCGAAGCGANTCAAGTGCTGTACTCGATATGCTTTANCGNCTTATTGANTCAACNCCTCGTCTTTATTGTCGAGTCGATTGGGAACCAAATACCCTCGCGTTCTGGGATAACCGTTGNACNCAACACCATGCAGTTTGGGATTACTGGCCAAATTCCCGATACGGCGAGCGGGTATCCATTGTCGGAGACCGACCGCCGAGTCACTAAAATCGATACTTAGGGTGCTCTCGAACTAAATCAATAGACAACACATGCTTCGGGGTAAGCATTGCCTCTTGATTGGTATCCGAAATCGTAATCGCAGCTCATCGACACCTTCGCTTGTCAGGCGAGTTAAGACAAAGAAAGGCACCCTAAGTTTCAACGGTTCCGTATCTCTTAGCTCGAGATGTCCTCAGCACCGCGAACGTTGGCCGCACAACTTAGATAATGACGATTCCCTGAACGGCTTCGCGACCTCGGTAATTCTCGTCCCATGCCACGACGTGTTCATGNCCACTAACGCACGATAGTCGACCGTACCGACCAAACTGCAACGCCGCAGCCAACGTGCAATCGGCAACCGTGGCTTTCTCTCCCATCACAAAAGGGCGCCCGTCCGACATCATTTCGTCAATATAGTCCAACGTCCTGCCTGCACGATGATTCGCCGCGTCAGCAACGGGCGGATTGGGGGGCAGTCCAATGGGTGAGCGGGTTGCATGGACCGCTTGACCGATCGGCATCATGACGCCGACATCGATATAACGCTCCATTTCTCGCGCCGCGAGCCTCGAATCCGGAGAATCACCCAAGAGTGNTGGTTCCGGAAATCTATCCTCCAAGTACTCGATGATCGCGAGCGATTCNGCAAAACAGCGTCCATCATCAAGCTCGAGCACNGGAAGTTGTCCGTGNGGATTCTTCTTCAAGAATTCCGGAGTTCTTGCTTCCCCTTCCGGGATGTTGACTGAAATTTCATCAACCGGCAGTTCGTCGCCCGCCGCGTTTTTTTCGGCTACGTAGAGACGTACTTTGGTCGGATTTGGAGCGACCTGAAAAACGTAGAGCTTCACCTATTNTCCCCTCAGAAATTAGGTTGTAGACGTCCGCAAATCCGTTGACCTGACGAACGATAAAAGACCAGTCTAAGCTACGTCGCACACCGTTTATACTTCGCACATGATGAACGATCCTGGCCTATTTCAGTCCATGTACACGGCTCGCGCACTGCGGCGGTTCAAACCCGACCCAGTTCCCGATGACCTACTCTTTCAACTTATGGATGCAGCTATTCGCGCCCCTTCCGGACAAAATGCACAAGATTGGCGCTTTATTTGCGTGCGCGACCAACAGGTCAAGAATCAAATGCACGAGTGGGCGCAAACTCCGTGGCGTCGATACCAGGCGCGGTACGCCGACAATCCAGAGCAAATAGACTCCTTNCCACGTTCGCAGCGACTTTCGCTCCGAAGCGTTGAACATCTCGTTCAGCACTTTCGCGAAACCCCTGTCATCGTGATCGCGTGCGGTTTAACAGGACGCCACTCCACGCCTGGAGGCAGCATATTTCCCGCCATACAAAATCTACTGCTTGCGGCCAGGGGCTTGGGTCTTTCNGGCTCCGTTTTCAACTTTCCGCTTTCTCACGAACAAGAACTTCGGGACCTCTTGAAGATCCCAGATACCAACGACATTTTTTGCGTGTTGCCAATCGGTTATCCCAGNGACCATCACGGTCCAGTGCGTCGTAAGCCCGTTAAAGACGTCGTCTACATGAACCACTTTGGCGAACGTTGGAATTTTGCAGAATCGCAACCCAAAATTGGCTGGGAGGATAAGTGGCTCAGTCGTTGACCGCAGTCAACATCTCCACATAGCGTTTCTTTTGCCAATTCAGCGTCGACTCCTCAAGCGCACGTGCCCAGCTGTTTCGGGCCTCTGCCAGATCCCCGAGTTCACGGAACGTCATGCCTTGTAAATGATAAAACCGGTGATCGTCATCGCGTAAACGGATGGCTTTTTTTAGGATATCCAGCGACTCGTTATAGCGCTGTTCACCAAACGCGAGCTGGGCGCGTGCGAAGTGATAATAGGGATTGCGCCGTCGATACCTGCTGAGCTGCGCATCGTACTCAGCCGCCTGATTTAAATCCCCCATACTTTCGAATGCCCGGCCAAGACCACCGATCGCAGATTGATTCCGGGGGTCCAACGAAAGCGCCACTCGAAAGGCTTCGACGGCCTGCCGATGACGAGCTCCTTGCAAGTAGTAGACACCCAGATTCACCCATAGATCGGGGTTTCTCGCGCCACCCGCGTGAAACGCTTTTAACAGATACGCGAACGCTGCCCGCAATTCACCCTGCTTCCAGCGTTCAACCGAGACGTTGTTGTAATAGAGCCCAATACCGTAACCGTCACTGACACGCCGTGTCGGATATCCGCTCGGATCTTCGAGGTTAAAGTCGATGGTCACGTCCCGCGTACCACCGTAATAAAACTGTCCACCTTCAACCAAGATGTTGACGTGGTTGTTTCGAATCAATACCCCTCGCACTGCGTCATAGGTCGGTGGTACCTGAGCGATTTGAAAATGGACGATGAGCCCGGCTTCACGAGCCATGGCAATAAATAAATTCGTGTAGGACAGACAGTTGCCCCGTTTCGATGCAAACGTTTCTTCTGCAGTCTGACTTAGACTAGGTTCATATCCTGCTTCGTAGTAACCGTCGTCGACGAGCGACGAAAGCAGGCGCCCCAGACGAGAGACCTTCGTGCTGGCTTCACTGATACCACCTGCAATAAACGCCCGCATATCGTTGTTGACCCGTAAAACGTCGACATCAGGCATCTCCGACGCGAGGACTTGCTCACCAAACAGTGCACGCCCTGTTAATAAATCGTCGCGTTCAATCTCAACATAATCCACCGCCGGTGCCGTCGCACACGCTCCGAGTGCGGACAAGAGAAACAAAAAAAGAAATCGAGTAGTCATATTGGCTTCCAACCAAATCCTAAAACCGATACGCATCAACCACAATGCGCAGATTGTCGATGGGATCCGGATGGTTGAATATGGTCATCATGCGCCTCTTTCGATATCTAGTTTTATTTGCCTCACCGACTCTTTTCGCGTACGACTTTTCCGACAACGCCGACTATCTCGCTCCATCATCACGGTGGCCGGCTTGGAACGACACGATGGAGAGGTCGTCCGCTGAAGCTAACGTGATTCGCACCTGCCTTGAGTTTGAGAACAANGATCAATGCGANCCTCGGCTACGACCCCTNCACGTCATCGTCGACCGNTCACGNGCGCTGTCTCATAAGCAACAACTGCAAATCGTGAACCGNTACATTAATAAGCACCGCCTTTACCGGCGTGATGGACGTAGCCACGATGGGGCGTCCTGGGGTGACGGCCCGATATTTTCTCAATGGTCAACGTTGCTTGAGTTCTTACAAAAGGGTGGCGACTGCGAAGATTACGCGACGGCGAAATACATGATCCTACGACTCCTCGGGTACCCGGCGGACGCGCTACGGATTGTAGTGGTTTATGACCGCAAAACTCGCGAGTACCACGCGCTCGTCGCGGTTAAGGACAACCAGGGGAACGTCCGTTTACTCGATATCGACAACCGTATTTATCAAGGTAATCCCGCGGCCTATCGATACGTTTACGCCATCAACGAAACCAGTATTTGGGATCACTCCGTCGCGTCAACGTTGCCGAAGCAACGTCAGCGAAGGAA
>PBAA01000010.1 GCA_002715785.1 Gammaproteobacteria bacterium | reverse complement strand
CAGGGCTTCTCGACGTTCCCCGAATTCCGCCCTTTCAGAAATATGCCTGAGGCGGTCAAAGTTGACATTTGACCCACTAATCACAGCAACGTATCTGCGCCTTGATCCTCGCGTCTCCTGGACGTAGCGCTTGAGGCCCGCAACCGCGAGTGCTCCCGCAGGCTCCGCGATGGCGCGTGTATCGTCGAAAATATCTCTGATGGCAGCACAGATCTCATCCGTCGTGACGACGATTACTTGATCGACATGATGACGCGCTATCTGAAACGGCCGATTGCCGACCTGAGCCACAGATGCTCCGTCGGCAAACAGATCCATTCCCTCCGTTCGTAACCGAACCCTTCGTCCGGCGATCAATGCTTGATTGAGGCAATCGGAGCCGCTGGCTTCCACCCCGATGATCTTAACTCGCGGTTTCAGATACTTGACGTAAGCAGCAATACCCGCAATCAGTCCGCCACCTCCTACCGGAACGAATATTGCATCGGGATCACCCTCGTGTTGATTCAAGATTTCAACACCGACCGTCCCCTGTCCGGCAATCACTGCCGGATCATCGTAGGGTGGCACAAGTGTCGCCCCATCCTCGTGAGCGAGCTTTAACGCGTGCTGCGCGGCGTCATCGTAGGTATCACCTCGTAACACTACCTCCGCGCCTAGTCGTTGCACCGCGTCAACTTTTATCGCCGGCGTATTAAGTCCCATCACGATCGTCGCGTGGATTCCCAATTGAGATGCAGCGAGTGCGACACCTTGCGCGTGATTGCCAGCGGAGGCCGCCAAAACACCTCGCTCGCGCTCTTGCAAACTCAGTTTGACTATTCGGTTATAGGCACCACGAATCTTAAAAGAATGGATAGGTTGCAGGTCTTCGCGCTTAAACAAAATGTTCGCGTCTAACCTCGCGGAAAGAAACGAAGCTGTTTCCAACGGCGTTTCGATAGCAACGTCGTAAACATCTGAAGATAGGATTTTCTTTACGTAGGCCTCGAGCATGTCGCGATCTCCNGGAAATTAATCCGATGTTCAGGCTACCATGGCCCCATGAAAATCGAGGATCTGAAAAAAGCNGCGGCGGAAGCTGCGATTGCTTACATAGAGCCGAAACTGAACCCGGATTCCATCGTCGGAGTCGGGACNGGTTCAACGACNAANTATTTCATTGATGCGCTNGGTGCTATCCGACACAAGTTCGATGCTGCCGTCTCTAGCTCCNAGGGATCAACAACTAGGCTGGAGACCTTAGGCGTGCGCGTAATCGATTTAAATGCGGCCCCCCGCGTTTCCGTTTACGTCGATGGCGCCGATGAAGTCGAGCCGGGTAAGGCCCTCATCAAAGGGGGAGGTGGCGCATTAACTCGCGAGAAGATAATTGCAGCTGCATGTGAAGAATTCGTCTGCGTTGTCGACAACACCAAGTTCGTGGATCAATTGGGTTCCTTCCCCCTTCCGGTGGAAGTATTACCAATGGCCCGAAGCTTTGTTGCCAGATCCCTCGTTGAGCTTGGTGGCGATCCTGCCTACCGAGATAGTTTNATCACCGACAATGGCAACGTGATTCTCGATACCCAAGGACTCAATTTCGATGATCCAGACTCCCTCGAGAAGGCGATCAATAACATTGCAGGCGTAGTCACGAACGGTATTTTCGCAATCAATCGACCNNACACATTGGTTATGGCCTCTGCTGACGNCGTATNTATAAGCTAAACAATTTNCCTGGATTCATAATCCCACTTGGATCAAATACCTTTTTCAGCTCACGCATCAAGCCAATTTCCACATCGCTCTTGCTGTACGACAAAAAGTCTCGTTTTAGTAATCCGACGCCGTGTTCAGCAGAAATACTCCCGCCCCGTTTCTCGATCAGCNTGAATAGTTCTGGGTTGATTCGATGACAACGCTCAAAAAAATCGTCGATTGGTACGGACTCTGGTTTCAAGATATTTAGGTGGAGATTNCCGTCGCCGATATGGCCATACCAACAAACATCAAGATCAGGATAGTGTTTGTTGACGATGTCATCGACGTCGGAAAGAAAACCAGGTACTTCCGATATCCGCACCGAGAGATCATTTTTATAGGGCGTCTGTGCGGCAATGCTCTCACTGATATTTTCCCGTAATGACCACAATGCCGCCGCCTGGGCATCGGATTGACTTATTACTCCCGTCTTTACCCAGTCCCTTTCTTGCGCTTCTTCGAATGCGATCGCAGCCTCTTCGTCCGCATCTGCATCGAACTCAATTAGGGCATANAAAGCACANTGCTCTGAAAAAGGTCGGGGAATATCACCCCTTTGGGTCACTTTCTGAAGAGCGAGCTCCGAAAAAAATTCAAACGCCGTCAGGGCAACTTTTTTTTGAAAACACTGCAGCAGGTTGAGGATGTCATCAAGTTGGTTGACTCCAAGCACCATCACTCGTTGTGGCNGTGGAGCAGGCGCCAAGCGGATNTCCGCTTCAACGATGAATCCTAAAGTGCCTTCGGATCCAATNAANAGATGCCTTAAATCGTACCCTGTTGCGTTCTTAACCAAGCCGCGGTTACAACGAACAATATCTCCCGTGCCGGTGACTACCGTCAGTCCTGCAATCCAATCCCGGGTAAGGCCGTANCGAATGACTTTGATGCCGCCTGCGTTCGTCGCAATGTTTCCACCAATTTGACTTGAACCCGCTGACGCGAAATCAACAGGATAAAAGAGCCCCTGCTCTAACGCGTACTCTTGCAGTGCCTGCGTGATAACTCCGGCCTGACAACGGACGATTCGATCGATCCGATTGAACCCATGGATCTGGTTCATTCGATCGAATGAAACGACGACTTCGTTGTTTGAGGCGACCGCACCTCCTGAAAGCCCCGTACGACCGCCAGAGGGGACCAATTCGAGCGACTGCTCNCGGGCGANTTTAACTAGCGCGACGAGTTCATCAATATGCTCGGGGAAAACTACGGCTTGCGGTGCGATGTCGAAACTCCGCGTCCAGTCCGTACCCCAATGCATGAGATCCGCTTGATTCGTTCTTACCCGATCGCCCGAAAAAATCTCGTTAAGAGTCTCGATGTTTTTCACGCAGAATCCCTGTATCTACATCGCCGATTCAGTATCTCTCGGAAACCGTGAACGAGTCCTGTCTCTATCGCGCCATCCGCATCGTGCCGTATATCCNTACTGCCCTACGCGCTCAACTCTAACGCTTCCAACGCCGGTAGGCTTCGGCCCTCTAGAACTTCAAGAAAAGCACCTCCCCCAGTTGATATGTACGAGATTTCGTCAGCAACTTCATATTTTTCAATCGCCGCTATGGTGTCTCCACCTCCCACGATCGAAAAGGCTGTCGATTGCGCAATAGCCTCGGCGACGACCCTNGTCCCTTCGCCAAATTGATCGATCTCAAATACCCCGACCGGCCCATTCCAAATTACAGTCCCAGCGTTATGAACTAGCGCCGCGATCCGTCTTGCCGATTCGGGNCCAATATCACCAATAACATCATCTATTTCTACGCTATCCGTGAGGCAAAGCCTCGCCGTTGCTTTGTTGTTTAATTCCACCCCGGTCATAACGTCTACATGGTCAAAAACCGCACTTCGAGCGATGATTGATTGGGCAATATCAACGAGTTCAGGCTCCGCGAGCGANCGTCCNATCGGTTTTCCTGCTGCCAACAAAAACGTGTTGGCGATNCCACCTCCAACAACGATCGTATCCGAAATATCAGCGAGGCTGTGTAACGTATTCAATTTTGCGGACACCTTGGAACCGCCGACAATGGTAACTAACGGACGTTCGGGGTTTTCTAGCACACGCGCAAGTGCATCGAGTTCAGAAGATAAAAGAGGGCCGGCGCAAGCCTCATCGGCAAACACGGCAACCGCATGAGTCGACGCTTGGGCTCGGTGAGCGGTTGCGAAGGCATCCATAACGAATATGTCACACAANTGCGCGTATGCCCTGCCTAGATCACTATCGTTCGCCGCTTCGCCCTTTTCAAATCGAACATTTTCAATCAGGACAGCGTCGCCCGGTTGCACCTCAAGATGCCTGCGCCAATCCGAAATGAGATCCACTTGAATACCNAGCATCGCACTCAATTCTTTCGCAACAGGCCGTAGACTCAAGTCAGCGTCGAAAGCTTCTGCCGCCGGTCGACCGAGGTGCGACATAATGATGACCGCGGCCTTCTCCTGAAGACAATACTCAATCGTTGGTAACGCAGCACGGATACGCGCATTACTGGTCACCAACCCATCTTTAATCGGTACATTCAAATCTTCGCGAATCAAAACCCGTTTACCTGCTAGAGAGAATTCGCCNAGACGTTTAAATTTCACAACCCAATCGTCTCGCGTGCCGATGCAACAACCGCTTCGGCGGTAATACCGAGAGCTTCCATCGCGATGTCACCGGGCGCTGAAATTCCAAAACGATCCACTCCCACGATCCGACCCTCAAAACCGACGAAACGGTACCAGTAGTCGGGATGTGCGGCTTCAATAGCGACGCGCGCCCTGTGATTCGGTGGCAAAACTTGAGCTTGATAAGACGCAGATTGCTGCAGGAAATGGTCGACACTAGGCATCGAAACGACTCGACAACCAAGGCCATCTCCTTCAAGNACACTCGCCGCTTCCATGGCAATCCCGACTTCAGAACCCGTTGCGATGAGAATTACGTCTAAAGACTTTGACTCGTGGCGTAGTATGTATCCACCGCACTCGATGGTCTTGACGGTCGATTCGTCGCGAACTTGGGCGCTAGTTTTTTGTCGGGTTAAAACCAGGGCAGTCGGACCGTCATCCTTGGCAAGGGCTCGCTTCCAAGCGACGCATGTCTCCACCGTGTCGCACGGCCGCCACACCGCCAAGTTGGGCGTCATCCNTAAATTACTTAGTTGCTCGACGGGTTGGTGAGTAGGTCCATCTTCACCCAGACCTATGGAATCGTGCGTATAGACAAATATNTTGCGCAATCGCATCAACGANGCGAGTCGTATCGCGTTTCGTGCATATTCCATAAACACCAAAAAAGTGCCCGTAAACGGGAGAAAGCCTCCGTGCAGGGCGACCCCATTCGCAATCGCGGACATGCCAAATTCTCGTACCCCGTAATTAAGGTAACGCCCACCGTCTGCGAGCCAGCCAGCTCCTTCCCACTGGGTGTTATTCGATCCCGTTAAATCGGCAGAACCTCCGACCAACTCTGGAAGTTGCGAGCCGATCGCATCAAGACATAGCTTCGATGCCTTCCGAGTTTCCAACGGCTTCGGATCTTTCTGATTCTCTTTAGCAAGGTCATCGAGAGACCGAGCCCATCCATCACTTAGGCGTCCCTCCATTCGTCGACTCAGTTCGTTGGCTAACAACGCGTGTTCTTTTCGATATCGGGTAAAAAGCGCACTCCAAGTCTTTTCGCGCGAATTACCGGCATCNCGCATATCCCATTCGCGGTACAGGTGATCGGGTATTTCGAAGGGTTCGTGTTCCCATCTAAGNCGCTGGCGCGCACCACTAACCTCGTCGTCGCCAAGCGGCGAACCGTGTGCTGCCGACGAACCGCTTTTTTCGGGTGCGCCAAAGCCAATCGTCGTACGGCAGCAAATGAGGGTTGGGGCGCTATTCGAGTCGGTCGCGGACTTGCAAGCGTCNATCACGGCATCTGGATTATGTCCATCAATATCGCGAATAACGCGCCACCCATATGCNTCAAAACGCGCCGGGACATCCTCGGTAAACCAACCAGCTGTATCACCATCAATCGAAATACCGTTGTCGTCGTATATCGCAACAAGCTTTCCTAACCCCAGAGTCCCCGCTAATGACGCGGCCTCATGGGAAATACCTTCCATGAGACAACCGTCGCCTACGACCACCCACGTGCGATGATCGACCACCTCAAAACCGTCGCGATTGAACTCNCGCGCGAGCATATGTTCAGCAAGCGCCATCCCTATCGCATTAGCGAATCCTTGGCCCAAAGGCCCTGTCGTCGTCTCTACACCTGGGCATTCTCCTCGTTCGGGATGCCCCGCNGTTATTGACCCAAGTTGTCGAAACGCTTTGATATCGTCTATAGACACGTCGTAACCCGTCAAATGCAAAACGGCATAAAGCAACATGGATGCGTGCCCATTGGACAGGACGAACCGATCACGATTCCACCAGTTTGGGTTAGCAGGGTTGTATCGAAGCACATCGCGCCATAAAACCTCCGCGATATCGGCCAACCCCATGGGTGCTCCTGGATGGCCAGAATTAGCTTTTTCCACAGCATCCATGGCGAGTGCACGTATTGCATTCGCTCTTTCAAAACGGGAGGACATACTTTNGTCACTTCGTGATGCGCGTTCCTATTGTGGGTGCAATGCAGGGGGTCGTCTAGCGTTGAACGCTATNCATGTGAAATTGGCTTAAGTCACAAGCGACTGGCAGCGAGCTTTCGTACAATACTGGCGAAGAAAGAAGGAACCNCCATGGCAAACGTTAGCGTTTTTACTTCCGAATCGGTTTCCGAAGGCCATCCCGACAAGATGGCCGACCAGATATCGGACGCCGTTGTCGATGCAATGCTCGAACAGGACAGCGAGTCGCGTGTCGCGTGTGAATCCTTGATCAAAACGGGAATCGTTGTTGTCGCGGGAGAAACCCGTTCAACAGCAAACATCGACGTCGAGAAAATAGTTCGTAAGGTCATTTCCGACATCGGGTACGTCGATCTTTCAACGGGTTTCGACCTTGAGTCGTGCGCGATCATGAACGCGCTCGGGATGCAATCTACAGACATCGCGATGGGTGTCGACGAAAGCGATGGTCACGAGCAAGGCGCCGGTGACCAGGGATTGATGTTTGGTTATGCAACGAACGAAACNGACGTGCTGATGCCNGCCCCNATCACATACGCCCACCGATTAGTCGAAAAACAGGCTGAAGTTCGTCGCAANTCTCTCGATTTTCTCCGCCCGGACGCCAAAAGTCAGCTCACGTTCCGCTACGAAAACAGTGTTCCGGTCGCTATCGATGCAGTCGTTCTTTCCACACAACACAGTCCTGAAGTCACCCAAAACGACCTCCACGAAGCAGTGATGGAAGAAATCATTAAACCTACTTTACCGGGCAACTGGATGACTCCCGACACGAAGGTGTACATCAATCCCACCGGTCAATTCGTGATCGGCGGACCACAAGGTGATTGCGGTTTGACGGGGCGTAAAATTATCGTCGACACNTATGGGGGTATGGCCCGGCATGGCGGCGGAGCCTTCTCCGGNAAGGATCCCTCTAAGGTCGACCGCTCAGCNGCCTACGCGAGTCGCTACGTTGCGAAAAACATCGTTGCCGCGGGACTCGCGGCACGTTGTGAAATTCAAATCAGCTACGCCATTGGCATCGCGGAACCAACTTCAATCAGCGTTGAAACGTTTGGCACTGGGGAGGTTGCCGACGATCGGATTGAGCAGTTAATTCGCGAGCACTTTGATCTTCGCCCGAGCGGGTTAATTGCGATGCTCGATCTCAAGCGTCCGATCTACCAAAGTACCGCGGCCTATGGGCACTTTGGCCGCACTGAAAGCGACTTTACCTGGGAAAGAACCGACCGCGCGGAAGCGTTAGCAAACGCGTAANTCATCCCGTGTCTCAGCCGCAGATTAGTTACGAGTTCTTTCCTCCACACACGAAGGCCGGCATAACAAAACTAGTTGAGACGGCCCAGGTACTTGCAGCAACTGATCCTGCTTATTTTTCGGTCACCTACGGAGCAGGTGGTAGCACCCGGACTCGTACCTACGAAACCGTGGTCAAGCTCATGGAGANCGGGATGACCATGGCGCCACATTTGTCCTGGGGCAGCGATTCGGAGAGCACCGTCGTGTCATTNCTCGACAAGTATCGGGAACTTGGGGTGNCCCGTATNGTCGCGCTNAGAGGAGATNCGCCCTCGGGCATCGGTTCGATTGCCCCTATTCGTCGTGCACACTCGCTGGTCGATCTAATCCGCCGGCGCTTCGGGGACACGTTCATCATCCATGTAGCCGCCTACCCAGAAACACACCCTGACGCATTATCACCGGAAGACGATATCCGTTTCTTACGCAAGAAAATCGAAGCGGGTGCAAGCGACTGCATTACCCAGTATTTTTTTAATGCCGACAGTTATTTTTACTTCATCGACCGTTGCCAAGCGCACGGGATCGAAACCCCAATCGTCCCTGGCATCATGCCTATTACAAATTACGAGGGCTTGGTTAGGTTTTCCGACGGATGCGGAGCGGACATTCCCCGTTGGATCCGTACCCGTTTAGCGCATCTGGTTGACAAGCCCGAAGATTTGCTCGCGTTTGGTATCGAAGTCGTCACTAACTTGTGTGAACGGCTGCTGAATGGAGGAGCACCTGGTATTCACTTCTATACACTCAATAAGCCCGTTGCCAGTGCTCAGATTGCGCGAAATTTAGGTTTAGGTTGAAACGTCTCTACGTTGACCCGAAAAAAATGTCGCTGGGCTCTGGCTTGAGTCTCACCCTGGGCCGGGAAAGTTCAAACTACCTGATCCGCGTTCTGCGTCTACAGATCGGCAATTCCTTGCTTTGTTTTGACGGAATCGGACACGAATACGAGGCGCAGTTGACCGTCGCAGATCCACACTCTGTCGTGCTCCAACTGGGCGCGTTATCTCGCTCTATTCCCACCCCAACACCGAGCCTCGTTCTGCTGATCGCACTGATCAAGCACCGTATCGAGACCGTCGTTCAACAGGCCACAGAACTTGGTGCGACCCATATCAGTGTCATCAACGCAGATCGGACCCAAACGCGACTACCCAAGGTCGACCGCCTTATCAACGTCATAAACCATGCAGCCGAACAATGCGGCAGGGTCTGGGTACCCGAACTCCGTATCGGCGAAGATCTCCAATCGGCCTCTAGTCGATATGATTGCGGTCGAAAGCTGATCGCAATACCCAACACCAGGGAAACCGTATTTTCGAACGCTTTAACGAATACTTGTATCGCTATCGGCCCCGAAGGTGACTGGTCTCCCAACGAACTTCAACTTGCTCGCGACGCTGGTTTCGAAGCCGTTGGCCTTGGTCCCATCATTCTGCGTACCCCTACTGCGGCCGCCGTCGCGTTGTCCTCTATACGAGAGAGATGGCAATGGCAGGTTCCACAAGTATGAACTCTGTTTATTGGTCAAAACTGCGCTGCTCCCTCCGTTCATTACGCAGTCCAAGATGACTGGGATACGACGATTCTCATGGTCGACTTGCGATTGCCATGTTTTCTATTGCCGCTCAAGAGCGTTCTGCGTAATTTAGTCCCACCAAAACGAACGGCTCGTCGACATGGTCCATATCGCGTTTGTCATCGATCCCATCGAAACGTTAAACCTAAAAAAAGATTCGACGCTGGCAATGATGCGTGCCGCCCAACAGCGTGATTGGCAGATCAGCGTTCTCGAACAAAGCGGTCTTGTATGGGATGGAGAGCGCGTCATCGCGCTATCCCGCAATTTACGATTGGAAGAAGACTTTGCTAAGACACTGGACCCTACTCAAGCCCACGCGCAATGGTTCCAATGTGGAGAGGAGGAAACGCACGTGCTAGGCGAGATCGACGTCGTCATGATGCGCAAGGACCCGCCATTCGACATGAACTATATCTATTCGACTTACCTCCTAGAGCGAGGTCAATCCGAAGGTACTTTGGTCATTAACAACCCCCGCAGTCTTCGAGATTGCAATGAAAAGTTCTTCGCGACCGCGTTTGCCAACTATCAGCCCCCCTCCGTAGTTTCGTGTCGAAAGGATTTGCTATTGGCATTCCATCGTGAACACGGCGACGTGATCTTCAAGAAACTCGATGGCATGGGTGGAATGAGCATTTTTCGCGCCGACGAAAATGACCCTAATGTTCAGGTTATCGTTGAGACGTTGACGGACAACGGTGGGCGTCAAATTATGGCGCAACGATATATCCCACAAATCTCAGACGGGGATAAACGAATCCTCTTGATCGATGGCGAGCCTCTACCATATGCACTAGCTCGCGTTCCTGCGTCAGGCGAGACTCGCGGAAATCTCGCAGCCGGCGGCACCGGTGTCGGACAACCCTTGAGCCTCCGCGACAAAGAAATCGCCGAAGCAGTAGGGCCTGAACTTCGCGCCCGCGGGTTAACGTTCGTAGGCATCGACGTTATTGGTGATTACCTCACCGAAATTAATATCACCTGCCCAACCTGTGTCCGAGAACTCGATGCGTTTTTTGGATTGGACATTTCGTCAACACTCCTTGACGCGATTGAACAAAAACTACCCTAAGCTTTTTAGTGATTTCTTCATCCCTCCAACACCAACTGCTACTAGCCATGCCCAATCAGATGGGAACCTACTTCGGTAATACCCTTACTTATATCTGCGACCATAACGAGCAAGGGACACTGGGCTTGATGATAAATAGACCGACAGGCCTCGCTCTCACCGAACTTTTGAAACAATTTGACTGCTCGACCAACGTTGACGCGGACTTGGTCGTCGTAGAGGGCGGGCCGGTGCAACAGGAACGCGGGTTTGTTCTCCACAGCGCAGACGTTCAAACAAGCGGCAGTATGCCCGTCGGTAACGAGCTGCTGTTAACAGCGTCGCGAGATATTCTTGAAATAATCGGCACCGGAAACGGACCAGAGCACTATATCGTAGCGCTAGGGTATGCCGGTTGGGGTGAAGGACAGCTCGAGAGCGAATTGGCAGATAACGCTTGGTTAACCGTCCCAGCCACGAAAGAAATTCTATTCGACACGCCCTTTCCCAAGCGCGTTGATTCCGCCGCAAAGTCCCTCGGCATAAATTTTCAGTTAATGTCGCCGCACTTGGGCCACGCCTGATTTTGGCGATCCTCGCGTTTGATTATGGAAAGACCTGGATCGGCATCGCGGTCGCCGAGCCGCGTCACGGGACTGCCACCCCCTTAACCACAGCACGCGCAAAGCGAGGTCGGCCCCATTGGGCGACGATCGATACGATCGTCGCCCAATGGGAACCCATGACATTGGTGGTTGGCTTACCCCTCAACATGGACGATACGGAATCCGAAATGTCGGCTGCATCCAGACGTTTTGGAAGAGCTCTCAACAAGCGCTACGGCATTCAAGTCCAATTTGCCGATGAGCGGCTATCGTCGTTCGAAGCCATCGACCGTAATCGAGGCCAGAAGACATCGAATCATGCGATGGCCGCGTCAATCATTGCTGAAACGTGGTTAGGCACGCAGCAGGACAGCCAAGCCGATTAAGCTATTTCAAAACGCGAGGTTTACACTTCGTCAAACCAAGTGGAAACGTGTCATCAACATCAAAAGTGATCCACGAACAAATACAAATGGTCCGCCGTGCGATTAAGGTTGCTACCGCTAGTAGTGGTCGAGATAACGGCTCCGTGCGCGTTTTAGCGGTCTCGAAAACTCGAACCAGTGGTGAGATCCGCCTCGCGCACAATGCGGGCGTAGATAACTTTGGTGAAAACTACGTTCAAGAAGCCGTCCAAAAAATACATGAATTGCGAGATCTGCCGCTTACCTGGCATTTCATCGGTGGAATCCAATCTAACAAAACCAAGGATCTAGCTCGTTATTTCCAGTGGGTCCACAGTATTGATAGGGCGAATATTGCTTCACGACTCAACGCTGCCAGAGCTGAATTTCGACCTAATGATCCATTAAATGTGTGTTTGCAACTCAACCTCGATGACGAAGTTCAAAAATCGGGGGTCTCTGCACACGACGCGGAAGAGCTACTACAACATACGAGGCAACTACCACACCTACGCGTACGCGGTTTTATGACCATTCCCAAACCTCGTTCTAACGCACGCGACACCCGAGATGAATTTCGCCGGACAGCGGAACTCTTCCAGAAATATCGCGATATTAGCGACGATGATTGGGACACCCTTTCAATGGGTATGTCCAACGACTTTGCTACCGCCGTGGCAGAGGGTGCGACGATTGTGCGACTAGGAACGGTTCTCTTCGGGCCCAGAGGATCGCGTCGATGAGCGATCAGATTGCCTTTATTGGTGGGGGCAACATGGCATACGCACTCGCCATTGGCCTTCTAAGGACGGAAAGCCCCCCAAACGTTATTGTTGCTGACCCAATCGCTTCCCAACGCGACCGCTTCACCAACTCAGAAATCAATACTACTTCGAACAATAAACGCGCTGTTTCCGGTGCGGATGTCATCGTATTGGCCGTTAAACCAAAGATCGTTCGATCGGTCGCGCTGGAAATCGCGCCATTGATCACAGATCAGTTAGTGTTGTCTATTGCCGCCGGCATCCCGCTTCACGCTCTCAACGCTTGGTTTGGTGAGACCGCGTCAATCGTGCGTTGCATGCCCAATACCCCCGCGTTAATTGGTGCTGGAATAAGTGGTCTTGTACGAAATATGAGGACTAGTGACATCCAAGCGGAGTTGGCACACCGTATTCTCGGTTGCGCGGGTGAAGTATTGTGGTTTGAAGAAGAGGCTGACTTAGATGCCGTTACCGCGATTTCGGGAAGTGGGCCGGCATATATCTTTTATTTGATCGAAGCGATGATTAGGGCAGCCATCGAACTCGGCTTGACCCCAGAAACTGCACGCAAACTCACTTTAAACACTGTCCTAGGCGGGGCAAAGATGGCGATAAATAGCGATGATGACCCGGAGACACTGAGACGAAATGTGACATCGCCCGGAGGAACTACGGAGCGGGCGGTGGCAGTCTTTGACCACGAAAGCATGAACGAGACCATCGTTCGCGCAATCACCGAAGCGCACAAACGTTCTATTGAGTTATCACACGAGGCCGATAATGATGTTTGAGCCAATCGTAATCGTTGTCCGGCTGGCGTTGCGCATTTTCGCATTCCTTTTCTTGATGCGGTTCGTCCTTCAGGCGGTGCGCGCCGATTTCTACAATCCGATTTCGAGCGCGATTGTTCGTTTTACCGATCCTGTGTTGCGAGTTGTCAGGAAAGCACTACCAGCCTATCGAAACTTAGACCTAGCGTCGTTTAGCGCTACTTTCATTGCTTACACATTTGCCGATCTGACGAATCTTATTGCACGTGGTGCAAATATTGATTGGTGGACATTGATCACTTACGAGCTGCACCAAACCCTTGATCTGCTCGTCTCAATTTTCCTCTTTGCAATTTTCATCTTGATTGCGCTCAGTTGGCTCGTTCAGTTCGGCATCATCCATGGGTCGCGATCTCCCGCAACAACGTTACTGAATCAAATTTGTGATCCGGTACTTCGTCCAGCAAGAAAATTACTGCCAACGGCCGGCATGATTGATCTATCGCCAATGGTTACCATCGTCATTCTTTGGTTAATTCAACGATGGCTTCTCCCTGGTCTGCTCCTATAGTCGTACCATTTGTGCCGATTGGTGCTTAGCCAAGGGGTGTTTTAGACTCCGCGTCCGATTTTCCGTATTGGTTCATCTTTTGTATGGTCGCAGAAATACCCAGCAACTCCGTTGGGTTGGTAGAGCCTTTATCCCAGCGGTTTGACTCATCGTTTGTTCTGCAATCCGGTGCAGAATTGCCTGGAATTGAACTCGTCTACGAAACCTATGGGAGGCTTAATGAAAAACGCAATAACGCTGTTCTAGTCTGCCATGCTCTCTCCGGACACCATCATGCCGCCGGCTATCACTCGAGCGAAGACCCAAAACCCGGCTGGTGGGACAACTGTATCGGCCCGGGCAAACCTATCGACACCGATTACTTTTATGTGTTGAGCCTCAACAATCTCGGTGGTTGCCATGGGACTACCGGGCCGACTTCTATTAATCCTGACACGGGCGACATCTACGGCCCCAGCTTTCCCACTGTTACCGTGAAAGATTGGGTCCGATCTCAGCGCATGCTCGCGCATACGCTTGAGATCGATAAATTCGCCGCCATCATCGGTGGCAGCCTTGGCGGCATGCAAGCTATGCAATGGGCCATCGATTACCCAGATCAAGTCGAGCACGCCCTAATTATCGCGTGCACACCAAAGCTATCCGCACAAAATATCGCCTTCAACGAGATTGCACGGTTCGCGATCTCCAGCGATCCGGAATTCAATGAAGGACACTACCGGACGTCGGGAGTAAATCCCGAGAGAGGTCTCGGATTGGCACGAATGGTCGGCCACGTCACCTACCTTTCCGACGACTCGATGGGCGATAAATTTGGGCGAGAACTCAAGTCTGGTGATATCGCGCTAGGGCAGGACGTTGAATTCCAGGTAGAAAGTTATCTCCACTATCAAGGGGAAACATTCTCGAAATTGTTTGATGCCAATACGTACATACTCATGACTCGAGCCCTCGATTACTTCGATCCCGCGCGTGAATTCGACGACGACTTGGTTAAAGCCCTTGCAAATGCCGACGCGAAATTCTTTGTTGCTTCCTTTACCTCCGACTGGCGATTTGCTCCCGAACGTTCCGATACTATCGTTGACGCGCTCATCGCCGCCGGTAAAGACGTAATAAGCACGACCATCGAATCAACTTTCGGTCACGATTCGTTTCTTTTACCGATACCCCGTTATTTCGGCGTTTTGCAAGCATATATGGACCGGGTCGCGAGGGAACGCGACTTATGAGAGAAGATTTACGAATTATCGCAAACCTCATCAAGCACAACGCACGTGTACTCGATCTCGGTTGTGGTAGCGGTGATTTATTGGAGCATCTGGCACACGTTAAGAACATTCTGGGCTATGGGATTGAAAACGACGCGGACGAAATCGCCGTGTGTATCCAGCGCGGGGTAAACGTCATCGAGCACGATCTGAACGAAGGTCTCCAACGCTTTCCCGACAAAAGTTTTGATATGGTGGTAATGACAGAGACGCTCCAAGCCATCGACTCTCCACACGAGTTGCTTGACGAGATGTTACGAATAGGCGAGGAGTGCATCGTAACGTTCCCGAACTTCGGCTATTGGGGACACCGTGTGCGAATGCTGACCAGTGGCAACGTGCCAGTAACCCAGCCAGTTGCTCACCGTTGGTTTGACACTCCGAACATCCGGCCCTGCACGTTTTTGGATTTCGAACAGCTCTGCGCCGAAAAGCATCTACGCGTTATCCAGCGTCTAGTTTTCAGTTCGTCCTACAGGGCAGGCCCTCTAATGAAGCGTTTCCCAAATCTTTTCGGAGCAACGGCATTTTATCGACTGGGCCGAGTATCGTGAAACAGCGGTGTTAGGTCCTTTCGCTAGACCTGAAAAATCTCTAGAGGCTAGGTCAGACTTAATGTCAGCGATATTTCAAACTGACCCCTATTTCCCTCGGTGTCGACGAAAAGCTAATGGGGGGCGGAATGCCTATTCAAACTGCCGTGCTAGCTAGCGGCAATAAGGGCAAGCTCAAAGAGCTCAGCCCATTGCTCGCGTCGGTCGGATTCGAGTTAACACCGCAATCGCACTTTGAGATAAGCGCCATCCCAGAAACCGGTGCTTCATTCGTAGAAAACGCATTGCTCAAGGCACGACATGCAAGTCGATTGACCTCGTTACCGGCATTCGCGGACGATTCCGGCTTGGTCGTCCCGTCGTTGAATGGTGCTCCAGGTATTTATTCGGCTCGTTACGCTGGAGCGTCGGCGACCTCAGAGAAGAACAACATAAAGCTCTTAGAAGCTCTTCGTAACTCCAATAGTCGGCGAGCCTATTTTTTTTGCACCCTCGTTTTTCTCCTTCACGCCGAAGACCCAACACCGATCATGGCTTCTGGCGAATGGCATGGAGACATTGCCGAAGGAGCGAAGGGAGCTAACGGTTTTGGTTATGACCCGCTTTTTGTCGCTCAAGGCTTCCAGATAACGGCCGCGCAGATGGAGCCAGAGCTCAAGAACCAAGTAAGCCATCGCGCTATCGCCTCACGAAGTCTCATTCGATCAATTCTAGACCGACGAGGACAGGTGTAATGAGTATCGGCCTCTATACGCATTTCCCATGGTGCGTACGCAAGTGCCCGTACTGCGATTTCAACTCCCATCCACTCATTAACAAAATTGACGAAGAAGGTTACGTATCTCGCCTCATTGAGGAAATTAGATCGCTGTTGGGCTCCACCGAACAGAGCATCAAAACAATCTATCTCGGCGGCGGAACGCCCAGTCTCTTTTCTTCTAAAACCCTCGCTCGATTTCTTCAATCGTTTGATCGCCAAACCGTTTCCGAAATTACCATGGAGGCCAACCCCGGCACGCTGGAACATGAACCTTTCGAATCGTATTTAGATGCAGGAATAACCAGAATTTCGATCGGTGTGCAATCATTCGCCCCTGAACAACTCCAAAAGCTCGGAAGGATACATACTGCCGATGACGCTTCGACGGCCGTTGAAAACGCGCTAAAAGCGGGCTTTGATAGCGTTAATCTCGACCTGATGTTCGGACTACCGGATCAAACCCTTGATGACGCCATGGCCGATCTGCAACGAGCCATAAGTTTAGGGACCGACCATCTATCCTGGTACCAACTGACCATCGAACCTCGAACNGAATTCCATCGCCGACCACCTAANTTNGNATCGGATGANCTCCGGGCNGANATGAGCGACGCNGGGAGANNANTATTGGANGNAAANGGCTATTCCCAATACGAAGTCTCNGCTTTTGGACGNGATGGCTCTCGTTGTCGCCATAACGTGAATTACTGGCGTTTTGGAGACTACATCGGTGTCGGCGCAGGCGCGCATGGTAAGACTGGTCGAGGCGGCAAAATCATCCGCACCATGAACCCCCGTCAGCCNAGGCTCTATCTCTCTGGTGCTCCGACTGAAATAGTCGAAGTGTTGCCANGCGAGCTGCCCGTCGAATTCATGATGAACGCACTCCGACTAACCGAAGGTGTCGAAACGTCCCTATTTTCCCGAACCACCGGCCTTCCCTATGACGTCATTTCTGACATCGTAGATCGACTGGTGTCATGGGAACTCATGCAACCGGATCGGCTCCAGACGACAGATAGAGGGTACTCCCAACTAAATACCGTAGTTGGTCAATTCCTCAGCTAAAAGCCCTCTATTGCGCATTTTCGATCGATCCAATTTCTCCGTTATCGATCTTCGTATAACAAAAGTCTTGCACGCGATGTCGACGGCGTCGGGCNCGCTCCTCGAACTTGGTCTGGGGCCGCAGCGGCCAGCGCTCGGAGATACCACCACGAAGTTCCGGATTACCTTGCAAGGATTCATCGATCGTTTCGGCATAGGGTGCCCAGTCTGTTGCAAGCAGAAGACGTCCTCCCACGTTCAGCTTGCTTGACGCTAAGGTGCCAAACGCCGGGGTAACGAGACGTCGCTTGTGGTGGCGTTTTTTTGGCCATGGATCGGGGAAAAAAACCATCATCAGTTCGATCGAGTTGTCTTCAAGGCGCTCTAGAACGGATAGAGCATCCGCTTCGACGATACGCACATTCTTGATGTTCTGTTGCTCACATTGAAGAACCAACGACCCAATTCCTGGACGATATACATCCACCCCAATGCAATTCCACTCAGGATGACANCCGGCAAAGTGAACAAGTGTTTGACCCATTCCAAAGCCAATTTCGAGAGCCATGGGGGCTTGCCGGTTAAATACTGCCATCGCGTCAACGATGGGATCCATCAGGAATGGATCCACACGATCAAGTGCTCCTAGTTGTGCTTTTGTCATCCGTCCTCGCCGACGAATGAAGGTTGGTTTTGAGAAAATTAAACTTTTTGTTTCCATGGCAACAGCAACCAACCTGATACAAGTACAACCCCTCCCAAGGGAGTCAGCGGTCCTAGCCATGCCGGACCACCCCACGCGATACCGTACAAACTTCCGCTAAACAAGACGATGCCGGTAGAAAAAATATACNCCGACCATGGATTAACGCGTTCTGGCACTAGCGCAATAATAAAAATTACAATGGCATGGATGAGTTGATACCTGACACCAATCTGGAAGGCAGAGCTACCACTTTCGANGANATGTGACCCGATAGCCCCAGCGATAACGCCACTCGCTCCTAACAATGCTGCAAGCCAAAGCAGCACCNGTGNTACGCCCCTTACGCTGCTTCTATATGCGTTTTAAGCTTCTTGATCGCATTTTGCTCAAGCTGGCGTATCCGCTCAGCAGAAACACCGTACTGCTTCGCTAATTCTTGTAGCGTGGTTTTGTCTTCCTCAAGCCAACGATTCTGAAGGATGTCCCGACTACGATCGTCGAGCTGATCCATAGCATCTCTTAGTTTCACTTGAGATTGCTGCGCCCAATCTTCTGCCGCCACCAAGTCGGCGGGGTCTTGCCCTTCGTCAGTTAGAAAATGAGCAGGCGCACCGAAGTTATTATTAGAATCTCCATCGTCAGTATCATCACCGTCAAATCCGACATCGCGGGCGGCCAATCGCCCTTCCATCTGGGTCACGACCTTCGCGTCGACACCCAGATCCTCTGCAATGGCCCGGGTTTCTTCCGCTGTTAACCAACTAAGTGACTTTTTACGATTCCGCAAGTTAAAAAATAATTTACGTTGTCCCTTTGTCGTTGCAACTTTAACGACCCTCCAGTTGCGCAACACAAACTCGTGTATTTCCGCCTTGATCCAATGAACAGCGAAAGACACCAACCGTACGCCGAAGGATGGATCGAAGCGCTTCACCGCTTTCATGAGCCCAACATTACCTTCCTGTATAAGATCACCAATCGGTAATCCATACCCCCGATACCCTTTGGCAAGGTGCACAACGAAACGAAGATGGCAAAGTACGAGCTCGCGGGCCGCTTCAAGATCATTGTCATCGAAAAGACGCTCCGCCAACTCCCTTTCTCGCTCAGGTGTCAGTATTGGTATTGCGTTAATTGTCTGGATATACGCGTCCAAATCCCGCCCCGGAGACACGCTTTCCAGCAACAAAACATCGGCACTCAACTTGATAANCCCGTTACTAATAGGAGTGTACTTTAGCACTCTCNCCNTACGAGTGCTAACTGATTCGATGCATTGATTAGTCGATGTTTATGTCGCTAAGTCGTTGATTTGANGNAACTAATCCNCCAANCCANCCTAGAATCGCGCCAACAAGGATGAGGATGAAGTAAAACGCCGGTTCATCACCGTGAAAATTCACCATCTCACCGTAGCTCGACCATACCGCCGCCAGCGGCGCTTCAAGCAGGATGAGTGACGCCGACAAGACCATCGCCGCGACCAAAGCCCCACCAAGCCCATAGATTATGCCAAAGTACAAAAACGGTCTTCTAACAAACGCATTCGTTGCTCCAACTAGCTTTAGTACCTTGATTTCTTCAAGACGCATCTCTAATGCGAGCCGAACCGAGGCCGCAGTAATTAGTACCGCGCCCGCGCCAAATAAAATGCCCAGCACCCATCCCAGCCGACTGACGAGCTCATCAACNGCGTGCAANCGCTCGAGCCATGCCCTCTCAACAACAATTTCTTCAATGGCGCTTGCCGCGTCGAATTGCGACGCGATTTCACTTAGCCGTTCTAGAGATAACTCATCATCAACGGTAACCCGTGCCGATGCTGGTAACGGATTGGACTCGAGAAGCATCATCGCGTCCGTGATCTCCGTGTAAGAACTGAATTCATCCAGGGCTTCCTCGGGTGTAATTGTTCTAACCGTCGCGACTTCAACTTGGCTACGGATTTGTTGAACTAATTTGTTGACCTCTCCTTCCGACGCACCCACCTCGAAATAGATCGAAAAACTATTGAGGCTTTCCCACTGTCTCGCGATCACCTCAATATTTCGTTCGATCAAATACAAGCCCGCCGGCAGCGACATTGCAGTACCNATCAAAAGCCATACCANCAAACTCGTGCCGAACCGATGGCTGGTGGAGCGAACACTATCCCGAATGACACTTACGTGATCACGAAACGTCGCCATAATCGGCCGCTTGAGCCTAGGCCATGGTTCGTTAGACGCTGGCATCCTTCCATCCGTCCAAATTTCTTGAATCGTCGTCGCGGATCACACTACCCCTAGCAAGCTCAACAATTCGAAAGCCCATTGCATCGATCAATTCCCGATCGTGACTCGCCACGATCACGGTTGTTCCGACCTGATTAAATTGTTCGAAAAGGGTCATGATGTCTCGTGACAAGTCCGGATCGAGATTGCCCGTTGGCTCGTCGGCGAGCAGTACTTTAGGCCTGTTGACTACGGCCCTAGCAATNCCNACTCGCTGTTGTTCTCCAGTTGAAAGAGCCCGCGCTCCAAGCCGTTCCTTTTCAAGTAAACCTACACGTGAAAGCGCCGCCCGAACCCTTCTCGCAACGTCCTGCTCGCGCATCCCNGTTACCTTTAGGGGCAGCGCTACATTGTCGTANACGCTTCTTTCGGCAAGCAGGTGGTGATCTTGAAACACTGCNCCAAGATTTTGGCGGTATGCGGGAACTCTTCTANCNGGTAATTTGACTATATTGACGTCGTTAACAAAAACCTGGCCGCGCGTAGGACTTTCTATCCGTAAAAGTAGACGGAGAAATGTGCTTTTCCCCGCCCCAGAGTGGCCTGTCAAAAACGTCATGGTCCCTTCGGGGAAAACGACCGACACGTCCTTTAGTGCCTCACCGCCGCCCTCAAATCGTTTCGTGACCCTCTGAAATTCAATCTTGCTCACGGCGCGAGTAATGCTTCGACAAAAGCGTCCGGATCAAAAGGTTCTATATCATCCGCCGACTCACCGAGACCAACGAAATAGACCGGCGCACACTCCTGAGAAGCTTGCGCGTGGGCCAGCGAAAAAAGAACACCCCCTCTGGCCGAGCCATCGAGCTTGGCGACTACTAGTCCAGATACTCCAACCGCCTGGTCAAAGTCACGTAGTTGAGAAATCGCGTTTTGCCCAGCATTCGCGTCAATCACTAATAAGCATTCGTGCGGCGCAGATTCGTCGGCACGAGCAATAACGCGTTTTATTTTTGATAACTCATCCATAAGCTCTTTCTTTGCTTGCAATCGACCAGCTGTGTCCGCCAATACGACATCGATACCGCGATGTCTTGCCGTTTCGATCGCATCGTAAATAACGGCCGCGCTGTCGGCCCCTCGCTGTTGGGAGACCACTGGGACGTTGTTTGACGCACCCCACGCCTGGATCTGCTCGGCCGCAGCGGATCGGAAGGTGTCTCCGGCTGCAAGCAAAGTCGAAAAACCAGCCACTTCCAAGTGCTTTGATAATTTGCCAATCGTCGTCGTCTTTCCCGCCCCATTTACNCCGACGAAAAGCACCACGAACGGTCTTGCTGACCCAACTTGAAAACGTTTGCCCAAAGGAAGCGCCATCTGAGTTAATTCAATCCGCAGTGCCTGATGAAGCGCTTTGGTATCCGAAAGTTCCTTACGCGATAGACGCTCCTTGAGAGCGCCTATAATTGCCTCAGTGGCATCNAATCCAACATCGGTGGTCAGTAGGCTTGTTTCGATGTCTAGCAGGGCTTCCTCGTCAATGTTTTTTTCACCGAGAATNAGATTCCCAATNCCCCGGGAAATCTTTGATCGGGTTTTGCCGAGTGATCGATTAAACCGTCCTCGTACCCCCTCGTTTTTTTCGCCTGCTTCTTCCACTATCCCTTTGTGCCGTCAAATAAGCGCCAGACCGTCCGCATTATCAGCGGTAAGTGGAAGCGGCGAAAGCTCGTTGTTATGGAGGCCGAAGGCTTACGCCCAACCCTCGATCGCGTAAGAGAATCACTATTTAACTGGCTTAACCTCGAAATTTCGGGTGCGCGAGTTCTGGATTTATATGCCGGCACCGGCGCNCTGGGATTTGAAGCTCTTTCCCGCGGTGCTNCTCNAGCAACGNTNGTCGATTCCAATGCCCAGGTGACCGCGGAACTCGAACGGGCCGCAGCCGACCTTGATGCGTCGGCTACCATCGTCTGTGGCGATGCTACTAGTTGGCTTGAACGTCAAGCGGAGAGCTGGGATATCGTTTTCTTGGATCCTCCTTTCGAGAATCAACAGTATCAAAAGATTCTGGATCTACTACACCAACGTCTCGAAGCTAACGCCCTCGTTTACCTCGAAAGACCGCGTCAGACCGAATTAGAACACCCCAAGTATGAAATATGGAAAAGGGCGGTTGCGGGTGAAGTCAGTTTCGCGCTGTTGCGCCCTCGAACCCTCTGTTTGTGACCGATTGGGTGTTGGGCTAGTATCCCCGCGAATATTGGAGTTCGAGCGTGTCGTCAGTAATTTACCCAGGAAGCTTCAACCCGATCACTCACGGCCACACTAACATTGTCGAACGGGCGCTAAGCCTTTTTGACCACGTCGTTGTCGCGATAGGAACGTCCGTCGATAAAGATCCGGCCACATATCTTGCCGATCGAATGGAGCTCTGCCGTATAGCACTCACCCATCTTGGCGATCAGGTATCGGTCGAAGGTTTTAACGGATTGTTGGTCGACTACGTGCGTTCGAAAAACACCCGTTTCGTATTACGAGGGCTTCGAACGTTGACCGATTACGACTATGAGTTTCAGATGCTCTCCATGAACCAATCTTTGGATGAAGATATCGAATATGTCCTTCTACCCACGGCGCATAAGTGGTCTTTCCTATCTTCGTCTAGGGTTCGCGAAATTGCAGCGTTAGGCGGCGATATATCCAACTTCGTTCACCCCGCCATCGTGGACTACTACAAAGAACAGGCCGCGTCTTAGGAGCGTCTGGTTCCACCTGACTAGATACATCACGAACGACATGCGGCAGTCACACCGCTCTCCGTCCCCTCAATGCTGGCAAGACGGGCAGTACACGGTCGCTCGTTGGCCCAAACGAATCCCCTTCAGTACCGTCTCGCACCGAAGACACTTTTTACCTTCACGCCCGTACACGAACAATTTCTGTTTAAAATACCCAGGCTTCCCATCGCTCCCAACGTAGTCCCTCAAAGTTGTTCCTCCCATCGCGATGGCTTCCTCTAGCGTATTTCGTATCGCACGCTCGAGCGCTACATAACGATCCTTCGAAATGCGACCAGCGGCATTTCGTGGACGAATACCTGCACGATAAAGAGCCTCATTTGCATAGATGTTTCCCACTCCGACCACAACGTGCGCGTTCATGATGAATGTTTTTACCGCCTGACGGCGTTGCCTTGAAACATGGTGTAAGTATTCAGCACTAAAATCGGTACTTAGAGGCTCAGGCCCTAAATTCTTGATCAACCAGTGTGTTTCCACTGCATCGTTCGTGAAATGAATGCTTCCGAACCTTCGGGGATCGTTAAGACGCAACACTCGATCGTCCTCGAAGTGAAAATCCACGTGATCATGCTTGCCCGCTGGCGTATTGGCGGAAACAACACGCAACCGTCCCGACATCCCCAAATGTACGAGCGCCGTCACGCGGGAGAACCGAAATAACAGATACTTCGCCCTTCGCTCAACTGCGTTAAGCCGAAGCCCCAAAAGCCCGTCCGGAACAACTACTGGCCACCGAAGCCTCGAATCCCGAACGACGACCTCCAACAAGCGACGGCCCTCTAGAATCCGGGTAATACCCCGTCGCGTTGTTTCAACTTCGGGAAGTTCTGGCAGTTACTTGATCTTCTCTTCCCGATAGATCACGTGTTTACGTACCACCGGATCGTATTTTCTGAGTTCGAGCTTGTCGGGATTGAGGCGCTTGTTTTTCGTCGTTGTGTAGTAGTGTCCCGTCTCCGCGCTACTCACCAGCTTGATTTTATCGCGCATCAGACTTTCTCTCCGCGCTTACGCATATCAGCAAGGACTTCTTCAATACCTTTTTTATCGATGATGCGCATCCCGGCTGTCGAAACACGTAGCCGCACAAAGCGCTTTTCACTTTCCACCCAGAACCGATGATTCTGAATATTCGGGAGAAATCGACGTCGCGTCTTATTGTTTGCGTGCGAAACATGATTGCCGCTCATGGGTCGCTTGCCAGTAACTTGACACACTTGTGACATGGGAGGCACCGAAAAAAGGTGGGCCTTTATACCAAAGCACTCGCATCAAACCAAGTCGGAAGCCCCCATTCACGCGAGTCTCCTCCGACAACAGTGTCCTCCGCGTGCCCCCCGTGTGGCCGTCCGATCAACGAGGTAAATGACCTCTCGCAACCCAAGAACCTCGACACACGAGAGGGGTCAACGGCGCGTATATGACGTGCTATTCTCGCGCCCCCCTTCGTCTCACAGCTCTATTTAATGCAAGGTCAACGCATCGTACTTGGAGTTAGCGGCGGTATTTCAGCTTACAAGACGCCCGCACTTGTGCGGCAGCTCGTCGCAGCCGGAATGGAAGTTATGCCCGTAATGACCAAATCTGCGCATCAGTTCGTGACATCTACTGTATTAACCGCTCTCTCGGGAAACCGCGTTCGCGACGATTTGTGGGATTTAGACGCCGAGCGCTCGATGGGACACATCGAGCTTGCCCGCTGGGCGGACACGTTACTTATAGCACCAGCAACGGCAAACTTACTCGCTCGTCTCGCTAATGGTCTCGGCGACGATTTACTCACTACCCTTTATCTAGCGACCACAGCTCCGACGATCGTCGCACCGGCGATGAACGCAGAGATGTGGAATCACCGCGCGACGAAAAGAAGCATTAGCGTGTTAGAAGCTGACGGAGCCACCGTTATCGGACCCGACTATGGCGACCAAGCCTGTGGCGAAACCGGGCCAGGAAGAATGCTCGAACCTGAAGATATTGTGTCGTACTTGCTCAACACGAACGGCCCTATGCATACGTCCATGGCCGGGCTTAAGGTCCTGGTTACCGCGGGCCCGACAAGGGAGTTTTTCGATCCCGTGCGTTTCATAACGAACGCAAGCTCTGGGAAGCAGGGCTACGAGATCGCCAAGGCCGCGCGGGATGCCGGCGCAATTGTCAGCTTAGTGAGTGGCCCCGTCGCTCTACCTCCACCCAGCGGAATTCAGCTAATAGACGTCACTTCTGCGGCAGAGATGAAGTCTGCGGTACTAGATTTGGCAAATGATACGGACATCATGTTTGGTGTCGCCGCAGTCGCCGACTATCGACCTTCCCGTTCGGAATCTCACAAAATCAAGAAACAGCAAAAAAATGGTTCGTTGGTATCCATCGAACTCGTCGAAAATGACGACATCGTTTCAAGCGTCGCCGCCCTGCCTGACCCACCCTACGTCGTTGGATTCGCAGCGGAAACACAAAGCTTCATAAAGAATGCCGTTCAAAAGCGTAATCGTAAATGCCTTGACGCAATCGTTGTTAACGACGTATCTAGACGATCCATCGGCTTCGATAGTGACGAAAACGAAGTTACCCTTTTGCATGCGCATGGCGAGACCACTTTTCATCAGTCAGCTAAGGCCGAGATCGCTAGAGAGTTGGTCGCCGCTATCTCTGCTCTATATACGAGCAAAAGGGCCTAGGTTGAAACTCTGTAAACGAGTAGTATGCGCACCCTTTTGAACTAGCTCGCGCCGGTTCACCGGAACTTCAGCGCACATTCTCCCAACCATTGCACGGATTCGAAGCAAACGATGGTAAACCAAGCCTCAC
>PBAA01000009.1 GCA_002715785.1 Gammaproteobacteria bacterium | reverse complement strand
TCTTGGAGAAGGTCCGATCTATGAGCAATCCGACACCAGTAAAGTAAAAGGTGTACTACTTTGTTGACGTGCAAAGTCGAAGAATTAGCAGTTCGAGTTGTATGAGGAAGGAGGACGTATCCGAATCCGAATCGAGTGGCTCACACC
The DNA here is from genome assembly GCA_002715785.1 of Gammaproteobacteria bacterium. GTDB lineage: Bacteria > Pseudomonadota > Gammaproteobacteria > Pseudomonadales > Azotimanducaceae > UBA11889. The sequence goes on along the minus strand of PBAA01000009.1, from coordinate 182,200 downwards.
GAACCTTTGTTTCGAAAGGCCAATACAATAAATTTCGAGATAAATTCGGATGAGGACGCTAACCCGTGGACTGATCTTCGCAATTTCCACGTACATGACCCTCGGCGTTGGTGCCGAAGAACGAGCAATCGACGGATTCTTAAGCGGTAACCAACTCCTCGAATATTGCGAGGAGGAGAACAACAAATGCTACGGTTACCTGATGGGGTTTGTGGACACCATTTTCCTGACGGAGAAGATGCTTAATTCGTTTGGAAAAATCCTTGGACCAAATGCGAAACGCCCTCCGACGCTCATATGTTTCCCTACCAGTTCGTCCTTCAAGTCCGCACAGCTCAGGCAAGTCTGGATGAAATGGGCCGAGGATCATCCAGAACACCTTCATCGGAACGCCTCGGCGTTAGCGCTAGTTGCCTTTGAAGAAGCTTGGCCCTGCGAATGAAGGCTTATATCGATTGCGGAGGATCGAAATGCGTACCTTGATACTGTCAGTATTATTTGTGTTGGCTGTGGTTGGAGCTGGTGTTGCAGCCTTCGGCCACGAGATTCCGGGCTTTAATCACAAACACGAAGGCAGTGAAGCGACAAAGAAGAAAGCCCGAGCGCAAGAGAAAGTGTGCATGTTTGAAGCGCCTACGGCGGGTGATCTAGAAGCCAAGCTCAATGAGTTGGGATGCAAAAAGGGCGACATTGTTGGTGTTTGGTATGTCTCACAGTTGCCGAGAACAATGAGGCGCATTCCGGCGACGGCAACAAGAATTTGTGACTACAGCGATGCGTCTTCGTACGAAACACCTTTTGCGGGGACTGAAATGGGCATGCAATGGAACTCCTGTCGCTACATCGGTTACGTACGAGAAATAAGCTTGGATAAGGAAAGTCGGAAAGGCGTTGAATAGTCCATACGTATCCATATAAAAAATACTTAACGAGCGTGGCCCTGCAAATGACGACCAGTATTTACTTTTAGCGCCGCTAATACCCAACGCCACCTTTTTTGTGTCTGGCTAGGAACAACGATAGTTGTCGTGAGGAGTTAGGGCGTANTGCCCTCTCGGGAAATTTGGTCGGAGTGAAAGGACTTGAACCTTCGACCCCCGCCTCCCGAAGACGGTGCTCTACCAGACTGAGCTACACTCCGACTGAGGCCGTTTTATACGCAGACAACGGATCGGTCGACCATTCTGCCTTAGAAAACCCAGTTATTTCTATCGCATCCGCGATGTCGCAAAGGTNGTTAGATTTTCTAGGGCATCACGATAAATGTTGTTCGGTTGTGTTGACAGACAATCTAGAGCCAGATCGGCCTCTTCTTCAGCTCGGGATTTCGTGTAGTCCAATGCGCCGGATCGACACACAGCTTTAATTACAGCGCCAAGGTGTCGATCAGAACGGGAAATTATGGCGTTACGCACCAGCGNGGCGTCTTCCTGCGAACCTTCTTTGATAGTAGCTATGAGAGGTAGGGTCACTTTTCCTTCAGCGAGGTCGTCGCCAACNTTCTTACCCATAAGTTGGCTATCGCCGGCGTAATCCAGCCAATCGTCTACAAGTTGGTACGCAAGTCCGAAATGTAGTCCAAATTTGCGATAACAGGTAATCGCGTCCGGATCATTGTTGGAAAGGACCACGGCCGTATGCGCCGCTGCTTGGAATAAGAGAGCGCTCTTGCAGCGGATGATTTCAAGGTAGTCGGTCTCGGTGAGTTNTGCGTTGCCGATATTTTCTAGCTGAAGGACTTCTCCTTCGGCGATCATATTGGTTGCATCNCTGATGATGGCCATCAGATCCATGTTGTCCAGATCGACCATCAGCTGAAATGCTCTTGAATAAAGAAAATCGCCGACGAGAACGCTAGCTGCATTTCCCCACAGCGCGTTAGCTGTGGCTCTTCCGCGACGACGTCCGGATCGATCAACTACGTCATCGTGAAGCAGAGTGGCTGTGTGGAGAAATTCGACAAGGGTCGCTAATCGAACATGTGCTTCAGCTTCATATCCGTTGGCACGAGCGGCCAATAGGACGATCAATGGTCGTAAGCGTTTTCCTCCAGAGTCTACGATATATCGCCCGATCTCGCTCACCAGCGCGACATCACTGGTCAANTGTCGAGGAATGAGCGCGTCGACTTTTGCGAAATCGTCGCCGACTACGCTGAAGATGTCGTCCAAGTCGGAACCCCTCGTGGTCCGGGTGACAAGTTGCGCTACCGGGGTTGACCCCATAGATTTCGTGCTCCAACACGTTCAGTTGACGATGCCCGATTACCGCGGAGCGCGTTGTAATCGGTATCAGTTATCCGTAAGATTACGCGCCGTTTTATATGGCTTAAATTCGCGTCCTTGACGGAATTCATTGTAGTACAGCTTGGCCCTTTGCGGTGAAGTCGACGCATAACGAGCGACACTTTTCCGAGGATAGATTAGATGTTTGCAGTCTTTGAGAGTGGTGGTAAACAGCACCGCGTAAGCGAAGGCGACGTGGTTCGATTAGAAACGCTCGGCGGCGAGCCGGGCGATNACGTCGTTTTCGACCNTGTAATGGTGGTAGCGGACGGGGACGATGTGGAAATCGGCGCGCCATTCCTTAAAGACGGTAAGGTTGAGGGGGAAGTACTTAGCCAAGGGCGTGGTCGAAAAATTCGAGTCGTCAAGTTTAAGCGCCGAAAGAACTACCTTCGACGTGGCGGACATCGGCAGGGTTACACTGAGGTTCGGATCAAGGCGATTTCACACTAGCTGGGAATTAACCATGGCGCACAAGAAGGCAGGTGGAAGTACCAGAAACGGCCGAGATTCTGAATCTAAGCGGTTGGGTGTCAAAAAGTACGGCGGNGAAACGGTGCTCGCCGGCAATATTATTGTTCGTCAGCGTGGCACTCGAATACACCCAGGCGCCAACGTAGGTTGCGGTAGAGATCATACGCTCTTTGCCAAAGTTGACGGNCAGGTTAGTTACGCGACACACGGTCGTTTAAAAAGAACGTACGTTAGCGTTACAACCGCGTAGTTTTTACGGTAACAGCCGACGGGCTTGGTTAGACGCTTCGCTATGCTCTCAACCGTGTATCACCATGAAATTTGTTGATGAGGTAACCATTCGTGTTCAAGCGGGGAAAGGCGGCAACGGTTGCCTATCCTTCTTCCGAGGACGCAATGTCCCCCGGGGTGGGCCAGATGGCGGGGATGGTGGAAATGGGGGTTCCGTCTATTTAGTTGGACACACGTCCCTCAATACCTTGGTGGACCTTCGTTTCCAGCCGCTTATTCGAGCAGAACACGGTAGTGCCGGTGGGAGTGCGAACCGAACCGGAGGCAATGGAGCGGACTTGAATGTTGCTGTCCCGATTGGAACGACCGTCATTGATGATGAAACTCTGGAAGTAGTCGGTGATATCACTGATCCCGACGATGTCCTTTGTGTAGCCCACGGTGGTCAATTTGGTCGTGGTAACAGGTTTTTTAAGTCGAGCACCAACCGTTCCCCTCGACAAACGACCACCGGCGATCTGGGCGAAACGCGTGTGCTCCGGCTCCAATTAAAGGTTATTGCAGACGTTGGATTGCTTGGACTGCCGAATGCGGGTAAATCAACACTGATTAGTCGTATTTCGGCCTCACGACCGAAAATCGCGGATTACCCTTTCACGACATTGATTCCCAATCTGGGGGTCGTACGTGTCGCTGAAGACGCCAGTTTCGTGGTGGCGGATATCCCAGGTCTTGTTCCCGGAGCTTCGAAGGGAGCAGGCCTNGGGATGCGCTTTCTTCGTCATCTAGTCCGGACTCGGTTGTTACTCCATCTGGTCGATGCCTTTCCGGTAGATGGGAGTGATCCGGTCGCGAATGCGAAGGCGATCGAACAGGAATTGTCTGAATTTAGTCCGCTGTTTATGGAAATTCCAATATGGACGGTGTTGACGAAAATAGATTTGGTTGCCGAAAAAGCGGAGAAGGAAGTTGAGGAGCGGTTAGCGGAGGATTTTCCTGATCGGCCGCTCTATGCGATCTCGGCGGTGACCGGTGCCGGTATCGATTTGCTCATCGATGACTTGATGCAACATGTTGCGCGCTGGCGAGAGAATCTCGCGTTAGATCCGGTATTGGAAGAACGTGACCGTGGCTTTGAAGCCCGCCTCACTAAAGACGTCTTAGATCAAGCGCTGCGTAGCTCTGTTTTCGAGCGTCGATCCGAAGAACGAGATCCGGACGTTGAGGTTGTATACCGTGAGTAATGAGCGTGAACGATTAAGTGAGTCCCAAGTTTGGGTCGTCAAAATCGGTAGTGCTTTGCTTACGAGTGATGGGGTTGGCATCGATGCGGGCGGTATTGATGGATGGTGCGAACAGATCAGTCTCCTACTCGACGGGGGTAAACGGATCGCGCTGGTGACTAGTGGAGCGGTTGCAGAAGGATTTCGTCGTCTCGGTTTTACCGAACGGCCAGATAGTATTCATGAGCTGCAGGCAGCTGCAGCCGTTGGTCAGATGGGAATCGTTCAGGCATACGAAGAGAGCTTCCGCCGTCACAACCGCCGGACGGCATTAGTCTTATTGACGCACGACGATCTGTCCGACCGACAGCGGTACCTCAACGCGCGTGGAACTCTACGNACGTTGCTTGAATTCGGGATCGTGCCGGTTATCAATGAGAATGATTCGGTCGCGACAGAAGAAATTCAACTAGGTGACAACGATACTCTCGCGGCCCGTGTCGCAAGCCTTGTTTCCGCGGATGCCCTCGTTTTACTTACNGACCAAAATGGNCTGTATGAGGACGACCCTCGCATTCGACCCAATGCTCCAATGGTCAATGAATGNTCAGCCTTCGACTCGCAGCTAGATGACATGGTCGGATCCGGTTCGGGAGCCCTAGGGCGTGGCGGTATGGTTACGAAGCTGGAAGCTTCGCGTTACGCTGCACGCGCTGGATGCCACACGGTAATCGCAAATGGGCGCGAACAAGACGTTCTTTCCGCGATCGCTACGGGCCAAAATGTAGGGACCTTGCTCACCGCAGACGTCGCACCTCTCGATGCTCGTAAACAATGGATAGCCGCTCAAGTTCAGATTGCCGGTGGAATTACGTTGGATGCGGGAGCTGTTCAAGCGGTGCAGGAACGTGGGGTGAGTGTTCTGGCCGTAGGGGTCACCGATGTACAAGGCAATTTCGGTCGCGGTGACGTCGTAAGCATCATTGGTCCTGACGGAGTCGAGGTGGGGAAAGGACTGGTGAATTACGGCGCCGTGGAGACCGATCTAATCAAAGGACACGGNTCGGCTGTTATTGAAGAGTTACTCGGTTATGTGGATGAGGAGGAACTGATTCATCGTGACAACTTGGCGCTGTCGTAATAGTTGGGGGTTTAGGACAAAGCTTTCACGCTCGCGTTGAGCCGAGATTTATAGCGGGCAGCTTGGTTTTTGTGAAGGATCCCTTTACTCACCATGCGATCAATAATAGGAATTGCCGCTAGCAATGCGGCANTGGCGGAGTCCTGATCACCGGCAGATACGGCACTTTCGACCTTCTTGATGTATGTCCGGTACGTGGAGCGCATACTTGCGTTGTGCTGTCTATTTTTTTCAGCTTGACGTGCACGTTTTTTTGCTTGAGGGCTATTAGCCAAGGCGGGTTCCTTGTTGGGGTCCATTGGGCGGTCTACGAGAGGTCGCGTAATATGCCGACGGGGTCCTGGCATGTCAAATGAGATAGAGAGCGCGGAACAAAATCTGGCGGCCCAGGGGTCGGTAGTCGCTTCCATGACCGGCGTGTCCAGACTCAGTGGGTTTCTTCGGGATGTGGTGATCTCGGCTGTACTCGGTGCGACCGCGGGCGCGGATATTTTTTTCGTCGCTCTAAGGGTTCCTAATTTCTTTCGTCGGTTGTTCGCAGAAGGTGCTTTCGCCCAAGCCTTTGTCCCGGTATTGGCCGAATATCGAAATGCAGGTGACCATGATGCCTTGCGGAAATTCGTGCGTATCGTCTGCGGCAATTTCGGTTTTTTACTGGTCGTTACCTGCGTAGTCGGTACAGCTGGTGCATGGGGTTTGGTCTGGGTTTTCGCTCCGGGCTTTCTTGATGATCCAGAAAAGTTCGATCTAACCGTGGACATGGTCCGAGTAACGTTTCCCTANTTGGCCTTCATATCGCTGACTGCCTTTGCCGGGTCGATNCTGAATAGTTTCCATCGCTACGCATTGCCAGCAATCACACCGGTNGTNCTGAATGTCTCCCTGATCGTGGCGGCGCTGATNGGCATGCGATTCTTNGAAACGCCAGTNATGGCATTGGCGTGGGGGGTTTTNGCTGCTGGCATACTGCAACTAATTTTCCAGTTACCGTCCCTACAGCGACTGCATCTTATAGGGATCCCGAAGCTCGACTGGCGTGATCGTGGGGTACGTAANGTCGGTGTTTTATTAGTTCCCGCGGTCTTTGCCGCCTCGGTNGGACAGATCAATATTCTCGTTGGCTCGATTCTTGCGTCCACNTTAGTNACGGGAAGTATTTCTTGGCTTTATTACTCGGATCGTTTNATGGAATTGCCGATCGGTTTGTTAGCGATAGCGTTAGGGACTGTCCTGTTACCCAACTTATCGCGTCTGCAGAGCCGGGGTGACGCGAGCGGGTTTAGTCGAACCCTCGATTGGGGTGTGCGTATGGGTATTCTCATTGGAATGCCGGCGGCGGTTGCACTATACGTTCTGGCAATTCCGTTGGTGGCTACCGTTTTTTACCGAGGGGCCATGACCGCTGGGGATGTGCTCAAGACATCAGCTGCGTTGCAGGCTTTCACTGTCGGACTATTACCGCTGATTTTGACCAAGATTACGGCACCAGGNTANTTCGCGAGGCAAAACACGACNACNCCATTCAAGTACGCGGNNGTGTCNGTTGCTGTCAATATTGTNGCCAGNCTCAGTTTGTACTCNTGGTTGGGNCANGTNGGNATCGCGNTGGCAACAAGCCTTGCCGCCATNGTTCATTGCGNNCTTCTTTTTCGCGGACTNTTTGTAGAATCNGTTTATCGTCCAGGTCGGCAAGTGTTACGCGTCTTATTATCCGCAACGGCTGCGTCGACGGCGATGATAGGGGGACTTATTTGGTTGGACCCGGGCGTGGAATTTTGGCTCGCGTCGGGCGAAGTTGCACGAATTGGCGAGCTATCACTATTAGTGGGCTCGGCGAGCGCGGGGTACTTTTTGATATTAGGTCTTGTCGGCGTTAGGCCCAACGACCTTTTACATCGCGTGTAGAATCACGGTCGATGGAAATCATCCGCGGCCTTCACAACATTACGGCCCGTCACAAAGGTTGTGTTCTAACGATCGGGACATTCGATGGGCTCCACCACGGCCACCAGATGTTGTTGTCTCATCTAAAGGCGAAGAGCGAAGAGCTTAACTGTCCAAATCTTCTCGTAACCTTCGAACCGCAACCACGAGAGTACTTTCAAGGTGCGGTTATGCCAGCACGACTCACTCGATTTAGAGAAAAAGTCACAATCCTTCGGGGATTAGGCCTCGACCGTCTGCTGTGTATTCCGTTTAACGAGCGCACACGAATTATTCCTGCGAAAGACGTTATCGAGGGGCTATTGGTCGATACGCTAGATGTGCAATACGTCGTGGTCGGCGACGACTTTCAGTTTGGAGAAGGCGCTAGAGGCAATTACGACACATTAAGAGAAGCGGGAGATCACTTCGGCTTCGGCGTCAGCCACATGGGGACGCTCAAGTTCGAACATGGAAGGATTTCCAGTTCTCGTATCCGTGACGCTCTATCTTCAGGCGACTTTGAGTTGACGGAAAAGTTGCTCGGTCGGCCGTATTTCATAATGGGTCGTGTAGTGTACGGGCGGCAACTTGGNCGCCAGCTTGGTGTGCCGACAGCCAACATACGATTNCAACGNTATCGAGCGGCCTTGGAGGGGGTTTTCGCCGTCACTGTNATCGGTCTTGATCGCCAGTACGAAGGCATCGCGAATATTGGCGTGAGGCCCACCGTGGATGGGAAAGAGCCGCTCTTAGAAGTCCATATCTTCGATTTTGATGAAGACATCTACGGTAGGTTATTGACGGTGACCTTTCTAANAAAAGTTCGCGATGAGCGAACGTTCGATGGTCTTGATTCGCTCAAGACCCAGATCGAACAAGACATTTCGGAGACGCGCGAGTGGTTTGCTACGCGACGACTCAAGCGTGATTCCGATTCTGCTATATGAGGGGTTTCGACTGAAGATCTTCTTTCTTCCCAGCGCTCTCCTGATCCTTGCGGATCAGATCACAAAGCAACTGGCGTTGACGCACTTAGTTGCAGGACCGATCAAGTTACTGCCATTTTTGTCGCTTCACTTAACATGTAATACGGGTGCGGCGTTTAGCATGCTGCAGGGACATACCTGGTTGTTGTCGACTGTGGCGGTTTTCTTTTCTGGCTACTTTTGTTACCGCATTTGGCGTCTGCCGCGTGGTGCTTTTTTGGAAGGGTGGTCATATGCGCTTATCCTTTCCGGCGCGGTCGGCAACTTAGTCGACCGATTAACCGATGGATGCGTCATCGATTTCGTGCGTTTCTATTATTTGAATTTCAGTTTTCCAGTGTTCAATCTCGCGGATACCTGCATTACTTTGGGGGCGGCCGGATGGATAGTGCTTATGTACCGGGATTCCGCGAGGAAGCGTACGCAGTGAATGATCTGATCGCCCGTTCTTCCGACGTTGTCGTTGGACCGGGGACTTGCATTCGTTTGCACTTCTCCATTCTTTTGGTCGATGGTTCAGAAGTAGATTCAACCCGTGGAGCTGAGCCGGCCGTTTTCACTTTTGGCGATGGAAGTCTTTTGCCAGGGTTTGAAAATGCGATCGCGGGCCTTCGCGAAGGCGAAAGCGCACAGTTCGAGATAGCGGCTAGGGATGGGTTTGGTGACTGTAAGGAGGTAAATATCCAAGAGTTACCGATCGCGTCGTTCGCTGCAGTCGGCGAACTTGAACCGGGTTTAGTGGTGTCGTTTGGATCCCCCGACGGCGAGTTACCGGGCGTTGTCAAAGCCGTAGGGAAGAACAAAGCGATTGTCGATTTTAACCATCCGCTTGCCGGAAGAGCGCTCATCTTCGACGTCACAATTCTGAATGTTAGACCGGTATAGGCGATGTCGAGCCGGTAATACGGTCGTAGTCCGGGTTTTTGTTGTTATCCGAAGATACGCCGATACCACGGTGTCTTTGGTGCTGGGCCGCTCGTCGATTCTGCCGTGTCCGGATTGGAAGATTTTGGAGCGCCCGAGTCGGGCTGTGAAATCTGCAGAGGCGGGGGAACATTTGGGCGATCAACGAGACCGAACGTCATGATATTGATCCAACTTCGGTCGCGGTTGGCGATGGCTTCTTCCAGAATTAGATTTCCATTCTCGTCGAACGCCCGGTAATCCGGATAGTTCATTGCTAGTACCCGTAACGAATCATTCGCCGCATCCTTCAAGCCGAGCTTGTAGTTTGATTCAACCAGGATGGCTAGCGCGTCCGGTACGGAAGGCGTCTTGGAGTAGTTTTCTACCACGACGCGAGCTCGATTTGCTGCAGCCACGTGGGCATCTCGCGAGAGATAGTAACTGGCGATATCCACTTCCGCGTGAGCGAGAAGATTGCGGAGGTAAATCATTCGCTGATGAGCGTCTTTAGCGTATTCACTGTCGGGGAACTGGTCTAGAAACTCGCTAAAGTATGCAAAGGCCACTTGAGCTCCAGACATGTCGCGACGCGATTCTTGGCCACCAAAAAACCGATCAAGCACACTACGGTTTCCCGTGAACGCCGCGAGTCCACGCATGTAGTAGGCGTAGTCAATGTTCGGATGCTGGGGATGCAGCCGGATGAAACGGTCCGCTGACGCTTGAACGGAATCAAGGTCCACGCTCATGTAATGGGCGTAAATGAGTTCCAACTGGCCCTGTTCGGCGTACCGACCGAATGGGAAACGCGCTTCGAGTTGTTGAAGCCGACTGATACCTAGAGAGTAGTTCCCTGTCTTAAGGCTGGTATTCGCCCGTCGATAAAGGATCTGTTCACTGGTTTCNTCCTCGACTATTTCTTGCTCATCGGTGTTCGGCCCAACAAATGGCATCCAGGCGCAACTAGACAGCGAGCAGAAGACGACGATAAAAAGTAGACGCATAGAGAATCTCAAGGGCGCNGTCACATTTTACGGTCCGTGGGGCTAATTTGCATGGTGTTCGATTTCAAATTCGCTAAACCCAACATATACCTCGCACACAGAGATCAAAATCCGTAGGGTTGCCGATTGGGTATCCCGAATGGACCTCAAAACCATATGGTTAATTCTACCGCGATGCCACGTTTGAGGTTGCTGGCTCTCACTGACAGGCGATGGCTTCGCTTCACCGCGTTTACCTCGTATTACTTTGCTCAAGGTGTCCCCATCGGCCTTTTCTCTGTAGCTATTCCTGCAGCGCTCGCACAACAGGGTCGTACGGTGGCCGAGGTTCTTTGGTTAGCTGGGTGGGTGAATCTACCTTGGGCCCTCAAACTGGTTGTGGGGCCATTCATGGACCGCTTCCGTTATCTGCCCATGGGAAATCGTCGACCCTGGGTCATTTTGGCTCAAACAGGACTCGTCACATCGTTCGTCGGTATAGCTCTGTTAGACCCCGCTATGAGTGGTTCTTTGGTCCCCATCGCTTTGTGCGGAGTCATCACCAATTCTTTTGCAGCGAGTCAAGATGTGGCCGTCGACGGTATGGCGATCGACGTCTTACCAAGCGATGAGCGGGGTCGAGCGAACGCGCTCATGGGGTTTGGTCAAGCCGCGGGGTTTGCCTGCTATGGAGCATTATGCACGCGTCTCATCCACTCGTTTGGTATCCAAGGGGCGGCATGGGTTTGTGCCGCGTCGGTTGGATTCATACTTGTTGTCGTTGCGATCTTACGAGAGCGCCCCGGCGAGAAGTTGATGCCTTGGGGGCCGGGTGAAGCATCGCCCAATCATGACACCAGCAATCGGCGTATTGCTCAAATAGGAACCGACATTTTCCGTGTCTTGGTACTACCNATGAGCCTATTACTGATGCTGGTCGAGTTTCTTAATCGGTTTCGTGATGGCATTGCCATAGGCGTGTTTCCTGTTTTTGGTGTGCAACAAATTGGCCTTTCGGATGTTCAGTACGCAGATTTCAACTTCTGGATGACGTTAGGTGCCGCAGTTTTTGGCGCATTGCTTGGATCGTCTATCGACCGGTTTGGGGCGAGGCGATTCTTGCTTATTGCTCTCGTCGGTGCAGCTTTTTGTCACGTGGTTGTTGGGTCGCTCGAGACGCTTTGGACCAACATGGAATTCATGGCGACGCTAGCGGTTATCAATGCTGCCTTTGGCCAACTGGTGTTCGTCACCACGATCGCTATTTTTATGACGATATGTTGGCGGAAAGTATCGGCGACTCAATTTGCGATCTACATGGCGATGGCAAATCTGAGTCGCTCGATCGGCTCGTGGGTATTTGCTGGCGTCGATGAATCCTTGGATTTAGGTTACAGGGAAACGTTCTTTGTGATGGCTGNGTTGCTGGCTGTTNCGGCGATGTTGCTAACTCGATTCAACGCGCCGTCACACATTGATCGGATCGAACGACTCGATCGTGATCGCGGAAGTGGCGGTCGTACAAGCCATGGCTAACATGTTGGCGATTCTACGAACTTGCGAAAGTATTCGGTCGACTCATGCAAGATAAGTCGATCGAGCGAACCGAAATTCTTGCGAAGACCCATTTAGGTCAAAGGATCGACAAAGCGTTAGCGGAAATATGGGTCGATTTTTCGCGTGCCCAGATTACGAACTGGATGCGGATTGGCTCAATCCAAATTAATAGTAAAGTCGTTAAACCTACCGCAAAAGTGCATGGTGGCGAGAGAGTTTGGTTGAAAGCGTCGGTGCCAGCATCAGAAGAATGGTTGGTAGCTGAGCCACTTGATTTTTCAATCGTGTACGAAGATCAGGATCTTTTAATCGTTGATAAGCCTCGGGGCCTTGTCGTTCATCCTGGCGCCGGAAATTTGACCGGCACACTGGTCAATGGGCTTCTCGACCGACGGGCTGAGTTGGCACAATTGCCGCGAGCAGGCATCGTCCATCGGCTCGATAAAGATACCACTGGGTTGATGGTGGTCGCGGCTAACAACAGAGCGCTACAAACGCTCACTAAGGCCATAGCNAAGCATGACGTCGACCGACGTTATGTGGCGATTTGCGAAGGTATCCTCCCAATGCGTAGACGTCTTGATATGGCGATTGGGCGGGATTTTCGCGACAGAACTCGTCAACGCGTGCGAGAGGACGGACGAGAAGCTGTCACACGCGTCAAGCCCGTCGAGACATTCCGGGGGCACACGATGGTCGAGGCGTTTTTGGAAACGGGTAGAACACATCAAGTGCGTGTACACCTGGCCGCAATCGGTCACCCGCTGGTGGGTGATCGTCGCTATGGTGCGCGCGGACGTTTGCCGAAGCGGCCGACGGAAAGTTTGATCGAGGTTATACAAGAATTCGATCGACAGGCACTGCATGCGGCGGGATTAGCCTTTATTCATCCGTCGAGCGATGAAAGGATGGAATTCGAAAGTGGCCTACCATCGGATATGCGAAAGCTCGTTGAAACTTTGCGTCTGGATCGATCTTGATTGATTGGGTAGAAGCAACGGACCCGATTGCCGTGGGTGTGCGAGCGGGCTATACCTCACGGTTTGGAGGGACCAGTATGGACGCGCATTTGTCGGCTAATATGTCTACACATGTTGGTGACGTTGAAACTCATGTCAGGGAAAACCGACAACGACTACATGAGATAACAGGGCTTGCCGACATCCGCTGGCTCAAGCAGACCCATGGCTCGAGGGTCGTAAAGATAGGACGCCACGTTGATCCGGTTGNTGATCAAGGCTCGGCGCCGGTCGCAGACGCTCAATGGACCGATGCAACGGGAATCGGTTTAGCGATCGTGAGTGCCGACTGCTTCCCCGTGGTTATTGCGGATGTTAGCGGCAGCGTTGTTGGGATTGCTCATTGTGGTTGGCGCGGCGCAGTATCTGGAGTTCTTGAATCGCTTATTGCGGAGATGGGTCGTCGATCAGCAACACTCAATGCGTGGATGGGCCCGGGCATTTGCAAGCAATGTTATGAGGTCGGACCAGACGTCGTCGCTCGACTTGACGCCCGAGTATCGAAGAATGTTCTCGATGCCGCGCCACGTCGAGAACGCTGGTTTCTCGATCTTCCCCGCTATCTAGAAATAATGCTCCAAGAACTAGGAATCGAACGTATCTTTCGGACACCGCGTTGCACTTATCAGGACGAAAATTTGTACTCCTATCGCAGGAATAAGGTCACTGGGCGTGTCGCGACGATGGTTTGGCGCGAAACATCTTGAATTCTCGGCAGTCTTGATCAGGCTATTCTTGCACCGCCATCGCGCCGCGACTCTTTGACAGATACGACGTATTTCAGAAGAATACGCGCCCTTTGCTCTGATTTGACGGGATTTTTCCACAGATGACCGAACGACTGTCCGGTGGTGACATGCTTATTCGAGCACTGCGCGACGAAGGCGTCGAGTACATCTTTGGCTANCCGGGTGGAGCAGCCCTTCACATTTACGACGCGATCTTTCGACAACAAGAAATCGAACACATTCTGGTCCGGCATGAACAAGCGGCAACACATATGGCCGACGGGTACGCGCGTGCGACTGGACGGCCCGGGGTTGTTCTAGTCACGTCAGGACCGGGGGCCACGAATGCGATTACAGGAATCGCAACGGCATATATGGATTCGATACCCATTGTCGTCATTTCTGGTCAGGTTCCTCGCGAACAGATCGGAACGGATGCGTTCCAAGAAACCGACATGGTGGGTATCTCGCGGCCTGTAGTGAAACACAGTTTTTTGGTCAGAGAGGCCAGCGAGATTCCGAATGTCGTTAAAAAGGCTTTTTACATCGCAGCGAGTGGTCGGCCAGGGCCCGTCGTGATCGACGTGCCCAAAGACACAACCGATCCGAACGAACGCTACGAATATGAGTACCCTTCGGAGATTTCGTTACGGTCGTACAAGCCATCTTCGGGCGGCCACTCAGGCCAAATCAGAAATGCTGTTCAAGCCCTGACCGAAGCGCGTCGACCAGTGATATATACCGGTGGTGGTGTCATTCAAGGCAACGCAAGCGCTGAACTAGTGGCTGTGGCCCGAAAATTGGGCTATCCCGTGACGAACACATTGATGGGACTCGGAGCATTCCCTGGTGACGATGCGCTGTTTTTGGGCATGCTAGGTATGCACGGTACTTATGAAGCCAATTGTGCAATGCACCATGCCGACCTGATCTTTGCGGTAGGGGCTCGTTTCGACGATCGGGTGACGAACAATCCGGCCAAGTTTTGCCCTGAGGCTCGAATCATCCACATCGACGTCGATCCGGCGTCCATTGCCAAGATTATTGAAGTTGATATCCCCATCGTTGGTCATTGCAAACCCGTTCTGGCGGAATTGTTGACATTGCTAGAGACGGAGATCAAGGATACTCCCGACAATGCGCCCGATATTGCAGCGTGGTGGCAACGAATTGATCAGTGGCGGTCGGAACACGGGCTAGATCATGACCAAAGCGAGCGGCGTGGAGTCGGCGACTCGCTCCTACCTCAACAGGTGGTGCAGACCGTTTATCGCGCCACGGGAGGCGATGCGTACGTCACCAGTGATGTCGGACAACACCAGATGTTCGCGGCCCAATACTATCGGTTTGCAGAACCACGCCGCTGGATTAACTCCGGGGGGTTGGGAACGATGGGCTTCGGACTCCCAGCAGCGATGGGGGTCCAATTCGCATTTCCGGATAAGACGGTCGTGTGTATCACCGGTGAAGGGAGCTTCATGATGAACATGCAGGAGTTATCGACCTGCATGCAATACTCACTGCCGATCAAGATTATTAATCTCAATAACCAAGCGCTCGGTATGGTTAAACAATGGCAAGACATGCAGTATGCCGGACGACATTCTCACAGCACGTATCGGGACGCTCTTCCCGACTTCAGTCAAATGGTGGCGGCGTTTGGACACGTGGGTATCAAAGTGAGCACGCTGGACGAGTTAGAGGCCGTCATCCCGGATATTTTCGGAGACCGCTATCGAAACGATTTGGTGTTTCTCGACGCACATATCGATCCCGATGAGCACGTGTACCCGATGTCCATCAGGGGAGGCGCTCTTAAGGACATGGTTCTGGGAAAAGAGGAACCATCCTAATGCGAAGAATAATTGCTGTTCTGCTTGAAAATGAAGCAGGCGCGCTTTCCAGAGTCGTCGGACTCTTCGCGCAACGCAATTACAACATTGAGACGTTAACCGTGGCACCAACAGAGGATCCCACTCTCTCCCGTCTCACGCTGACGACGGAGGGTGATGACGGCAAGATTGAACAGATCACGAAACACTTAAACAAGTTGATCGAAGTCGTTAGGGTGTTTGACTTAACTGAGGGTGACCACTTAGAGCGGGAAATCATGATGATAAAAGTCCGCGCCGATGGTGCTGCCCAGGCGGAAGTGAAACGTACGACCGATATTTTTCGTGGACAGGTCGTCGATGTAAACCAGAATACCTATACCATTCAACTGATCGGGCCTTCAGAAAAGCTTGTAGCGTTTATCGACGCGTTGAGTGGAAATGAAGTCGTCGAAGTCGTTCGTTCTGGCGTTTCAGGAATCGGTCGAGGTGACAGGATTTTAGGGCTCTGATCGCAACGCCACAGATTGGCGAAAAAGGAAAGGTATATGCAGGTTTATTACGATAAGGACGCAGATCTATCAATTATTCAGAACATGCGCGTTGTTGTTGTTGGATACGGTTCCCAAGGCCACGCTCATGCCAACAATCTTCGCGACAGTGGTGTTTCCAATATTGCCATTGGCCTGCGCGATGGTTCGGACTCTGCCACCAAAGCGACAGGTGCTGGTTTTGATGTCGTCGGGGTAGCCAATGCGGTTGCGGATGCGGATTTAGTGATGGTACTGACCCCGGACGAAAAACAGCAGCAACTGTATGTCGACGAAATTGCACCAAATCTGAAGGATGGAGCATGCATGGCGTTTGCACATGGCTTTAACATCCACTTTGGTTTGATCGAGCCTCGTGCGGACCTAGACGTCATTATGATTGCCCCGAAAGGCCCAGGGCATACGGTACGGTCGACCTATGTGGAGGGCGGAGGGGTCCCGTCCCTCATTGCAGTTGGACAAGACGCATCGGGCCGAGCAAAGGAAATTGCTCTGTCATACGCATCCGCTAATGGTGGTGGCCGAGCAGGGGTCATTGAAACGACGTTTCAAGAGGAAACCGAAACGGATCTCTTTGGCGAACAGGCGGTGCTCTGCGGTGGTGCGGCCGCGTTGGTGCAAGCAGGGTTCGAAACATTAACAGAAGCTGGTTACGCTCCCGAGATGGCCTATTTCGAATGCCTCCACGAGCTAAAACTCATCGTAGATTTTTTCTACGAAGGGGGCATTTCGAATATGTGGTATACGGTTTCCAATACGGCCGAATACGGGGGCCTTACGCGCGGTAGTCGGATTGTGAACGGCGAGACGAAAAAGGAAATGCGCCGTATTCTTGAAGAGATTCAAAGCGGGAGCTTTGCGCGTGAATTTGTGAGTGAAAACCAGGCTGGCGCACCGACCATGAAGGCAATGCGGCGCAGAAGCCAGGCGCACGAAATTGAGGTTGTGGGTGCTCGGCTTCGGGCGATGATGCCCTGGATTGAAGAGAACAAATTGGTAGATAAGACGAAAAATTGATTAACGATGTCGGATGAAGGTCCCAAGCTTGAAGCAGTAGATGATGTGCAAAGTGGCGTCGATCGCCGACGCCGCGGCATCCTGCTACTTCCCAATCTGATTACTACAGGTGCCCTTTTTTCGGGCTTTTACGCGATCGTTGCCGGAATGAACGGCCGCTTTATCGCCGCAGCACTTGCGATTTATGTCGCGGCCGTATTAGACACGTTGGATGGACGCGTCGCTCGATGGACCAGGACCGAGAGCCCTTTCGGTGCGCAGTACGACAGTCTCTCGGACATGGTCGCGTTCGGCGTCGCGCCGGCGTTGGTGGTGTTCGAGTGGGGCCTTGCGGCACTTGGTCAATTCGGTTGGGTTGTAACCTTTATTTACATGGCTTCTGCCGCGTTACGGCTTGCCCGGTTTAATACGTCGGGTGACTTGAACACGTTTACAGGGTTGCCTAGCCCGGCTGCGGCTGGCCTCGTCGCCAGCGCCGCATGGGTGGGCTCCAGTGGTGATGGGCTCGAACCATCGCTACTGGCTATCACTATGATGACCTTCATAACGCTCCTAGCCGGACTGTTGATGGTGTCCAATTTCGCCTACTTTTCACCCAAACGTTTTGGACTAAAGGGACGCGTACCCTTTATTACGTTCGTTGTGTTGGTTATGGGATTTGCCGTCGTGCTCGTTGACCCGCCCTTGGTGCTGTTACTCGTTGGAACTACCTACGCTATGTCGGGGCCATGCGTGGCATGCTATCGGTGGATACGCAACAGCTAGATAACAGGAGACATTCTTGAGCTTCGTCATAAAAACTCCTGCGGACGTCCGGCCATCGGAAATCACCCCAGAGACGGTTTATCGATCTCGCCGGCAGTTTATGCACGGTGTTGGCGCGGCGGGTCTGGCCGCGTCGATGCCAGCGGTCTCTCTTGGCAGAGAATGGCTGGATTCGAACGGATTTAAGCCTGCTCCACCTTCAGATGAAACGATCACCCCTCGGGGCTATGCGACTAGCTTTAACAATTTCTATGAATTTGGAACCGACAAAAATGATCCAGCTGAATTGAGCAATCGGCTCACGACCGAACCTTGGAGCGTCGAAATTGCTGGCCTTGTGGGTAAACCTGGGACATACGCGATTGAAGATTTAATGGCGGGTGTCGACCTTGAAGAACGAATCTATCGACTTCGTTGTGTAGAGGCCTGGTCGATGGTTATTCCATGGATTGGCTTCCCACTTAAAACGATACTTGATCGGTTTGATCCATTGGGATCGGCGAAGTACGTTGCTTTTACGACCCTCTATCGTCCCGAAGAAATGCCCGGACAGCGATCTTATTTTAGTTCGATCAAGTACCCCTACGTTGAGGGCTTACGACTTGATGAGGCGTACCATCCACTGGCAATCATAGCGGTCGGGATGTATGGGCAAGTCCTGCCCAACCAAAACGGTGCGCCGCTGAGATTGGTGGTCCCGTGGAAGTACGGGTTTAAGAGCATCAAATCGATCGTCCGCATTGAATTGACGGAGACTAAACCTCCCACGACGTGGAATATCTCGGCATCGAACGAATATGGTTTTTATGCGAACGTCAACCCGACGGTGTCTCACCCAAGATGGAGCCAGGGCAGTGAACGCCGTCTCCCCAGTTCGCTCTTCAATGGCAATCGAAAAATCTCGACCCGCATGTACAACGGTTATGACGAAGTGGCCGGGTTATATACGGGGATGAATTTGCGCGTCAATTATTGAAATCGATTGTATTTGCGGCGTGTGCCATCCCTTTAATACTGGTGGGTTGGGATGTAGCAGTTGAACTCCGAATGCCTGGTAGCGTCTTTGGCGCCGATCCTGCAGAGGCCATCGTCGACCTCTTGGGGAATTGGACGATCCGGTTACTGCTGGCCACATTGTCGATATCGACCATCGCTAGGGTTTTCAAACGCCCAAAGATAGTGACATTCCGTCGAACCATCGGTTTGTGGGCGTTCGCGTACGCTTGTATCCACTTTTTGGCGTATTTCACGTTGCTTGCTGAGTATAGTGTTTCCGCTTGGTTAGAGGATTTTTCCGAAAGGACCTATATCACGGCGGGTATGACGGCACTTATATTATTGATCCCGCTTGCCGTCACCTCGACGCGAAATTGGCAACGTCGTTTGGGACCCCGTTGGAGGAAGTTACACGCGCTGATCTATCCAGCAGCGATTGCGGCGTTGCTACACGTGTTGTGGGTTGCAAAAGCCAGCTTTCTGGATGTTTTTATATACGGTCTCGCGCTTGCGATACTGTTTGCGGAGCGGATTCTAGTTAGAATCCGCCGACGCGAGGGTAAGGGCGCGATCGGTCGCTAAATGTTATGAATTCGAATAGTTATTGGCACGAAAACCTCCGGCTCATCGGGACTTGTCTGATCGTTTGGTTCACGTGTTCCTACGGATTCGGCGTGCTCTTAGTCGACGAATTAAATCGGATTCAATTTGCAGGATTCAAACTAGGCTTCTGGTTCGCACAGCAAGGCAGTATCTATGTATTTTTGGTGCTGATTTTCTTCTACGCGCACCGCATGGCGAAGATCGACAAAAAACACGATGTGGACGAGGAGTGATGGATCTTCAATCACTCACTTACCTTGTCGTTGGTGCAACGTTTGCGCTCTACATTGCGATAGCGTTTAAGTCTAAAGCCCGGAGCACGGGCGACTTCTATGTGGCGGGGAAGCATGTCCACCCCATTGCAAATGGCATGGCGACGGCGGCAGATTGGATGTCCGCAGCATCGTTTCTGTCAATGGCGGGGCTGATCGCATTTCTCGGATATGACGGGTCGGTGTACTTGATGGGTTGGACGGGTGGTTATGTACTTTTAGCCCTCTTGTTAGCTCCCTACCTTCGAAAGTTCGGTAAATTTACAGTCCCCGAGTTCATTGGGGATCGGTACTATTCGCAAACGGCTCGAGTGGTCGCCGTGATCTGTTTGATTGTCATTTCGTTTACCTACGTTGCAGGACAGATGCGTGGCGTGGGAATTGTCTTTTCCCGTTTCTTGAGTGTCCCCATCGAATTGGGACTTATCGTTGGCATGGCGATTGTGTTCTTGTACGCCGTGCTCGGAGGTATGAAGGGCATTACCTATACCCAGGTCGCACAATACTGTGTCCTCATCTTTGCCTACACGCTACCCGCGGTATTCATCTCGTTCCAAGTTACCGGCAATCCCATTCCTCAGCTCGCGTTTGGTAGCGAAATCGCGCCCAACCTCCACTTGTTAGAGAAGTTGGATCAGATAGTGACGGACCTTGGTTTCGCTGCGTATACATCTGGATCAAAAAGTACGATCGATGTGTTTTTTATTACGTTAGCTCTGATGGTTGGAACCGCCGGACTGCCGCACGTGTTAGTTCGATTTTTCACGGTACCGAAGGTACGGGACGCGCGGGCGTCCGCTGCGTGGGCTCTTCTTTTTATTGCGGTTCTCTATACGACCGCACCCTCAGTAGGCGCACTTGCCCGCCTTAACCTAACGACAACGATTCAACACTCCCCGGTGGGTACTGAAAACGCAAACTTGGTGTACGCCGAGCGTCCAGAGTGGTTTCGAACGTGGGAGGACACCGGATTATTGCGAGTCAACGATCTTAACGACGACGGTAAAGTTCAGTATTACAACGATTCCAATCCGGATTTTGCATCTCGCGCGAAGACGATGGGATGGAAAGGCAACGAGTTGACCGTCGACCGCGACATCATTGTTTTGGCCAATCCGGAGATTGCTGGATTACCGAATTGGGTAATCGCTTTCGTTGCTGCAGGAGGAATCGCGGCCGCGCTATCCACTGCAGCAGGGTTGTTGTTGGTGATTTCAGCTGCGGTGTCCCACGACCTAGCGAAGAGTGTGTTTGCGCGGAACCTTTCGGATCGTAGCGAATTGCGTGTGGGGCGGATTAGTGCCGGTGTTGCCATTCTTTTGGCAGGGTATTTGGGATACAACCCGCCGGGGTTCGTTGCACAGGTGGTAGCGCTTGCGTTCGGTCTAGCAGCTGCTTCGTTGTTTCCTGCAATTCTTCTCGGGATATTCAGCATGCGTGTGAATCGAGAAGGGGCGATCGCCGGGATGCTGACTGGCCTCATGTTTACCATGGGATACATCGTCTATTTCAAAGGGATATTCATCGAGCCGTTGGCCGAGAATGTCGCCGCGAACTGGTTGTTTGGGATTTCTCCGGAAGGGATAGGCTCCATTGGGATGATGCTCAATTTTGCTGTGTCGATAACTGTTAGTAGCTTGACGAAAAAACCACCCGAAAGCGTTCGCGTAATGGTCCAAAGTATTAGGGTACCGCGATCAAACTAGCCTCAGAAAAGTGTACGGTATGCCGTCCTGGCAGTCCTCGCATGGATCTCGGGAAAAGCAGCGAATTGTTAGAAAGTCTGCCTGATTGGGAGATTCACACCGAATCAGGAGTACCTATGTTGTCTCGACAGTATCGGTTTGAGGATTTCGTTCAAGCGCTCGCTTTCACGAATCAAGTCGGTGCACTTGCAGAGGCTGAAGACCACCATCCGCGCATGGTTATAGAGTGGGGATCTGTTCAAGTTAGCTGGTGGACACATACTGTTAAAGGCTTGCATTTCAACGATTTCATCATGGCAGCACGCTGTGAGGATAAATTTAGATGATGAATATTTAGATGTAACCTGTTAGTTTCGATCGCTTGGGGTAGGAAAGGGACACTCATTTTGGCTCGAAATAGTAAAGCGCCAACGGCCGCTTCAATCAATAAAACTCGCGAAGCAATTCAACGTGACGTCGATGCGTTTCTCGCGTCCGGCAAGAAAATCAAACAGATCGCGGCTGGCGTCAGCGGTCAAGATAACTTCAAGGGTAGTAAACACATCGTCATCTCNAGACGACCAAAGCAGGCACCAAAACGATAATTCTCTAGGAAGTGCATGCACTTCCGCCATAATGAACCGCGCCTATTCGAGCGGTTAGTGTTGGCGATGTTCGGGTTGACGCTACGGTCGTGCGGTACAATTGTTGCTCTAGTATCGGAATGCGGCTGATGTTTGGAGTGTCTTTGGAGTACCTCCGTGGTTTAGGCATTGATGTCTGGACGCATAAGCAGACGGCTGAGAATGTCGAAGAAAGTCGAGCCGCACCGCTCATTGGGAAACCTAAGATTCGCCAGTCGAGAAACGAGGCAACGCCTTTAGTTGCCGACGCGGTGGTGCGACCCAATTTTACAATTCGTGGTTTTCGACTCGAACGAGTTTTTGCTTTGGTGTCGGAGGAGGCGCTTCCCGACATGTCCTTGATACTTAACATTGCCTGGGCAATAAACCGATTCAAGTCTATTGAGTCGGACGACTTTGACTTCGTATGGCCGCAGGTCGAAGGCTCTGAAACTTCTTGGGATGACGCGATCCATGCGTTTAATGCGTTCTGTCAGTTTCGGGTTCGTGCTGAGGACGTCGTTTTGACCGTGGGTGAAGATGTCGCGAAGTTACTGACACGAAAAAATCTGTCGACGGACCAGGTCATTGCGCTTGACTCCGCGCCACATGACGCGACGGCAAAACACGAGCTATGGCGACAGATCCAAGTCTTGGCGCCATAAGGTTCCGTACCATGGACCGTCTCGATCTCGATACCGTGGTAAAGGTCGAGACTGAGGCCTACGAATTTCCTTGGTCGCGAAGAACGTTTGAAGACTGTGTCGCGGCTACTTACGAGTGTTGGATTGGAGTCCTGGTGGGACGTGAAAAGCCAGACGAGGTGGTTGGACACGGGATCCTGAATGTAAGTGCTGATGAGGCGCATTTGTTGAATGTTTGCGTTAAGAAGCAATCTCAGGGATGTGGCTTTGGGCGCGACATCGTTCTTTATTTGGTCGATCGCGCAAAAACTAAACGGGCAAAAACAATGTTTTTGGAAGTTCGGCCATCGAATGTTATCGCGCGGGAGCTATATGATTCGGTTGGGTTCCGCCAGATCGGTATTCGCAAGGGCTACTACCCAACGCACGGGGGGCGAGAAGACGGACTTGTGCTCGCATTACCACTCGATGGCGAAAAAAATTGAAATCTGTCCTGAGAGTANCCGATAAGCAAGGTCGATCCCTTGGGCTGTCGGTCTTTTCCACTTTGCGATGAACAGGCAAGACGCATACTTGCGGCGTAGAACGTTCGCCATCATTTCTCATCCGGACGCGGGCAAAACCACAGTGACTGAGAAGCTTTTGTTATTAGGAGACGCTATTCAGATGGCCGGCACCATCAAATCGCGTAAGTCGGATCGACATGCTCGTTCAGATTGGATGGCAATGGAACAAGAGCGGGGTATTTCGGTGACGACGTCTGTAATGCAGTTCAATTATGGCGAAAGGACCGTCAATCTCTTAGATACGCCTGGACACGAGGACTTTTCGGAAGATACGTATCGTACCCTCACCGCGGTTGATTCAGCGCTCATGGTGATCGATGGAGCCAAAGGCGTTGAGCCGCGAACCATCAAGCTATTAGAAGTCTGTCGTTTACGCGATACGCCCATACTTACCTTTATCAATAAGCTCGATCGGGCGATCCGCGATCCGATCGAATTGATGGACGAGATTGAAGACATATTACAAATTGAGTGTGCACCAATTACCTGGCCAGTAGGAATGGGCCGCGATTTTCGCGGGTGTTACCACCTCCTAGAAGATCGTTTCGATTGTTACCAATCGGGGTATGGGGATCGGATCCACGAATATGCCAGCATATCGGGATTGAACTCGACAGCTGCAAAAGACTGGCTCGGTGAAGAGTACGGAGCATTCGCTGAACAAATAGAGTTAGTTAAGGGCGCAAGTCACGAATTTGACCTGCAGGATTTTTTGGACGGACGACTCTCGCCAGTATTTTTTGGCACGGCGCTTGGCAACTACGGCGTCGGCCATCTGTTGGATATGTTGGTTGACATCGGTCCGCGCCCTGGATCCCGCATGGCAGGTACACGTACGGTCGAACCGTCCGAGGAGAAGTTCACGGGATTTGTTTTCAAGATTCAGGCCAATATGGATCCTCGTCATCGAGATCGGATTGCCTTTATGCGAGTCTGTTCCGGTCGGTACCGTCATGGTATGCGCATGAAACACGTGCGCTTAGGCCGCGAAACGAAGATCACAGACGCCGTCACATTTATGGCGGGTGATCGCATAAAAGTTACCGAGGCGTACGCAGGAGATATTATCGGGCTGCACAACCACGGATCGATTCAGATCGGCGATTCGTTTAGCGAAGGGGAGCCGATCGTTTTTCAGGGGATCCCAAATTTTGCTCCGGAGTTGTTTCGTCAAGTTAGGGTACGGGATCCGTTAAAGTCGAAGCAGTTAGAAAAAGGGATTCGCGAGCTTTCTGAAGAAGGAGCAACGCAAGCCTTTATGCGCTTGACAGGAAATGACATCGTTGTCGGTGCTGTCGGATCGTTGCAGTTCGATTTGGTGGCCTACAGGTTGCGAGAAGAATACCGTGCGGACTGCCTATACGATCATAGTTCGGTATATACGGCACGGTGGGTCATTTGCGAGGACGAGGGCAAACTTGCCGAATTTCGGGCCAAGAACTCGGACCGGCTCGCCCTCGACTTCGGTGGATTTCTCACGTTTCTCGCTACATCAAGGGCTAACCTTGAGCTAGTACAAGAACGATGGCCCGACGTTCAATTTGTATCGACTCGAGAGCACGGGGCGAAAGCTTAGATCACCGATACCTGTTGTTGACGGAGCGCGTGGACTCGTATGATCTCCATTAAAACGACAGGATTGTTGTTGGTTTGATTAGCCTACCGTTCGCAGCCGAGTTAGCTTCATTCATTGACCGCCCACATGATGCCGTCGAGGGCGCGTTGATAGTTGCCAGTATCATTGATAAGGACGCTGACATCGGGTGGGCGCGTCAGGAGTTGGATCGACTCACTGCAGAGATTGGGCCGGGACATGCGAGCCACATTTGCGACGAACTGCGACGGTCGGGGTTTCAGGGGGCGGGTCGTGACTATTACGACGTTAGCAACAGCCGCTTAGACGTTGTGTTGCGTTCAAAGCGAGGCATTCCCATTTCTCTTGCCATGGTTATTGCGGGTGTCGCTCACCGGCTAGAACTCCCAACAGAGGGGATTAATTTTCCTAGACACTTCTTGATCACGGTCGCCGATGAATTGGTGGATCCCTTCGAACTGAAGGTCACCTCTATTGAAGCTCTACGAGCGTGGTTGACCGACAACAACCTTGATCCTGAGCAGGGGTTCGCAGTGGCCAGCCCCATCGATATCGTTGTTCGCATGCTCAACAACGTACGGTCGATTATGCAGTCATCCGGCGATTACATAAGGGCACTTGAAGTTTCGGATTACCAGTTGATGTTGGTTCCGGAACACTATGGACTCTATATTGAACGGGCGGACGTATGGATGCACTTTGGTGATCGAGATATGGTATTGCGTGAGCTCAACAGTGCTTTAGAGCACGCCCCTTCGATTNCCATCGCCGACCGTATCCGCGACCGCATCAAAGATATTGGCCGCGTGCCCTCAAGCGATATGAATTAACCGGCGCGTCTAATCAGTCATGTCCTGGAAAGGGCTGGACACGTTTAGTTCGATGGGTTGTTCAAATCCTGGAATTCGAATTGCTACATCGCTGACGTCTAGATCTTTACCCTCGAGAACGCCTTCTCCAAATTGGTAAATGGGCGTCGCGTCTCCGTTACAGGCCCGTTGATCGTAGTTGCGTGCCTTTTCTCGGACCGATTCGTTGCGGCGACTGTGAGCCAACAATTCGTCGCGACCGTGTCGCTTTTCCAACATTTTCAACGTTAAATTGGGGGATAACGCGAGCCCCGTCGCGTTATTACCTCCGAATCCTTTTGAATTTATAAAAGCTGCATCGAGCGAATCGGGGGAACGCTCTATATGATCGGACCCAATCGTCAAATGACTCGCGTGGACGTCATCGGCGATGTGGTCAATGGTACCGATCCCTGGGATGAACCCATATTTCCATGTTCCAAGCGCGCTCGTGAGTTGATCCCCGGACGCTGGGGCAAGCGTATGACCGAGGTATGCTTTGACCGCAGCGACCGGCCAATCTGTGACACCAAAAGTTTTTGCCAATTCGTTCATGATCTCGGACTCGGTCACTCGATTCTGCGGAGTACCCGTTCCGTGCGCGTGGATGAAAGAGCGCTTTCGCAAACCGTCATCGCCGATCAGAGATCGAGCAGTTGCCATCGCTTTGGCCATGGTTACGTAGTTACCGATTCCGGGACTAGGAATAGATTTCTTGAATCCATCGGCGTTGACGAAGACGTCGGGTACCGAGCCATAAATTTCAGCGCCGAGGTCGAGAGCGAGTTGATCGTCCATGAGAACAACGTAGATGGCGGCTTCGGCGAGGGTAAACCCGGCGTTGTCTGAGAAAGGCCGACATGCTCTACGATTGTCGACTTCGTTAGTACCGTCGAGTGCCATGAGGGCTTCATCTTCCGTCAGCGCTCCCATGATTCGATAACCTTCGATAATCTCTGGGGTGATGGGGGCTTCGGCCCCTCCAACCAACGCCACGCGTCGATGGCCATTACGAATATCGTCGATTCCTTGTTTGAGGTTGTAGAGGAACGTTGCGCAGGCTCCGATGACGGCCCCGGTTGAGCCCACGCTGCCTAGGATGTACGCGTTAATAAAATCTGCTGGCATTTCGCAGAGTCCGAGAGCAGCCTGTTTGGAGGTGGGGCGTTTCCCCATCATGGGCGCTTGAATCATGCCGCCGGTACCGTTGTGGTCTAGTTGGCCCATCGCGCTGCCCGAATACACAGCAAAAGCATCGGGAGGTACCAGGCGTCGTAACTTCTCCCAATCGATTCCGATCGAGTGAGCTGCGTCGGAAGCCCCATAAACCGTGAGTTGGAGTCCACGTGGATGATTTCTCGATGGGTAAAGCGCTCCGGGATCGAATCCGGTCGGCACCTGACCCGCGGANGTGACCCGCGATGTTCGACGATCCGGCAACAACACATCGGTTGCGTTTTCAATCGAGACCTTTACCGCATCGTCTGATAGCTCTTNAACACTCCAGTTTGTGGGGACTCGCTCAGGTAGCTGGCGTGCCTGGAGNACGAACGTGAGTGAGTTCTCCGCCGTTCCGGTCAGCGTGGCTGAACGGTGAAAAAGAATATCGTCGGGATCGAAGAGGCCGATGCGGCGGACCAAAGTGTTGTTTCGAATGTACTCGCGAACAATGCGCTCACTCGCATCGCCCTTCACCTTCATGATCCCGGAGAGACTCAGATAGGTCTCGGCCGCATCGTGTTCATCGAGTGCGTCGATTACGGTACGTCGGTACGCGTGATGAAAAGACACCCGTCCCGCTGGGTTGATACCACCGAATCCTGCGATAACGGGTAATGGTGTCAATTGGTTAGTTAATCGACCCGACGTTGGTTACAACGTGTCTATTGTATGTTCTCTGACTACCGGATGCATGGTCTTTCAGGTCGTTTCAATCGCGACAGCGGTTGCTTCGCCGCCGCCGATACATAGGGCGGCCACTCCTCGTTTGCGCCCCGTTGACCGAAGCGCATGGGCCAGCGTGACAATCAAACGACTCCCTGTTGACCCGATAGGGTGGCCCTGGGCGCAGGCACCACCGTAGATATTGACTTTGGACGGATCGAGGTCGAGCTCGCGAATTGCCAACATTGTCACCATGGCAAATGCTTCGTTTATTTCAAACAGATCGACATCGTCCTTGCTCCAACCAACTCGATCTAAGAGCGTTCGGATCGCACCCACGGGTGCGATGGTGAATTTGGACGGATGCATTGAATACGTTGCATGACCCTTGATACGTGCTAAGGCTCCTTCCCTCGAGGTTGTTGCTGCTGGTTCGCTAGCGACCACGAGCGCTGACGCGCCGTCAGAAATCGAGCTTGCGTTAGCAGCAGTGATGGTTCCGTCGCTCTTAAATGCAGGCCGCAGCGTTGGTATTCGGTCAATTTTTGAACGTCGTGGCTGCTCGTCTTCGTCGCAGCCATCCATTGGCGCGATTTCTGTCGCTAAAGAACCGGCGTCCATTGCAGCCAGCGCTTTCTTTACAGAGCCGATCGCGAATGTATCCATGGCTTCTCGGGACAGTTGGAATTCATCGGCGGTGTCCTGGGCAAAGCTTCCCATAGAACCACCACTTTCGGCGTCTTCAAGACCATCCGTAAACATTGAATCTACGATCTCGCCGTGGCCCATGCGAAAGCCCCCTCGAGCTTTTGGTAAAAGGTACGGTGCGTTGGACATGCTCTCCATGCCACCGGCTACCACGCGCTCGGCGCTTCCCCCCAAAATGAGGTCATGCGCCAACATGACCGCTTTCATCCCTGAACCACAAACCTTATTGATCGTGGTTGCCCCGATTGAGTCCGGAATTGCGGCTATGCGCATTGCTTGGCGTGCGGGGGCTTGTTTGGCTCCTGCAGTGACCACGCAACCCATTAGAATTTCGTCGATGTTTTTGGGGTCGATTCCTGAATCTCCAACTGCTGCTGAGATCGCGTGACCCCCAAGTTCTGCGGTGGTATGACCCGCCAGTGATCCCTGGAAACTGCCGATAGGCGTGCGCTTCGCACCAAGAATAAAAACATCCATAGGACTTCCCTAATTAGCGTTCGTTAAAACGCGAAATCAATTCTGCGAAGTTGCAGGGCTTAAAGGTCGAATCAAGTTGATTATGCAATATGCGATCCCAAGCCGTTGCACAGGCGTTGGTTGATCCAGGGACCGCAAAAATCAACGTGGCGTTGGCGAGACCGGCAATGGCACGGGACTGGATCGTGGAGCTTCCTATTTCGTCGTATGAAATTTGTCGGAATAACTCACCGAATCCCTCAATGGTCTTGTCAAACAAGGGGAGAAGCGCTTCAGGTGTACTGTCTCTGCCGGTAAATCCGGTACCGCCCGTCGTCAACACAACGTTGATAGTATCGTCCGCAATCCAGCCCGATACGGTTGCCCGAATCCGGTATACGTCGTCTGGGATTAGCTCGCGATTGGCAAGAAGGTGACCATCGGCGGTAAGTCGCTCCTCCAGGAGGTTTCCTGACGTATCTTCGTCAGGTGTCCGGGAGTCGGAGATCGTTAGAATAGCGATGGCGAGAGGAGACATATTGCTTAAAGAAAGGACCACAAGTTTGCGGATTTGTTCAGAAATACATTACAGTAGCCGTCTTGATTCTGCATCACCTCATAAGCATCAAGCGCACAGCCAGGGACTGAATGGACAGTAACGTCGTCGAGGGTGATCGCCTGTTTCTGATCGCTGAGAATCTGGCGCAAGACTTCTCCCGCCTTCCTACCATAGAAGCTAACGCATACGGCGGTGTGCGGGGTTTGGTGTCCCGATCTTCGATTGCTCGACGGGTCAGTGCGCTGGAAGCAATGGACATTGATTCGTACATCGAGACGGTTGTCGAGCCGGCGGAGACGCAGGCACGGACACCCGCACCTTCCGTCATTCAGGCGTTGGGTTCNATTGTCGAAGAAGAAAGCGATGGCCCCTTTTATTGCGCAACTGTTGCNATGGATTTCGATGGCGAGGAACGGTTAATCGGTTTCATCGCGCAAGATCGTTCAGTCCAGAACGGTACTTGGATGCCACTTCACCATCTTGCAGCGGTTGCATTTGTTGAGAAATGCTCTAAGCGTGCCATGCCAATAGTTAGTCTCATGGATACACCCGGGGCGGCGTCAGACGCCGAAGCAAATCGCGGTAATCAGGCACATAGTATTTCTCGTTTGATTACCGAAATGTCCAATGTGGATGTACCCAATGTTGGAATTATTTTTGGGCTGGGATACTCGGGTGGNGCCATTCCTCTCGCCGCCAGCAACATCATTCTTTCGGTACGCGACGGGGTGTTCAGCACCATCCAACCCAAGAGCCTAGCNAGTATTGCGAGACGCTTGAATTTATCGTGGCAGGAGTGTGCTAAGCACGTTGGCGTTTCGCCTTATGAGCTCATGCAGCAGGGCAANATCGANGGAATTATCGATTACTCGCCGGGGGANGACGGACATCAGCTGGAAAATCTCCGGATCGCAATCGTCAGCGGAATTTTGGCTGTTGAACAATCGACNAAAACTTTCGTAGCGGAAAATCCATATATTCTTGATCACTATCGACGCAGNCTACTTCGCTATCTTGANCCGTCAGAGCGTCTTCAGAAGGTTCAGGAAAGCGCNTCGTTGAAACTGTCGAAGAATCCGACCGAATATCTAAATGTGTTTGGAGTTACGTTCCGCTATTTGCGTTACCTGAGAGTTCGACGACGAATCAAGGCAACTACCCGGCAACAGTACGGGCGTTTGGCGCAGAGCGAGCTTCCGGAAGGCGANCTTGGCGCACGCTCGGATCGTGAAAGGCGCCGTATTTTCCTCAGATGGGTGCAAGATCCGGATAAGATCATTTACGACGACACCCTGAATCGGGCTTGGAAAGGGTACACCGAGAAAAAACGTGCAGTACATGAAGAACGCAGCAGGGTTCAGCAGTTTTTTCTTGGTGAACCTAAGAAGAATTACGAGGATGCCCGAAATCATTTGTTGGCGTCGGTCGGCATGTACCTATACAACCGATGGAAATCTGAAGCGGCGGGAAACTTAAGAACACTTAAGCAGTACATAGAAGATTACGAAGATACCCGGCATCTGATCCGGGTGGACGAGATTCTGGATCCAGTTGGGTTGGTGGGCGCCATACGTCGCGACCGGAATGTCGGATCAACTTTGCGGGAGCGTTTTACCCACGAAGGGAAAAAACTCTTAGCAATGAAGAACCCTGATGCGCGATCGGAGGCGCAATTGCGGAGTCAATTGTCGACCGAGCTCAATCTAGCCATGACTGAAGGACCCATTGACGAGATCGCCGAGGCTGNACCCGGAAAAGATGACCAGGTTGGGCGACGTGAAACTTCCAACATCGTCGCTAATCGACGTGTCGTGCAAGAGTGCTTCAACGACCATATCTCTCCGTCCAGGGTGGAAGGAGCTCCGTTCGGGAATAGNGACCGCACCGTNCTGGACGTACTTCTAGAAAGTGAACTTCGAGACGATTTTGTGACCGAAATCGAGAATTTATTGTTGTTCGACTCNGTCTACGATCAAATTCTTGNAAGCTTAGANTCGATTGCCGAAGAGGCTGAACGCAGCAAGGCGTTAGCTCAGGANTCCGTAAGAACNCTNATCGAACGTTCGCTTCAGGGCGCTCACCTNGAAGTGCGAGGAGCCAGTGTTAACGAAGAAGGGACANCNGAAGCGGNGTTGCAACAGGAGCAATTTTTCGATTGGCATCTGAGGATCTCAAATACGCCNAGGTCGAGTGAATTTTTCCGCGCGGTTGAAGAGTGGAAGAAGACCGCGTTCCCGCACGTATCGGACACACTCGTTGTAGTTGTAACGTTTTTCTTCGAACGACTGTTGATTTCGTACGTTCAAGCAAAACGAGAAGGTCGACGCTACGACGGACGGATTTCACCGCGGAACATCGGTCGGAAAAAAGACTTCTGGAATCGCTTGAACATTGCCTATCGAGATCTCCTGATTCAAAACGCGTTACTGCAGTTTAAAGCTAGGCGCGGCACGGGACATAAAGCTTTCGTCGAACGTTTCTTCGACGACTTCGAGGAACAACACAGAGATTCGCTAAGTACCGATCCTTGTCAATTTCCAGGACTCAGGATTTCTATTGAAACTGCGCTTGAGCAAGATTCTCCACCGTGTGGCGTGATTACCGGGATCGGAACCTTTAGAGACGAAAATGGCGGTCTCCGTATGGGAACAGTGATCTCCAATCCTGATTTCCAAGCGGGTGCGTTCGATATGGCGAGTGCGGAAAAATTCTGCAAATTATTGGTGACTTGTGCGGAACAAAACCTACCACTAGTTTGTTTCGTTTCTTCGGGCGGGATGCAGACCAAGGAGGGAGCTGGATCGTTATTTTCGATGGCCGCAATTAATGACCGAATAACGCGTTTTGTCCGTGATTTCGATCTACCTGTGATTATCTTTGGCCACGGAGACTGTACCGGTGGCGCCCAGGCGAGCTTCGTCACGCACCCGTTAGTTCAGACATATTATTTTTCCGGAGCGAGTATGCCGTTCGCGGGGCAGATTGTCGTACAAAGCAACCTGCCGTCGGATGCCGTTCTGTCCAATTATCTGGTCGATGTGCCTGGGGCCATGCAAGGTTTGGTTCGCCATCCCTTCTATGACGACTTGGACGACGAGCTTCGTAGAATCGATCCGGACATACCCATACCGCGCGAAAGTGTTGTGGAAGTCGTGAACCGGGTGATGTCCGGAATCTTGAGTCAGGAACGACCGATGGTTATTCCTGCCCGAACGCAGGTTGAAACAAGTGAGCTTTACCGTCCGGTGAAGCGAGTACTCGTCCATGCTCGAGGATGTACGGCGGCAAAGCTGATAAGGGTAGCCCAAAGGGAAGCTATCGAAGTCGTCCTCGTCCAGTCAGACCCGGATATGGAATCAGTGGCCGTTGATCTCCTTGGAGAGGCCGATTCGGTGATCTGCATTGGTGGACATACACCTGACGAAAGTTATCTCAACGCGATGTCCGTAATTGCCGTGGCTGAGCAGGAACACGTTGATGCACTGCATCCTGGTATCGGATTTCTCTCAGAGAGTAGTCAATTTGCCGAACTCGTCCGATCCAGAGGGATCAACTTCATTGGTCCTCCTGTGTCTAGCATGGAGACTATGGGGAATAAATCTAATGCAATTAACACCGCGTTACGGTTAAAGGTACCCGTCGTACCAGGAAGTCATGGCATCGTCACGGACGTCGAAAGAGCGGCTGATCTAGGTGAGAGTATCGGCTATCCATTGCTGATAAAGGCCGTTCACGGGGGTGGCGGGAAAGGCATACAAGTCGTGGAAGACGAAAACGCGTTTCACGAGCTATTCCAACGCGTTTCTGTTGAAGCGCGTGCAGCATTCGGAAATGGTGACGTATATCTAGAGAAATTCGTTACCTCGCTCCGCCACATCGAGGCTCAATTATTGCGAGATCGACACGGAAACACACGTGTTCTTGGGATACGTGATTGTAGTGTCCAACGGGATAAACAAAAGGTAATTGAAGAGTCGGGGTCAACCGTATTGCCCGATGCCCTTCTGGCGTCGGTGCTAAAGCATACGGAAGCGATAGCGGCCGAAGTAGATTATGTCGGGGCAGGGACTGTCGAGTTCATTTATGACCTTGACGCAGATGCGATTTACTTTATGGAAATGAATACGCGCTTGCAGGTCGAACATCCTGTGACCGAATACGTATCGGGAGTAGATATCGTCGCGGAGCAATTTCGTATCGCGGGTGGTGCCGATATTGCCNATCTCGAAGTAAATAACGATGGTTATGCCATNGAAGCGCGTGTGAATGCNGAAAGAATTGTNCGNCTTCAAGACGGCACNCTTGCCTTTCGTCCGAGCGCCGGGACGATTGAGGTCTGCCGATTGCCGCAAGAGAAAGACGTTGACGTAATTTCGACNGTGGGCGAGGGCAAATTCGTNTCCCCGTACTATGACAGTATGCTCGCCCAAATCGTCGTTCATGCTAGGAGTCGAGATGCTGCGGCCAGCAAATTGGAAGAATATCTTGGGCGGATCGAGGTCACGGGGATATGTACGAACATTCCGCTCGTTCGAGCGATCCTCAAGGACCCGCAGTTTCTGAAAGGCGAATACGACACGAACTATTTGCCGGCTTTACTTGAGCGCGTCGATGCTGATGCGCTTATTGCCGAAATTGACGCAGCGTCGGGAGTTGTTGGAACCGCTATCGGTACGGAATCGATTCAGATAGACGGAAGTGATGAGTTGAAAGTGCTATCGCCTACTACGGGTATTTTCTATTCGACACCTTCTCCGGCCGAGCCCGAGTATGTGATGGAAGGTGATCGGTTCGGGTTGACTGATACGCTTTGTCAACTGGAAGCGTTCAAGATTTTTACCCCGATGTGTATCGGTGACTTCAACTCTGGGGATGAGCCGTTGTACGAAGCGGATCGCGAGTACGAGGTCGTTCGTACCAATGTGGCCTCGGGTCAACAAGTGAATGTCGGCGATTTACTCTTTGTGATACGGCCAATTTAAGCTTGTGGTTGGTTCGCGAACGGGAACGCGATACCTACACAAATAGTTCCCAAGCGCCTCTCGCAATACATGCAGCGCTCAAGGCCAGAATAATCTTGCTCGTGACGTCCCGAAAAGTGTTTTCGGCGACTCGGTCCAAAACGCGTGTTCCTAGCCAGGTACCTATCACAGCGAGCGAAATTGAACCGACGAGTAACCCGGGCGTGAGCAGTGGATCAATAACATCAACGGCGATGCTCGCAATCCCACCGTAATAAAGAAGCTTGATGAAGTGGCCAAGCGTTTGTGTAAATGCTTTGGTTGCGACCACTTGATATCGGTTGAGCGAACTTTTTAGATAAAAAACATCCAACAGGGGTCCTGATGCGCCGGCAAGCAATTGCGCCAGGGTCACCGCAACACCACACGCAAACGCGTTTGATGGTTTGGCGATGTCTAGACCACCGAGACGCGGGACTAATCGAGCGATCCAAGGAAACGTGCCGACTAATACTAGGACTAACCCGGGATCTGGTATGACCGTGATAAAAACAAATACTGAGACGACGATCGCCGTGCCTAGGAGGTATGGCGGGAGGATGTTCCAGACCATGTTGCCTCGCAAAAACCAAAATCGAGAACCATTCGAAATACTTTGGATTGTTCCATGCAAATCATTGCGCTCGTGACGGGTAGTACCGTCACGAGGACAGCCATAAGAATCATGCCTCCGGCCATTCCAACAACGCCGGAGAGGATCGAAGTCAGCAATACACAGAGTAAAACCAGAATCGCCACAGAACCGTTCAAATCAGTGCGTCTTGGGAGACTTTGATCCTTTCTCTGTACATGAGAAAAGCGAATAATTGGAATATAAGAAAGTAGTATGGGGAATGAATGTTGTGATTGAGAATTTAGAGACACTGGTTCAGCTGTCGGCAAGTGGAACCATGATGGAAACAGCGACCCGCATGAAAATATCTCAAAGCGCTGTGAGCAAGCGGATTGCGTCGCTTGAGAGCTACTACGACCGTAAGCTGATTGAAAGGCATGGCCGTCGGGTGGCGTTAACCCATCATGGTCGCCAGTTAGTTGACAAGGTGACCCCCCTGTTACAGGAAGTCCGCGGCGTGTTCTTGGAAGATAACGCGCTACGTAAGGGACGTATTATTGTCGGCGTTTCGGAAGCTATTTTGTCGAGCTGGGGCCCGCGACTGTTTGCGGTTGTCCAGTCCGATCTGCCGGAAGTCGAATTTGAATTTCATGCCCAACGATCCCCAGCCGTTTTGGATCGAATTCGGGCCGGAGAATATATGGTTGGCGTATGCACTGGCATGGCCGATGCCGAAGCTGATTTGCAGTCTGAGGTCATTCATCTCGAACCGATGGTCATTATTCCCTCGGGCCTTGCACGAACTGGATATCAAGTATTTGAGCCGTTGGACGTTATTACAATCGAATCGCGATCCGGCGCGTGGGCTTCTATTGAGGAAGATATGCGCCGCTTGAAACTCCGCAGAAACACCTCGATGGAATCATTCTTTGCGGTTGGCCAGATGGCTATCGAGGGTTTTGGACATGGATTGGTTCCGCACGGTGTCGCAGTGACGCTTGGGATAGCCAAGGAGCTATTGATTGACCTAGGAAAAGAAGGGATGAACCGACCGGTGCGGTTCGTGGCCCGCAAGTCAATGTTCGCCCGACCGCTTATCCAGAATTTCCACAAAGCGCTGGTAACGCACGCCGCATCCATCTAGGTAATTGCGAAGATTGACGTGGTAGGTGAACGAATGGATTGACCAATGTGCTGTTGGAACGAGAACTCGATTACTGTAACGACAATTCCCGGAATGAATCGATGGCCCCCCCCGCCCACTTCGATAAAACCTGTATCCATTCGGGTTCATCGTTCAGCGCGGGGATCAGTATCAGCTCTTTTCCGCCGGCCTTTCGGAAAGTCAGGGAAAGTTGTTGACCGACTTCTTCCAATGTTTCCAAGTTATCTACGGCGAATGCCGGGCAAACGACTGCTAGATGCCGTACTCCTTGTTGCGCCAGCGTGGTCGCGTGTTGGCTGGACGATGGTTGCAGCCACCTACCAGGGCGTAATCGGGATTGGAAACTCTGACTGTGGTCGATGTCTATCAAAGAGCCGATAGCGCGTGTGGTTGAAAAACATTGATGTCGATAACAGGTGTCGTGCGCGATTGAGTGTGTGACGCAACAGGACTCGGTTCTCAAACAGTGAGACCCGGTCGGATCTGCGTTCGTTATGTGGTGTTCTGGAAGGCCGTGATAGCTGAACAAGAGATGTTCGGCGGATGCGGGAAGGTGTTTTTTTACGTGAGCACCGAAGACGCTCAGAAAATCTGGATTGTTGTAGTACGGTGGCAGTACCAATAAACGTTTCCCGCTTAATTCTCTTGCCACTCTTTTGATCGTCGTTGTTCGTGTCGAGTCGGCGTGTTGAGGATAGAGCGCCATCAATACAATCTCGTCGACGTCTCCTAAAGTCCTGATCGCTGCATCTACCTGAGGTGTTCCATAGCGCATGGCCACAGCGACGGGAAGCCCGGTTTGTTGACGAATCCCATCAGCGACTGAACTCGTCAACGACACAAGAGGGGATCCGGTTTCGTTCCAAATGCGTTGGTACGCTCTGGCGGTTCGTCGCGGCCTATTAACCATGATTGCCGATACGAGTAGACGACGCAGAACCCAAGGCATCGCGAGCACATGCGGGTCCATCAGAAACTCGTTGAGATACCGACGTACGGCCGCGGTGGTAGGCGCTTCTGGTGACCCGAGATTAACTACGAGAATACCTCTGCGTCCTTGGTCGGTATTCCCGTATAAGTTAGTATCCGCGCTCTTTTCCAGTGTCATACCTTTATGGCCGTTATCGTTGATTACGACGCGGGTAACTTACGCAGCGTACAACGCGCCTGTACCGAAGTTGGCTTAGCGGCAAACATTAGTGACGATCCCGAAGCGATTCGGCATGCTGACCGCGTCATCTTCCCAGGCGTCGGGGCTGCGGGTAGTGCGATGAAGAGCATACGCAAATCTGGGGTCGACGTCGCGTTGCGGCAGGCCTTTGGATCGGGGGTGCCTATCCTTGGCATCTGTCTCGGACTGCAGATTTCGCTTGAATTTTCGGAGGAGGATGATCAGACAACTCTCGGTTTTTTGCCTGGAAAAGTCTGTCGGTTTCAGCTGCGTAATCCGGAACTAAAAATTCCTCACATGGGTTGGAATGAGATTGAGTTACAACGCAGGCATCCACTACTGGAGAATATCAAGGACGGTGACGCATTCTATTTCGTGCATTCGTTTTTTCCGGAACCCGATAATCCGGCCACCATTTTTGCTTCGACACAATATGAGAGTGACTTCTGTTGTGCCGCCGGATTGGATAATTTTTTCGGTACCCAATTCCATCCGGAAAAGAGCGGTCGCGTGGGACTAGGGATTTTGGATCGATTCAGACATTGGGACGGTCGGGTTGCTCAGTAAGCGGATCATCGCCTGTCTCGACGTGCGCGACGGTAAGTTGGCGAAGAGTATTCGTTTCGTCGATACCAAGGATATTGGTGATCCGATAGCAAAAGCACGTGAGTATTATTTGGATGGTCTTGACGAGCTCGTGTTTTACGACATTACGGCGTCCAGCGAGGCACGTAACATCATGCTGAAGGTTGTCGAGTCTGTGGCCGAGCAGGTGTTCATTCCATTGTCTGTAGGAGGCGGGGTCCGAAGCGTTTTAGATGCGACCGATTTAAGGATGGCTGGTGCAGAGAAGATTAACGTCAATTCTGCTGCCGTTCTTCGTCCGGAACTAATCAGCGAATGTGCGACCGCGATTGGGAGTCAAAACGTGGTGCTATCGATGGACGTTCGGCGTGCGAGTAAAACTGCGGAGATGCCGAGTGGTTACGAGATCGTCATCAACGGTGGAAGACGTTCGATGGGGATCGACGCGCTGGTCTGGGCGGAACAAGGGGAAAGTTTAGGGGCGGGTGAACTCGTCATTAATTCTATCGATGCGGACGGGACACGCGACGGGTATGAGATCTCGTTGACACGGGCCGTTGCTGAAACGGTCAGAATTCCGGTTGTCGCGTCTGGCGGAGCAGGAACGCCCGACCACCTCCGTGAGGTCCTGACAACTGGCAAAGCAGACGCCGCACTGATTGCCTCGATGGTGCACTACGGTGACTACACCGTGAGTGAAGTGAAAACCCATCTTCACGATTTAGGNGTGAAAGTTAGGATGTCGTGGTAATGAAAGCGATACAAGTAGACGGCCAGAAATTGCAGTGGGATGACGTGGTCGAACCAGCGCTGGGCGTTGGTGAGGTGCGGATAGCAAATAGAGCGACCGCGCTGAACCGCGCTGATCTTGCGCAGCGGGCCGGGCANTACGCTCCACCTCCCGGNGCAAGCTTAATTCTAGGACTTGAATGTGCTGGTGTCGTAGAAGCAGTCGGCGAGGGTGTCGGTCGAGTTCGTGAGGGTGATCATGTATGTGCCTTGCTAGCTGGCGGTGGCTACGCTGAAAAGGTCGTGGTNCCCGCTGGACAGGTNTTACCGGTTCCAGCGGGGCTTTCGTTTCATGAAGCGGCTGCGCTCCCAGAGGTTTTTGCCACCGCGTACCTGAATCTATTTATAGAGGCGTATCTTGAACCTGGNGAGTTCGTGCTCTTGCATGCCGGTGCCAGTGGGGTGGGTACGGCTGCGATTCAGCTATGCGCGGCTTTTGACAATCCTTGTTTCGTCACAGCCGGAAACCTCGAGAAGGTTCGCCGATGTGTCGAATTGGGTGCCGAAGATGGTTGCGACAGGCATACGGTTCATTTTGTCGAACAAGTACCTCGGTGGACAGCGCAGCATGGTATGGACGTTATCTTGGATCCCGTTGGCGGTGCCTATTTCGAATCGAATATCGCTTCGCTTGCGGTTGACGGCCGGCTCGTTCTTATCGGGTTGCTTGACGGGGTGACCTCACCAATTGCGTTGGGAACAATGATGTCGCGACGTCTCCGCGTCATCGGTTCCACGTTACGTGGTCGATCAATCGCGACTAAAGCGAAGATTATGGATGGCCTCCACGAACGCGTTTGGCCGCTGATCGAGGCTGGACAGATACGTCCTGTTATCGAGGCGGTCATGCCGGTAACTGAGGCCAGTCAGGCACACCAACTACTGTCCGAAAATGAAACGTTTGGAAAAGTAGTGCTCGATATACCGTAGAGGCTCAGCGCGTTGAGTTGTCGTCAATGATGTTTTCTAGGGCGACGCGCTGCTCAAGTAATGTGTCTACCTGAGCGGAAAGCTCGTNGAGNCGNGTTTTTTCTTTGGCAACGACGTTGGCGGGAGCTTTTTCAACAAAATTGGGATTGTCGAGTTTCGTGGCNATTTTCCCTAGCGTCGTCTGCAATTTCTGGATTTCGAGCGAAAGCCTCTGTTGTTCGGCTTTTGCTTCGTCTAGATCCGTAAACGGAACGATAACCTTTAGGCGATGCACCAACTGCACCGAGCCTGCAGGCACCGGATCGTCGTCTTTTAACCAGACGATGTCTCCNCTTAACTTGGCCTGTCTCTGTAGCAATTTTTCNGTGGTGATACTCAGTTGTTTGTCCTGCGTTGTCCCCCCCTGCAACATGAGTACGACGCTTTGGGAAGGTTTGACTCCGCGTTCNCCGCGAATATTGCGGACNGCCGTGANAACGTCTTTGAGCCATTCGATGGCCGTATCTGCTTCTTCGTCGAGATCCGCGTCCGCTTTTTGCGGGAAAGGTCGCAGCATAATGGTTTTTGCGTCGATCCCAGCTAAAGGCGCTATTTCGCGCCATAATGTTTCGGTGATATACGGCATGATTGGGTGCGCGACACGCAGCAACATTTCCAGCACGTTCACCAGGGTTGTACTCGCTGCGGTTACCTCGGTTTGGTCTGCCTTCGCGTCAAAAAAAACGGATTTGGTCAATTCGACGTACCAATCGCAGTATTCGTGCCAAATAAACTCGTAGACGGCGTTTGCGAAAAGGTCAAAGCGGTACGAGNCGACGGCTTCGTGGGTGTCGATAATGAGTTGGCGCATTCGAGAGACGATCCAACGATCCGCAAGACTTTGCTCAGAGATAGGTAATTCGGTGACCGAATGCGCGTTCATCATGACAAATCGCGACGCATTCCAGAGCTTATTACAAAAATTGTGATAGCCCTCGACCCGGTTTAAGTCGAAATTGATATTGCGTCCCGGTGATGCATACGCACAGAACGTGAAGCGAAGAGCATCGGATCCGTAATTACGAATTCCATTCGGATACTCTTTTTGTGTCGCTAAAGTTATAGCTTCCGCCATTCGCGGTTGCGTTAAATTTTGCGTTCGTTTNGCGACCAAGTCGTCAAGGGAAATACCGTCGATGACGTCGAGGGGGTCGATACCGTTACCCTTGGTTTTTGACATTTTCTCGCCCTTCGCGTCCCGAATGAGTCCGTGCACGTAAACTTGCTTAAAGGGAATTTCGCCTGTGAAGTGGAGTGTCATCATGATCATTCGCGCCACCCAGAAAAAAATGATGTCGTGGCCCGTTACAAGCACACTAGTTGGATGATATTGGTCCAGTTCGGGGGTTTTGTCGGGCCAACCTANCGTNGCAAATGTCCATAGNGCGCTTGAAAACCAAGTTTCCAGTACGTCAGGATCCTGGGTAAGCGGGANATCNGNGTCGAGATCNGCATCGGACCGGATCGCTTCTTCGCTNTGGCCAACGTAGACGTTGCCGTTCCCGTCATACCANGCTGGNATCTGGTGTCCCCACCATTGTTGTCGACTAATGCACCAGTCCCTTACNTCGNGCATCCATGCGAAGTAAAGATTCTCGTATTGTTTTGGGATAAATGTGATGTCACCGTTCTCAACCGCAGTGATGGCTGGTCCGGCGAGCGGTTCGATTTTGACAAACCATTGATCGGTCAGGCGGGGTTCTACGATTTCGCCAGATCGCTCGCCCCTTGGAATCTTGATGGTGTGATCTTCAACCGCTTCAAGTAAACCGAGCGCGTCCAAATCCGCGATAACTCTTTTCCGCGCTTCGAACCGATCAAGGTTACGGTAAGGGACAGGTGCGTTGGCGTTGATCGTCGCGTCGGCCGATAGGATGCTGATCTCCTCNAGACCGTGTCGATGTCCGATTTCGTTATCGTTGAAGTCGTGGGCGGGGGTTATTTTTACGCAACCAGTACCGAATTCGGGGTCAACNTAGGCGTCACTGATGATNGGTANCTTGCGGCCANCTAANGGNAGTACNGCGTNCTTTCCNACCAACGAGCGATAGCGATCGTCGTCAGGATGAACNGCGATGGCTGTGTCACCCAACATCGTTTCTGGACGGGTGGTTGCGACAACAACGTATGCTTTGTCGTCAGGAGTCAGTAGACCATCTGCTAGGGGATAACGAAAATGCCACAAGCTGCCGGGTTCATCCTCGTTAATAACCTCTAAATCTGAAAGAGCCGTGTTGAGAAGCGGATCCCAGTTGACTAATCGCTTACCACGATAGATGAGGCCTTTTTCGTAGAGCTGTATGAAAACCAACTTGACTGCACGTGAGAATCCCTCGTCCATCGTGAATCGTTCTCGCGACCAGTCGACTGAAGATCCCATTCGTCGCATCTGCTCGGAGATGGTTCCACCGGATTCTTGTCGCCATTTCCAGACNCGTTCGATGAACGCGTCCCGCCCCAGATCTTCGAGAGTGACACCTTCGGTTGCCATCTGTTCGGTGACGATCATCTGCGTGGCAATCCCCGCATGGTCGGTGCCCATTTGCCATAGCGTTTGTTTCCCTGACATTCGTTGATAACGGATCAACGCNTCCATCAACGTATGTTGAAACGCGTGTCCGATATGCAGTGTTCCGGTGACATTGGGTGGTGGTATGGCGATGGAATAGGGTTCAGGCGCTGGCGAAGGAGTGAAGTAGCCGCTTTCCTCCCATTCAGCGTACAACGCTCGTTCAATCGCATCCGGATTGAAGCTGTTGTCTAGTTGGCTCAACCTATGGGCCCGCTACTTCGAGTATCTTTTTCGGTGCGGCGATTTGTCGCCGCAACCCGTTGGATCAGTCATTGTTCTTCCCAATTATCGAGGTCGTGATGAAAGAGAGGGTACCCTTTGTCCCGGTAGTTACGATATCGATCGCGTCCGATTGACCGCTCGGGGTCCAAGATGATTTCGGCAACCCGTTCAAACCGGCCAAAGAAGGCTGGAATCTCGACGCTCAGGTTAATGAGCACATGATCCTCGGCAGGCGTAGGCTCCTGGTGGCTGATGAGAACCGGCACGTCGGTGTTTTCGGTACGTTCGTGGGTAACTGCGTGTGGGAGAAAATTACCCGGCGGGTAGGCCCACATGAGCTCGTCGAGCTCTTCTGATTCTGTCGCATTAGCGGTTTGAACATTGACACTTTTTCCGGTCTGTGCGGCGCGATGGGCTAAACGGCAGGCGAACCGAAGTTTGGCGACACGGTCAACGTCAGAGAGAAGGTAGAAGTCGATTCGGGTCATGAAAGTTGATCAATAAGGTATTGAAATAAAAGAGGCACGGGCCGCCCCGTAGACCCTTTACGGACCCCACCTCGGTAGGCTGTGCCGGCAATGTCGAGGTGCGCCCACTTAACGGACCCGGCGAATCGGGACAAAAAGCACGCTGCGGTGATCGATCCTGCTTCCCGTCCGCCGATGTTCGACATATCGGCAAATGGACTGGACAACTGTTGCTGATATTCGTCCCATAACGGCATGTGCCAGACCCGGTCCTGGATGTACTGGCCGGCGACTTCGAGTGAACGTGTTAATGCGTCGTCATTGGAATAAAGCGCCGAAGCATGACTACCTAACGCCACGACGCAAGCGCCCGTCAAGGTTGCCACATCAACGATTACCGCCGGTTTCATGGTTTTCGCGTACGAGATAGCGTCACAGAGAACGAGACGGCCTTCTGCGTCCGTATTAAGGATCTCCACCGTTTTCCCCGAATGTGTCGTGACAATATCTCCTGGTCGGGACGCTTTTCCGGAAGGCATGTTTTCAGCAGCCGCGACAATGCACAGTACGTTAAGCGGAAGTTTTGCGTCGATCGCTGCGCGCGTCGCCCCGAGAACTGATGCCGCGCCTGCCATATCGAATTTCATTTCATCCATCCCGGCCCCCGATTTAAGACTTATGCCGCCTGAATCGAACGTAATGCCTTTACCAATGAGAGCGATGGGTGCGTCGCCCTTG
The DNA here is from genome assembly GCA_002715785.1 of Gammaproteobacteria bacterium. Lineage (GTDB taxonomy): Bacteria > Pseudomonadota > Gammaproteobacteria > Pseudomonadales > Azotimanducaceae > UBA11889. Next base: position 138,886 of record PBAA01000009.1, on the reverse strand, counting down.
CGGCCACCGCTGTATCGGACCACGATCATTTTTCCCGAATTTTCGCTACCGCGTGTGACCGACATAAACGCACCCATCCCCATGGCTTGCATTTGTTTTTCGTCAAGCACGCGAACGCTGGTTTTGGGCAGGCGTCCGAACTTTCGACTCTCGCGCGCAAGGTAAACCGGATTGCAAATATTAGGAGGTTGATTACCAAGATTTTTCGCAAGCTCCAGACCGGCATCGAGCGCTTGTGCATGTCGAATGGCGCGCAGGGTGTTAGCGCGCGTTCGACGATCGGTGTGAATTGAAACGCGACGAACATGAGAATCCTTATCTGGATGCGATTTATGCTCGTTGAAGCGATAAAGAGCGCCCGACAGCACCGCAAGCGCGTTGCGGGTTTTCCAATAAACATCATGGTTTGTTACGTCAATATCGTTGAGGTGCCATACAGCGTTAGGAACCGGAAGTTGAGCCAGCGCCGTTGACGCAGCCTCAACGTTCTTTCGGAAGTCGCTTTCAGATTGTGTTCTCTCGTCAGCCCCCACGATCAGTAAGTGCTCGATCTCATCCGGCAGCGCCAATACAACCGTTTTACCGTGCGCACTGTTCGTGGTTGCCCGCTCTACGTAATCTCGATGCTTCGTCGTTCGAAAGATTGTCCGCGCTCGTGCGGGGGTTGCGATGAGGCAGCCGGTTTTGAATTCACCCGCGTTCCCCACTTTCGTGGAATACTTCATAATCGTGGCCCGCTATTAAAGTACAAAATTTTAACGGATTGACTGGATCCCAGGGAACGTCAACGTAAGGAGCCGTTGAATGATCGATGTTCCGCGCCGACACAAAGCCGGGCCAAGTCCGACACGCTCGACGTCTAAAGGGTCGATCTAGGCATGGGTGTTTTAACTCGGTACATCACCCGCGAATTGATTATCGTTTTTCTTTTGGTCTTTTTGCTTCTCGTTTGTATGGGCCTAGGAGGCCGCTTTGTGAGTCTGTTACAGGACGCTGCGGGTGGCCGATATTCGATCGAGGCACTTTGGTGGTTGATCGGCCTTCGAATTCCAACGTTCGTGCAATTGATCGTTCCATTCAGCATTTTTCTTGCGATCACGGTTACTTTTGGACGGCTACACGCGGATCAAGAGTTCGTCACCTTAACGTCAGGAGGTGTGACGCCGAGTCAAATGCTAGCGTGGCAACAGTGGGTCCTCATTCCGCTCGCAGTAATGGTCGGACTTTTCAGCATGCAGATAACCCCAGCGGCGCTCAAACTGCTTTCCGAAATGGCATCGAATCAGCGTGTAATCACTGAGTTTGATGCGATTATCCCGGGCACTTTCCGGTCATTCTCGAAGGATGCACGAGTTTCATACGTTGAGGACGTCGATCGTGGCGAGCAAGAAGTTTCCGGCGTTTTTATGAACGAAATACGAGGCAATAGAGTCGTCAGCATCTGGGCGGATAAGGGACGTTACTTTGTCGACGCAGACACGGGAAATCGGTACTTGATGCTTGAGAATGGTGTTCGTTACGAAGGACATCCGACAAAACACGACTACCAGGTGATTCGATTCGAGAAATTGGCCCAGCAAATTGAGCTTGGTGAAGCGGAACGGCGAGTCAACGAACCTTCGGTGGTTCCGACAGGTGAGCTGCGATTGACCGTAAATGCCGAAGCCGCCGAGTGGCACTGGCGAGTTGCTCTGCCGATATTGACTTTTGTTGGAGCGATGTGTGGATTCGGGATCGCTCGGGTCCCGCCGCGCAGCGGCCGGTTTGGCCGAGTCATACCTGGACTCGGACTGTTTGTTTTGTACTACGTTCTTCTCGTATTCGGTAAGAGCTTAATTGAGGGGACGGCGTCGCTACAGATCGTCGGATTGTGGCCGGTACACGGACTAATGGCCCTGACAGCCTGGGTGTTGATCCGCAAGAGCTATCGACCAGTATGACCTTGCCGCTGATAGATCGTTATATAGCGAAGAGCGTTATTGTGGCTATTGCGGCGGTACTTGTCTGCGCGGTGTCACTGACGGGTGTCTTTGCGCTTATCGATGAGGCCGGTGGCGTTGACCAGAACTACACGTTTGTGAATGCGGCGGCATACGTTCTGTACAACTTACCGAGCCAAATGTACGAGTCGGTCCCATTCGTCGTTTTCATCGGTTCGTTGATTGGCCTTGGGACTTTGTCGACCCATTCTGAAATCACGGTTTTGCGCGCTGCCGGTATCTCTCTCGGGCGCTTATTGATACCCGTTGCGTTACCGTCCGTACTCGTTCTTACGTTGTCACTCCTGGTTGCTGAATACGTCGCACCATGGGGCGTCCAGTCGGCAGCTGGAATGAAAATTCAACAACGTCAGGTGTCAGAAGATATTCGGTTTACCAACCGATACTGGCATCGCGAAGGAAACCGGTTTACCAGCATTGAAGGCGTGACAAGAGGCGGTCACTTACTCGGTGTTATGCAATGGGAAATTAATGGGGACAACGAGATGCAGTTAGCGCGCCGAGCGCGCAGCGCGGAGTACGACCCGGATTTGAATTTATGGTGGTTGAAAAACGTGGACGAAACGCATTTCGGGAGCGAAGCGACCAAGGTCGTGTCGCATGACGAAGTCCAATGGAGAACACGGTTGAACACCCGTTTAGTACGCGCGAGCATCGCGGAACCGAGAAAGCTCGGCTTTTCTGATCTCGCTTTTCAAATTGATTATCGGGAGCAGGAAGGTCTGGATCCGCGCCGTTATCAGCTCGCTTATTGGGGCAAAATATTACAGCCGCTCGCGATTTTGGGATTGATCACGATCGCCCTCGGTTTCGTCGTAGGTCCGCTACGAGAAGTCGGCATGGGCGCCCGGTTTTCAGTCGGCGTCGTCGTCGGCGTCGTGCTGAAATATCTTCAAGACCTATTACCGCCAATGAGCATGGTGTTCGATTTTCCGGCATGGGTCGCCGTACTAATCCCCATTGGAGTGGTTTGGGGCTTCGGGATTTACTTGGTTAGGCGAGTGTCTTAACAACGTTCTTGGGCGAAATAACGCTTGTGCAGTCGCTATGGAAAAGCGGCAAAACCCCATGTATGTTGCGTGGTCCTTTGCGACTCGCCGAGGTTGGGAACGAAAGATGACAGCTAGAGTAAATCGTAACGGCCTTCAGGTGGCTGAAGTACTCGACACGTTCATCGACGAAGAGGCCCTACCGGGCAGTGGTATCACCTCGGAGGACTTTTGGTCTGGCGTTGCCTCGATCGTGCGCGATTTGACGCCTCGTAATCGAAGTCTGTTGGAGCGACGCGACGAACTGCAATCGCAAATCGATGGGTGGCATCTTGATCGAAAGGGTCAACCCATTGACACCGACACGTATAAAGCTTTCTTGGTAGAAATCGGTTATTTGGTGGATGAGGGACCTGAGTTTGAGATCGCAACCACAGGTGTTGATCCGGAAATTGCAACCATTGCGGGACCGCAGCTGGTTGTCCCGGTCCTTAATGCGCGTTTTGCACTGAATGCGGCGAATGCGCGTTGGGGCAGTCTCTATGACGCCTTTTACGGTACGGACGTCATTCCGGAAGGTATAGGGACCGAGAAAGGAACAAGTTACAACCCGCAACGGGGCAATCTTGTTGTGGCACGGGTTGCTGAAGAACTAGATAAGATCGTACCGCTAGCTAGGGGTAGTCACGCGGATGCCATCAGTTACTTCATTACGCAGAATGATGGGCGATATGAGATCGGAGTTCGGACGACGGAGGGAACGACGGGGCTGCGTACCGCGGACCAGTTTAAAGGATTTCAGGGAAACGATGATGGGGAACCGGACTGTGTCCTCCTACGGCACAACGGTTTACATATCGAAATTCATATTGATAGGAGTCACGATGTCGGCGCGGTCCATGCCGCCGGAGTCAAAGACGTCGTCCTGGAATCTGCGATCACCACCATCCAGGACTGTGAGGATTCTGTATCGGCGGTGGACGCTGATGACAAGACCGACGTGTACCGCAATTGGCTAGGACTGATGAACGCGAGCCTCGGCGAATCATTCAAAAAGGGTGGCGAAACCATTCACCGAGTTCTCGAAAGCGATCGTACGTACACCGATAGCGAGGGCGGGGTTCTTACGCTGCCTGGTCGTAGCCTTATGCTGGTTCGTAATGTCGGCCATCTCATGACGACGGACGCTGTGTTACTTGAAACTGGCGATGAGATCTTTGAAGGCATCCTAGATGCTGTGGTGACTAGCCTTTGTGCTGTCCACGACACTCACCGCGTTGAAGGTCAGATACGCAATTCAAAGCACGGCAGCATCTATATTGTTAAACCAAAGATGCATGGTCCTGAGGAAACGGCTTATACGTGTGAGCTCTTTGATCGGGTAGAGGATGTCCTTGGTCTCGAGCGCAATACCGTAAAAGTAGGCGTGATGGACGAGGAGCGACGAACGAGCCTGAATTTACGTGAATGTGTACGTGCTGCGCGTGATCGGATCGTGTTCATCAATACAGGGTTTCTTGATCGTACCGGAGATGAGATTCACACCAGCATGCAGGCCGGCGTGATGGTGCGAAAGGAACCCATGAAACAAGAAACTTGGATTCTCGCGTACGAAGATGCCAACGTTGATGCCGGTCTAGCCACGGGGTTTCCAGGGCGGGCACAGATTGGTAAAGGCATGTGGCCGAAGCCCGACGAAATGATGGAAATGCTTGATGCAAAAATTGGTCATCCGACTGCGGGAGCGAACTGCGCGTGGGTCCCATCGCCGACGGCGGCGACATTACACGCATTGCATTATCACGAGATAAGCGTGGCGTCGCGTCAGGACGAGCTGCAACATCGGGAACGAGCAAGCATCGACGATATTCTGACGATCCCGCTGGGGGCGGGCGAAAATCTGTCGACGCATGAGGTCCAAATTGAGCTCGATAACAACGCCCAAGGCATTCTGGGTTATGTGGTTCGGTGGGTTGATCAGGGTATTGGTTGTTCTAAGGTTCCAGATATCAATAATGTAGGTCTCATGGAAGATCGCGCGACCTGTCGTATCTCAAGTCAACACATCACCAATTGGTTACACCACGGCGTCGTATCTAAAGATCAGGTGGTAGAGACCATGGAGAGAATGGCCTCGGTCGTCGACGAACAAAATGCGGATGATGACGCCTATCGAAACATGGCACCCGACTTCGAAAGCAGCCTTGCTTTCCAAGCTGCCTGCGATTTGGTGTTCGAAGGGCTGGTGCAACCGAACGGCTACACCGAACCTATTCTTCACGCGCGCCGGCGCGAGGCCAAAGCAAGGTTCGGCTCCTAGACCCCACATGACGGTTTTCAGGACGGTTGCTTAATGGAGCTTGTCACATTCGATCGCGATCGCGACTTAGACGCGGCTAAGCGCGTTTGGAAGGAGGTGGGCTGGGTCCGCTCGATCGGGGAAGCTGGCTGGCTCGCCGACTTTCTCGACGGCTCGGATTGCGTGGTGGCGCGCGTTGATGGCGAGGCAGAGTGCGTGGTGGTTTGCGCCAACGGCTCAATCAGATACGAAGAATTTCCGGACACCGCAACCGATCTGTCGATGTGTGCTGTGACGGCGGTAACGACAAGCCATGTGGCGCGTCGTCTTGGCGCTGCGAGACGGTTGACGGCCCTTTCGCTGGCAGAGCAAGCGCAGTCGGGAGCGGAAGTCGCGCGGCTCGGCATGTTTGACCAGGGTTTCTATGACACCGTTGGATTTGGCACCGGAAATTACGTCAATCGATTCATGTTTGACCCATCGCAGTTAAAGGTGACCCACCCATTCAGGGCGCCGAAAAGACTGACGAAAGACGATTGGAGCGTGATGCGAAAGGCCATGATCGCTCGTAAACGTGGTCACGGATCGTGTGTTGTGTTGCCGGAAGGTTTTTCCAAGGGGGAAATTCAACACATGGAAAGTCCCTTTGGTCTTGGTTATTTTGATGGATCGGACGGGGAGTTGACCCATTTCATTTGGGGTGAAGCCGAAGCCGAAAACGGGCCTTATAGCGTCGAGTGGATCGCGTATCAGACCACCGACCAGTTGTTCGAACTGCTTGCGTTGATCCGATCACTTGGAGATCAGGTGTATTCGGTACACATGCAAGAACCTGCGGAACTTCAATTCCAGGATTTGATCGACAAGCCATTTCGAAATGAGAGGAGCCGTCGCGGTTCGAAGTTTGAAACGTACCAATCGGTGTTCGCAACCGAGCAGCTGAGGATTCTCAACCTTCAATCTTGTATCGAGAAAACGCGATTACAGATTGAAGACATCCGATTCAATTTAGTTCTTGATGATCCGGTTCGAGATTTTGTTAGCGACGATCACAATTGGCAGGGTATCTCCGGCGATTATGTTGTGACGTTGGGCGAGAATTCTTTTGCTGAATCAGGAAACAGTCCTAATCTTCCAACGCTCAGCGCGTCCGTCGGGGCATTCAGTCGCATGTGGTTCGGCATTCGAGATGCGTCGAGTCTGGCGCTGACCGATACACTCGAGGCTCCCATTGATTTGCTCGAGGATCTTGATCGCGGGATTCGACTACCGACAGCGAACAGCGGCTGGGAGTTCTAGGATTAATCGATGATTACGATTCTTGATGGGGGTATGGGGGCAGAACTGATTCGACGAGGTGCAGCCACGAGTGGCGGATTGTGGTCGGCACAAGCGTTGCTCGATAACCCGGAGGCAGTGGTTGAGACCCACCACGACTTCATCCGTGCTGGCGCCCGGCTGATTATTACCAACAGCTATTCCAGCATCCCGAGTTATCTTGAGAAGGAAGGTCTAGAGGATAGGTACGAAGAACTGACGGCACTTGCCGGACAACTCGCTCGGCGGGTGGCGGATGAGACGAAGGAAAATGTTCGAGTCGCGGGTTCGCTACCGCCGTTGTCTGAGAGCTATCGCCCGGACTTGGTTCCCGATCGCGGCGCGGCTCGATCGATCTACGATGCCATGGCGTTGGCGCTGGAGCCGAATGTGGATCTCTTTATCTGCGAAACAATGTCCTCCATTGGTGAGTCGATGAATGCTTGTGAAGCAGCTAAAAAAGCGGCGCTAGCACGCGGTCTCCCAGTCTATGTTTCCTGGACACTGAACGAAAAACCCGGGGCTGGCCTCCGAAGTGGAGAAACTCTGAACGCCGCATATGAGGAATTATCTGCCATAGGAGTTGATGGATTTCTATGCAATTGCACCGCGCCTGAAGCCATCGAGGCCGCAGTAAAAGAACTGAGTGATTGGACCGACAAGCCGATCGGCGGTTATCCGAATCGAGTTTCGGAGGTTCCACAGGGATGGACTCTGGATAACGCGCTGGAAACTGAGCGTCGTGTAGACATAACGCCTTCGGTATTTGTTGAATTCGCGAGGCGGTGTGTTCAGAACGGAGCGACGATGTTCGGTGGATGTTGTGGGGTGGGGCCAGAATACATCGCCGCCTTGGCGGAAGCTTTTCCGGATTAGTTTTCATTGGAACTCGAACTCACTGGTCGGCGCGCCCTTATCACGGGTGCTTCACGCGGCATCGGAGCAGCGATCTCTGTCTGCCTGGCACGTGAAGGTTGTGACGTCACCCTGGTTTCCCGAACGAGACGTGATTTAGAGGCGGTTGCGACCGAGATATCTAACGTTTCGAACGTGGTGGTATCGATCGTTGGCGCGGACCTTTCGGCAAGTGAGAACCTCGATCGAGTCTTGGCCGAAGCGGGACACGTTGATATTTTGATCAACAACGCCGGAGCGATTCCCTCCGGATCGATTGAGGATATAGATGAGTCTTCTTGGAGAGAGGCGTGGGATCTCAAGGTGTTTGGTTACATCAATCTCATGCGCCGGGTTTTCAAGGGAATGGAAAAACAAGGTAGCGGAGTCATCATCAACGTGATTGGTGTAGCTGGTGAGCGTCCAAATCGTAACTATGTTGCGGGAGGGGCCGGTAATGCTGCATTGATGGCGGTGACCCGCGCCTTGGGAGCAAGAAGTATTGAAAAAGGTGTCCGTGTCATCGGCGTCAATCCCGGTCTGATCGCCACGGATCGAATGGTCGGGTTGCTAAGGTCTCAGGCGGAAAATCGGTTCGGAGACGGTGACCGCTGGAAAGAACTAATCGATCCACGGTTGCCTCCGGGAAAACCTGAGCATATCGCAGATATCGTGGCATTTTTGGCGTCCGACCGGTCGGCTAATACCAGCGGGACCATTGTTACCGTTGACGGTGGATCGTCGGCGCGTTAACTCAATGTTCTCCGCTACATATTGCTCGGTAGTTCAATCATTATGTTAAATATTTAGGACTTGAGTTGACGAGCTTAGGGGTTCAGGAATTATCCTAGACCTCTGTCGCCTGGGTGGCGAAATTGGTAGACGCGCCAGACTCAAAATCTGGTATGGGCGACCATGTGTGGGTTCGAGTCCCACCCCAGGCACCACTATTGCGTGGCTTAATGGACGAGGCTAAATTGCCAGCTGCCCAGTGACGACATGTAGAGACAGAAAACGAGTTCTTCAGTCAAAAATACGTATCAAAACCTCTTTAACGAGGTAGTCGGTCGTTATAGCTCGGACGAAAATGCTGCTGTTCTCGGTGTCGGTCTGAACCTTAAGACACTGACTGTCCAGTCGCTGAAGGCAGAGATAAAAAAATATCGGGAAATCGCAGAGTCGTTGCTTGAAGGTTCGGGGGCAACGCAAACCGAATGGCTTGAGGGATTTGGCCATGAAAATTGGTCGGATGTGTGGACGGGGGCCAAGCTAACCGGAGAACTCGCTGCTCTGGAGTCGGCGCTGGCCAAAGGCGATACCAATAGTGCTGCCGCATCGGGGATGAATGTTGGCAGCTTGATTGAACGGAAACTACTGCACGATCTTGAATCGGAGATCTTGATCGGGCTCCGTCTACGGACATCGGTTCGCGAGTTCGAAAGTGAGGGTCGAAGGCATTCCGTTGAAATTAAGAGGCGTTGGCAACAGTTAGCGGACGCCATGTGGATCGTGAATCCTGAACTATCCAAACGTTCGGTCGCGAGTGTTATTAGCGCGCTACTCGCGACCGATTCGATTCGCTATTCCGTGCACACGATTCGTCAGTCGATCGAGAAGAGAAAAAGCTGAGCGACGGGACCACCTAGCAATGGCTACAAAGATCGTAATCGGTGTTGTAGCGATGCTTTTCACCATGGTTAGAGATCATTGGGGCTAAACGACTTCTCCATTCTTATTCCATCAGCATTCAACGGTCATCCCCTGGCTCTGCAGAGTAATACGGTTTGATAGGTATGTGTTTCTGCACGCATGAGTTATCGAAGATGGGGTTTTTGGTCGACATCATGACGCAGGGCCTGTTAGCAGGCGCCTTAGGCATATTGCTCCTGTCGATGGCTATTCTTCGCCGTCGTAAGAATCTCGACGAAAAGAGCGAGTATTGAGGTTACGGATCAACCCACCCAATGAATCGATCCCGATTCGGTTCGCGTTGACGACAAAAACTAGGCGGCGCCTGGTCCGAGCGGCTGGCCGTAGCTGAATTCGANGATGTTTCCATCCGGATCCGTCACGCCACAGTAATAACCCACCGGGTACGGCTCCTCGACTGGTTCCCAAGCCAAGATACCTTCGATCTTGGCCCGATCCGCGATTTCGTCGACCTTTACTCGACTCTCAAGCGCAAATCCGAGATGGGATAAATCGTGTTCGGCTTGGTTTCTGCCGGGACCACCAGGTAGCAATACGAGAATGAAGTCCTTTTCTCGACCATCTTCGGCTAGCCAGACGACTCGGTAGCCTTTGGTTGTGCGTTCGTGCACGAGCCGCATTTCAGCGTAAGACGCGTAAAAGTCGATACATGTATCGAGGTCTTCTACGTGTAGTGCCAAATGTGTAAGCGATGGCTTCATCGGTCGCAATGTCCTGAACTAACCATCCCAAGTCCATCGTAACCTTAAAGAAACNGCCNATGGTTCTTTTGGTTTTTTTCTACGATATGTCAGNCGTTGGCTGTCGGCGGGGAAGTTACGTTGCTGGGGGTTGTGTTCCGGCGAAAGACGTCATAGAACAACGACTTGGGGGAGCCGTCGACACCATGTTGCTGGGCTTCTGACCGATCTAAAAAGATAGTTGGAGATCAATATGAAAGGGATGACATTTGTCGCGTTGGCGCTGGCGGTGTTTGCCGGCACGAGCAACATAGGGGCAGGGGCGGCGCATCACGAAAGGGCAGAGGNACTGCCTGTCGCCTACGTTTGGCATACGGAACTCAAAACGACCCGAGGCATTGCGCTCGAGACATCGACTGAAAATTTCATCAAATCGGGGGCCTTGCAAGCTCGTGGGGTGGGAATGGGTCTTTACACCGTGACGGCGAGCGGATTGCATCCCGCCACGCACGTCCGCGAGTTCTATTACCCGAACGCAGCATCTTTACCAAGCCCTGATGTGATGACGAGTACNAAGGGCCACATGGCATTGCGCGAAGCAAACGAGGAAATCGCAGGAGAGATCGTTACTAGCACGATGTACAAGACCGTGATGGAGGTGATTCCAGCCGAGAGCGCGGGTGAGTACAAAGTATTCGTGTCTTATCACATGAACGTCAGCGACCCCGCGAACTATGCCCCGCTATTTGAGGAGCTGATGAAAAATAGTGATAACGAAGCCTACGGTTTGCGGCAAGTGATCGCGGGCGACACCACCGGGGAGACCCATATGGCATGGGTGGGTTATCGGTCTTTGGGCGATTTTGTCCTTGGGTTTGATGCGTTTCTGGCGAATCCCAAGACGGNCGCAGCTCGTGAGAAATTTGCGGCGATGCGCGAAGTGATTCGTACCGCGATTGTTACCACGGTTGTCGAATCGAGTTCAGCAATGTTTCAGTAACGCGAAACCTTCGAGGGGGTTAGTCGAGGGTCATCAGTCCGATCAGCCTCTGTGGATACTAGGTGGCGACAGGTTAGTATGCTTCGACCAGTCCGCCCCAGGACGCTAGCAGAGCGAGAAAAACGTTGAAACTCGTCAAGATCTTTTCGATCGTATTTATCGTCTACGCGGCGCTTGTTGCCACATTTGAGTCGTTGCTTGGTTACTACCAGCCTAGAGGCTCAAGCGCAGTCGTTATCGTCACTTCAGACAACGATGGGAAGAAGTATCGAAGGGTTCTTTCGCGTCTGGACAGTAATGGACAACTGTACGTTGCAAGAAACCACTGGCCCCGAGCTTGGCACCGACGGGCACTCAATAATCCAGAGGTTGAAGTCGTTGTGGATGGGGCGGAGGCAAACTATGTTGCGGTACCCGTGTCTGAGGTCGAACACCAACAGTTGAGTGAGGCACATCCACGTGGCCTCGTGTTTCAATTCATGACGGGATTCCCTCCGCGCTACTTCATTCGNCTCGACCCCCGTTAGACCGGACGCCGGGACGACGTGCGATAGACCTTAACCAAAAGGGAAAACCGGAATGGACAATCACGAGAAGACCTTTGCCGAAACTGTCGAGACTAAGAAGGATGTAGAAATTCCTTTTCGTACTTACTTTCCAAATGGTTATTCGGAGGGCGGAGAGGAGCACCCTCTACTTCTCTTTCTTCATGGGGCAGGGGAAAGAGGATCCGATCTCAAGCGACTCGCAGCGACCGGGCTACCGAAGCATATTGAAGATGGTCTCGACATACCGTTTGTGACGGTATGTCCGCAATGCCCAGAAAACGATTGGTGGGATCCGATAGCCTTGAAGGCACTGTTTGAAAACGTTGTGACGATGTACAACGTGGATAAATCGAGGCTGTATTTGTCAGGCCTTAGTATGGGAGGTAGTGGCACATGGCAGTTGGCNAACATTCTTTACGAAAAGCTCGCCGCCATTGCGCCTGTGTGTCCGCCATTCGGCTTCGTGAATCCCGTCAATTTCAAGGATTTACCGGTATGGTGTTTTCACGGCGCCATGGATTCGGTGATACCCGTCTCCGACTCCGTCAAAATGGTTCGGCTCCTTCGCTCGGGTGGTTGTAACGTGAAGTTCACCGTGTACCCCGACGCGGATCACGACAGCTGGACTGACACCTATACCAACCCCGCACTGTACGATTGGTTTTTAGAGCACACCAATAACGATAGATAGAAAATAGTTCTNATTGCTGATGAACGACCCGAAAGCTACGCATGTGCTTGATTGAACCAAATATCCTTTGGCGCGATAGACCGTGAAAATCGAAGCGAGAAAATTAGCGGTCGTCTCTTTACTGGCGGTCGGTATTAGCTGGTTTAGCAACGCCGAGAATTTCGACCTGGATATTGATTCAGATGGGCAAACGGNCGCGTTGACAGACGGGTTGCTGATCTTGCGTCATCTGTTTGGCTTTTCAGGGTCTACGCTTACTGATGGTGCCGTTGCCCTCGGCGCGTCGCGTTCGTCCCCAGAAGCCGTGCGCGAGCATTTACAAGCAAACGCGGCCGAACTTGATATTGACGGCGATAGCGAAACCGATGCGTTAACAGATGGCCTCCTGATCCTCAGATACTTGTTCGGATTTCGAGGTGACACGCTCATCTCGGCGGCATTAAGTGGATCGGCATCGCGTAGTGTGCCAAGCGACATCGAATCCTATCTCTCGAATCGGATCGAAACGATCGCCTGNCCAATCAAAACGGAAGGGTTTCGGTTGAGGACGGGGAGTATCACGTGGATCGACTATGTCGACGGTAATCCGAACGTGCATAAGTTATATCCGACGGTGGCGGATGAAATTTTGACGGCACACCTGATCGGTGGAGCCATCGATCTCAACAATCTGAACTACCTATTGTCACCCGAAGACGACGGTGGCAAATCGCCGGCAATACGTTTGGCGATTAACAGCATTCCCGAGGCGGGATCGACCGGCNCNGTCGGGATCGGTCTTAAACTCTATGACGGGTCGGATGCCATTCGTGACCAAGGCGAACGCGTTGTTCAGGCTGCGATAAACGTTGAATGGGAATCTTCGGGAACGGCAGTTCAATTCACGACGCCGACACAGACCATTAACGTCACGCTGATAACGGCGGGAGGAACGGCCGTGGAAGGTACCCAGAACGATTTTGGCGGCGAACTTCTCACGTTTCGCGGTAGCGGTGGCGCAACTGGAGCAACGCTCGATCTTCAGCTCGCGTCTTTCTTATCAGAAGGGGGAGCCNGCGCCGGAGTTGATCTATCCGGTCATTTCGTTGTTGGTGACTATTTTTTTCAAGTCGAGCTTGATGGCTTAGCGATAAATGATGCGAATAATGCGAAATTCACGACCATTCAAGGTTCGTTTTCAACGGTGGTTGCTCCGGGAATAGCCGCGTATGTCGAAGATGTGTCGACCGCAGAGAGCGATGGAAGGGCCACAGTTCCGGTGACTCTAAGCCGCGCGTCGAGCGATGACGTCTCCCTGCAGTACCAGACTGAGGCGGTAACCGCGGTGGCGGGCACGGATTACGTGACGAGTTCGGGCACGCTGACCGTTAGTGCGGGGGATACATCAGGTGACATTTCGATCGATATCGTTGCGGACACGAACGACGAAGATCCAGAAACGCTGATTTTGCGTCTAACCGCGCCGGTGAATGCCGCACTCGGTAGGTCGTCGAGTGAAATTACCCTCGTAGACGGTCCGGTTGCAGCGTGTCAGTGATGGGCGGTCCATATGGGCTCGTTCGTAAGCGGACACTTTCCCGTCGGGGCGTGAGAACTATGATTGGACAAGTCCAGTCAGTTCTTTATCGACCGTGATAGCACCCATCCCTCCGGGACCAATCACCTTATGAACCATGAGTTCGGCAAAATCTTTTTGATCCCGACTCAGTAATTGGTCGATGATGGGTCCTTTNATGAACTGTTTGTACGGCTGGCTCGTGTCGCCGAAAGGCATGAGGAAACTCGGCGTCATCGCTTGCAATATTGCGGCCCGACGTTGATCAGTGCGGTTCACACCGGCTCTGTGCCACGTCCTTGCGTCGTACAGGATGATGCTCCCTGCGGGCGCCTCAACGATGTCTGCTTCGGGTCCTTGATAAGGCAGACCGTGAGCTGCCCGGTGGCCCCGCTGCGCGTATATTGAGCCAGTTCCCCACTCGGTGGGCGGCCCTGAATTCAGGACGTGTGTGCCAAGTTTGAAGCACGTCGCTCCGTTCTCGCGGGTGAATTCTGAGACGCATATGTTCCGCTGCACGCCCATCGATAATTCGCCAGACATGCCGGCTGGTATGCGTTGATCGTTATCTCGTTTTCTCGTTATTCCCCATAGATAGGGGAAATCCGAATGCCAGCCTTGGACATCTCGTTTGCCATCGTCGGGCGTAAGTACTGCGAGCCCCGGTGAGTGAGCTAAGCGGATCTCTTCCGTGGACAAGTACTGTCGAATCAACCACAGCGACACGGGTTCCACCGCCGCCTGAGCAAAAGCGGTGGTTTGGTTTAACAAAGGTGTTTCACGATCGTACTCTCGGTCCGACCAACGACCGCAACAAGCAACTCTTTCAAGCTCGTCGACGATGTCGGGACTTAGGATCGACGCCAGACAAACCCAACCGTTTTCCTGGAACGTGGCGAGATAGTCGCTCGGCATCAGTGCTGGTCCATGGTGTGCCGTGTAAGTCGCTGCCTCCTCGGACGGGTTTGCGTCGGCGCCAACCTTGATGCCCGCGCGCGAGAGTAAATGACCGTCGTGATGTGGATCGCTATGAAGTTCGATGCTGCTAGCCGGGTGACCGAAAGTGTCTGACTCCAATTGTTCCCAAATAGCTTTGTCGTCGACGTGGTCAAATAGTTCGAGCCGTTCGCCATCTTCAGAACCAAGATAGTCGCCATCTGGATTTCGTAATAATGTGAAATGATGCTTAGGAGGTTCGACGCGGACAATGCGTTCGAGTCCAGGTTCGCTGTGCCCCATGATGCGTTCGCGTTCTTGCAACTAAAAAGACGGAGCTATCATATTCCATGCCTCCGTCGATTGCGTAAATTCGCTCCAAATCGATCGGGGGGAACGAAGTGCGGTGCATCGACGGTCAAAGACTGTGCGGGTCGCGGGTATCAAAGCAATCTTCTAGAGTTCGAGCTAGGAACGCCCTCTACTGAGTCGGCGAAGCCGAAATCTAACCCCTTGGACGTTTAACCGCGACTAAAAACTCGTGCCGACTGCCAGTGCGCTATCAATCGCCCGAATTTTAGGTCCATCGTTCTCACGTAGGCGCATGACTTCGATCGCGCCGTCAACCGTAGCAACGATCAACCCGTCGCTTGTGGTAGCAACAATTGATCCGGGCTCACCGTTCATATCAGCAATCTTTACGTCGTAAAAGCGGACGATGTCCCCTTGGTGATCCGTCCACGCCCCTGGTTGCGGGTTGCAACCACGTATCAGGTTGTAAATGTTCATCGTACTTTGAGACCAATCAATCATCGCCGCGTCATCATTGCACCAGCTTTCGTAACTCGCGTCGGATTCGTCTTGGAGGATCCGCGGAGCCTTCCCGTTTTTGACGAGATCGATGGATTCAAGTAATGCCTCAACACCGAGCGGGTAGAGTTTGTTGAAATAAAGGCTACCCAGGGTGTCGTCTGCTTCGATTACTACTTGTTTTTGCAACAGAATTGGACCGGTATCCAGCCCCTCATCCGGCCAGAAGATGGTTAAACCGGTTTCCTTCTCGCCCTGAATGATCGGCCAGTTAATTGAACTAGGGCCGCGGTGAGCGGGGAGTAGGGATGGATGATATTGGATCGTCCCGTATACCGGTGTGTTAAGGAAACTCGTCGGTACGATGCGAGTAACGTAGGCCATGACGCATAGATCGGGCTCTAGGTCCTTGAACTCGGATAGGACCCGCTCACCTCTGAAGCTTTTTGGTTGGAGTAATGGAATACCGTGTTCCAACGCGGATTGATGAAGAGGATCCGGTCTGCCTGGGGCATCGCCGGGCTCGCAATACACGGCGACCACATTGTCTCCGCGTTCGATTAAGGCCTCTAGGACCGCTTGGCCAAATGCTTGTTGGCCATTCAGAACGATTCGCATGGGTTAAATCTTAGCGGCAACGCCGCCATCGACGTTAATTATTTCGCCGTTAATGAAACGCGATTCTGCAGACGCTAAGAACAAAACAAGTTGCGATACGTCTCGTGGATAGCCTGGACCCTGAACAATTTGCGCGTAATCAAACATCTTTTCGAAGACGTGGTGGCCGCCGTCGGGATTCTTGACCGTGCCTCCCGTGGCACCAGGAGTCAGAATCTGGCCTGGGCGTACGCAATTGACTCGAATGTTGTGCCGACCACCCGCGCCGGCCATGTAGCGCGTCAAAGCATCGACGCCGGCTTTCGCGGCGTAGTAAGAAGAGGACGTGGCTCCAAATTCGTCCTGCATCCTGGAACTGAATCCACGTTGGGCGGCCAAAGACGACATGTTGACAATGGCGCCACCCCCGGCGGCAATCAGGTGCGGCCACGCGGCACGGCTGACAAAAAACGTACCGGTAAGGTTGACGTTGATGACGCGGTGCCATTCGTCGTCGGATTCGTTCGGAAAATTGCCTCCTCCTCCGCCCCCAGCGTTATTAAAGAGCACGTCGATCCTTCCGTGTACCTCTGCCGCTACGTTAATAGCACTTGATACGGATTCGACATCGCCAACGTCGCAGGCAATAAATTGGGCGTTACCACCAGCTTCATTAATGCGAGCTTCGACTTCGCGACCTTCTGACTCTCGGCGCGCCATGAGAATCACGTGCGCCCCTTCTTCGGCAAATAGTGTCGCGGTGTCTTCGCCGATACCGCTGTTACCACCGGTGACGACGGCGACTTTGTTGTCCAGGCGATTCGTCATTTTGTTAGGCCTCGCGATTGAATTTTCTACGTTACTCATAATAGTTAGCCGATGTCCAAGTCGTATGCGTTGCTCCGAACGCTGGTACGAGGCTATGGTTCGCGCCTAGTACAACCGATAGTTGACTGTTGTTGATGGACGCTCAAAACGATTTGTCCGATTTTGACTACGAGCTCCCGCCGACGCTAATTGCCCAGAAGCCGGTGTCTAAGCGAACTGACAGCCGCCTGATGGTCGTGGACGGTGACGTGGAGCAGGACTGGTTCTTTCGTGACTTCATTAAGCTAATCGAGCCAACGGACGTTCTGGTCGTCAACGATACGAAAGTAGTCAAGGCACGACTTCACGGACTAAAAGATACCGGCGGCGCCGTCGAAATTCTGGTAGAGCGAATCGACGAGCCAACGATTGCGTATTGTCATGTTCGAGCGAGTAAGCCATTAAAGGTGGGCCGCCTCGTTCATATTGACGACCAGAATCTCGAGGTTCTGAGTCACGGAGATGAACTGTCCAGGATCCTATTCCCTATCGACGTACTCGATTTCTTGGAACGATATGGACATGTTCCGTTGCCTCCATATATTGGCCGAGCTGCCGAACCTGACGATGAGCAGCGCTATCAAACGGTCTATCGCAGGGTGCCTGGGGCCGTTGCAGCGCCGACCGCCGGCCTACACTTTGACGATGCACTCTTGGAGGCTATTCGTATGCGGGGTACCAAAATCGTTCCTGTGACGCTTCACGTTGGAGCTGGCACGTTTCAGCCCGTTCGTGTCGAGGATCCTAATCAACATTTCATGCATGCGGAAAGGTACCGCATTCCGCCTTCATCACGGCGCGAAATCGATCACTGTCAGGGCCGCGTAATCGCCGTTGGTACAACGGTGGTAAGAGCTTTGGAGTCGGCGGCTCGGACGGGAAATGATTGTGGGGAAACCCGTCTTTTCATTCGACCGGGGTTTCGATTTGACTGCGTAGACGCTTTGATTACTAACTTTCATTTACCCCGATCGACTTTGCTTATGTTGGTGTCGGCATTTATTGGGAATGCTCGGATGCGTCAGGTCTATGCGGCAGCGGTCGAACGCGGATACCGTTTCTACAGCTACGGCGATGCGATGTTCTGTGAACGCGCCGATGTTTGAGGTGCTGGGTATCGACGGTTCTGCCCGCCGCGGGCGTCTAACCACGACGAACGGTACCGTCGAAACCCCCGTGTTTATGCCGTGTGGGACGTATGGGTCGGTCAAGGGTATGACCCCAGACATGTTGTCCCTTGTTGGCACGCAGATACTTCTAGGAAATACGTTTCATCTGATGTTGAGGCCCGGCGATGAGGTGATTGCTGGGCTCGGCGGGCTGCACGAATTCATGGATTGGGACGGGCCGATTCTCACCGACTCGGGTGGATACCAGGTGTTTTCGTTGCGAGAAATGCGCAAGATTTCTGATGACGGTGTCAAATTCCGATCGCCGATTAACGGCGATCAGTTGACGTTAACCCCGGAGCTAGCAATGTCTGTGCAGGCCAACCTTGGCGCCGACGTTGTGATGGTGTTCGACGAGTGCACCACGTATCCAGCGACTCGAAGGGAAGCGGAACAGTCCATGCTTCGATCAATGCGTTGGGCGCAGCGGTCTCTCTCGAGTTACCCGGGTTCTGGGCTCGTGTTCGGGATCGTTCAGGGCGGCATGTACGTGGAACTTCGTCGTCAAAGCCTGGCGATGCTTGAGGACATGGATTTTTCTGGGTACGCCATAGGCGGACTGTCGGTCGGTGAACCGAAGACCGAAATGCGTAGTGTGTTGGAAGAAATACTGCCGAGCATGCCGGCGGCGTCTCCACGCTACTTAATGGGGGTGGGTACCCCGGCAGATCTCGTTCATGGCGTGAGTCTAGGTGTAGACATGTTCGATTGCGTGATGCCGACGCGGAATGCGCGCAACGGGCATCTTTTTACCGATTCAGGGGTCGTCAGAATTCGGAATGCGCGGTACCGAGACGACTCTGAGCCCGTTGATGCTGCCTGTGCGTGTTACACGTGTGCGCGGTTTTCCAGAGCATATCTGCATCACTTGGACCGGTGTCAAGAAATCTTGGGGTCGACCTTGATGACAATCCACAATCTACACTACTACCACGACCTGATGAGTCGTTTGCGTGGTGCTATCGAAAACGGTAAATTGCGGGCCCTCGTCCTCGCCCTCACCGAAGGTTGGAATACTGTAGATGAACCCGTTTGATTCCACTGTATATGCGGCTGGAGCTGGAGGAGGTTTCCCCATCGATATTCTATTGCTCGTCGGCTTTGTACTTATTTTTTACTTTTTGTTGTGGCGTCCCCAAAGCAAGCGTCGAAAGGAACACGAAGCATTAATCGGCGGCTTGTCCAAGGGCGACGAGGTGGTAGCGGGTGGCGGAATCGTAGGTCAGATTACGAAAGTGGAAGACGATTTTGTCATGCTGGAGATCGCACGAGACGTTGAGATTCGCATGCAAAAAGGCTCGATAGGTGCAACCCTACCGAAGGGAACATTGAAGTCGATAGATGGCAGATAACGGCGTATTTGGCCAGAACCTTTTCGGCAACAGAAATGACAGCAAGAATCCTCACTACTACCCGGTGTGGCGGTACTTTGTTGCGCTGTTCGTTCTTGTTCTAGCGTGCATATACGCGGCTCCCAATATCTATCCACCAGACTTCGCCATACAGATCCAGACCGATAATAGTGATCTGAAAATCGGTGAGCGTTTCATGACCCAAGCAGCCGAGATTCTTGTCGGTGAAGGTATCCATGTGAAGGGGTCCGACGCGACCGGCAAAGGGGGGCTTATTCGCCTAGGGACCGACACGGACCAGCTACGGGCACAGGCCGTATTGGATAAGCGACTTAATCCTGGGGGGCAGGATCGTCAGTTTGTGATTGCGCTGAATTTAGCACCGACAACGCCGGCTTGGCTTCAGAATCTGGGCGCACAGCCGATGACGTTGGGTCTCGATTTGTCCGGAGGCATCCACTTTGTCTTGGAAGTCGATATGGAGTCGGCGATAGCGAAAGCTCTCAACGATGAAGCCGAAAAAGCGACCGACTACCTTCGGAAGGAGAACATTCGTTATCGCGCGTCCAGCAACATGGTGCAAGAGAATTTAGTGCGCATCCCTTTCGCGACGGACACGACACGTGATCAGGCCTTGCGACGTTTACGGAGTACCAACGATTACGATTCGATTGTCGCCTCCGAGTCACAGGGTAGTCCC
The DNA here is from genome assembly GCA_002715785.1 of Gammaproteobacteria bacterium. Lineage (GTDB taxonomy): Bacteria > Pseudomonadota > Gammaproteobacteria > Pseudomonadales > Azotimanducaceae > UBA11889. Next base: position 118,772 of record PBAA01000009.1, on the reverse strand, counting down.
GTGGTGGAAATCGGTATTGGCGACGATACGCGAGCGACGATTGAGGATGTAGCGGTCGAACAGAACCTTACCGGACTTCGAAGTCGAATCAACGAACTCGGTGTCGCTGAGCCCCTAGTGCAGCGCCTTGGGCGATCAAGAATTGTTATCGACTTGCCTGGGGTACAAGACAGTTCCGAGGCAAAACGCCTATTGGATAAATTTGCAACGTTGGAGTTTCGTCTAGTTGCCAAACCCGAAGATCGACCATCGTCGTTGGAAGTAATGTCCTATGAAGGTCGGACCCGAAGACTGCAGCGAGCAAATATTGTCACTGGAGACAGCGTCATAAATGCGATCCAGGGCCTTGATCCAGAAACAGGTCTGCCGCAAGTGAACATCGAACTTGATAGCGAGGGTGGCGAGCGTATGAATCGCGCTACGGGGCCAAACATTGGACACTCGATGGCAATTATATTCATCGAACAAAAACCGGTTATTGCCCGCGAATTGATCGATGACGAGATCGTGGAAAAACGCAGTATTCGTGAGGAACGTCGATTAATCAGCGTGGCAACCATTCAAGCGGCACTTGGCTACCGTTTTCGAATTACGGGTTTATCGATGTCGGAGGCACGTGACCTTGCTTTATTGCTTAGAGCCGGTGCGTTGGCGGCTCCGATGTACATCGTCGAGGAACGTACGGTCGGGGCTTCTCTCGGACAAGAAAATATTGATCGAGGCGTTCAAGCGGTCATGATCGGCTTCGTATCGGTGCTGTTGTTCATGCTCGTTTACTACAAGGTTTTTGGATTGGTCGCGAACATTGCTCTCACAATGAACTTAACGGTTCTTATTGCGGTTATGTCGTTGCTGGGAGCAACGCTAACGTTACCGGGTATCGCCGGAATCGTTTTGACCGTCGGGATGGCGGTGGATGCAAATGTTCTTATTTTTTCGCGCATACGCGAGGAACTTGCTAAATCCGTCCCGAGCATTGCAATACAAGCGGGTTATGGAAGGGCATTTCTGACGATATTGGATGCCAATATCACCACGCTATTGGTTGCACTCATTCTGCTCGGCATAGGGAGTGGTCCAGTCGCCGGTTTCGCCGTAACTCTCTCCATCGGTATTTTGACGTCGATGTTCACGGCTATCTTTGTCTCGCGCGGCATCGTGCACCTCGTATACGGACGTCGCCAAGTACAGAAGGTGTGGATCTAATGACCATTGACTTCATGGGCAAGCGTACGCTGGCGGTCATGTTCTCTGGCGTGATTTTGGTGGGGTCTGTCGTTGCGCTCACTGTGCTGGGAGTAAACCGAGGTCTTGATTTTACTGGCGGCGCGTTGATTGAGGTTGGATTTAGTGAACCGGTAGAACCGGCGATCGTCCGCGGCGTATTAGACGATGCGGGCTATGCAAATGCTGTCGTTCAGAATTTCGGATCCGAGACGGATATTTTGATTCGAGTTCCCCCCAACAAGGGCGCTTCTGGTACCAGCAACCAGTCGACCCTTGGCGACCAAATAAGCGCAGAGTTAGGGGCCAAGATCGGCAAGGTGGAGCTCAGGCGTTCAGAATTTGTTGGTCCAGCGGTCGGTGACGAGCTGACCGAAGACGGGGGTCTAGCTTTGCTCGCGGCGTTGGGCATGATCATGGTGTATATCATGTTTCGGTTTACCGGAAAGTTTGCGCTCGGAGCGGTGGCTGCGTTGATACATGACGTGGTGATTACGATCGGTGCGTTTGCGGCTTTTCAATGGACCTTTAACCTACCCGAGCTTGCGGCTTTGTTGGCGGTCATCGGTTATTCACTCAATGACACAATCGTCGTGTCTGATCGAATCCGGGAAAATTTTCGGAGCACTCGACGAGGTACGTCGGCCGAAATAATCAATTATTCTCTGAACCAGACGATCGGCAGAACCTTGGTAACTTCATTGACTACCCTGTTCGTACTCGTCGCTCTGCTGTTGGTGGGAGGCGAGCAAATTGCTGGTTTTGCACGCGCGCTGACCATTGGTGTAGTGATCGGGACATACTCGTCAATCTATGTTGCAGCTACTATTTTGTTGGCACTCCAGATCACCCGTCAGGATCTCGCTGTGCCTGACAAGGAATCGGCTGACAGCGTGCCGTAGAACGATCTAGCCCAAGGCGAGCTCAACGTCATTTGAGGCCTTAACGACTGCCCGAATACACCGGAGCATTTCTCGAAAGATTCTTGGGTTGGCTGCCACAATATTGCCTGTTTCCAAAAAACGATCGCCTCCGGCAATGTCTCCGACGAAGCCACCGGCTTCGCGCACTAGAATGCTGCCTGCTGCCATGTCCCATTCTTTGATGCCGATCTCGAAGTAACCGTCGATCCTGCCAGCGGCGATATAAGCGAGATCGAGGGCGGCTGATCCCATTTGCCTGACGCCGCGAGTGCTACCAGTGAATTCTCGATACATCGCCTCATATGCTGGTCCATGTTTTTGCTGGGCGTGCCAAGGCATTCCGCTAGCCATCATGGATGTACTCAGCGTCGTTGTTGGCGTGACTCGAATTCTTCGACCGTTTAAATAAGCGCCCTCACCACGTGATGCCGTAAATTCTTCGTTGCGAAGGTGATCGACGGTAATGCCGTGAAGAATCGCGTTTCCCTTGGCGATGGCGATGGATGTGCAATGGTGAGGTATCCCGTGAAGGAAATTTGTCGTGCCATCCAACGGATCGATGATCCATCGGAATTCTCCGTCGGCTTCGAAAATACCCGATTCTTCGGCGAGGATACTGTGGTCCGGATACGCTTTTTGGATTGCCTCGATGATGATCGCTTCCGCGTTCCGATCGATGTCAGAGACGAAATCGTTACGACCTTTCTCTTCGATCAATAATTCGTCAACTCGATCAACGGCTCGACAAATCATCTGCCCAGCGCGACGAGCAGCCCGTAAAGCGATATTGACCATTGGCTGCACGGTTGGGTCCTCGCCACCCCGGTGGGCGCGGTATGCTAGCAGAGATCGAAATTGAGTTTCTTGAATGTCTGATCGCGGTGACAACGAGATCCGTATCGTACTGGTTGAACCGAGTCACCCAGGGAATATCGGTGCGACAGCGCGCGCGATGAAGACCATGGGCTTGACCTCGTTGATACTCGTCCGACCAATACGTTTTCCCGATCCTCAGGCGGATTGGCGTGCTGCTGGAGCTGTCGATGTGCTCGATGCAGCTATCATCGTTGATGATCTAAGCGATGCGATTGGCTCGTGTGGTTTGGTTGTAGGCACTAGCACGAGAACTCGGCGAGTACCCTGGCCGCAAATTAACCCCGAAACGTTAGCGAGAAATCTGGCGGACGGTGTAGCAGGTGGCAAACCAGTCGCGATTTTGTTTGGTCGCGAATCGAGCGGTCTTACCAACGCTGAGCTATCCAAGTGCCAGCTGCACCTGCAGATCCCAGCTTCGCCAGTATATCCCTCTCTAAATCTTGCGATGGCAGTCCAAGTCGTGACCTATGAGCTCTACAAGACTTCGAGTAAGGGGGCCGAAGGACTGGATTGGGACCGAGCACCAGCAACTGCCGCCGAAATAGGAGGATTTATCGACCACTTGCAGCGCACGCTAGAGCAGATAGGTTTCTATGATCCGACAGCACCTAAGCAGGCGATGACTCGACTGAGACGTTTGTTTGGCCGAATTCAAATGGACGAAACGGAGGTCGCGATGCTAAGAGGTGTTTTAACGCATGTTGAACGATCAGTTAAAAAGCGCGGTGCCGACGATCTTTGAATTTAACCACTGTTGGAGATAACCAAATGATTACCACCATTTCTAAAAGCGTGTTTGCGGGGTCTATGTTATTGGTGAGCATATTGAGTGTGGCAGGGACACATGCTCCCGACACAAAATCGGATTTGGTCGGTACGTGGACCCTCACGATCGAGACGCCCATGGGCATCTCTAACCCCATCCTGACGATACAGAAATCCGTGGATGGCTACGTTGGAACGTATGAGAGTCGACGAGGTAAACGAAGTGTTGAAGATATCGCGGTGAAGGGTGAAGCGTTTTCGTTTCGCATGTTGATTTCCATGCCGATGGGAGACTTCGAGATGGTCTATGAAGGTTCGATAGATGGTGGGTCGATGTCGGGAACGATTGGAAACCCAATGGGCGAAATTGCATTCGTTGGAAGGCGTTCTAAATAGTTGATGGCACGATTGCGGTCAAAGTAGACCAATTTGGTCGGGTATTGCATACTCGCGCGACTTTGGACAAAGCTATTTTGTCATGCGGCTGACCACGAAGGGTCGATACGCCGTTACGGCGTTGCTAGACCTTGCGATCCATCATGACGCCGGACCCGTGCCTCTGGCTGGCATTGCTTTGCGTCAAGATATTTCCCAGTCATACCTCGAACAACTTTTTGGAAGGCTCAAGAAGGCGGGTCTCGTCCGCAGTAGCCGTGGCCCGGGCGGCGGTTATGAATTGGTTGGCGATGTCGAAAGTATTAACGTTTCCGAGATTCTAACCGCGGTCGGCGAAGGATTTGATGCGACGCGCTGCGGAGGTTCAGGCGATTGCCAAGATGGGCAGACGTGTTTAACACATGAACTGTGGTCTGATCTTTCGATGCAGATCGATCTATTCCTTTCAAGGATTACATTAGCGTCACTCCTCGAGCGGGGTGACATAATGTCGATAGCACGTCGATTGGAGGACGTGGACCTTATTGAAGCCCGGTTGATCTAATGCCATCAACAAAAAATGCCTCGGTACGACGACGGCCGGTATACCTCGATTACGCGGCGACAACCCCTGTTGATCCGAGGGTCGCGCATCAGATGAGCCGATGCCTGATGTTCGATGGACACTTTGGTAATCCGGCCTCGCACAACCATGCTTTCGGTTGGGAAGCCGAAGAANTGGTAGAAGAAGCTAGAACACAATTAGCGCGTCTGATCAACGCGGATCCACGCGAAATTGTATGGACTTCGGGCGCTACTGAATCCGACAACCTAGCGATTAAGGGGATTGCCGAGAACGCCACTAGGCGTCACATGATCACGTCTGCGTACGAACATAAGGCNGTAATTGATACGTTTAAATACTTGGAGTCCAAAGGATTCGAAGTTACCTATCTGCAGCCAAACCGCAGTGGGTTCGTTAGCCCAGAAACTGTCGCGGCTGCAATCCGTGAAGACACGTTACTTGTCTCGATTATGCATGCGAACAACGAGATCGGTGTTGTTAATGAGGTTGGTGCTATCGGCCAGATCTGTCGTGAAAATAGCGTGCTGATGCATACCGACGCAGCTCAGAGCGCCGGGAAAATCAACTTAGATGTCAAAACGCAATGTCTCGATCTTGTGAGNATTTCTGCACATAAAATATATGGCCCCAAGGGCATCGGTGCGTTGTACGTTCGCCGTGAACCACCGGTACCTCTTGATCCCTGTATTCATGGAGGTGGCCATGAGCGAGGTATGAGATCAGGTACATTGGCGACGCATCAGATTGTTGGATTTGGTGAGGCCGCTCGGATTTGTCGGGAAGAGATGACCGTCGAGTCGGACCGCATTGGCAAGCTCCGTGAGCGCTTATGGTCGCACTTGAAACAGGTGCCCGGCACATCACTTAATGGAGATGCCGTTAAACGGATCCCAGGTATCCTTAACGTTGGATTTGATCGCGTCGACGGTGAAACATTGTTGATGGCCATAGATGATATTGCGGTCTCGTCGGGTTCCGCGTGCACTTCTGCGACGGTCGAACCATCGTACGTCTTAAGGTCCATTGGAGTTGATGAACGGTTAGCTGCGAGCTCTTTGCGGTTTACCGTCGGCCGTTTTACCACCGAGGATGATGTGGATTATGCGGCAAGGCGAGTCGGCGAAATAATTCAGGTATTGCAAGTCGACCGCGTATAATGCCGCGCTAAAATTTTCGACCGAAAGGGCTTCTTGGACTTAGCTTGCAAAGGCACTAGGTCCAGTAAGGGGTCGTTTCCGCGGTCGGAGCGGAGTTTGAATGGCAATTGAACGAACATTATCGATCATTAAACCTGACGCAGTCGCCAAGAATATTATTGGCGAGGTGTTTGCTCGATTTGAAAAAAGCGGACTTCAAATCGTAGCGGTGAAAATGATCCGGCTGACGACGGATACAGCAGGTGGATTTTACTCGGAACATGCGGGCAAACCTTTTTACGGCGCGTTGGTCGAATACATGTGTTCTGGCCCTGTATGTGTACAGGTTCTGGAAGGAGAAAACGCAGTTCAAGTGAATCGTGCTCTGATGGGTGCTACGGATCCGAGCCGCGCGGACCCCGGAACCATTAGGGCTGATTTCGCAATGTCTGTCGACGCGAATGCTGTTCACGGTTCGGATTCACCTGANTCTGCGGCGCGGGAGATTGCGTATTTTTTTACGCCGAGCGAGTTATTCGATCGAGTCTGATAATAACGAACCAGTGACTGAAGCTAGTAAATCGATCAACCTGATTGGTCTCGACCGGTCGTCGCTTGAACGATTCTTTCTAGAACTCGGAGAAGGGGCTTATCGGGCAACTCAACTCATGAAGTGGATCTACCACAAAGGTGTTGAGGATTTTCACTCGATGACCGATTTTTCAAAGAATCTCCGATTGCAGCTCGATATGCTCGCAAGGCTTGATACGCCCGCAGAGTTATCCCGGGATGAGTCTTCTGACGGTACGGTTCGTTGGGTAATGCAGACCCATAACGGCAATGCCGTCGAAACGGTTTGGATTCCAGATGATCGGCGTAATACGTTGTGCATTTCGTCGCAAATCGGTTGCATGCTCGACTGCAGTTTCTGTGCGACAGGTAAGCAAGGGTTCAATGGGAACTTGTCCCCTACAGAGATTATTGGACAGGTGCTACACGCTGATCGTGCGTTGAAGAAGAATGGTGATCCCCGCGGTATCACCAANGTTGTCTTCATGGGTATGGGTGAACCCTTACTAAATTTTGAAGCAGTTATGGGTGCGGTGGATGTATTAAAGGATGACTTTGGGTTCGGTCTGTCAAAACGTCGGATTACGGTCAGTACCGCAGGAGTCGTTCCTGGAATACAGAAAATGTGTGGGACAACTGACGTCGCGCTGGCGATTTCTTTGCATTCACCGAGGGATGTCGTTCGTTCGGAATTGGTTCCGATTAATCGAAAGTATCCGATAGCCGAGCTTATTAAAGTTTGCAAAGAGTACTTGTCCACAATAGGAGACCGTAGGTCAGTGACGGTTGAATACACGTTAATGGAAGGNATCAACGATTCCGTTGAGGACGCGCGCGAGCTCGCTCAATTACTAAGAAGTCTCAGATGCAAGATAAACCTTATTCCATTTAATCCATTTCCAGCTTCTAGTTATTCGCGCTCGAACCGGGCCGCGATCGAGGCTTTCCAGAACAGTCTGATTAATTCAGGTTATACGACGATGCTGCGCAAGACGCGGGGCGAGGACATTGATGCTGCCTGCGGGCAATTGGTGGGGCAGGTCCAGGATCGGACTCGCCGCGCTGAACGTCATCATCGCGCATAAAAATGAGTCGACCCATCTTGAATTTCCTATGCTAGATCGTGTTTTTTATGTTGCTTGGTAATGCGTCGCGACTTGAACTGCGGTACAAGGGCGTGCTGGTGGCTTTCTTTCGTGTAGGTGCGATGACGCCGCGAACACAGGACTGGTTCAATGAGTGANAAAACTCGGGTGGTCCGAGGCCTGAGGGACATTTACCCAGGTGAATCGGAACGCTTCGATGTGGTTGAGCGATCGATGATCGAAATCATCCGTAAATACGGGTACGAGGAAATTCGTTTACCGATGCTTGAGTCCATTGACTTATTCAAACGAGGGTTGGGTGAGGCCACCGACGCGGTTGAGAAGGAAATGTACACGCTCGAAGATCGCGACCATGACATCCTCGCATTGCGACCTGAAGGTACTGCATCGTGCGTACGTGCCGTGATTGATCGCAACCTGATTCGAGAAGGCAAGCCGAGACTTTGGTACGCCGGTCCGATGTTTAGATACGAGCGACCTCAAAAAGGACGTTATCGCCAGTTTTATCAAATAGGTGCGGAAGCATTTGGACTGAGAGGACCAGATGTGGATGCAGAACTCATTTTGATGGGTTCCGATATGTGGCAGGTGCTCGGTCTCGAATCGGCGGTCGAACTAGAGATGAATACAATTGGCTCGGGCGATTCCCGTCGAACCTATTGCGAAGCATTGGTGAAATACTTGACTCCGCGAAAGAAAGAGCTTGATTCTGACAGCGAAAGGAGACTCACCACCAATCCTATGCGGATTCTTGATTCAAAGAACGCATCGACCCAAAAACTTCTTGAATCGGCTCCAGATCTCCATGATTTTGTTGACTCGGCATCGCGAAGCCACTTTGAAGACGTTTGCGAATATCTAGACCGTGAAGGGATTAGCTTTCGCGTTAACCCGCGACTCGTTCGGGGTTTGGACTATTACACCGACACCGTCTTTGAGTGGGTTACGGATAAACTCGGTTCTCAGGGGACGATATGCGCCGGCGGTCGTTACGACGGGCTTTTTGAGCGGCTTGGCGGTCCAAGCGTTCCAGCGGCAGGATTTGCCGCTGGGCTCGACCGCGTAGTTTTATTGCATGAAACGATGGGCATGAATATCGAGGAATCGGCCGTCGACGTATACGTGATCGTTATGGAACGTCAGCACGNAGCGTATGCACGTCGCGTCGCGCAGTTCATGAGGAGTGAGACGTCTCTGCGTATTCGCCAGCATATGGGCGGTGGCAAAGTCGGGGTGCAGATGCGCCAGGCCGATCGTAGCGGAGCTCGGTGGGCAGTCATTGTCGGCGACGACGAAGTGTCAGAAAATCGCGTAGCGCTGAAATGGCTGAGGGAAGAAACAGAACAAAAAACGATGGACTTTGAGCAATTGGCAGCGTGTCTAAATAAGGCTGTGGAGCCTCAATAATGTCTGATTATCTTTCTGACGAAGAACAATCCGAACAACTCAAGAAATGGTGGGATGAAAACTGGAGGTCCCTGATAGGGGGCGTTTCATTGGCTATCGTCGCTGTCGTGGGTTGGAATCAATACCAGTCGTACACTATTGCGCGTTCCGAATCTGCGGCTAAAGCGTACGAGTCGTACTCCAACGCGCGGATTGCGGGTCAGCCTGTCGAAGATTTGTTGGCTGAAATCGATACTGAACATAGCAAAACGCCCTATCAGATTTTCTCGCTGCTGTACCGTGCAAAAGACTCGGTCGTCGAAAGTGATTGGGGTACCGCGCTAGGGCACCTCGATACCGCGATATCGCTGACGAATGATCCGCGGCTCCTGGATTTGATTCGGATGCGAAAGGCTCGGATTCAATTCCAGCTCGAGAGTTTCGATGAGAGCTTGGCAACGCTTGGGAAAATCAAGGGTATCGGATTCAAGGTTGGAGTATCTGAATTAACCGGAGATATTCACCGGATGCGTAACGATAACGCCCGCGCTGCGGAGGCGTATCAAGCGGGGATTACGGGCGCGAACGATTCGTCTGCAGCAATCATGTTGAAGTTGAAGCTCTCAAGTTTAGGGATAGACCCATGATGCGAAGATGGGTCGAGTCGCTTGCGGCTTGTTGTGTTGTCCATTTTGTTGCGGGTTGCGCCATGTTTGCCTGGCTCCCGTTTGTCGATCCGCCGGAAGCAGAGCCAGACGAAATTTCGCCGCTTGTTTCGTTTGAAAAGGAAGCCGACATCGTCCGACTTTGGTCGGCGAGCGTTGGAAAAGGTTTGGGGCGCAAGTACTTGCGATTGGTCCCGGCGTTGGCTGGGGATCGTATTTTTTCGGCGGATGCGTACGGCGTAGTTGAGGCGAGGAACCGATTCGATGGAGCTGTTATCTGGACGAGTCGGATTGGTTCCGTCGCACGACTTGCACGATACAAGTTTTGGGATAGGAACGACCCGTCATTCGTAACCGGTGGTGTTGGGATGGGAAACGGTCTGATTCTTCTCGGCACGACGGCCGGGGAGATTGTCGCCCTCGATATCGTGGATGGTGCTGAGGCATGGCGTGTTGACGTATCGAGCGAAGTCCTGGCGCCGCCTGTCGGGCAACGGGATACCGTCGTGCTGCAAACAGCCGATGGCAAACTTGTTGCATTGGAGCACGCCAATGGAGCGAAGCGATGGATCTTCGACACGCAGGTTCCAATTCTCACGTTACGCGGTACGGCGACCCCGGTACTCGAGCGGGAGGTCGTGTTCGCCGGTTTTTCGACAGGGATGATTGCAGCGGTCGACGTGAAAACTGGCGCGCCCGTGTGGGAACAGCGCGTCATGCTGCCAGAGGGTCGGTCGGAATTGGACCGCATGGTGGATGTTGATGGTAGCCCTCTCTTTAGCGGAAACATGATTTACGCTGTCAGTTACCAGGGACGACTCAAGGCTATCCGTGCGAGCGACGGGGCCGTGGTATGGGAGATCGAAGCATCGTCGTATTTGGATCCAGCAGAAGGGTACGGTCAGGTCTACGTTGTAACCGACGAAGACATCATTATGGCTGTGGACCAACAACAAGGTCAGGTCGTTTGGCAGCAAGCAGGGCTTCGAAATCGGATGTTAAGCAGTCCGCTAGCATTCGGAAATTACGTTGTTGTTGCCGATGATCAAGGATACGTCCACGTCATTGCCCAGAGTGATGGACGATTCGTAGCGCGACGTAAGATTGGGGGCGGAGGAGCGCGGTCAGCGATGGTCCAACGCGATGGCACCGTGTACGTATATACCAACAAAGGCAGATTGGTCGCCCTGGAGATAAGGCGGGGCTAATGAGTCTTATGCAGGAGGGGCGCTTTAGTGTCGCTCTGGTTGGTCGACCGAACGTGGGCAAGTCCACTCTATTTAATCGGCTTTGCGGTGGCAGGGATGCGTTGGTTCACGATCGGCCCGGGTTAACGCGAGATCGACAATACGGGCAAGCGATTATCGGTGAGAAACGTTTTACGCTGATCGACACGGGCGGATTACACGACGCGTCGGATATGGCGCAACTCATGACTGAGCAAGTTTACCGCGCTGTTGACGAGGCTGACTTCGTGCTGTTCCTAGTTGACGGCCAGAGCGGTGTAACCCAAGCGGACGAGGTAATCGCGGAACAATTGCGGCGTCGCGGCACCGATTTGGCTGTCGTCGTTAACAAGGTAGATGGACATGACGGGAATAGCGCGATAGTCGATTTCTTGGGGTTCGGTTTCGACCGGGTGATGGCGGTTTCGGCAGCGCATGGGAGGGGGATAAACGAGCTAAAAGCCTATCTGAGTGAATTCAGCGGTGAAGACCGCGCACGGGTCGATGACTATGGTATTCCCGTGGCAGTGATTGGGCGTCCAAACGTAGGCAAATCGACCCTGATTAACGCATTAGTTGGTGAGCAACGGCAGATCGTGTCGGGTACACCGGGCACAACGCGTGATGCCATTACTGTTCCCGTGCGTAGGGACGGTATTGACTACAGTTTCATCGACACCGCCGGCGTGCGCCGGAAGGGTCGGGTGGTAGATGTCATCGAAAAGTTCTCGATTGTCAAAACGCTATCTGCAATGGATCGGTCGCACGTCGCATTACTTATGGTTGACGCGCGGGAAGGGATCGTTGATCAAGATTTGCACTTGTTGGAATACGCGGCAGATGCGGGCACAGGGGTAGTTTTACTAGCTAACAAGTGGGATGGACTAACTCAAGAACAAAAACTCGCGGCAAAGGCAGAAATAAAGCGGCGTCTTCGGATTGCCCCATGGATTCCGGTCCATTTTCTTTCGGCGTTGCATGGCACTGGGGTTGGCGAACTCTATGTCGTTATTCAGCGCGTAAATCGAGCGGGCGCGTTCGATGTAAAAACGCAGGAGCTTACGCGAATTTTAGAGAAGGCCGTTCTAGATCATTCGCCACCGAGTACTAGGGGTCGTGCGATTAAACTACGTTATGCACACAAAGTTGGTGGACATCCGCCCTCAATATTGATTCACGGAAATCGGACCGAGGCGTTGCAACCGAGTTATGTCAGGTATCTGGAGAATCGTTTCCGTGATGCATTTGATCTCGCCGGGCTACCCGTAAGGTTGCGTTTCCGAACATCGGATAATCCGTTTAAGGGTCGCCGCAATGAACTCAACCGCAGACAATTGAAACGCCGAGATCGGCTTATTCGGCACTCGCGGAAGCGTTAANGACGTCGATAAAGATCAGCGGGTCGACGCGAGTTCCCTGTAAGCTGACGCTCCAATGCAAGTGAGGGCCGGTGGCCCTCCCGGTAGCACCCACCATGCCTAGGATCGAGTTTCTTTCGATCTGTTGTTGTGGGTGCACGTTGATCTGGCTGAGGTGACAGAGCATCGAGATAAATCCACCACCGTGATCAACCAGGATCGTATTTCCNTTGAAAAAGAAGTTGCCCGTTAGCGCGATCACACCAGGAGCAGGGCTTTTAACCGGCGTTCCGTGTTCTGCCGCTATGTCGATCCCCGAATGCGGATTCCGCGGTTGACCGTTGAAAAAGCGCCGAAATCCGAATTCACTCGTCACGATGCCTCGAACGGGCAGGGCGATTGGATTCAAACGTTTTGGCATTGGAGAAAATCGGGCGTAAGCGGTCTGGATTAACGCGGATTCTGCTTGTATTCGCTTCATGTCTTCAGCTAATGGATTGACTAAACGCTGGTTTTCAACCGTCAAATGTTGTTCACGATATGTTTTTTCGATGACTTCAAATGGCAATTNGGTCGTCGATTTTGCGGATTGCGCGATAACGACGTGGTCGCCAATCGTCGTGATTAGGGGAATGGCCACGATGGCCCGGTTATCAAGTCGAAGCTGCTGAATCTCGTTAAAGAAGACGTTTGTTGTTGACTGGGGGAGACGTAATTCGACGACGCCCCCGGGGACGCCCGTCGGAATGGCNGCGATCGAGGGCAGAGCAAACAAACAGACGACGACTCTATAGATCGGACTCGGTCCGTTCGTGACTGGAAATGACTTCGGCTTCAATCGTTCCGTCGGTAACGTGCGCGATCATCGTTTCTCCAGCGCTTACCTGGTCAATGGTGGAGATCGGTTGGCCCCACCGCGAACCATCGGGAAGCGCGACGATGCCGTAACCCCGCTCCAAAGTATCCAAGGGACTGACCGCGTTGAGGGCGCGTGCCAGCGACTTTAGATGCTCGTGTGAACCTACGACTTTAAGTTGGACGGCCCGCTTAATACTGCTCAGTAGGGTAGTAACGGTACTCGAACGAGCATTAAGCGTAGTCAATGGATTCGTTTTTCGGAACAGCTGGTTTGCGTGTTGTAACGACATTTGGGCCTTCGCCGCTGCCCCCACAATGCGTAGTTGCATTCGTTGATGTAACTCGTTTAATCGCGCGGTCTTTATTTTGATGGCACGACCGGGATGGATCAGTCGGTTGGACTTAACGGATAGGGCCTCCCGACTCCGAAGGACTCGCGATTCGACGAATAAACGCAACGAATTTTCTGAACGGCTGATCGAAGCCGTCAATTCAAGCGCAGACGGCGTGATCAATTCCGACGCTGCTGACGGTGTGGCGGCTCGATGATCGGCTACAAAATCCGAAATGGTGTAATCGGTTTCGTGCCCAATGGCCGAAACGATTGGTGGCTGGGATGCTGTAATCGCACGCGCGACAGATTCGAGGTTGAAGGGCCAAAGGTCCTCGATAGAGCCTCCACCGCGTGCAAGGACTACGACNTCGGGAACCGGGAGCAAGGCGTTGATTTGGTTGAATGCGTCAAGGATTTCTTGCTCAGCCTCGACGCCCTGAACGGCTGTTGGAATTAGGGTTAAGTTCACGATCGGGTAGCGTCGTTCGATGACAGAAACGATGTCCCGGAATGCCGCACCTGTTGCGGAACTAATAACGACAATGTGGCGTGGCATGGTTGGCAAGGGTTTTTTGAGCGCTGAATCGAACAGTCCCTCGTCTGAGAGCTTCGTCTTTAGACGCTCAAATGCGGCGCGTAATGCGCCCTCACCGGCAGGTTCTATATGTTCGACAATGGCTTGAAAATCGCCACGTGTTTCGTAAAGCGTCAGTTTCGCTCGTATGACGACGTGCATTCCATCCGATATCGGTTGTTGTACCGAGCGATTACGGTTGACAAACATCGCGCAGCGTAGCTGCGAGCGGTCGTCCTTAAGGCTGAAATACCAATGGCCTGATTTCGGTTGTCGGAAATTGGATACTTCACCTTGGATTTGGATAAGGGGAAACGTCTCCTCAAGTAACGCCCGAGCCTCCGAGGTTACTTCGCTTACGCTGCGGATTGGTTGGTTGTGGTCTAAGGGAAGCACGAAGCCAGATTAAGCTTGCCTCGTGGGAGTGACAAGCCTCGTGGTTGACATACGACTCCCTTTGTTTACAGAGGCGGGCACCAACGCGTAAGATTGCGCGCTTACTTTCCGGAGGGCAAACATGCTGCGGATTGTTAACGAAGCACTGACTTTTGATGACGTCCTGCTGCTGCCCGCATACTCTAAAGTCCTGCCTTCCGAGGTCGACTTAACGACTCAGCTGACCCGAGACATTGTCCTCAATATTCCTTTGATGTCCGCGGCGATGGACACCGTAACAGAATCCCGTTTGGCCATTGCGATAGCACAAGAAGGTGGCATCGGTATCGTGCACAAGAACATGCCGCTTGAAGATCAGGCACAAGAAGTCCGCACCGTGAAGAAGTTTGAGAGCGGCATTATTCGCGACCCAGTGACCATCGGTCCTGAAGCAACGATTGGAGAATTACGAACGCTTACCTCGGAGCGGCAGATTTCGGGGGTNCCNGTGGTAGAAGGAACAAGACTTCTTGGGATCGTTACAAGCCGAGATATTCGCTTTGAGAATCGGATGGAAGCGAAAGTAAGTGAAGTTATGACTTCGCGTGATCGTCTTATTACGGCCCACGAAGACGCTACCTTCGAATCCATCACTGACTTGTTACAGGCCCACCGGATTGAAAAGATATTACTGGTCAATGAGGCTTTTGAGTTGAAAGGTATGGTCACGGTGAAGGACATCACCAAAGCTCAAGCTTATCCAAACGCGTGTAAGGATGCGCTGGGGCAGCTTCGTACTGGAGCTTCGGTCGGGACTAGTGATGAGACTGATGAACGAGTCGCAGCTTTAGTTGAGGCGGGTGCTGACATCATTGTGGTTGATACGGCGCACGGTCATTCGCAGCGTGTGCTCGATCGGATCAGTTGGATAAAACAAAAATATCCCGATGTCCCCGTTCTTGGTGGGAATGTGGCGACGCGCGACGGTGCTCGTGCCCTGATTGATGCAGGTGTCGATGCGATTAAAGTAGGTATTGGCCCCGGAAGTATTTGCACAACGCGCGTTGTCTCAGGGATCGGCGTTCCCCAGATTACGGCCATTGCAGAAGTTGCTGCGGAATCAAACGGCGATGCAGTTCCGATTGTTGCTGACGGTGGCGTCAGATTTTCCGGGGATATTGCGAAAGCAGTGTGTGCAGGCGCTAACGTTGTCATGATCGGCGCGCTGTTAGCCGGAACGGACGAGGCGCCGGGAGACGTAGAGTTATACCAGGGCCGTACGTATAAGTCGTATCGGGGCATGGGTTCTCTAGGAGCGATGGCTGAAAAGCACGGTTCCAGTGACCGATACTTNCAGGAACCTGAAGATGATCTTGGTAAGTTGGTGCCGGAAGGCGTGGAAGGACGGGTGCCTTACCGGGGTCCGGTGGGCCCGGTGGTGCACCAACTGATGGGCGGATTAAGGGCTTCNATGGGGTATACGGGATCAGAAACAATTGAGGTGATGCGCAAAGAGCCTGAATTTGTCAGAGTTTCNNCCGCAAGCCTCTTAGAGAACCATGTGCACGATGTGGCNATAACCAAAGAAGCGCCCAACTACCCTGTTAGCTAGCTAGGCGGGAGCGAGTAAATCCATGTCTGCCGCCGACATTCAAACTGAACGTATTCTCGTCATCGATTTTGGTTCGCAAACGACCCAACTGATCGCCCGACGAATACGAGAAAGTGGCGTTTATTGTGAAATCCACCCTTTTGACGTCGACGCTGGGTTTGTGAAGGAATTTGCGCCACGAGGCGTGGTTCTTTCGGGCGGGCCGGAAACTGTTACGGATGTGGATCCTCCACGTATACCGGACGGTGTATTCGACCTAGGNGTGCCGGTCCTTGGTATTTGTTATGGAATGCAGGCAATGGCGGGNCAGTTTGGAGGCACCGTGCAGAGTTCTTCCGAGCGCGAATTCGGTCACGCGCGTATCGTCAACCAAGGTGGACGGTTATTGTCTGGTCTCGGTGATGAGCTTGACGTCTGGATGAGCCACGGTGACAGAGTCACCGATCTCCCAACTGGGTTCGTAGTTAGTGCGTCCACAGACAATGCTCCTATCGGCGCCATGCATCATGAGAAACGACCANTCTTCGGACTTCAGTTTCATCCGGAAGTCACTCATACAAAGGNGGGGATAGAGGTGTTCAGACGCTTTGTGATTGAGCTATGTGGTTGTAAAGGTTTATGGACGGCCGAAAATATCATAGAAGACGCCGTCGCCCGCATCAGAGAAACGGTTGGTGACGACAAGGTCATTCTTGGGCTGTCGGGTGGCGTNGACTCAAGCGTCGTCGCGGCCTTNCTTGCGCGAGCGATCGGTGAACAACTCGTGTGCGTATTTGTCGACAATGGTTTGTTGCGAAAAAATGAACGGGAGGAAGTGAGNGCAACGTTTGCTGGANAAGACGAACAAGNATTGAATCTGGTGATCGTTGATGCGACCAATGAGTTTATTGANAGTCTTTCCGGCNTCGACGATCCNGAGGAAAAGCGCAAGATCATCGGTACGAAGTTCATNGAAGTNTTTGAAAGAGAAGCGACGAAACACGACGGNGTGAGGTGGTTGGCTCAGGGAACCATATATCCGGACGTTATCGAATCAGCGGCTTCTAANTTTGGGAAAGCTCATGTCATCAAATCGCATCACAACGTCGGCGGACTTCCCGATCGAATGCAGCTNTCTTTGGTGGAGCCTCTTCGGGAACTATTTAAGGACGAAGTACGACAAATCGGTTTAGCGCTTGGCTTACCGTACGAGCGAGTTTTTCGGCACCCNTTTCCNGGTCCNGGNCTGGCGGTTCGNATCATGGGNGANGTTCGGCAACCGTACCTCGACATATTGCGGGANGCAGATGCGATCTTTCTCGACGAGCTTAGACANGCNGATCTCTANAACTCNGTGAGCCAAGCTTTCGTTGTCTACCTGCCTGTTCGATCGGTAGGTGTGGTTGGTGATACGAGGCGGTACGAGCATGTCGTTGCATTACGAGCGGTCGAAACAACGGATTTCATGACCGCCGATTGGGCACAACTGCCCCACGAGCTATTAGGACATGTCGCAAATCGAATCGTTAACGAAATTCCGGGTATTTCGCGAGTTGTATATGACGTGTCGAGTAAGCCGCCCGCAACCATCGAGTGGGAATAATCTTGTGAAAATAGGCTCTTGATTGACTAACTCCTTGCGAGATACCTGCTACATGGAAGCCGCGTTAGACCAGGCCAAANTGGCCGTTTCCGCTGACGAAGTCCCAGTAGGTGCGGTCGTTGTGTNTGACGACGAAATCATTGGTCAGGGCTACAACCAGTCGCGCACGATGGCTGACCCCACCGCGCATGCAGAAATAGTCGCATTACGCGCGGCATGTGCTTTCGCAAACAACTACCGGCTCCCCGGAGCGACAGTGTATGTCACGTTAGAACCCTGTTTGATGTGCATTGGCTCGTTGATTCACGCCCGAGTTTATCGCTTGGTTTATGGGGCAGCCGAACCTAAGACCGGTGCGATCGAAAGCACTTGTCGGATGCTCGATGACTTACCACATAATCACGCCATGAAAGTGTCTACGGGCGTGCTGGAAACGGAATGCAAATGTCTCGTCCAGAACTTTTTCAGGGCGAGAAGGTAAGATTTTGACGCAACGCACTGNCTTGTTCGGACGGAAGAGTAACGGAAGCGATTAATGTCGCAGGNAGANGTANTAACAGGACGTNCAGCATTTTCCAGAAATAAGCTGGTTAAGGTCCGCGATAGTCTGCGCGTGATCGACGATTCGGTAGGAGAGATAGAAGCTGAATACGTTCATTTCCTACATACGGAGGAGGTTTTCTCCGAAGAAACAAAGGAAGTGATTGGAGCGCTGCTTGATTATGGACCGAAGCGTGAGCCTCGCAGAGATGGTCGCAAACCTTATTGTGTCGTGGTCCCGCGAATCGGGACGACATCACCATGGTCGAGTAAAGCTACGGATATATTTCGTCTTGTAGGTGTCCCGGGAATCAATCGTGTTGAAAGGGGNGTTCGGTGGTATNTCGACTCTGCCGACGATCGGTTCGCTCGTTTATTGCACGATCGCATGACGGAAACGGTCGTTTATGGCGAGGCGTTTTCGATGATCTTCGACCAGCCCGCGCCGCGCCCTCTGGGCGAAATTGATCTCTCGGGAGANCCCGANGTGGCACTTTCTGNGGCCAACGTGGAATTNGGGNTGGCACTATCAGACGACGAGATCGAATACCTGGTAGCCGCGTACGCCGAACTGGGTCGAAATCCGACCGATGTCGAACTCATGATGTTTGCGCAGGCCAACTCGGAGCACTGCAGACACAAGATATTTAATGCCACCTGGTTAATTGACGGATCGAGTCAGGAACAGTCTTTGTTTCAGATGATCCGCAACACCCACGGCAGCATTAACGGGAAAGGGATTCTCTCTGCATATTCGGATAATGCGGCGGTGATCGAAGGACCTGTCGTCGCTCGTTTCTTTCCAGATACGGCAGACCACATTTATCGAGTTGTCGAAGAACCAGCTCATATCGTGATGAAAGTGGAAACGCATAATCATCCCACTGCGATCGCGCCATATGCTGGAGCTGCGACGGGGTCGGGCGGGGAAATTCGTGATGAGGGCGCGGTTGGGCGAGGGTCGAAACCCAAGGCCGGGCTTTGCGGCTTCACCACATCGCACCTCGAAATTCCCGGCGACTTGCAGCCATGGGAAACTCATTTTGGGAAGCCCGGAAGAATTGCTTCAGCGCTCGACATCATGNTGGAGGGGCCTGTTGGCGCAGCCGCGTTTAACAACGAATTTGGGCGCCCGGCTCTTTGCGGCTACTTTCGTACATTTGAACAACGCGTGGACGCCCTCTCCGAATGGGGGTACCACAAACCCGTCATGATCGCTGGTGGTTTGGGCAGCATCCGCGGCAGCCATATCGATGCGGATGAAATTCCNATCCACGCTCAATTAATCGTTTTGGGTGGACCAGCCATGCTGATTGGGCTCGGCGGTGGCGCTGCTTCTAGTGTTGGATCNGGCGCCTCCTCCAGCGAATTAGATTTTGCTTCTGTACAACGAGATAACGCCGAGATGCAGCGTCGTTGCCAGGAGGTTATTGATCGATGCG
Organism: Gammaproteobacteria bacterium; assembly: GCA_002715785.1. GTDB lineage: Bacteria > Pseudomonadota > Gammaproteobacteria > Pseudomonadales > Azotimanducaceae > UBA11889. The sequence goes on along the minus strand of PBAA01000009.1, from coordinate 99,259 downwards.
TCGCGTTGGGATCGCGAAATCCTATCCTCCTCATTCACGATGTAGGTGCAGGAGGTCTTTCAAACGCGATACCTGAACTTGTTAATGATGCGAACCGGGGCGGTCGCGTAGATCTTCACGCTATTCCCAATGCTGATCCCGGAATGTCGCCGATGGAGGTCTGGTGTAACGAAGCTCAAGAGCGTTATGTGCTTGCAGTGACGGAGAACGAGCTCGAACGGTTCGATTCGATATGTCAGCGTGAGCGTTGCCCTTACGCGATCGTTGGTCAAGCGACTGACGAGAAAGTACTTCAAGTTACAGATGGTGCGACGGGCCTGACTGCTGTTGATCTGCCCCTTTCAACTTTGCTGGGTAAACCGCCGAAGGCTGAGCGCGAGTATCAAAGTCAGACGAAATCGGTCGTGCCACGTGAAATACCCGACGTCGATCTAGAGGAGGCCATACGACGGGTCCTACGTTTCCCAGCCGTTGGATCCAAGAAGTTCTTAGTCACGATAGGCGATCGAAGCATCACCGGTCTTGTCGCGCGCGACCAGATGATCGGGCGTTATCAAGTTCCTGTCGCCGATGCAGCTGTCACATTGGCGGGGTTTGACACGTATCGTGGGGAAGCAATGGCCATGGGAGAAAGACCCGCTCTCGCAACNCTNGATTCGTCGGCTTCGGCGCGTATGGCGGTAGCCGAGTCGTTGACCAACCTTATGGGCGCGCCTCTAGAGAGCCTTGATCGCGTCGTTCTGTCGGCAAACTGGATGGCCGCCGCCGATCACGAGGGTCAGAATCAAGCGCTTCACGAAGCTGTCAACGCTGTTGGGATGGAACTCTGTCCCGCTTTGGGGATCGCGATTCCTGTGGGAAAAGATAGTCTTTCGATGCAGACGTCATGGATCACATCTGAGGATTCGCAGTCCGTGACGTCACCCGTGACCTTGAATGTCAGCGCATTTGGTCCAATCACTGATGCTCGCAACGTAATCACACCGGAATTACGGCATGGTGAAACGCAGTTACTCCTGCTCACGCTAAACGGCAAGGTACGTCTTGGCGGTAGCGCGATTTCGCAGGTTGTCGAGGGATTTGAGGACGAATGCCCAGACATCGATGACGCGAAGATGCTCAAGGTTTTCCTAGAGACCGTACAAAAACTATGTGCGAATCGGCGAATCCTCGCGTTGCATGATCGCTCCGACGGGGGGCTTATCGCCACGGTACTTGAGATGGCTTTTGCAAGCCGGATCGGCGTAGATGTTCTAGCTTCCGAAAATCTTTTACCCGACCTTTTCAATGAGGAGGTTGGAATCGTCATCCAAGTTCCTACGACGGATGTAGCGTCTATAACTACTGACGCAGCCACGGCAAATATTTGCGTAGCCCACGTCGGTAGAACTCGAATCGACGAAGAGATTTTCATTTACGTTAATGAGCGCGTNGCTTTTCATTCATCAAGAGCAAAGCTAGAAAAAATATGGGCGACAACGAGCTATCAAATACAACGATTGCGCGACGACACTGAATGCGCTGACGAAGAGTACGGAGCGATTACCGACCGCGATGCAGGCATGAGTGAGGAGCTGTTATTCGATCCATCGGACAACGTTGTCGCGCAATTTACGAATACTCGTCCGCGGGTTGCCATTCTGCGAGATCAAGGGGTCAACGGTCAGATTGAAATGGCGGCGGCGTTTGACCATGCAGGATTTGAAGCAGAGGACGTCCANATGTCCGATTTGTTTTCTGGGTCGAAAGATCTTTCGGACTTCCGCGTACTGGCCGCGTGTGGCGGCTTTTCGTATGGAGATGTTCTAGGCGGAGGAGGTGGCTGGGCTAAGTCCATTCTTTTTGACGAGGCCATTCGGGATCAGTTCCAACGATTCTTTGAGGAAGACACTTTTGCGCTGGGTGTGTGCAACGGCTGTCAGATGATGACTCAACTTAAAGAATTGATACCNGGTGCGGCGTGCTGGCCTCGCTTTGTGCGCAACCGCTCAGATCAATTCGAGGCTCGAACCGTGCAGGTCCGCGTCGCACTGAACGAATCGCCCTGGCTCACAGCCTTGGGAGATAGTCGAATTCCGATACCAGTAGCGCATGGTGAGGGTCGAGCCGAGTTTGAAAACGCTAAAGCCATGGCCGATTTTGAAGCGTCAGGAGTGCTTGCTGCACAGTATGTGGATTCGCGTGGCGTTGCTACTTCGTACCCCGCCAACCCTAATGGTTCACCGGAAGGGATCGCGGGTATGACGTCAGCGACGGGTCGCGTGTTGGCCATGATGCCCCATCCAGAGCGTGTCTTCCGGTCTATCCAAAATTCATACGTCGTTCTGGAGCATATTGACCGTGAAGATGGTCCATGGCTCCGCTTGTTTCGCAACATTCGAGCCGCAGTAGGTTAATTTTTTGGAGTGAGTTTAGGGTTGGCGAGGAATCGGTCGTTTTTCGATGGATTCCACGTGCATGGGAAATTCGTCGATTTCTCGGTCATGGAAATAGTGCTGGAGAGTTCGTTCTACCACTGGGAACGCAAGTTCGCTCCAAGGTATATCTCTTTCAGCGAAGATCCGCACTTCGACGGTTTCCTCACCGGCTGAAAAGCGCCCATCTCGTAATTTCGATCGGTAGAACATGTAGATTTGAGATATGTAGGGGAGATCGAAGATCGTATAAAGAGAGTCGATCTCTACACGCGCGCGAGCTTCCTCCCATGTTTCCCGAATGGCGCCCTGTTCAGTGGTTTCACCTTTTTCAAGGTAACCAGCAGGCAATGTCCAAAACCCTGAGCGTGGATTGATCCCGCGCCGGCACAACAGGACGCCGCTGCCGTCAATCGCCAAGCAACCGACCACCACTTTAGGGTTGTCATAGTGGATCGCCCCACATGCATCACAGACTGCCCTTGGGCGATTGTCTCCAGGAGGAACCCTTAAGGTGACTGCCGCACCGCAGGTACTGCAAAACTTCATCGGATAATTGAAAGATTCCAGTGAAACATCCAAACGAAATTAACATGAAATGCGAACACCATTTGTAACGCGGTGCGAGCGAAGCGCAAAATGNGCTTGTTGAAGGGGGCGTTCATGATTTACGAACTCGAAAGCCGGCGTATTACAACGGAAGGCCAGTTCTTTGTGGCAGATACCGCAGTGGTTATCGGAGAGGTGACCTTGAAGAATCATGCNAGCGTGTGGTGGGGAGCAGTGCTAAGGGGCGACTACGACGCGATAATTGTCGGCCAAGAATCCAATATTCAAGACAATTGTGTGGTTCATATGGACGAAGATTTCCCGGTTTCAATTGGCGACCGGGTCACCGTGGGGCATAAAGCGGTTTTACACGGGTGCACGATCGGGAATAACTCGCTAATAGGGATTAACTCCATCGTGATGAATGGGGCCATTATCGGTAATAACTGTCTTGTCGGTAGTAACACGTTGATTACTGAAGGCAAGGAAATTCCGGACGGATCTCTTGTCCTCGGTTCCCCGGGNAAAGTAATCCGGCAGATCTCCGATGCGGAAATCGANGAGATCACTGGGTTCTCAGAACGGTATGTCAATAACGCGCGTCGGTATCGCGAAGGTTTANTTGCGCAACGAATGTCGGNGGCGATATGACCAGAATAGGAACGCCGCTNTCTATGTCCGGAACTCGNGTGCTGATGCTGGGTTCGGGAGAACTAGGGAAGGAAGTGGTAATCGAACTACAACGACTTGGCGTTGAAGTCATAGCAGTTGATCGATACGCCAATGCGCCCGGTATGCAAGTNGCTCACCGGAGNCACGTCATCAATATGTTGGATGCCGATGCACTACGTCAGGTTATTTATGACGAAAAACCCGATCTTATTGTTCCGGAGATAGAGGCAATAGCGACCGCGACACTTGTTGAGCTTGAAGGTGAAGGGTTCCGGGTTATTCCAACAGCTAACGCTGCCCGATTGACCATGAACCGGGAAGGTATCAGGCGTCTTGCTGCAGAATCTCTAGGNATCCAAACCTCACCCTATGTNTTCGCNGCNACCGAAGAAGAGTACTTGGCAGCGGTGAATAAAGTTGGAACGCCGTGTGTTGTTAAGCCCGTCATGAGCTCTTCTGGCAAAGGACAGTCGACGGTTGCTAACTCGGCGGAAGCAATGGCGAGTTGGACGTACGCGCAAGAAGGTGCGCGCGGCGGTGCAGACAAGGTGATCGTCGAGGGGCTCGTAGATTTCGATTACGAAATCACCCTGTTAACCGTGCAACACATTGACGGAGTCGCTTTTTGCGAGCCGATTGGACACCGGCAGGAAGGTGGCGATTACCAAGAATCGTGGCAACCGCAACCGATGAGTGTTTCCGCACGTGAGGAATGCGAACGGATTGCAGCGTTGGTCACCAACGAACTGGGAGGTCATGGAATTTTTGGTGTGGAGTTTTTTATCGAAGGCGACGACGTTTGGTTCAGCGAAGTTAGCCCGCGGCCGCACGACACGGGCATGGTGACGTTGATCAGTCAGGACTTGTCTGAGTTTGCGTTACACGTCCGAGCGATTCTCGGTATGCCGGTACCGGTGATCAGGCAGAGAGGGCCGGCAGCATCCGCCGTCATTATCGCGGAGGGAAATTCCTCCAGTGTTATCTATGGAAACTTGGAAGGTGCGCTAAAGGAGCCAGATACCCAGCTTAGGCTTTTCGGTAAGCCCGAAGTGCGTGGGGAGCGCCGGATGGGCGTTGGGCTGGCGCTGGGTGCGGATCTTAAGGAGGCTCGCTCGAAAGCCTTCGCCGTCGCGCAAGCGGTCACCGTCGAACTCGGATAGACGGCGTCCCATAGGACGGCATGCCGGTGTGCGAGATGGGGAGTATTGGCGTTCGACTACCCCTGGGCTTATAGTTCGCGCTCCTGTGAGGCGCGCTTTGTGGAAATGGATAAAACAACCCAAGGGCCCCGTAAATCGCAGCTTCGGTTAGTGCTACGGGAGTTGGCGGGCCCGCATGCTCGTGCGTATATGTTCAACAAACTGTTGTCTGGCCTATTTGCTCTGCGACTGCCGGTCTAGCCGGCAACTATCCTTCAACAGGGCCTTAAATGCCCAACTAAACGAAATTCTCAATGACAAAAATGGATAGAGTTATCCAATGAACGAGCAGCAGCAATCCGGAAATCGTCGCGGTGCGATGCCGTTTCATAAGTACAGACCTTTTAAACCCGTCGAACTCATGGAACGTCGTTGGCCTGATCGTACATTGAACAAAGCTCCACGTTGGTGCAGCGTTGATTTGAGAGATGGTAATCAAGCCCTTATCGATCCAATGAATGTGGACGAGAAGCGGCGTATGTACGAATTGCTGCTTGAACTAGGCTTCATAGAGATTGAGGTTGGATTTCCTGCGGCGTCTCAACCAGATTTTGATTTCATTCGAAAGATCATCGATGGCGGAATGGTACCGGAGAACGTCACCGTTCAGGTCTTGTGTCAGGCAAGACGTGAATTAATCGATCGTTCTGTAGAAGCTTTGTCCGGTGCACCAAATGCAATATTCCATTTGTACAATTCGACATCGGAGTTGCAACGGCGAGTTGTTTTCGACATGGATCGTCCAGGCATTGTCGATCTGGCCGTTCAGGGAACGAGTCTTGTTAAGGAAGGTCTACAGCAGCTGCAAGGCACAAACATTACGTTCGAATATTCCCCGGAGAGCTTTACGGGCACTGAGCTTGATTTTGCCGTCGAAATTTGTGATGCGGTAGTTGAGACCTGGGGTGGGACGAGCGAGGACAAAGTCATCATTAACCTACCTTCGACCGTCGAAATGGCGACACCGAACGTATACGCGGATCAAATCGAGTATTTTTGTCGAAATTTTCGACAGCGCGAATCTGCTGTCATCAGTCTGCACACGCACAATGACCGAGGTACCGGGGTTGCGGCCACTGAACTGGCGTTAATGGCGGGTGCTGAGAGGGTGGAAGGAACATTGTTTGGGAATGGTGAGCGGACCGGTAATTGTGACATCGTCACGGTCGCCATGAATTTATTTTCGCAGGGTATCGACCCAGAACTCGACTTGCGAGACATGCAGAACATCCGAGCTACGGTTGAAGAAATTAACAAGCTTCCTGTCCACGAACGACATCCATATGCCGGTGATCTTGTATTTACAGCGTTTTCGGGATCGCACCAAGACGCTATCAAGAAGGGCATGGCGAGATTGGATCCCAGCCATTGGGAGGTGCCCTATCTACCGATAGACCCCTCAGACGTCGGTTCCTCATATAAGGAAACGGTCAGGGTCAACAGCCAATCGGGCAAGGGCGGTGTCGGATTCGTTCTCGAGCAGTACTTTGGCATCGTGCTACCGAGACCCATGTTGGTCGAGTTTTCTCGTGCCGTGCAAGCCCTCACGGAATCACTGAGGCGCGAAGTAACACCGGACGAAATTCGGGAATCGCTAATCCAAGAGTATGTGGTTGATAGCGGCCCTTACCGGCTGATCAATTACGACTTACAACGTGGTATCGGAGAATCGCAGAGGTGCGAGGCCAAGATTGAAGTCTCCGAAAATACAGTGTTGATAACGGGTGATGGCTCGGGACCGATTGAAGCATTTGTTAACGGGATGGTGGAGACGCTTAACGAGCCACTGAACATTGTCGATTACCATGAACACGCACTGACCTCCGGTAGTGATTCAGTGGGAAAAGATGCGGCTGCAATCTGTCTGCTTGCGATTGATAACGGCTCCGACCGCTGTTACGGGGTTGGACTAAGTCAAAATACGATCACCGCGTCGTTACAGGCAATCATTTCGGCAGTGAATCGGCGTTGGAAACAACGTTGAAAGAAGTATTCACTCATAATCCTCTTCCTCATCGATATCGGGCTGAGCCAACTCAACCTGAGTGATGCGCACTGTTTTGACAATGTTGTCCGAAATCTGGAGGGTTTCGAGTAGGTAACGATCGATGCGTAGGCATACATTTACTTCGGGAATGAACTCGAGATGCTCAAGGATAAGCCCATTGATCGTCCGTGGACCGTTGGTTGGCAGGTCCCAGTGGAGCGCCCGATTAATGTCGCGCAATAACGCCATACCTTCAATGAAATATGACCCGTCGTTTTGAGGATGTATTTCCGGCATGTCGGACGCGAAATCCGTGGTGAATTCACCCACAATTTCTTCAAGAATATCCTCGAGCGTGACGATGCCTTGTACTTCGCCGTACTCGTCAACGACAAGGGCGATCCGATTTTTGTTTGTCTGAAAGTTGATCAGCTGTGTGGGAAGCGGAGTTCCTTTCGGGACGAAATACGGCTCCTCCGTTTCCTGAAGTAATTCTGAGCGACTAAAGGATGGTTGCGTTAGAAAGCGGCTCGCGCGTCGTAAATGTAGGATACCCAAAATGTTATTGATGGTTTCCCGATAGACCGGAAGACGAGTGTGTTGGGAGTTAACGATCTCTCCAACGATCTCGGCATGGGATTCGTCGATGTCGATACCAGCTATTTCGGCGCGTGGAACCATAATGTCGTCAACCGTCACGTTGTCGAGATCCAGCACGCCCAGCAGCATATTTTGACGCTGTTGCGGTAAATCGGCTCCCGAGTCAACGACGGTTCTAAGTTCCTCCATACTGAGATCCCCTGGAAATTCGGCGGTGCGTGACTTGAAGGGTTCAACGATCGCGTTACTGACCCAGTTAACTGCTGCTACCAGACGCCAGGAAACCTTAAGCAGCGGGTCGAGAAGGTACGCTGAAGGGAATGCGATCGCCTCGGGACGTTCCGCGGCTATGGTCTTCGGTGCGATTTCTGCAAAAATCAGGAAATAGATGGTTAGCACGATGGGTGCTAGCGCTAAACCGGTGTCACCAAATAATCTAACGCCGATAACTGCTGCTACTGTTGCGGCAACGTTGTTGACCAGATTATTGCCGATGAGAATTACACCTAAGAGGCGGTCTTGCCTGCGTAAAAGACGATTCGCTTTACGCGCGCCTCGGTGCTTCTTCCGGACGAGGTTTTTTAACCGGTACGGATTTAGCTTCATCATGGCTGTTTCGGAACTCGAGAAATAAGCGCTCAAGAAGGTCAGAACGAGAATCGCGAATAAAAGCAACGTGGTTGGCAGTGTGACGGTTTCCACTCCTAACCTCGTTGCAGTAGAAATTCGATAACGAACTTCGTGCCGAAATAAGCGAGTGCAAGCAACACGAATGCCACCAACGACCATCGCGTTGTAGTAACTCCGCGCCATCCGAATTTTATGTGGCCAGCAAGTAAGCTGGAATAGACAACCCACGAGGCGACGGAGAGTACCGTGTGGTGTTGGCTAAGATGTTCGGAGAATTTGTCTGCCAGAAACACGAAGCCCGTAACAATCGAAATGGTAAGAATTGCAAGACCCGCCCAAAGAAACCGAAAAAGCATGGCTTCCAGTGATTCAAGTGGTGGCAAAACATGGAATACGTCAATTGCAGCTCGATTTCGTATTCTCCGTTCCATTGTCAGCACCAAGACGGATTGGCACGCTGCTAACGTCAGAATGGAATAGGCGACAACACTAACCACGATATGCAGTAGCAAAGTTGGTGAAATGGAGCGTGGGGTGGCCGAAGGACTCGCCGTAAACGCGTTGAGAGCGAGACAACTGCCGACGGTCAAAATCGATATTAGGAAGACGAATAGATATAAGTTGTGAACAGGTTCACGTATCGAAGCCAGTAGTACTGAGATATTGATTGTTAAGGAAATCAGTACTGCTACGTTGAAAAATGACAGGTCCATCCCCGATTCAGTTACAAGGATGGCGTAAACGAACAGCCCATGAAAAATAAGAGCAGGAAGCAACAAGCGAACGAGATCCGACTGACTAGCAACCGTCCGATTAATAACATTCCGAACTTGCGAGTAAGAGCCAAGTAGATAAAAGAAGATGGCAATGAGACCGGGTAAGGCCGGATTCATTCGGGCTGATGGTTGCGATACGGACGATTAGTCTGGCACATCCGATGAATGTCGTGAAGGTCGCGTTCCTTGTCCATATAATTGACTAAGAGCAAGGAAGATGGATGTTTGAAAGTTTAAGCGACCGACTTTCGCAAACCGTAGGCGGATTGGCGGGAAAACGGCTCACAGAAACCAACATGCAGGATGCTCTGCGAGACGTGCGTCGATCGCTTTTGGAAGCTGACGTCGCGCTAGACGTCGTGTCGAGCTTCATCGCGAGTGTGCAACAACGCGCGATGGGCGAGAAAATCGAGTCTGCTTTGAACGCCCATGACGCTTTCGTCAAGATTGTGCATCGGGAACTCGTCGAGTTGATGGGAATCACAAACGATTCGCTCGATCTCGCCGCAGTTCCACCGGTCGTGGTACTTGTGACGGGCTTGCAGGGCACCGGCAAAACGACCACCGTTGCGAAGTTGGCGCGCTTCTTGAGGGAGCGGGAGCGTAAGAAAGTCGCGGTCGTCAGCGCGGATGTATATCGTCCCGCAGCGATCGACCAATTAGCCCGTCTAGCGGAAGAAGTGCAAGCTCGCTTTATCGCTAGTACCCAATCGGAGTCCCCGCTGGACATCGTCAATCGCGCGCTCAGCAATGCTCGCACCCAATTTGACGACGTCTTAATCGTAGACACCGCCGGGCGAACGAGTATCGACGAAAAGATGATGACGGAAATAGCTTCGCTACATCAGGCGTTGAATCCCGTAGAAACCTTGTTTGTCGTCGATGCCATGACTGGGCAGGACGCCGCATTAACGTCAAAGGCGTTCGACGAAGCGGTTCCACTTACTGGCGTTATTCTTACCAAAGCGGATGGCGATGCTCGGGGTGGGGCCGCTCTTTCGGTTCGTGCGGTGACCGGTAAGCCCGTCAAGTTCATGGGTACCGGAGAAAAAAGTGATGGATTAGAGGCGTTCCACCCGGAGCGAATTGCTTCCCGCATTCTCGGGATGGGTGACGTTTTAACGCTTATCGAAGAAGTCGAGCGGAAGGTCGACAAGAAGCAAACATCGCGTCTGGCTGACAAGATCAAACGCGGACGCAAGTTCGATCTCGAGGATTTTCGGGAGCAATTGGGGCAGATGGCTCAGCTCGGGGGAATGTCAAATATGCTTGAAAAGCTCCCTGGTGCAGGGGGATTACCGGCTGATGCTCAAGGCCGGGTAGACGATGAGGAATTTGCCCAGCTGGCGGTCATGATCGATTCGATGACGGTTCATGAACGGCGATTTCCAGATGTGATCAACGGTTCGCGCAAACGCCGCATAGCCTTGGGAAGCGGAACACAGATACAAGATGTCAATCGACTTCTTAAGCAGCATAAACAAATGCAGAAAATGATGAAAAAAGTCGGACGCCGAGGCGGTATGGAAAAAATGATGCGAGGCCTTGGGCAGCGTCAACCTGTGCAGAGACCTCAACGCCGGCGTTAGTTTGAGCGTTCCGGCGAGGCCTTTCGGAATGTTCCCTAACGGCAAAGTGTTGCTGTAGAATGCCGCGCCTCTACCCACCTGAATGGAACCAATGGTCGTTATTCGGCTTGCTCGGCATGGCGCAAAAAAAGCGCCTTTTTATCATCTGACCGTCGCGAATCGGTCGGCACAGCGTGACGGGCGTTTTATAGAGCGTGTCGGATTTTTTGATCCAAATGCGCGAGGGAACGCGGAACGTTTACGCGTCAACTTGGATCGTATAGATCACTGGGTGTCGGTCGGCGCTCAGATGAGCGACCGCGTGCGCAGTTTAGTCGTCGAAGCTCGAGAACGATCGGTTGACGAAGCGCCGACGGTAACGACCGAATAACGAAGATGCCGTCCATGCGGACGGATACGATGGTTGTGATTGGCNGGATCGGTCGACCATACGGGATCAAAGGTTGGGTTCACCTNCAGTCCTATACGGAACCGGCTAGTAACCTCACCGAATATCGACCGTGGTTGATCAAGGCTTCAAGTAGGCGAGGGTGGGAGCAACTGGAATGCGTCGATGTCAAGCCACATGGGCAGAGTTTCGTCGCGCTATTCGCAGGAATAGACGACCGTTCCGAAGCNGCGAATCTGGCCGGGAGGGATCTCGGCGTCCCGGCGGAAGCCCTTCCGGAACCGGAGCCAGATCAGTATTACTGGCATCAACTTATCGGGCTCCCCGCGATCAATGAGAACNATGTCAACCTTGGAACTGTANACGAAGTGATGTCGACCGGTGCCAACGACGTTCTTATTGTTAAGAGCGTAACCGGCGAAAGGTTGATCCCATTTGTAGCGAATGCTGTGGTTTCGGTGCGACTTGGCGACTCAATAAGAGTTNAGTGGCCGGAAGATTGGGATTAGAACGCNGTGTGGACCGGAATTATCAGCATTTTNCCGAACCTAATCCGTACCGTGCTTAAAGACGGTGTTGTNGGACGAGCGATCGCGAGGGGTGATTTAGGNCTGACGATGTTTGATCCGCGCGANTACGCCAAGGACGCTCATAGAACGGTTGACGACCGGCCGTTTGGAGGTGGTCCCGGTATGGTCATGATGGCTGGGCCCTTGTCCGCGAGCGTTTCTGAGGCGCGCCGACTTTGTCCAACAGAAAATCCAGTCACCGTCTATCTGTCGCCACAGGGAACGACGTTTACGCAGTCGCTGGCGAAAGAATTTGCGACGTTACCAGGTTTGGTACTTGTGGCAGGTCGCTATGAAGGCGTGGACGAGCGATTTATTGAACGCGAAATCGATCTCGAGCTATCCATTGGGGATTTTGTGCTTTCAGGAGGGGAGCTNGCCGCNATGGTGGTTCTTGACGCCGTCGCGCGANTGTTGCCAGGGGTCGTCGGAAACCCCGANTCAATAAAAAGTGAATCACATATGGACGGATTGCTCGACTTTCCGCACTATACGCGACCGCGGGAATTTGATGGCAACGGTGTGCCCGATGTCCTGCTGCAGGGTGACCACAGTGCAATTGAGGAATGGCGGCAAAAACAAGCGCTCTATCGCACGTGGATGAAGCGGCCGGATATGCTCCTGGGCAAGGAGTTGAATGAAGTTGAACGAGCCATGCTTGTTGACGTGATAGATGGGCTTGGTAAAACGTTGTCGCCATCGGTTGGTGAAGAAGGAGATGGAGTCGATGCGTCGGAATAAAACGATCGAAGCGATCGAAAATGAACAGATGAAGGATTCGATCCCAACCTTCAGACAAGGAGACACGGTTTCGGTGGAAGTTCGTGTACGAGAAGGCGGCAGAGAGCGCATTCAGACATTNGAAGGTGTTGTGATNGGGAAACGAAATCGNGGAGTCAATTCGGCCTTCACTGTNCGTAAAATNTCTCACGGAGTGGGCGTTGAGCGTACTTTCCAAACNCATAGCCCGGCGATTGCATCGATTCAGATNAAACGCAGGGGTGATGTCCGTCAAGCAAAACTCTATTACCTACGCGAACTGTCGGGACGCGCGGCACGAATCAAGGAGAGAATCTAATTTCGTGCATCGAGGCGACGATGGATTTCGTGGCTNTCTTGGCCTGAACTTCGGTGCCTCCGCGTAACGCTGGGGCGTCGGTAAACTTCCCCGAGATCGCTTCGTATCTCGACGTTCTTTGGTTACAGCGTGGCTTGTCAAAGGCGACCCTCGACTCGTACCGTAGAGATCTTGTCGGTTTTCGCGCGTGGTTCAATCGGGATTTGCGAGACGTTACTGAAGCCGAGTTATTGGATTATTTAAGCGTTCGTCATGACCAGGGTGTCTCTGCTCGAACCGTAGCGCGCCTGCTTTCAACGCTAAGGGGCTATTTTCGCCATGCGCTTGAGCATGGTGAACTATCTGTGGATCCTACCGCGAACATACGGAGTCCGACCCCAGGAAGACGACTGCCCGAATCACTGAGCGAAGACGAGGTCGAACGATTACTTGCGGCGCCTGATCCTACGCGAAGCGCCGTGGAATTTCGGGATCGAACAATGCTTGAGGTTTTATATGCGGCAGGACTCAGAATCTCAGAGTTGGTGGGGTTAAAGATGTCTTCGTTGAATCAACGCCAGGGCGTTGTGCGNGTGACAGGTAAAGGGTCTCGTGAGCGCATAATCCCGGTCGGAGAAGCCGCGTTNCATTGGGTTGAAAGCTATNTNCGGGATGGCCGACCGNCGCTGTTGCGAGGGCATGTCAGTGATGTCATGTTCCCGAGCTCGCGGGGCCAGGAAATGACGCGCCAGACCTTTTGGTATGCAGTTAAACGTTATGCAGCGCGAGCGGGTATTGGGCGNTCAGTGTCTCCGCACACGTTGCGCCACGCGTTTGCGACGCACCTGTTGAACCATGGAGCCGATCTTCGGGCGGTACAGATGATGCTGGGTCATGCAGATTTATCGACTACCCAGATTTATACTCACGTTGCGAATGAGCGCCTTAAGGAATTGCATGCGACACACCACCCCCGTGGGTAATCGNTCGGTAGTATCGAACGATCTGCAGGAACTATCTTGTTGGTGGTTTAAGCCATGGTGATGATCGGGCGCGCGCTCATATTTTTCGGGGTTATTTCCGGGGTGTTACTCGATGCAGACGTCGTCGACCAAGAAGAATTGAATGGGGTTCGCGAAAGAGTTAAGGCGTTGTTACCGGAATTGCGTCCAGGACTTGCGATCGAACAGATTAACAAAACGCCGGTTAATGACCTNTACGAAATTCTGCTCAATGGAGGTCGCACCCTATACATAAGCGCCAACGGTAATTACTTCTTGGTGGGTGACATGTATGAAATTTCCCGCGAAGGGATCATCAATCTGCCTGAACTGGCGCGCCAAGAGAGTCGCAANGAACTTATCGCAAAGGTCGACGCTGCATCGGTAATTTCGTTTAAACCCGCTGACGGCGTACTCGCCACGGTCAGCGTATTCACCGACGTGGATTGTACATACTGTCAAAAACTCCATCGGGAGATGCCGCAGTACCACAGAAAGGGGATTGAAATACGTTATCTGGCGTATCCTCGTGCCGGTATTGGTTCGGAGTCATACTCGAAGATCGTTTCTGCGTGGTGTTCTGACGATCCGCAACGAGCCATAACTGCGTTAAAGCGAGGTGACAATATTCCACAAAGGATCTGCCCGAATCCTGTCGCAGCACAGTACGAACTGGGCGGTCGCATGGGAGTCACCGGAACGCCTTCGATAGTTCTGTCGGACGGCCGTATGTTGCCGGGTTATCTGTCCGCGGAAAAACTCGCGGAAGAACTCGGGATCTGAAAGATTGACTAAGAATTCCCTGCCCCATGAGAAGGTTTTGCGGATTGGTATTGCCGGCCTAGGTACAGTCGCGCAAGGCTTGCTGACTTTATTGGTGGAAAACGCCGAACGTATCACGCGACAAGCTGGTATGCCGATTGAGGTGGTTCGCATCGCAAGCCGTTCCATGAAGCCCAAAGTGGATATCGGAGAGGCACTGTTTGACACCGCCCTGGAGTCGCTCTTGCACGATGATGTTGACGTTGTTGTGGAGTTAATGGGCGGTTTGGATGCGGCTCACGACCTTATTTCGAGTGCGCTGATTCGAGGTAAACCGATCGTGACGGCCAATAAGGCGGTGTTAGCGGAGTACGGGAACGAATGGTTTAACGGTAACGCAACAGTCGGTATCGAGGCGGCGGTTGCAGGTGGAATCCCAATCGTGAGCATTCTGAAAAATGGCCTGTCGGGAAATCGCATTGATTGGCTGGTCGGCATTATCAACGGAACTTGCAACTACATCTTGACCGCGATGGATGAACAAGGAACGAGCTTCGCCAGCGCCTTAGCGAAAGCGCAGGAGTTGGGCTATGCCGAAGCGGATCCCGGGTTCGACGTGGACGGTGTTGATGCGGCGCAGAAATTAGCGCTGCTCGCAGCATTAGCATTCGACATCCCCGTAAGCATGGACGACATGTATATCGAAGGCATTTCGGGNGTCACGGTCGAAGATNTNCGGTACGCGCGAGAATTAGGTTTTCGCATTAGGCACGTAGGTATTGCCCGTCGCAACGAAGAGAAGTTTGAAACACGAGTACATCCCTCGCTCATTCCAGCAACGGATCTCGTCGGCGACGTATCCGGGGTCGCCAATGCGGTGATCGTAGGTGCAAATGCTATTGGGTCGGTACTTCTGGTCGGACCGGGCGCGGGTGGTTTACCAACGGCTTCGGCAGTACTCAGTGACTTGATCGAAATAGCGCGCGGCACGTGTCAACGGTTAAGGACTGGTCAGAACGAAGGAATACGCACGGCGATTACGGCAACTGAGTCTCGCTATTACCTCAATATTCCTGCGGTGGACCGACCGGGCGTTTTTGGAGAAATCGGGGACATTCTGCGTCGTGAAGGAATTTCAATCGAAGCGGTAATACAGAAACCGGAAGCGATGCGTAGAAGTGATGGAGAACCGNGGGTACCGATTGTGATGGTGACAGAACGTGTCGTTGAAGCGTCGATGGATGACGCATTAGATCAGTTATCAAGCCTCGAGAGTGTGCGAGGCCAGATCCGCCGTATTCGAGTCGCCGATTTCGATCGTTGATGAACGAGCCCCTGATCATCGAAGAACGGGGT
Organism: Gammaproteobacteria bacterium; assembly: GCA_002715785.1. Classification (GTDB taxonomy): domain Bacteria; phylum Pseudomonadota; class Gammaproteobacteria; order Pseudomonadales; family Azotimanducaceae; genus UBA11889. The sequence continues at coordinate 83,710 of PBAA01000009.1, read as the reverse complement.
CAAAACATTCGGCATGAGGAGCTAAGCAAAGAACTGGCAGTTCCTCCTTTTTTTGCCAGGGTTCTGGGCGCGCGTGGTGTTACCAGCAAGAAAGAACTTGATCTATCCCTCAATTTTCTGGCCGGGCCGAACGGATTGCCCGGTGTCGATCAAGCCGCGTCACGTCTGGTACAAGCAATTAATCGCGGTGAACGAATACTGGTCGTCGGCGATTTCGACGCGGATGGAGCCACGGCATCGGCGCTAGTCGTATCGTTGTTAAGGGAAATGGGCGTGGCAGACGTCGATTACTTGGTCCCCAATCGGTTTGAATTCGGTTATGGGCTAACACCTGAAATCGTNCGTGTCGCGGCGAAACGGGAACCAGCACTCATCATCACGGTNGATAATGGGGTATCCAGTGTCGACGGGGTTCAATTAGCCAACGAACTCGGGATCGACGTCGTTATTACAGACCATCATCTACCGCCTAAGGATCTNCCAAAGGCCGCCGCTATCGTCAATCCGAACTTACAAGAGACGACTTTTGANAGCCCCTTTCTGGCCGGAGTAGGCGTCGCTTACTACTTGATGGCCGTAGTTCGCGCCAAGTTGCGTGCCGAGAGCTATTTCGAAAGTCACGATGTAACNGAACCAATCCTTGCGGATTGGCTNGATTTGGTGGCATTGGGGACTGTAGCCGACGTCGTTCCTCTTGACCGAAACAACCGAATNNTNGTTTATCAAGGTCTGCGCCGTATGCGGTTNGGNCACCTNCGACCCGGGATGCGCGCNTTGATCGAAATTTCCGATCGACGTCTCGAGACNTTGTCTGCCCAGGATCTTGGATTTGCTGTCGGACCCAGGCTGAACGCTGCTGGACGGTTAGACGATATAGGGTTGGGCATCCAGTGTTTGTTGGCCCAGGATCTTGATAGCGCAAGGTCGATGGCGGTTGCTCTGGATGAACTCAATAAAGCGCGACGAGCAATCGAAGACGAAATGAACGTCGACGCGAAGGTGTTGATATCGGAAAGTACCGATGTCGAGGCACCAGCGCTTTGCGTTTACGACGCATCTTGGCATCAGGGAGTCGTTGGTATTGTGGCAGGCCGGATGCGGGAGCGGTTTCATCGACCGGTCATCGCGTTTGCCGATTCCGGTGATATTTCGCCGGGCGAAATCAAAGGCTCTGCACGCAGCGTTCCGGGGCTTCATATCCGCGATGCGCTCGACGATGTAGCTAGCCGATTCCCGGGCCTTGTGGACAAATTTGGAGGTCACGCAATGGCTGCGGGATTGACGATCAAGCGTATTCACTTGGATCGTTTCCGTAGAGCCTTTGCTGACGCGGTAGCGAATAGAATAGAACCACGCGATCTCGCTGGCGTCATTGCATCGGATGGTGTGCTGGCGGTCGAGGATCTTAACGTCGATAACGCTCGTTTGATCGAGGCGTATGGCCCTTGGGGACAAGGATTCGACGCGCCAGTATTTCATGGTGAATTCGAGTTAATTAGCCAGCGATTGGTCGGCCGAGGGAAACACCTCAAACTGATCGTTAAACAAGAGGAGAAAGTCGTNGATGCGATCGCATTCAACCAGGAGACTATCAAGTCTGANCGGGTCACGATGGCATACAAACTTGAGGTAAATCGCTATTTGGACAAGGAGACACTNCAGCTTTTGGTCGAGCACGTAAGCCCGAGCTAATTGGCGCTCGTGATAGAATCGCCGGCGTCCTAAGGGGTACGAATGACTGAAATCACTTCTGTCCGCGAGCGACTCAAGGATCTGATGGCGCGTAATGATGCGTTACGGGGGTATCTTTGACGTTTCAGGCCGCAGGGAAAGGCTGGAAGAAGTAGAGCGCGAGCTNGCCGAGTCGGATATTTGGTCCGACGCCCCTCGAGCGGAAGTATTGGCNCGAGAACGAGCAGCCCTCGAGGCTGTGGTAACCGGCTTAGANCGNCTTTTGTCGGGCCTAGGTGACGTATCAGAACTGGCAGAATTAGCGGCCAAAGAAGACGATGCGGCGACGCTTGATGAGCTCGATCTCGATCTGCAGGGCTATGCTCAAGAGTTGGAGATACTTGAATTTCGCCGAATGTTCAGTGGTGAATTAGACGAGGCAAATGCATACGTTGACATCCAATCTGGCTCAGGTGGGACNGAAGCTCAGGACTGGGCCGAAATGCTGCTTCGCATGTATCTTCGTTGGGGCGAGAAGCGCGGATTCAAAACGGAATTAGTTGAACTTTCCGATGGCGAGGTCGCGGGTATCAAAAGCGCGACTGTGCTTTTTTCGGGGACGTACGCATATGGTTGGTTGCGAACTGAGACTGGCGTACATCGGCTAGTTCGTAAATCGCCTTTTGATTCAGGGAATCGGCGTCATACTTCGTTCGCGTCAATATTTGTATCGGCGGAGATAGATGACGACATCGAAATCGAAATTGATCCGGGGGAAGTNCGGGTGGATACGTACCGGGCGAGTGGTGCCGGTGGGCAGCATGTCAATCGAACAGATTCCGCCGTTCGTCTAACGCACGAACCTACCGGGGTCGTAGTACAGTGCCAGAGCGAACGATCGCAGCATCAGAACCGGGACAACGCATGGAAACAGCTGCGGGCTAAGTTATATGAACGTGAGTTACTCGCCCGAAAAGAAGAACAACAGGCCTTGGAGGACACGAAAGCTGACATTGGATGGGGTTCGCAGATCCGGTCATATGTCCTCGATCAGTCCAGAGTCAAGGACCTCCGCACNGAGCTGGAGCGTGCTGATCCCGTTAACGTCCTTGCCGGGGACATCGATGGCTTCCTGGAGGCGAGTTTGAAGGCCGGTATATGACTGACGANAATGACATCGTAGCTTCGCGTCGACAAAAACTAGTCGAATTGCGACGGCGGGGCGCCGGTTACCCGAATGGATTCGAGCGGTCGGATTTTGCTGCGGAACTACATGCGGAATACGGCGATTGGTCCAAGGAAGCCCTCGAAGAAAAAGTGGTGGACGTCAAGGTCGCGGGTCGCATCATGTTGCGGCGTGTNATGGGCAAAGCGAGTTTCATTACGNTGCAGGACGATTCCCATCGCATACAGTGCTACCTGAGGCAACAGGACCTGGGCGAGGCTACCTATACGGAGTTTGACGAACTATATGACCGCGGCGATATCGTTGGCGTGACTGGGACGATGATGCGGACGAAGAAGGGTGAGTTAACTGTGCACGCGTCGGAGATTGTGTTGCTAACCAAATCGCTGCAACCGTTGCCGGAGAAATATCACGGTCTCAGCGATCAGGAACTCAAATATCGACTTCGATACGTTGATCTCATTATGAGCGATTCGTCTCGCNCCGTATTTCGTACGCGNAGTAACGTTATTTCGACTATTCGTCGTTTTTTTGACTCTCGTGAATTCTTGGAAGTCGAAACTCCCATGATGCACCCGATTCCGGGCGGAGCGAGTGCCCGGCCTTTCACCACCCATCACAACAGCTTAGATATGGAGCTTTATTTGCGGGTCGCGCCCGAACTGTATTTGAAGCGGCTCGTCGTTGGAGGATTCGAGCGCGTATACGAGATCAACCGCAATTTTCGTAACGAAGGCCTTTCTAGTCACCACAATCCTGAATTCACGATGCTCGAGTTCTATCAGGCATANGCGACATACGAGGACTTAATGGATCTGACCGAAGAACTTTTACGCGAAGTTGTCGTGGCAGTGGCAGGTTCTTCCGTAATCGAATTCGAAGGGGAACGGATCGATTTCGGCCGACCCATACGTCGCGTCGATATGACTGAAGCAGTAGCGGATGAAGTTGGGGTGGTGGCAGAAAAATTACGTGATCCCAAAACAATGATTAAGGCTGCTGAAAAGGCTTCCGTGGAAGTTGATCCTGATTGGGGAGCGGGCAAAACACTTCTGGTGTTGTTTGAAGCGCTCGTTGAAAAGACGCTGATAGCCCCCACGTTCGTGACAGGCTATCCAGTTGAGGTGTCTCCGTTATCTCGCACGAGCGATCGACAACCTGAGTTCACCGATCGGTTCGAACTATTTGTCGCTGGACGTGAAATTGCGAACGGGTTTTCCGAATTAAACGATCCTGAGGATCAAGCGGAACGGTTTCTCAAACAAGCCGAAGAGCGATCGACAGGGGATGCCGAAGCGATGCACTTTGACGCAGACTACATAAAGGCGCTCGAATACGGCCTACCGCCGACGGCTGGTGAGGGTATTGGTATTGATCGCCTGGTGATGCTGNTGACGAATTCNNCNTCGATACGNGANGTNTTGCTNTTTCCACAGATGAGGTCGCGAGAGGGTTGATGGGACATAGGGACCGAGTGGTCCTGGAGAGTAGCTGGAAAGCCGCACTCGCAAAGGAGTTTGAAGCCGCATACGTTGTACGGTTGCGTGCCTTTCTGGTCAACGAAAAACGCGGTCGAAAAACTGTGTATCCGACGGGGCCGGAGATATTCAAGGCCCTAGATTCCTGTCCATTGCCAGACACGCGGGTCGTTATTATTGGGCAAGATCCTTATCACGGCCCGAGTCAAGCTCACGGCCTCTGTTTTAGTGTTCCACAGGGCGTCGCTCCGCCGCCCTCGTTGGTGAACATCTTTCAAGAAATCGAAGAAGATATGTGCGATGAGAACGTACCTGGAGGAAGTAGCAACAGTAAAATTGCGCCAGGCAAAGGTTGCTTAGAGCCGTGGGCCCGACAAGGTGTCTTGCTTTTGAACTCCGTTCTTACCGTCGTGCNAGGACGTGCTGGTTCGCATCAGGGCATGGGCTGGGAGACCTTTACCGACAGGGTTGTTGAAGTAATCAATCGAGATCGGGAGCACGTCGTGTTTATGCTTTGGGGGAGTTATGCGCAGCGCAAGGGCGCGATGGTTGATCGAGAAAAACACTGCGTCCTATCGGCGCCGCACCCATCGCCGTTATCGGCTCATAGGGGCTTTTTTGGTTGTCGTCACTTCTCGAAAGCGAATCAATATCTAGCTGCACATGGGCGGTCGCCGGTGGATTGGTTCGATGTGGAATAGATGATGAACGTACTGCTTCTAGAGAGTGCGGGTCGATCCATATGGTCTTTTTATTAGTTTCGTTGAGAACTCGCGGAGTAAATGAGATGGCAGGTAAAATTTGTAAGGCGATTAATTACTTTGAACGAGCGTCAATTCACAATGTGTGCTGTTCAGGATGGCATCGTCACTGGTACCGACCACTAAGGCCTGGGTATCGTTGGCCATGATGACCGTGTTGTTGGCTCCTGATCGATCGAACTCCTGGCCCGGATAGGGTTTTTTGCCCACCCACGAGTACCGCCGTAATCGACGTTTTACAACGCCACGATGCTCAGCTCGAGCGACAATCTCCTGCCCGAGATAACAACCTTTACTATAACTGACGGTCTCAAATGCGGTTAGTCCAAGCATCTGTGGCAAAAAGCGGTCCGTGGTACTTTTCGTCACAATGGCGAATTCACGTGTGACGGCCGCCTCTGCGAGAGATGGCTGTCCATTTGATTTTGGCTGTTGCGGGAGCGCTTCGACGATCCAGTCGAAGGGTTTGAGAGTAACTCCACTTGATCCTGAAGCGGAAAAGTGAACGCTCGATCTGACTCCCTCGACGATCGTCGATTTCGAGAAAACCAGGTATTTGGACAGGTGCGCGCCAAGTGATTCGACGACACTTTGATGGACGATGAATCTCACTTCCGAGGGAGATCCGAAGATCCAGCCGTTGGCAATGACGCGACCCTTGAGACTCGTGAACGCCATGGGCATTGCAGCTTGCAAGGCCAACATTTCGACGTCACAGGTCACATAGCCCTGGAGGAAATTCGCGGCGTCCGGACCCGAGAGCGTTTGCAGAATGAGATCGTCGTCGTGTTTTGAAGAGACGGCCATGGCGGTAGTTTACCAAGGTCGGATTGTGCATGATCGAAAGACTACGCATCGGATATACAAATGGAAGAGGATGAGCGCAAAGCCCTTTGGCGTAGTCGTCGTGGTTTGCTAGAACTCGATCTCATTCTCGTGCCATTTGTAGAGAACTGTTTCGCGAGCCTTCCTGAGCGGCTGCGTCGTGACTATTTGGATCTATTAACCGTCGACGACGTGGATGCTTATGCCTGGCTGACTTCGGGCGAAAGCGTGCCATCTCGCTATAAGCAAATTGTCGATGTTATTAAACGCTTTGTCGGTGGCGAGNCCTGAAATGGNCTAATGTCGTAACGACGTCTCTANTGGCCCTTGGATCGGNCCGATTGCCNCTAGGATCAAAACAANTCANACGCCTTGNTGAGTGCGCTAACGCGATCTTAANTGNTTTGTATGTCGATTGATGGGTTGAAGGACATCAAGCGGATCAACCACCGGATACAGAATACTGGGACGTGGGTTGGGTCGAGTCTGAGGATAGTCGAGGCTGTAATGCAGGCCGCGACTTTCGCGTCGCCACTGTGCTGCTTGCACCATCAGTTCAGCGACATGGATCAAGTTTCTCAGCTCGATCAGGTCACTGTTGACCCGATAATTTGAGTAATAATCGTGCACTTCCTGCTTGAGTAGTCCGATCCTTCGAGATGCGCGTTCGAGGCGCTTGTTGGTTCGGACAATGCCGACGTAGTTCCACATGCATCGGCGAAGTTCAGACCAATTATGAGCGAGAATAACGTTTTCATCGGAGTCGGTTACGCGGCTTTCGTCCCAATCGGGAATATCGTCGCGATGGTCCCGGGTACTGGACATTTCGTTCGTGACATCGTCTGCGACAGAACGAGCAAAGACCAAACATTCAAGTAATGAATTACTTGCGAGACGATTTGCGCCATGTAATCCGGTGTATGCAGTTTCGCCTACCGCATAAAGGCCATCGACGTCTGTTTTGCCGCTCTCGTCTACCAACACTCCGCCACANGTGTAGTGTGCGGCGGGCACCACGGGTATGCGATCGCGTCGCATGTCGATTCCAATCCCAAGACATGTTTCAAGTATGTTGGGAAAGCGTCGCTCGATCTTTTTGTCGGGAAGGTGCGTGACGTCTAGGTATACACATTCCAGGCCAAGACGTTTCATTTCAAAATCGATTGCCCTGGCGACCACGTCGCGCGGCGCCATATCAGCGAGCGGATGGAATCGTTCCATAAAACGTTCGTCATTATCTAGAACAAGCCTACCCCCCTCGCCGCGGATGGCTTCCGAAATAAGAAACGACCTCGCGTCTGGGTGATACAGACAGGTGGGGTGAAATTGGTTGAACTCCATATTGGCGACCCGGCAACCTGCGCGCCATGCCATGGCTATTCCATCGCCCGTCGATCCGTCGGGATTGCTAGTGTACTGATAAACCTTACTCGCACCGCCCGTTGCAAGAACGACGTAGCGGGCTTCAATGACTTCAACGTTGTCGGTTTCGGCGTTGTAGACGTATGCCCCCAGAGTTCGAGAGTTGTCCGGGGTTGGCGTTCGAGCGGTGACAACATCTATCGCGATACGCTTGGTCANAATCGTGATATTGATGTCGCTCAGGACTCGATTGATAAGGGTTGTCGCGATTGCATGTCCGGTAGCATCTGCAACGTGCAAAACTCTACGGTGCGTGTGCCCTCCTTCCCGAGTTAGATGGGGGCCGTTGTCCTGCTGATCGAATTCGAGTCCGAGATCCTCAATATGATCGATAGCTTGACGAGCGCGACTAACAACATGTCGGACGATTTTTTCGTTACACAGTCCGGCGCCGGCCACGACGGTATCGTGGATATGGGCGTCAACACTATCGGCTGGCTGAGATACTGTAGCCACGCCGCCCTGTGCCCGATTGGTGGAACCGCCTCGAATGTCGTCTTTGGAAAGGACAATAACCCGTGCATGGGGCGATAGATGCAAGGCGGTCGCGAGGCCCGCGGCCCCACTACCTATCACTAACACATCGGTGGAATAACGGAGAGTCAAGAGATCACTCACGACGTACGGATCGAAGCCGTTGCCCAGTAGTATATACAGGACTCAGCGGGCAGAATATCGGTCGCTTGCATCAAACTTTAGTGACGGAGTGTGACATTGACCGCCGACACCGACCGAGAGTTGGTTCGACGAGTGCAGAAAGGTNACCGGAGTGCCTTTGACCTGCTCTTTCTCCGTCACCGCCACAAGATTCATGGTCTTGTCAGTCGGTTCGTGCGTCGCGAAGAAGAGATAGACGATGTCGTCCAGGAGTCATTTATAAGGGCTTACCGTGCCTTACCTCGTTTTCGACTCGAAAGCGCGTTCTATACATGGCTGTACAGAATTGCGGTAAATACCGCGAAAAACCACATCACGGCACAAAATAGGCGTCCCAGCACGGTACAAAGCGACTTTGACGAAATTGAACTGGCGGAAGCGACGGACGCTCTGAGGGAGGTTGCTGACCCTGAAAATGAATATCTGGCTGGCGAGCTCGAAGTGGCCATTCGGAGGGCACTGCAAGCATTACCCGACGATTTAAGGAATGCGCTAACTTTTCGTGAATTCGATGGTCTAAGCTACGAACAGATCGCGGAGATCATGGATTGCCCAGTGGGAACCGTNAGGTCGAGAATTTTTCGTGCNAGGNAAGCGATTGACAAAAAAATAGGGTTNTTGATTCGTGGTGATTAANGGAAAATTCGGAGTAGGAGGGTAAATCGTTGACCGAAAAGCTCAGTGAGTCCATATCCGCCATGGTCGACGACGAGGCGGATGAGTTTGAAGTNCGGCGTATTTTGGGCGAAATCGCTGGTAATTCTGAATTGAAAAGTACGTGGTCGCGTTATCACATCATCTCGAGCATCCTCAAGCGAGAAGGACTTTCGGGTATGGAAGAACTGGATCTCGAGGATGTCTCATATGGCGATATCGGACCATCGACCAGTCCGANGACGTCGGTAAATCGAACGTTGAAGTCGAAGTGGCTGCCGGGTCGNGAAACCTTGGTTGCATCTTTCGCGGCCGNGATTGTGGTNCTTGTGATCGTCANCACCATGAATGACGAAGGAACCAAGCAGGTCGAACTTACGGACGCGCTCGTCGCGCCAGTTTCCACGACAACGGAAGAACGTCTTCCTGAAGAGAGTGACATTCGCCGTGCTGAAGCTTATCTGATCCGACACGCGCAACACGTGTCTATGAATAGTTCGGCGGCTCCTATTCCGTTTGTAAAAGTCATCGCGCATGAGACTGAAAGGTGAGGTGACGAGATGATCTCGTCGATTTGTCGAAGTGCCNTTCTAGTTCTGGTGATTAGCGCGGTGACCGTACCCGGTGCCGAGCGGTCCGCGCTCGAATGGCTCGATGTCATGAATCGAGCATTCCGAACCCTCGATTACGATGGCGTATTCAGTTATCAAAGTGGAGCNGGTCTTACGACNCTTCGGCTTGTACACGTCGTAATTGACGGCATTGAGCACGAGCGAATTATCCATCTCGACGGAGCGAGGCGTGAATTTGTTCGCCGGGGTCGCGAAATCACGAGGATCTTGCAGCCGAAGGACAAGATTCTGGAATTGGAGAAAGCGGTTCCGCCAACACCATTTGTCCAAGCATTTTCGAGTCGGTTAGATGCGATTGGTGATGTATATAAGGTTGAATTGAACGGTTCGGGTCGGGTCGCCGGAAGACGCGCTATACGGTTACGCATCGTGCCACGTGACGAGGATCGATATGGTGTTGGTATTTGGTTAGATCATGCAACAGGATTGCTTTTGCGGTATGAACGATACGACCTACAGGGATCGCGACTCGAAGGGTTTCAATTCGGGCATCTGACCATAGGAGATATTCCCCGAACAGCTGTGATTCCGGAAGAACACGCTGGTGCGGTCACAACGAAGTGGAAACTGGAGTCAAGAGGCGAGTTCCCTGTGGAACGGCCGATGCACTGGCGACCGCAGTGGGTACCCCGTGGCTTTGACCGGTATCGATCGAATATTTCTCCGNCGATGCGTGATCGCGACNGCGTTGACGCGACAATTTACACCGATGGNNTTGCGACGTTTTCGGTTTTCGTACAAGCGATGCCGAATCGTCGAGTAGTCAACTTCGAACGGCGAAACGGGGCTACCGCCGTAGTCACCCGTACCCTCCAAGGCCCGATGGGCAAGAACCAGCTGGTAACCGTCGTCGGCGAAGTACCAGCGGCTACGGCAAGGAAAATTGCTACAGATATGCTGTATCTCCGCTAAGCTGACACCCCTCGATTCGACAATTCTTCAGTTCGATGACAAAGGCGGTTGTTACGTTGGCCCCAGCCGACAAAAATCGATCGACGGGTATGTGCAGATCGGATTTCCTGATCGAACTAGCAACAATCTCGCGAATAGTCTTCGAAACACGTAAGCTCCGCGACTGCCATCGTTAACAAAAATGTTGTGCCTCCTCTAGATCGAACCCGCAACTTCTCGATCATCGCCCATATTGACCACGGTAAGTCCACACTTTCTGATCGTTTGATTCAGCTTTGTGGAGGCCTGAACGATCGCGAGATGGAGGAACAGGTACTCGATTCGATGGATCTCGAACGAGAACGGGGCATCACTATTAAGTCGCANAGCGTTGCATTGGAATACACGGGGGCCGATGGCGAGACGTATCACCTTAATTTTATTGATACGCCTGGACATGTTGATTTCAGCTACGAGGTTTCACGTTCTCTGGCCGCGTGCGAGGGCGCGTTATTGGTCGTGGATGCGGCTCAAGGCGTTGAGGCTCAGTCGGTAGCCAATTGCTACACCGCGATCGAACAAGGTCTGGAAGTGATACCCGTCTTAAATAAAGTGGACTTGGTGCAAGCCGACCCTGGNCGAGTAGCGGAAGAAATTGAAAATATTATNGGATTATCTTCCGACGGTATTATCGAAGTAAGCGCGAAGACGGGGNTCGGGATCGAGTCGTTGCTTGAACAGCTGATCGCCGATATCCCTCCCCCACATGGAAACCCAGATTCGGGGCTGCGTGCTCTCGTGGTCGATTCGTGGTTCGATAATTATTTGGGGATCGTGTCTTTGGTTCGTGTGTTTGGTGGACACGTGAAGCCCGGCGATCGCATTGTTGCGAATTCTGTCGGGAAGGTACATGTCGTTGACGAGGTGGGTGTATTTACACCAAAGAGAGAAGNTCGAACTGAACTCTCTGCAGGAGATGTTGGTTATGTCGTCGCCGGAATAAAAGATATTCGCGGTGCACCGGTTGGCGACACACTTCTTCATGAAGGGTCGAATGAGCTACCAGTCCCCGGATTTGAGCGTGTTAAGCCACAAGTGTTTGCTGGAATGTTTCCGGTTAGTTCAGACGATTTTGAAGCATTTCGGGATGCATTAGCGAAGCTTCGGTTGAATGATGCGTCGCTGCAATATGAACCAGAGACCTCGGATGCTCTAGGTTTTGGTTTTCGTTGTGGATTTCTCGGAATGCTGCACATGGAGATCGTCCAGGANCGTCTTGAGCGTGAATACGACATTGAGTTAGTCACGTCGGCCCCGACGGTGGTCTATCAAGTGACCACGAGAAAGGGTGTAACGATTCAGATAGATAATCCATCTCAACTTCCGGAGCCGGGTAGCGTAGCGGAGATGCNGGAACCTATCGCGCTCGTCAATATCCTTGTACCCCAAGAACATGTTGGAAACGTCATCTCTCTTTGTGTCGAACGTCGCGGGGTACAAAAGAACATGGAATTCGCCGGTGGGCAGGTCTCGCTGACGTACACCATACCCATGAGNGAGGTAGTGATGGATTTTTTTGACCGACTTAAATCNGTCAGTCGTGGGTTTGCGTCGTTAGATTATGGTTTCCANTCATTTGAAGTGGCGCCCCTGGTTCGACTTGATATCTTGATTAACGGCGAACGCGTCGACGCGTTGGCTGTCATAACGCACAAAGATGAGGCGCAAACTCGAGGGCGNAAATTGGTTGANGCGATGCGCGAGATAATCCCGAGGCAGTTATTTGATGTTGCGATTCAAGCGGCGATTGGAGGCCATGTTGTTTCGAGACAAACCGTCAAAGCGTTACGCAAGAATGTGACTTCGAAATGTTATGGAGGCGATGTAACCCGNAAGAAAAAGTTGCTCGAAAAACAAAAAGCGGGGAAAAAACGAATGAAACAAGTTGGACGTGTGGAAATTCCCCAGGAAGCGTTCCTGGCCGCTTTGAAAGTTGAGCGCTAAAGACCGTTTGAACCCGCTCGATTACAGCGTTATTTTCCTCAAAGTATCGATTTCGAGATCGCGATAGTGTTACTGGTGAGACTTAAAGCCATGTTGTCGTGACGGTAAAGGCCCTCCAGAATCGAATTGATTACGATTTTCGGGACGCGGCGATTCTAAAGTCTGCGTTGACGCATCGAAGTGCGAGTAAAGATCACAACGAACGGCTCGAATTTCTAGGTGATGCCGCGTTAGGGCTCGCCGTTGCGGATGCACTATACGCACGGTTTACCGATGCCTCAGAGGCTGACCTAACGTTAATGCGCGTTGAACTCGTTCGTGGCAGTACGTTGGCGCTGGTTGCTCGAGAAATTGATTTGGGCAGCTATTTGTCCCTAGGCGCTGGCGAGCGAAAAAGCGGTGGGAGGAACCGCGATTCAATCCTTGCGGATGCGCTAGAGGCGGTAATTGGCGCGGTGGTGTGTGATGGTGGCTATGCTGCTGCTCGGGATGTGGTCGTGCGGTTGCTGAAGAGTCGNTTGGACTTGGTGCGGGAACACCCGATCAAAGATCCGAAAACCCTTCTGCAAGAGCGACTGCAGGGTCAAGGGGACGATTTGCCCGACTACGACGTTGTTGAAAAAACGGGAGACGCGCATGACCGACGTTATCGTGTCGAGTGTCGCGTAGATTCACGCCAGCTTGTTGCTTTCGGAGAAGGAACGTCGCGTCGAGATGCCGAAAAAGAAGCAGCACATCTGATGTTGAAAGAGTTNGAAAAGTGTGANTAACCCCCGTTGCGGATACGCAGGAATTGTCGGACGTCCGAACGTCGGCAAATCGACNTTGTTGAACCACCTCATGGGAACCAAACTTTCCATTACTTCGCGAAAGCCGCAGACCACGCGGATTAACCTGTTAGGCATCTCTACGCGAGGCCAGACTCAAATAATTTTTGTCGATACCCCAGGATTACGTGATTTGAGGCCGGATCCAAGTGGGCGAAAAATCAATAGGTATATGTNGAATCAAGCCATGGCGGCGGTTGCGGATGTCGATTTGGCGGTGCTGTTGGTGGATGCGCGAGGGTGGACNGAGGCTGATGANGCTGTGCTNGCACTGATAAAGCGTGAAGGCGTTGCTGCGATCTGCGGGATCAACAAAATTGATCGATTGGCACGCAAAGACGTGTTGCTGCCTCTTATGAAGGAGATTCATGACAAATACGCTTTCGAAGCCATTATCCCAATGTCGGCGCTCCATCGACGTGGACTTGACGATCTGTCCNCAGAAATCGCCGGTCTAATGCCAGATGGACCACACCTTTTTGATTCCGATGCCTTGACCGATCGGCCTTTGGTGTTTTTAGTTGCCGAAGCAATTCGAGAGAAACTGATGAGGCAGTTGGGGGACGAATTACCTCACCGTACCACAGTCGTCGTGGAGCGNTATGACGTTGGAGCAGTCATCACCGAAATTGATGCCGTCATTTACGTTGAACGTCAGAGCCAAAAAGCTATCGTTATTGGTCNTGGTGGAAAACGGCTCAAGGCAATCGGCCAGGAAGCGCGCGGGAATATTGAAGATTTAGCTGGNGGCAAGGTCATGTTGAATCTTTGGGTGAAGGTACAACCGGGCTGGTCGAACAATGACGAACTGTTGGCAAGATTTGGTTATCGTTGACGGATCGCCAGCGTAGACAGCCTGGGTACGTCGTACATCGCCGAGCTTTTCGAGAGACTAGCTATCTTGCCGACATCCTGACCCCTGATTTCGGCCGCCTTGCCTGTGTGTTTCGGGGCGCGAGAAAGAAGCAAGGAGCATCGCTCGAGCCCTTTATAAGATACGGGCTGGCGTGGCATGGGAAAGGGCAGATGGTCACGGTGACCTCCTACGATGCCGAAATCGAACATTCATTGCGCGATCGTTATCTTTACGCTGGNCTTTATTTGAATGAGCTGATTGTTCGGGCATTGCCGGTTGAGGTATCCGCGCAGCCACTTTTTGTCGCGTACGACGACGCGATTGCGGGTNTGGCCCGACGCGATCCATTAGAACCGTTACTACGCACTTTCGAACGGATCCTGCTTCGCGAGTCAGGTTATGAGCTCCTGTTCAACTACGATCACATCACCGGGGATGTCATTTCCTCAGACGGTTATTATCGATTTGTGCCGAATGTCGGGTTCGAGTCGATACAGAAAACATCCGATGCGATTTCCGGCCGAGTTCTATTAGCGATAGCGGATGAAGATTACTCAAACATTGAGGTACGGCGGGCTGCCAAATACGTACTTCGGCAGGCACTAAAACCGCTTTTGGGAGACCGACCATTGACGTCGCGTCAGTTCTTTCGCGGTTCCAATCATGAGGTCTAGACGACGATTGCCCCGGACCGTTGAAGTTGAGGTGGTTGGACAGACTGATGAGGGTTACGGATTCGGCACGGCCGCTGGGAGAATGTGTGTCGTCAAAGGGGCGCTCCCGGGTGAGATGATCTCTGCANGCGTCTTGGGCAAGCGCAAGGGTCAAATCGTCGCGATAGCGGANACGATCCAGACCGCGGTGGATGAGCGGACGGAGCCGTTTTGTACCGTATTCCCCCGGTGTGGTGGCTGTAGTACTCAGCAGTGGGAGTACCGGGAGCAGCTACGGTTCAAAGAACGATGGGTTCGGCATGAGTTATCTAAGCACGAGCTTCTATGTGAATCNTTTCTGCCTACCCAGCATGGATCGACTACGGGTTTTCGCCGCCGTGCCCGCCTCGGGGTCCGATGGGTAGACAAGGTCGGGTCAGCCTATGTCGGCTTCCGAGAAACGTTCGGGAGTTACGTTGTCGACATGAACATGTGCCCAACCTTGGTGTCAGGGTTGGCTGAATTGATAGGACCTCTACGCGACTTGGTAACGTGCATGAGCACACCGAAACGAATTCCTCAGGTGGAGTTAGTCGCTGGAGATAAGGTTCGTGCCCTGGTNTTGAGGCATTTGGATCCACTGTCNGCCAAAGANCTTAAGCTACTGNGCGCATTCTCAAATTCGTACGACGTGTGGGTATATGGTCAAAGTGGGGGTTACGAAACGATAACCCGTCATTTCCCATCAGGAGATCCCGACGCAAAGCTCGCGTACGAACTTTCGAACTTTAANGTAAGCCTCGAATTTGGACCAAACGAGTTCATTCAAGTCAATTCGGANATGAATCACCTTTTGATCNCGGCTGTGCTGAAGGGGCTAGATCTAGAAAGTGAGGATCGGGTTGTCGACCTCTTCTGTGGAATTGGAAACTTCAGTTTACCAATCGCCCGAACCGCGAAGTCTGTTTTGGGTTTTGAAATCTCCGAGACCGCGGTTGGACAGGCGCGACGGAATGCGGAGAGGAATAATCTGTCAAAAGTTGCAAGATTCTTGGTCAGCGACCTCTATCGACCAACGGATCACGAATTAACGAAGCGTGATTATAAAATGTTGCTCGATCCCCCCCGTTCGGGCGCGGGGCCGGAATTGGCACGATTCGCCGATCGGGCAAAACGGGTGGTGTATGTTTCTTGTAATCCAACTACGTTTGCTGAAGACGCAGCCGTACTCGATCAAATCGGATTTCAACTTGAAAGCGTACAGGTCTTCGATATGTTTCCGCATACAAGTCACGTTGAAGTGGTTGGTAGTTTTGGTCGGTTATAGCGTTCATGACGAATGCCGGGAACAGTAGCTTAAAGACCGCGATCGGTTTAAAAGTAAGATGGAAAGTTGAAGAAATCTGGTAAGTGGCCGGCGCGCCAGGCGACACTTTCCGCGCGTTAGTTTTGTGGAGATTTGCCCATGAATTTGATTCTACTTGGACCGCCCGGTGCGGGGAAAGGAACACAGGCTCACGCAATTTGTGCGAGATTCAACATTCCTCAGATATCGACGGGGGATATGCTACGGGCAGCCATTGCCGCAGGATCGACGTTGGGGAAGCGAGTGAAGTCGATTATGGACGCGGGAGAATTGGTATCGGATAGCGTGATTCTCGAGCTTGTAATGGAACGTTTGAGCGAGCCCGATTGCAAAGGTGGGTTTCTATTCGACGGTTTTCCGAGAACGATTCCTCAGGCGGAGGCGCTTACATCGAACGGTATTGTTCTTGATCATGTTTTGGAGATTGATGTGTCCGACGAAGAAGTGGTTCGGCGCATCACAGGACGGCGGATACACGAGGCAAGTGGTCGTGTTTACCACGTGGTGTTTAACCCGCCCGAAGTAGAAGGTAAGGACGATGAAACGGGAGATAGGTTGGTGCAACGGGTTGATGACGTCGAAGAAACTGTCAAAGAACGTCTTAAGGTCTATCACGATCAAACTCGACCTCTCGTTCAGTATTATCGCGACAGCACGGTTGCGTTCTCAAAGATCCATGGAACAGGATCCGTCCAAAACATTACTAACAATGTTTTAGGGGCATTAAGCCATTGAATGGGGCTGCAAGTGTCGAGTTTCTTACCTTACCCGGTCCAAATATGGGCGCGATCAGTTGGCAGTAGTAGGATGTCGACTATCGAGCCCGGTTTGATGCCATCGGTTCGTTCTGGGACCACGATCAAACAATTTGCGTTGGCGAAAGAGGTAAGCCGATTCGAACTTTGGTCTCCGTTCGGTGATACGGTAATGCGATTGCCGTTTATGCGAAAAATGCCCCGGACGTATTCTCGACGCCCTCGATGGTGCTCAATCGTTCCTTGCAGTATTGCTGGTAACTGATGGGGCGTACTGTCAGGCATCCCGCAAAGTCGGTCGATCGTTGGCGCGACAAACAATAAGTAAGTAATGATGGTCGAAACGGGATTCCCGGGGAGGCCGAAGAAAAGCGCATTGCCGACTCGACCGACAGCGAGAGGTTTTCCCGGTTTCAACGCGATTTTCCAGAAATCTAACGAACCGACTTGGGCCACTACGTCTTTAACGTAATCGGCATCGCCTACCGACACACCACCACTTGTGATTACGACATCCGCTGTTTCCACGGCGGTTTGGAGTGCCCGGCTGATCGCTTGGGGGTCGTCGGGAAGAGCTCCTAGATCCAACACCTCCACTGGGCGTTCTGAAACCAGCTCGCGAAGAGCGGTGCGGTTGGCGTCATATATCTGACCTGGGCCCAATGGTGAGCCGGGATCAGTCAATTCATCGCCTGTTGAAAATAGAGCCACCCGGATCCGACGCACGGCTGTTACTTCGGTCACTCCACAAGCGGCCAATAGACTAATCTTGTAGGCATCAAGCCGGTCACCGGATTTTGCGAGAAGTTGCATCTTGGCGATATCGTGGCCTTGACTTCGAATGTTCTCGCCGATCTCAGGCGAAACGCGAAAACGAATCTGATCCCCATTCCTTTCAATGTCTTCTTGAATGACAACAGCGGCTGTGCCGTTGGGTATCGGAGCTCCGGTAAAAATGCGTACTGTTGTGCCCGGGACTAACGGATCTTGGTAAACGTGTCCTGCCTTGCTCTCGCCAACTACGGTAAGGCCTTGGTCTTGATTGAGGTCGAGGTCGAGGTCGTGTGCGTGAAGCGCATATCCATCCATCGCTGACGCGTCGAAGGGCGGCACGTCCATGGGTGCCTCGATGATGGATGCAACGACACGACCGTTAGATGCGGATAGAGGAATCGCTTCCGAGTCCAACACTGGCAAGGCTAGATCACTTAGTTTTCGCAACGCGTCGTCAACGTTTAGCATGCACGTATGGCCGCGTTGTTAGCTTTGGAAACCACCGCTGAACTCTGTTCGGTCGCTATTGGTAATAACGAAATGGTGCTCGAGGATACACGGCTGGCATCGAGGCTGCACAACGAAATCGTGCTATCTATGGTCGACGCAGTTTTGTCAGCCTCAGCGATTGAACGGGACGCGGTCGACTGCGTTGCTTTTTCCGCCGGGCCGGGTTCGTTTACGGGTGTGAGGATCGCTGCGGGAATCGCGCAGGGGATCGCTTTGGCTTGGGACATCCCGGTCTGTCCGGTTGAGACGTCGAGAGCCATGGCCTTATCCAGCTTGGAACAAGATCGTCAACTAACCGAGTTCGCCACGTCCCGACGGTCTCGGCGAAGTTTGGTGTATGTCGCCGAGTTTGATGCGAGATCTGGAGACATCATCCATACCTCGAAGGATCAGTTGATCGATGAGAATGCTTTTCGCGCCCGACACCGCATTGTCGGTGATTCTCAAGTCGCACTTTCGGCTCGCCATGTGTTAAGGATTGCGCAACGCGAAGTTGGTAGTTGGTTGCATGCGGAGCAGGGGCTTCCAGTATACGTCGAGGGAGACACTCCGTGGCGAGCTACGGCTCCTCAATGACTCGGGAGAGTTGTCGGTGTCGGGTAGGAACTATGCTTTGAACGGTTCGTATTGACTGACGCTCATAGCGAGGTTGCTGATTTGGTCGAGAGGAAATTGATCGTCTACTTTGACGACGCTGAAGAGCGTGCTCGGGATTTCGCGACGGCGATTGGGTATGACGTCGCTCCCTTAAACCTGGCGCCAAACGGTTGGCATCTCTGTCTCAATGAGTCTGATTTAACACTTCGACATCCGGACAAACAATCCATGCGTTTATCGCTGGACGATATCCGAAGGCGCTCTCTATCCGGACGTCGATCCCCATTATCGAGAGCATGCGGTGTTCGTGACGGTATGACAGTTCTTGACGCATTCGCGGGCTGGGGTACGGACGGGCTTACGCTCGCGACACTTGGTTGTCGGGTCACTTGTTGTGAGTTGCAACCACTAGTTTTTGCGATGCTTTACGACCGGATCAAACGCTCGGAGATTTGCTCGCTTAATGGTATACGCGTTGATGTAGGTGAGTTGTTAGCCGACCGAATGCACTGTTGGGACGTCGTGTATTTAGACCCTATGTTTCCCTTGCATCCGAAAACGGCCCTGCCTTCTTATCCTATGCAAGTGTTAGCGGATATAGCGGATCAATCAGATACTCGGGAGATCGCCGAGTGGTCATTCGAATGTGCGAACCAGCGTGTGGTGATTAAGAATCGCATAAAGGATCCGCCACTAATAAGGAGCCCCGATTGGCAAATTCGAGCGAGGAGCGTGCGCTTCGATGTCTATCGAGCCAACTGAAATTAGGCTTCGGATGCCGGCAGCGGGATGGACTGCTGTAATTCCGTTCTGATGATGTGACGTGACAGTCGAATGAGTTCCCTGATCGATGAGTCAAAGCAGAGGTAATCGTCACGATCTGTCCGGACGACCCCGCGATCGTGGAGTGTGTTGATTAACCCGCGAAAGAGAACCGGATCGAAAAACTCGGGTGAGTTGGAACCATATAAGACCGAGAAGCGACGGGCCGTTCGACAAGCGGTTTCAACCAAAGTATTCCGTGTGTATATAGCATTTCCAGCTCTGTCTAGAAGGGCGATTGCGATATAGAAGCGTTCGAGCGTCGGCATCAGTGCGTTTGCCAATAAATTAAGGTGGAATCGGCCGGCGCTGCCTTGGCTGGGAGGCGTGACCGCCCCATCAGCACGGTGAAGAAGTCCAAGCGTCTCAAGTTGCAACAAGCATTGATTCGTCTCTTCTGGTGCAGATCGAAACGAGAGCTCTGACTCAATGTATGGCAGCACCGTTGCCATAAGACGCTCGAGAGCACTAACTCTTAACGGAAGTCTGCGATTGACGAGCAAGCATGCAACCATCGCTGATTGGGCGAAGACGTGTAAGACGTTGTTCCTATACCAAGTCATCAAAATAGCGGTCGCGGAGTCGTGTCCTACTAGTCGCTCGCCCTCAGTTTCTTCGCGCTGCAGCATGTCCAAGCGTTCAACGTGTTCGAGTATCTGTGTTGGCGAGAGGTTCGTGACGCTATAGTTATGGTGCTCGCGATTGGTCGTAATCAGTCTTTTCAGATAGTCCAAATGTTGCACCAAGACTCGCTCTTCAATTGTGAATTGAGGCATGGACAGGGTCGTTAAAGCGATGAGATTGACGGGATTGACGTAGGCCGAATCATTTACTGCTGTCAGTATTTCGTGGCCAAGGGATTGCGCGGCAGTCGCGGGCAACGAGGGGTGGTTGTGTTCGCGATTGAAGTTGTTGACGAATGTGCCAAGATCGATGGAGGTTCCAAATCGCAGCATCACGCGACCGAAATTCTGTTTAATCAATCGTAAGTTTCGGAACACGTCGGCTACATTTTCGAGACGTTTACGCTCGCCTCGTAGTTCGGATAGATACGCGTTAGCCTCGATCAGTTTCTCGTAACTTAAATAGACGGGAATGATGGCGACGGGGCGCGGTAATCCCAGAGCATAACTAGCCAGTGTCATACTTAGCATGCCAAGTTGTGGTGGCAATATCCTGCCGGTCCGGCTCCGTCCCCCTTCGACGAAATATTCGACAGAATGTCCTCGCGAAAAAACTTCATTGAGATATTCGCGCATGACGGCACGGTAAATTGGATCGTTACGAAAGGAGCGGCGCATGAAGAAAGCACCTCCACGTCGAAGTAACTTTCCGATCACCGGCATGTTCAAATTGTCACCTGCAGCAATATGCGGAAGCATCAACCCGAGACCAAAAAGCGCGTGCGATAGAACGAGATAATCTACGTGCGATCGGTGACATGGTGCGTACACGAGCGTGTGGGTTTGGGCAATCTGCTCAAGCTGCTCGAACCCCTGAATGTCTACACCGTCATAAATACGGTGCCAGAACCAAGTGAGGAGACGCTCTAAGATTCTGATGGTGGGGTACGACATGTTGGACCCTATCGCGAAGGCATCACGACGTGCCTCTGCTTCGAGTGTCACCCAGTCGCCTTCCGCTGATTCGATCGCATCTTGCACCGATCGACTGGAAACAATTTTTTCCACCAAGGAACGACGGTTTGAAAGGTTGGGCCCTAGAGCGGCCGTCCTCTCGTTACGAAAGTGGACCCGGAGTAATCGGGCTAATTTGCGGACATTGCGGTTGCCGCCTCCTTGAGAGGACGGTGTACTTGGCCAAGGCAGAGGCGCTCCGAACCTGATCAAAATGTCCGAGCGGTTGAACAGTAGCCCGAGCATTCGCCGCAGTCTCGAAGAAATCAACCATTCGTCAGACACCATTGAACGAACGAGGGATTTATCTTTATTTGCGGCGCGTCCCCAGAAAATCGAGACCGGAACAACCGTGAGACGTAAGGCTGGATCCTGCGCGTGGGCTCGGTCAATTCGCAGCATGCGCTCGGAATAGGTTCGCATGGTATTTTTCTCGAAGAACCCGCCCCCTCGGTTCAAAAAGAAAAAACGTGTTGCCTCATGTGGCTCGGAGAGCGACTGTAAAGGTGGAGGCGAGGCTGTCTTTTCGCAGGCGAGATCAAGGAGAAGAAGGTCTGCGAGGGATCGTTGGGGTAGGACATACAAAAGATCCAGATTGCCAAAGTTCATCTCGCCAACGAGATTGGGTTTGACTAGGCGAGCCAACACGGCGCGCGACATCCGGTAAATCAATCCGGCGGGCTTCGCGGTGAGCTGTTGGCTGCGCATTTTTCGTTGTGTTCGTAGCCGCACGATGTCGGACCAAGAGGCTACATGGTAACGAGGAGACTTTCCGTACTAAGTAACACAGGCCCAGACTAACCTTCTCGCTAGTCGCGCCGACCTTCATAGATCTGTTCGAGTTGCGGTTCGCTTTCACTCCCGGATTCGCGGGATTCAATCTGTACTTGCCAAATGCCCTTGTATTTCCGATCTGTGGTATCGGCAACTTCTTCTCGATTCCGTTGGATGGTGGGCCGTAGGAACACTAACAGATGACGCTTAGTTCGAGCCTTGGATCGATTCTGGAAAAGCCGCCCAAGAACCGGAATCGATCCTATCAAGGGCACTCTTTTCCGGGTTTCTCTTAGGTCGTCTTGAATTAGGCCGCCGAGGACTATCGTCTGCCGGTCGTCCGCTAAGATGGTTGTTTCGATGCTACGTTTGTTAGTAACTACATCGGAAAACCCGGCCTCGCCGATTTCGAGGCCGGTATTGACGACGTTTTCGACCGATTGGGAAACTTCGAGTCGAATTGATGAGTCGTCGTGGATGTGGGGCGTGACCGTTAGCTCGATGCCAACATCCTGTCGTTGTATGGTGGTGAAGGGGTTACTGGCACCGTTGTTGGTCGAAGTGAACGACCCAGTACGAAAGGGGACCGTTTGGCCAGCAAGAATATTGGCTTGCTCGTTGTCGAGAGTCAGGACACTGGGTGTCGATAGCAGATCTGCCGATGTATTGACCGCGAGTGCATTAAGGATGGCGCCAAATGACACGCCGTCTGGATCGAGCCGTGCTACTGCAAGTGTTGGAGAACCAACACTTGCTATCCCTTGTACGGGATCAATTTTTCCGGATTCACCGGCTGTCGCGGCGATGTTGCTTAGTACGTTGGAGATGATGCCGTTGAGGGTGGTGCTGACAAAGGGCACCGACTCCCCGGTTGCATCTGCCGCACCGGCTTCGATTCCGATGGCACTTGTTTCATCCACGGAGATTTCCACAATGGCCGCCTCGATGAGTACTTGGGCCTTGCGAATATCAAGTTGACGCAGAATATCCTCGATTTCAGTAATTGTTCCGGGATCGGCCCTGACAACAATTGCGTTCAAGGATGTATCGGCTTGAATGCTGGTGTTTTCGGACTTTGAGTTATCCCCACGTCCGCGTGGATCTATCAAAACGCCGTTAAGGATCTCCGCTGTCCGTGTGGCATCAGCGTGGTTTAACTGAAAAACGCGGGTTGAACCTGAAGATGTTGCGGGCTGATCCAGTTGCTCGATCAACGAACGTACCTCCGCAATCGGACCGCTTTTTCCCCTTAAAACTAGCGTGTTGTTTCGATCGTTCCCAATCACAAGAACTCGTTGCGGTCCGTCGGCCGATTTCCCAATCTGATCTGGCGCAACTTGTTCAAGAATTTCGACCACACTACCCACCCATGCTTGTTCGAGAGCCACCACCACGACTTCATCTTCGTCAGCGACATCAACTTGGCGAATGATTGTTAGTAACCGTCCGATATTGTCGGCATGATCGCTGATGATAACGACGTTCGCCTGGGCGACGGCAGCGATATGGCCGTATTGCGGGATCATTGGACGGAGAATCTTGACCAATTCTGCTGCAGCAACATTGCGCGCCGAGATCACCCGGGTCACGACTTCTTCGGACAACGATCCACCGTCATCATTAACGGGTGCGCCCGATTGTTTTACGGTGGCACTTTGTACAATCCGGACGACGTCCCCGGTGCGCGACGCGCCGAAACCGTGAACTCGGAGCACGGAGAGAAACAATGCGTAGACCGCGTCAGTATCGAGGTTGCGGTCAGAGACGACGGTTACATTACCTTTCACCCTCGGATCAACGACGAACGTTTTCCCCGTGATGGTTGAAACTTGAGTAATAAACTCACGAATGTCTGCGTTCTTCAGGTTGATCTTCCAGGTCTGGGCATCGGACCATGCTGGCGTACTGAGGAAACAGCAAACTAAAACGAGCCAATGGAGACGTTGCGTGTGCATATGCATTATTTGAGAGAAACCGTGATGAAAAAGTTCCTACTGCCTCGTTTAATCTCAAGACGAGCAGAGCCCTGGGCGAGCACGTTCTCAAACTCGAGTCTATCTTCCGCGAC
Source organism: Gammaproteobacteria bacterium (assembly GCA_002715785.1). Classification (GTDB taxonomy): domain Bacteria; phylum Pseudomonadota; class Gammaproteobacteria; order Pseudomonadales; family Azotimanducaceae; genus UBA11889. The sequence continues at coordinate 59,890 of PBAA01000009.1, read as the reverse complement.
GTTACCGATGGCCCGGTTATTCACCGAGAGCAAGATATCACCGGGTTGAAGTCCCGTTTGCATCAACGCTGGATGCGAGGCTAAGTTGCCCAGGCGATACCCTCCTGCGACTTCTGTTGAAATGGGTTTAATTCCTAATTCTGCGAGTGTACCTTTCGCGTCGTTTTCTAGTCGACCCTGGTACGAAGCAATAACTTGTCGGACCGACTGTTGCGCGCCGCGTCCGGTAGTTGCCTGATTCTCCGCTTCAGAACGCGCAACGTTTATTACATTTAATGACCTGTTAGTGGTTCGGGAACCGTCCGAGGCCGGCTCCGAGCGAGAAAGAGCTGGATCGTTAGTTACCCGATTGGATTCTGCCTGTGGTGTGAAGTTGCTTTTGGTGGTTGGGAAGCGGAGCAATTCTCGTTTCCCCGACCGCTCGATAACGACTCGGTCTGCAAATACTTCGATTAGCGTTGCATTACCCGGTACCCGTTCATTAATACGAAATAGTTTTGCGGTCCCGCGTTTTTCCGAAATCAAGGCTGCCGAGTCTTGCGGATCGTCGTCGCTCGCTGCAAATACGCCGATGAGTTCTAAGTTAAGCCGGGTTTCCGCGAGGGATTCGGTCACCGGCGCTGTCGAATTCAATTGGGCCCGCGAGGCATCCCCGAATAGGTTTAGCGACGTAATATGATCGATTGAACCCTCGTCAGGGACGGTGTTTGTGCCGAGATCATTAGGTAGCTGTGCAGACTTCTCTTCAGGCGGAAACATAAAGAAGTAGAAGGATTCGTGTAGCGACCATGCGATCGCTACCAGCAATATGATCAATACAACGTTTCGTGCAATATCGATGAGCTTGGGGCTGAAATCGAACACCGTTGGTGGCCGAAAATTGGATGTCCAATCTTAAAGAAGTTTTTCCGACACCTCCATCACGATAGCGCCGTCCGATTCGTCACCCGGCCAGGGTTGACCAATCAAATGCGTAAACCGTTTCGTGATGCCGATGTGGATCCAACCATCGTTGTCGAGCCTTGCTTTCAATAGTGGCGTGTCGTCTGTCTCGGACCTAACCGTCATCAAAGGGCCACCCTCCATCATTTGCAACTCGCCCAATAACGCGGGTAGTTCCCGTACAAACCTTTGATTCGACATACGGTACCGCACGGTACCACCGTCCCAGCGCATATCTCCTCGGATATTGACCTGACTTTCGTTTCTATCGACAGTTGCTTCAACCGAATTGAGGTGAAGTGCACCGGTCAAAAACATCTCGTAGGGACTCAATATTCGGTTGATGGTTTCTGCGTCTATTAACCCGTCGAAGGAGACCGCCATCCCGCCGAACCGAATCGTTGCTGTACCGTCGAATGAATGCGTTTGGTCCTCGAGCACCCATTCGATGGCGAGTTTGCCGAGGGCTAATTGGAATGGATCAACTGACCAACGCAGAGAGCCCGCGTAGAACGTGCTCACATGTAGTCGTCCGCTTCCGTTCCAGACACTCCCCTCGGTTGTCGAAACATCTATCGCGGGCAGTCCATTTGTCACGAGCCGTATCGAGTTTGCTGGCAGATAGATGACGAGGAACGAAAGAAAAAAAACCAAGCCCAAGAAAAAGAGTTGGCGAGACTTCAACATAGCAGTCGGAAGAGGATGTTTTGATACATTTTCGCGAGGGGTTCTAACTCACTAATACGGACGCATTCGTTAATCTTGTGGATGGACTCGTTGACTGGACCCAGTTCGACAACTTCTGCCCCAGTTGGTGCGATGAATCGTCCGTCCGATGTTCCACCAGAAGTTGAGAGTTCGGGATCCAGCGACGCAACCGACCGGATAGCCGTTTGAACGGCGTCGAGCAGCCGTCCCTTCTTAGTTAGGAACGGTTGTCCTGATAGTTGCCAATCAAATATGACCTCGATTCGACGATCGTGATTGAGTAAGTGATTCTCGACGGCGGCTTGTAAATCCTCGGCACTATGCTCTGTGTTGAATCTGAAGTTGAACCGAACGTCGAGTTCGCCCGGAATCACGTTGGCTGCGCCGGTGCCAGCGTTCAGGTTGGATATCTGGAACGTAGTTGGCGGGAAGTAGGCGTTGCCGGTATCCCAAATCTTTGTAACGAGTTGGGATAATGCGGTGATTGCGGCGTGAATTGGGTTACATGCCAGATCAGGGTAAGCGACATGCCCTTGTTCGCCGACGAATCGCATCCGACCGTTGAGCGATCCCCGGCGACCGACCCTTACGACATCCCCGAGTTTTTTATCAGACGACGGTTCCCCGACAATGCACATGTCGATCCTAGTGCCTTGTTGGTTCAGGTGATCGATAACTTTTGCGGTCCCGTCTGTAGCGTCGCCTTCTTCGTCGCTGGTAATCAGGAATCCTATAGATCCGACGTGATCTGGATGGCCTAACAGAAATCGTTCGGTCGCTACGGTCATGGCTGCGAGGCTCGATTTCATGTCTGCGGCGCCACGACCGTAGAGGTATTGACCCACGACCGTCGCTTGAAATGGAGGCGACCTCCAATGAGCTAATGGACCTGGGGGAACGACATCGGTATGCCCAGCGAAAACTACCAGCGGTTCTCCTTCCCCAACCTTCGCCCACATGTTACAGACCGGACCGAAGGGGAGGTGATTGACATTGAATCCAGCCGTGGTCAGCCGTTGTGCAATGAGTTGCTGACAACCCCCGTCGTTGGGCGTTTCGGAGGAACGGTTAATGAGGTCGCATGTGAGATCGAAGACCTCTTCAGTCATATGTAATAGCCTTCGGCGAAATTCACTAGTCTGTTGACGGCATCGATGCAATCAGCGATAGGTGCAACCAACGCTATTCTGATGCAGTTCTGACCAGGATTTGTTCCCTGACAATCTCTCCCCAAGTATTGACCCGGCAACACGGTAATGTTCTCGGTGACAAAAAGATCCCGAGCGAAAGATTCGTCATCGCCGGGGAGTCGAAGCCAGTAATAGAAGGTACCAGGTGGTATCCGCACGTCGAAGACTCGCGAAAGAACGGGATTAATCGCATCGAACTTTTCCCGATATGCTCGACGGTTGGAGATGACGTGCTGCTCGTCTCGCCAAATGCGGGAACTCACATGTTGGACGTGTTCGGGCATCGCGCAGCCGTGGTATGTGCGGTATTGGAAATAGCGTTCAATGATGTTGGCGTCACCTGCGACGAAGCCGGAACGTAACCCAGGACAATTTGATCGTTTGGAGAGGCTGTGGAAGACCACGCAATGACCAAAATCATGTACGCCAAGATCCTTCGCTACTTCCAATAATCCCTTGGGCGGTTCGCCTTCGTGGTAATAAATCTCGGAATAACATTCGTCCGCAGCGATAACGAAATCGTGTTCGTGGGCACGTTCTATAAGCATCCCTAAAACATCGCTTTCGATGAATGTCCCGGTCGGATTACCTGGCGAGCAAATGTAGAGAAGTTCGCAACGATCCCAAGTGTTGTTGTCGATCGCATCGAAATCGGGTTTGCCGTTATTGGAGACGTAGATTGGAGTAGATCCCCTCAGTAGCGCAGCGCCCTCGTAGATCTGGTAAAGCGGGTTTGGTAACAGCGTGTAACTATGCGATGCGCCGCTCAAAATCGCTTGGCCAAAAGAAAATAGAGCTTCTCTTGTACCGTTGACAGGCAGTATGTGGCGATCTGGGTCAGCTTGGATGTTAAATCGGTGAGTCAACCATTCTGCGATCGCGGTGCGAATGTCGCGACTTCCACGCGTCGTCGGATATGTTGTCAATCCCGACTCAAGAACACGTCTGTCGGATAGGCTTTCCAATACGAATTTTGGCGGTGCATGTTTTGGTTCCCCCAGGGATAAAGAGACGTGAGCGTTCTCTGATTTCGTCGTGAGTCCCTCCTTCAGGGCGTTTAAGCGCTCGAAAGGATACGGAAGCAGATGTCGAAGGTACGGATTCATGCAACCGCCTCGATTACCTCGGAATCGATTCTTTCTTCCATACTCGAAACAATTTGGTTTATGCGCGTACGGTCCAAGATGGGGTTGCCCTCTAGATCGCTTATGTGAAAAACATCTTCAACCCTTTCGCCGAGCGTTGTGATACGGGCCTGATGAACCACAATGTCTAGTTCGACGAATAGGCTGCCGACCATCGACAACAATCCTTGACGGTCGGATGAAATGATCTGGAGAATGGATTCAAATGTATCGTCGGGATTTGTGATTATCACCTCGGTTTGAGTTACGAAATGCCGTAGGCGCCGCGAAATCTTCCTAGGTTGGCTGGTTGGAGGCCTCGTCCCTTGAGTGAGCGCTTGGCTGAGGTTTTCTTGAACTTCCCGTTTCCGTCCAGGCTTTCGGATGGGTTTGCCGTCGTCCTCAAGGACGATGTAAGAATTGAAGCAATAGTCGTTGGTGCTGGTAGCAATACTCGCATCAACGACGTGTAACCCTAGGTGATCGAGTGTTACAACGCTGTCGGCAAAGAGATGGGCGCGGTTACGACAATATAGAAATATTTCTGTCGCTCCTTCCGAGCTGACTTCTCCGACGACATCTAGAACTGAGATAAGCGGACCAGTGCGTGGATCATGATCGGCAATTTCGTTGGTAATGGCAGCTATTTGGACGCCGGAGTGACGAAGGAAAAAGTCTTGACCAGGGTTGTCCCAGATTAGATCTGCTTTCTGGACTGTGATCCCTTGCTCGGCCAATATTGAATATGCTGTTGCTTTGCAGTCGTCTATGTAGTCGCTTCGTAGAATCGGGTTCGAGAGACCGCGCTTCAGCGCCTTCCTCGTTTCCATGTAGAGATGGCGCATCAGGGTCGCACGCCAGCTATTCCATAGCGTTGGGTTTGTGGCGTTAATGTCCGCAACGGTCAATGTATACAGATATTCCAGCCGTTCCTCTGACCCTACTTTCTGAGCAAAGTCGATTACGACTTCGGGATCGTGAATATCTTTACGCTGAGCCGTTGTCGACATAAATAAGTGATTACTTACGAGCCATGCAACCAGTTCAGTGTCCGCAGTAGGTAAGTTGTGACGCTGGCAAAATTTGGTTACGTCGGTTGCTCCTAGCACCGAGTGATCGCCGCCACGCCCTTTGCCAATATCATGAAATAGTCCGGCGATATAAAGTAATTCGATCCTGGGTAAGTTGTTAGCAGTTCTCCACGCAACTGGAAAATCGTCTCGAGACGTTCCTTGATGAAGTCTTCTCATATTACGGATCACCATCATGGTGTGTGCATCTACGGTGTAAATATGAAAAAGGTCGTGCTGCATTTGACCGACGACCCGCCCGAACTCCGGAATGTAGCGTCCGAGAACGCCGTAGCGGCGCATGCGGGTCAATTGACTAACAAGCGTATAGGGAGCTTTCAAAAGTTCAATGAATAATTTGGTGACNTCGGGTTTTCGACGAAAATCTTCGTCGATGAGATCCAGATGTTCACGAATAAGGCGGATGGTCGTCGCCCTAACGCCGGCAATATCGGTTCGATTTGCCATGATCAAGAAAATCTCCATCAGCGCCGGGGGGTGCAGAACGAACACATTATCAGCGGTCACTTCAATGTAGTCGTTATGGAGTTGAAACCTTGGATTTATGGCTTCAATTCTTGGCTGGCGAGACGTCCGAGCGATAGCTTCTTCAAAGTGCTGGAACAAAATGTCATTCACCTCACGGAGTTCTAGCACGCGGCGATAGTAATCATTCATGAACGTTTCGACCGCAAGCATGCCTTCGGAATCCACATAGCCGAAACGCTTGGCGAGTTCACGTTGGTAATCAAATAACAACCGGTCTTCTTTACGCGCCGCCAACAAATGCAGTCCGAAGCGGACCTTCCAGAGAAATACAAGGCCGTCTTTTAGCCAATCGCATTCTAGTTTTGTCAAGAAACCCAATCGCGTCAGTTCATTTAAATCGGTGGTTTNAAGGTGTCGCCGAGTGATCCAACTGATTGTTTGAATATCTCTCAATCCACCTGGAGAACCCTTGATATTGGGCTCAAGGTCGTATTCGACATTGTCGAATCGGGCGTGNCGAACAGATTGCTCAGCGCGTTTAGCTGCAAAGAACTTGGNGCTTGGCCAAAAATTTTTCCGATCAAGAAAACGATCTAGCTTTGCAACAAGAACCTGCGAACCCGCGAGGTAACGACGTTCGTATAGAGACGTAACTACCGAAGCATTCTTTGATGCTTCCAAGCGGCACTCGCTGACNGTGCGGACGCTGTGTCCGATATCGAGTTTCAAATCCCAAAGCAGTTGAACGAAGTGTTCGATATCGGAATCTTTGAGNCGGTTGTTCTTGACGAGTATCAGGAGGTCGATATCTGAAAAGGGGTGTAACTCCCCGCGGCCATACCCGCCGATCGCAAGCAGCGCGACGTCTTGTTGATATTCGAACCAGTGTTGCCATATTTCGGCGAGAAACGCGTCAATGAAAGCGGATCTTTCCCGCACCAGCGTTTCGACGTTTTCGCCCTCCCAGAATCGCTTCGCTAAGACGTCTTCCGCNCGTGAGATTCTTCGCTTGAGCCCGGCTAGGTCGACCGGTGCCGGGTCAGGCTGTCTTTTCTTCATCACGNAGGGTCATGACCTCAGCTCCTTGGTCCGTGACTAAGATAGTGTGTTCCCACTGGGCGGATAGCTTGTGGTCCTTGGTAACAACGGTCCAATGGTCAGGAAGAAGTTTTATGTGGCGTTTCCCCGCATTGATCATGGGCTCAATGGTGAATGTCATGCCTGATTGAATCTCCAAGCCTTCNCCTCGGCGACCGTAGTGAAGGATTTGAGGCTCGTCATGGAAACGATCACCAATTCCGTGGCCACAAAATTCCCTAACCACAGTGAAACGATTGTTTTCGGCGTGTTGTTGAATCGCGTGTCCGATATCACCGAGGTGTGCACCGGGACGAACTTGTCGGATACCAAGGTATAAACACTCTTGGGTTATTTTGACAAGTCTTTGTGCAAGCACGCTGGGTTCACCTGCGAAGTACATCTTACTCGTGTCACCGTGGAAGCCGTCTTTGATGACCGTTACGTCGATATTGACGACGTCTCCAAGTTTGAGCGTCTTTCGCTCTGTTGGAATTCCATGACAAACGACGTGGTTGACTGACGTGCAGATCGATTTGGGAAAGGGTGGTTGACCAGGGGCGTTCGAATAATTCAAAGGTGCGGGGATGCATGCCAGATCGTTGACGATGAAATCGTGACACCGGCGATCTAGCTCTTCCGTGGTGATGCCAGGTCTAACGTGTTCACCAATCATTTCGAGCACCTGCGCCGCTAGCCGACCGGCCGTTCGCATTTTTTCGATTTCATCGCTGGTCCGAAGACTCACCGTCATGTTCGTATCCGCTAAAGCTCGGGCTGGTGAACGGGAATTATGGTATAAAGCGCGCCCCGCCATAAAGGACGGCGTGTAACGTCCTTGCAGTATGGCGAAATTGAGCGCCGTGCAGTAATAAATACGTTGCGGGTGGCCTTTTCCTCAATCTTGGGCAAGGGCGGATTCAGCGTTTTGCACGGCTTGTGCGCATCATGCGTCAACAACCCTAGGACAATTAATGACTGAAATTACAATGCGGGACATGCTGGCGGCCGGCGTGCACTTTGGCCATCAGACGCGCTATTGGAATCCAAAAATGTCGCCTTACATTTTTGGCTCCCGAAATAGTATCCATGTAATCAACCTTGAAAAGACTATGCCAGCGTTCGAGGAGGCATTGGCATACGNACGTTCGCTCGGCGCAAGAAAACAGAAGATCCTTTTCGTAGGTACTAAACGGGCGGCGGCGACAGTGGTGCGTGAACAGGCCCAAAGGGTTTCCATGCCATACGTCGATCAACGCTGGTTGGGCGGGATGCTGACAAACTATAAGACCATAAGACAGTCCATACGACGCTTGACGGAACTAGAAGAACAGGCTGAAGCAGGAACACTAGAACTTCTAACCAAGAAGGAGGCTCTGCAGAAACGCCGATTAATGGCGAAGCTGGAGCGTAGTCTCGGGGGAATCAAAGAGATGGGCGGGCTCCCCGATGCGTTGTTTGTGGTCGACGTAGAGTACGAAAAGATAGCTATTACTGAAGCAAACAAGCTCGCGATTCCGGTAATTGGNNTCGTNGATACCAATAGCGATCCGGAGGGCGTCGATTACATTATTCCAGGCAACGACGATGCGATTCGTGCCGTCCGTTTGTACGTTACTGCNGTTGCCGATGCCATTCTAGAGGGAAAAAACCAAGGATCGTCAGATGTGGGCTTAGATGAATTTGTAGAAGTTGAAGCGAGCGATGTAAGCGATGCAAGTGGAGAGGTGGNCGCGGAGAAACTCACAGAAGAGACTGACAAACAAGAGTCGAAAGAAGAAGCGCCGGCGGTAGTCGAGGAGATAACAGGAGAACTTGAGGTTCCGGCGGAAGCCGAAGCGAGCGATGTAAGCGATGCAAGTGGAGAGGCGCCCGCGGAGACACCGACCGAAGAAACTGACAAACAAGAGTCGAAAGAAGAAGAGCCAGTGGCAGTCGANGAGACAGCAGGAGAAGTTGAGGTTCCGGCCGAAGCTGANNCGAGTGAAGGCGACGAGTCGAGCGAAAGCTCATCAGCGANCGACGGGAATCGTGAGATTGACTGATATCGCTAAAGTCAAGGAAGTACGATCGCGGACTGGCGTGGGGTTCGGTGATTGTAAGAAAGCACTTGACGATGCAGGGGACGATGTTGACAAAGCGATCGAAATCATACGCAAGCAAAGTGCCGTAAAAGCCGCTAAGAAGGCGGATCGGACGGCGTCCGAGGGATTGCTTGCCGTGCTCGTTTCGGAAAACGGTGCTTCCGGAGCGATGGTTGAAGTCAATTCGGAAACGGATTTTGCGGCGCGAAACGATCACTTTATNGACTTTGCTAACAAGGCGGTTAATTGGGTTCTAGCGCATGGTGATGCCGAGATGGACGGACTCGAAAAGGCTCGCGAACAACTGGTGCAGATAATCGGAGAAAATATATCGGTTAGGCGAGCAATCCGTTTCGTAAGTCAGGAGGGCGAGGTAGGCAGCTATCTGCACGCCAACGACAGGCTCGGGTCATTGGTTGAAATTCGGGGCGGAGATGCTGTGCTGGGCAAGGAAATAGCGATGCATGTAGCCGCGATGAACCCGCTGGTGCTGTCCGCAGATCAAATGCCGGAACAGGAGCTTCAAAAGGAGCGCCAAATTTATGAGGCACAGGCGCTCGAAAGTGGGAAGCCAGAAGCGATAGTTCAAAGAATAGTTGATGGGCGAGTACAAAAATTTCTGGCTGAATCGAGCCTATTGGATCAGTCATACGTGCGTGACCCGGATACCAAAGTGGGCGATCTTCTAGAGCGATCTGGAGCGACGTGTCTTCGCTTTGTCCGTTTTGAAGTTGGCGAAGGGATTGAAAAGAAGGATGAGGACTTTGCTGCGGAGGTAGCAGCGCAACTTAACTAGATTGAAACCGATGGGATCGGGGCAGTACGTCGAAGTGCTCGAGCGGCTGCTACTCAAGTTGTCTGATGAAATGTTGGTGGCTCGAAGGGAACGGGAAATCCGTTTTTTGAGGCCGATACAGCGACATGCTTGCGGGCGGTCGAGCTGTCGATGGATTTAGTTGTTAAGGCGGTTAAGGTCGATGGCGTCGAGATCATGGATTCACCGGCAATTGAGTTGGGCAAGAACCGTGCGATAGCCGTTGATATCTGCGATATGGTCGANAGCGCTACGTTGACCAAGATACCAAGCGGTGAGAATGTCGGCACGATGATATGTAACTCGGGGGGGGTGGGAAGCGATGCTTGACGAAATCAAACAGGATGCGAGCGAACGCATGATTAAATCAGTATCTTCCTTGAGGNCTGCTTTTTCCCGAATTCGCACCGGTCGCGCAACACCTTCATTACTTGATGCAATAGAAGTTGAGTATTACGGGACCTTGACTCCGATAAATCAGGTTGCATCGATTAGCGTTGAGGATGCACGGACGCTCATGATCACGCCCTGGGAAAAGTCAGTTATTCCAGATATTGAGAAGGCGATACTAAAAAGCGATCTTGGTTTAACACCGACGGGCACACGCGAAGCCATTCGTCTACCACTACCCCCTTTGACGGAGGAAAATCGACGTGACCTGATTCGAAAGGCGAAAGGTGAAGCGGAAACTGCGCGTGTGTCCATTCGAAACGTGAGACGCGACGCGATTGCCGATGTCCGCGAGCTCGTCCGTGAAAAAGAATCGACGGAGGATGAAGGGCGCCGAGCAGAGGAGCAGCTACAGAAAATAACTGATTCTCGGGTTAATGAAGTTGACGATGTCCTCGCGGAAAAGGAATCGGACTTGCTCGCATTTTAAGCCGGCGTCATTCGATCGTTCGATACCGCCGTGCGCAAGGCTTCAAGATAACGCTCGACTGTTACCGCTAATCCGTGATCCAGCGCGTCCGCAATGAGCGCGTGACCGATCGAGACCTCATCGATGTCTCCGATGGAACAGAATCGAGTCAGGTTGGCGAGGTTTAGGTCGTGCCCCGCGTTTATCCCTAGGCCTCGTTCTTTGGCGTGAATAACGGCTCTGCGGTATAGCTCCCACTGCTTGCCCGCCTCTTCGGAATCAATCCCATATGTGGCCACGGAGTCTGCGTACGGTCCCGTATACAGTTCGATTCGGTCTGCGCCGACATCACGCGCTCTAGAGATTTGGTCGGGATCCGGATCGATGAACAAGCTGACCCTCGTACCGAGATCTTGGTACTTAGCGATTATCGATCTGACGCTATCGAATGTCGTAGCTTCGCGGAGTTCCCAACCATGATCTGACGTGAGCTGGTGCTCCGTGTCGGGCACAAGCGTGCATTGATCTGGTTTTGCTGCCTCGACAAGTTGATAGAACCCTGGATATCCATTTTCTCGTGGCTCCGCTGTCGGATTACCCTCGATGTTGAATTCAACCTCGTTGGTAGCGGATATGACGGCTTGTATATCGATCACGTCTTGAGGACGAATGTGCCGTTGGTCGGGTCGAGGATGAACGGTGATTCCATTTGCGCCGGCTTTTATGACGGTTCTAGTCGTCTCACTCAGATCGGGACGAGAGCCACCTCGAGCGTTGCGCAGCCAAGCCACCTTATTTACGTTCACTGAGAGCGCGGTCATAGCTATCGCTGACGCAGGCCTCCAAGCCTAAGCATAGTGCCCGGGTCGACGGAGGTTGTTCCTTTAGTTGTTTGGTTTGGGTTCACTATTTTCTGACTCGTAACCTGGGTTGTGGGGTAACTGATGGCCGCGGTAAAGGTAAAAATAACTGGCGAAAACCAAAGCGAAAGTGAAAACGAAGCCAGCGATCGGTTTGTATGCCATCCAAAACTGTTCCGAAAACTGGAATGCGACATAGAGATTCGCGGCGCCCATTATGAACCAACCTGCCGCCCATCCCCAGGTGAGGTGCTTCCATGCACGATCAGGCAGGTCGAGTGAGAGAAACTTCCCAAGAGCGTCAGGGATGAATTGACCTGTCCCGATAAATCGACTGCCGACAATTGCCAGTGCGGCACCCCAATGGAAGATGGTTGGCTTCCATTGGATGAAAACGACGTTTTGAAAGAACAGAGTCATCCCTCCAAAAATCATCGCGAGCCAAAAAAATAGACCGATCATCACCGAAATTTTCCAGCCGTAGAGTTTCATGACCAATACTTGGATCAATGCACTGATCATTAACCCTGTGGTCGCCAAATAGATGTCCCAGTTGCCGAAAATTGCCCAGTTGCCGAAGTAAAGGGCGGTGAAAACCAAGCCGGGCAGAGTCTCAAGAAATTTTTTCATGGCTCAGCTCGGGCAGGGGACACAGAGGGCGAGAGCGTGAGTCGAAGTGGTATGGAAGACGAATCTCATAATTTCCTTTCAGTGAAGTGATCATCGAGTTCAACGTGAACAACGATCGGTTACTGTCGGGTGATCGGAATCTTCAGGTATCGGTGTCTGAAGATCCAGTCCCGACTTGCGTGGTAGACAGCGCTCCTCTCATAAACCGTGGTTTGGAGTAAGGGACTTACATATAATACTTCCGTTCGAATTCGATAATGATTTTGATACGTCTTCGAAAATCGCGAGATCTTCTTTGAGTAGCAACGACTCAGAACGACGAGTCGTATCCGGGATGCGGCCGACCGGCCGACTACATATTGCGCATTACCATGGCGTCTTGAAGAATTGGGTCCGACTGCAACACGAGTACGATTGCTTCTTCTTTGTCGCTGACTGGCACGCACTAACGACGCATTACCAAGAAACGGGCGATATTGAACAATTCACCCTCGATACCGTGATTGACTGGTTAGCTACGGGAATCAGTCCAGGATCGTGCACGATCTTCGTACAGAGCCGAGTGCCGGAACATGCCGAATTGCACCTGTTGTTATCGATGATTACCCCGAACAGTTGGCTCGAGCGGGTCCCCAGTTACAAAGACCAGATAGCTACCTTGCAAGACCATGATCTCGATACTTATGGGTTTCTTGGTTATCCGCTGTTACAGAGCGCGGATATATTGATTTATCGGGCCGGTAACGTTCCGGTGGGTGCTGACCAAGTGGCTCACGTTGAACTGAGTCGTGAGATAGCCAGGCGGTTCAATCACATTTACGGTCGTGAACCGCAATTTGAACAACATGCGGAATCGGCGATAAAAAAAATGGGTCGAAAACCAGCTCGGCTCTACAACAATGCGCGAAAGGAATATCTAGAAAGAGGTGATGCCGAAGCACTTGAACGGGCCCGAGCGTTACTCACAGAACAACAAAATCTCTCGATTGGTGACCGTGAGCGACTATTTGGATATTTAGAAGGAGGTGGTCGAATTATTCTTCCTGAACCCCAGGCGCTATTGACGGAGACTCCCAAAGTTCCTGGTCTAGATGGCAAAAAGATGTCGAAGTCGTTAAATAACACTCTCAGACTACGCGAAGATCCGATTGTCGTCGAACAGAAAATTCGAACAATGAAAACAGATCCTCAACGGGTGCGACGCGACGATCCCGGTGATCCCAGCAAATGCCCTGTTTTCGAACTACACGAAATTTATTCGGAAGAGGATGTTAGGCGTTGGGCTTCGAACGGTTGTCGGAGCGCGGGAATCGGATGCGTCGAATGCAAAGGTCCCCTAATAGATGCGATCAATGAGGAACAGGCTCCTTTTATTGAGAGGGCAGAACAATTTGAGAATAACCGAGATTTGGTGCGTTCGATCGTCATTGAGGGTTCAGAAGCGGCAAGGGACGTTGCGCGTGAAACACTTGAAGACGTCCGAAGTGCAATAGGGATTTCGTATCGATGAGTGGTACCGCAGATGATTCGGATCGGTCGGCGGATGATGTGTCTGTGAAACCAATTGTCGAAACGGAGTCGGATGATCGAGTCGTGGCAATTGTTCGAGGGCAAGTGGTCGAACAACTTCCGGACGATCTATATATACCTCCAGACGCCCTCGAGGTAATTCTTGAAGCTTTTGAAGGGCCTTTGGATCTTCTGCTGTACTTGATCCGACGACAAAACCTCGATGTTCTCGAGATCCGGGTTGCCGAAATAACACAACAGTACATGCAATACATCGAGCTAATGTCGGTTCTACAACTTGAGTTAGCCGGCGAATACCTGGTCATGGCCGCAATGTTGGCAGAAATCAAATCGCGAATGTTGCTTCCGCGAGAACAAGATGCCGATGAAGATGAAACTGATCCGCGTGCCGAGTTAATTCGTCGGCTTCAAGAATACGAAGTATTCAAGGAAGCCGCGGCGAACATCGACACTATGCCGCGAGTTGAACGCGAGATACATGTCGCTCACGTCGAAAAACCCGAGCTTGTTCGAGGTCATTCGGATCCCATCGTAGATTTTCGTGAATTGTCGATCGCACTTGCCGAAGTGCTCAATCGGGTCGAGCTATTTAAACGTCATTCCGTAACAGCGGAACCGCTCTCGATCCAGGAGAGAATGTCAAATATCCTCGAACGAATAGCGGGAAACACCGGCTTCTTGAATTTTTCGGAGCTATTCGAAATAGAAGAAGGCCGTAGAGGCGTTGTCGTCACGTTTATGGCGTTGCTTGAGTTAATGCGCGAAGGCCTTGTCGATGTCTCTCAGAATGAGCCGTACTCGCCGATATATGTGCAAACAAGGAGTGAAGCGGTAGAGGATGAAGAGTAATGGATATTGGGGAAGTCAGAAAAATAGTTGAAGCGGCATTATTGGTCGCTGGCGAACCGTTATCGGTAGAACAACTCGAGCGGCTTTTCTTAGAAGGAGACTTGGATAGTGAAGAGCCCCGGGGCTTATTGAGAGACGTCCTAGGCGACATCGAAATGGGGTGTACCGAGAGAGGTTACGAGCTTGTCAGGGTCGCGTCCGGATACAGGTTCCAGGTACGAGCGGGGTTGTCGGAATGGATCGGCCGACTTTGGGAACAGAAACCGCCTAGATACTCGAGAGCCTTGTTGGAGACTCTTGCGTTGATCGCGTATCGGCAACCGGCGACCCGAGGTGATATCGAGGAAGTTAGGGGAGTCAGTGTTAGTTCCAACATCATGCGGACGTTAATGGAACGGGGCTGGATTCGAGAGATTGGCCATCGCGAGGTTCCGGGCCGTCCTATTCTTTATGCAACGACGAGAGCCTTTCTCGATTATTTTAATCTCAAATCACTCGCTGAATTGCCGCCATTGTCGGAGGTAAAAGCGCTGATCGAACCGGTTTTATTTCAAGAGGTTGATGAAGTTCGGAACGCATCGGATGATTCTGGAACGGAAGCTGAATCTGGTTCCGCCGAGATGCTGATGGTAGTTGATGATGGAATCGACGAGTCTTCAACATCGGATGCGTCTGACGGGAATGTGGAAGAAGGCAAGGGCGAACCAGAACCCGGGCAAGGTGACGAAAGGCGACCGTTAGCTGAGGTTGTAAAACTCCCGACGGCGGACTGATTAGACGCTTCCTTGAAATCTGAGAAACTGCAGAAAGTACTTGCTTCTCGTGGTCTAGGATCGCGTCGCGAAATGGAGCGTTGGATTCAAGCTGGACGCGTTCTGGTTGATGGTCGAATTGCGATGCTCGGGCAGCGAGTCACTGAAACCGAGAACATCAAGGTTGATGGTCAGGAGCTAGCCCCTCGGAAAATGACACCGCCGAGAGCGTTGCTGATGAACAAACGGGTTGGAACAATTGTCTCAGCCGCTCCTGCCGACAATTTGGCATCCGTTTTCGACGAATTACCTGTACTGGCCGGTGGCCGGTGGATTTCAGTTGGACGTTTGGACGTCAACACAAGTGGACTCTTATTATTTGTTAACGATGGTTTGTTAGCCCATCGGCTCATGCACCCAAGTACAGGAATTGATCGGGAGTACGCTGTGCGGGTCGAAGGCAAACTAGAAGATGCGGGCATGGAGCAACTAAAGAGCGGTGTGACGATTGACGGCGAGATCGGTCGATTCTCTGACATACGTTACTACAACGGACACGGTAGTAATCATTGGTATCACGTTGTGCTAATGGAGGGTCGTAATCGAGAAGTTCGACTGTTATTCGCAAGTCAGGGTGTGAAAGTCACTCGTTTGAAACGTGTTCGCTTTGGACCGGTGGTTCTTCCTTCGTCGTTGCGACGTGGGCAACTGATGGAAATAGGGCCAGACGACGTCCGACGCCTTTGCGATTTAATGGGTGTTAAATATGTAAAATCCGGCCCGGATAAAACCAAAAAGCTTAATGTCGGAAATTCCGTGTTGATTCCTTACCCCGGGCTTGCGGCCCCAACGAGCCATCGTAATTAACCAGGATTAGCGTTTCACTATTACACACGGCGATCGTGAGGTGATTCGCGATGACAATGCGAATATGGGGGCTATAACTTTTGGGCGTACACAAGATAGTTAACAGACGGATTGGCGACTAATTTGCAACCACGAGTCAATGGGTTATAGCTATAGCCTGTAATGTCTTTTACTAATAGACCGGCATCGCGGGCAGCGTTGGCGAGTTCGCTGGGTCTAATGAACTTGGCGTAATCGTGAGTTCCACGCGGCAAAATATTGAGAACATACTCGGCGCCAAGTACCGCCATCAGATATGCCTTAGAGCTGCGATTAATTGTGGAGAGAAACACCTTGCCTCCAGGACGAGTGAGCTTGGCGAGTGCATAAACGGTAGATCGATAGTCAGGAACGTGTTCTAGCATCTCTAACGCGGCCACGACGTCGAAAGATTCGGGTTCGACTTCGGCAAAAGATTCCGCGGTGGTTTCTATGTACCGGATCTTTTCGCCCATTTGAGTCTCAATCGCGTGCAATTGAGCGACTGTCAGCGGGCCAGGTGCGACGTCAATACCGGTTGTTACGGCCCCAAGTTCAGCGAGACTCTGTGTCAGGATTCCACCACCGCAGCCGACTTCCAGTACCCGAAGACCGGCTACGGCAGCGTGATCGTCGATGTATTTTAGGCGGGTGCTATTAATATCGTGTAAAGGGCGGAATTCACCTTCGGGATCCCACCAACGATGTGCTAGTGACTCGAATTTTTGGACTTCGTTTGGATCGACGTTCATGTTGAAAGCCTATCGCGCCACGTACGAGCTGTAGCGACAACTTCGTTGACGTCGAGACCTATGTGGGATCCGTTTTCATAGAGGAGTTTCCCTTCAACCCAGGTATGGCTGACCTGGTTGGCGGCAGCCGTATGGATGAGCTGTGCATGGGCATCGAACAGAGGTTGAAGACCTGGATTGTCAACGTCAATTGCGATCAAATCAGCAGCTTTGCCTGATTCGATCGATCCGGTTTCGGCCTCTAGCCCCAGTGCTCGCGCTCCACCCAACGTCGCGGATTCAAGGATCTGCTCCGACGTAACGCGAGATGGATTCTCCGTACCATCATTCGCGAGTAGTGCGGCCAGACGAGCTTCTCCCAGTAAATCGAGAGCGTTATTCGAGGCTGCTCCGTCGGTACCCAAGGCTACTGTGATTCCCGCGCTGTATAGATCTGAGATCGGACACCTGCCGCTGTTTAGCTTGAGGTTGGAATAAGGACAATGGATCACTTTGACGTCTCGTTCAGCAACGCGTTGGATCTCTTCTGGGGTCAGACTCGTCATGTGGACGGCTTGTAGTTCTGGTACCAGCATCCCGTACCTATCTAAGTACTCGATCCACGAACTGCCTAATTTCTCGTGGGCATTACGCACTTCTTGTCGCGTTTCATGGATATGCATTTGGATCGGGATACCAATTTCAGCCGCCAACGTGAACACCCGAGTTAGAGTGTCTTTCGGCACCGTATAGGCCGCGTGTGGACCAAATGCCAGATGTATAGTTTTGGCTGTTCGATAAGCATCGTTAAGCTCCACTCCTCGATGGATGCATTCGTCCGCTGTATTCGAATATGAATTGCGTTGCTCTATTACGGGAAAAGCGATTTGAGCGCGAAAGCCTAATTCCGCCGCGATGGCTGCGGTGACTTCCGGGAAATAGTACATGTCACTAGCCGTGGTCACTCCTCGGCTCAACATTTCGGCGATGGCGAGTCGCGTTCCTGCCGCGACGAAGTCCGGAGATACAAACCTCGTTTCCAATGGCCAGATCACTTCGCGTAGCCACGTATCGAGAAGGTGGCCTTCTCCTAAACCACGCAGTAACGACATTGCGAGATGGCCATGTGCATTAATTAACCCGGGCATCACGATGTGGTGTCTCAAGTCGACTTGGACAGCTTCCGGATGTTTCTTCAATAGCGAATGATTCGAATCGATTGCGAGGATGCGACCGTTTTCCACGACAACACCATGGTCATCAAGAACCGTGTTAGAAGGCGAAATGGGTAATAGATGTCGTGCGAGAAGTAGTGTTTTAACGGTCAGATTCGACATCTATCTGAGTATAGCGGAACAGTCTTCAAAAACCGGTCAGCGGTTAGTCCAAAACCTCCAGATGATGGTTAGAACATGGTAGAATTGGCCTATTCCCAACACCGTGATTTAACGACTCGATGAGTACCCTGTTTCCTTCTTCCGATGCCTGAAGACGAAAACTCGACAGAGTCTGAAAGTGGTTCCGGTTCGGGAGGCGACGACGTCGTTGCTGGGGGTCCGCCTGCAGGTGGCCTAGAAATCCGCCCGGTCAATATCGAGGACGAACTACGCGAGTCGTTTCTCGGTTACGCGATGAGCGTGATCGTTTCACGGGCACTGCCCGATATCCGGGACGGTCTTAAACCCGTTCACCGACGCGTTCTGTTTGCTATGAGCGAATTGAACAACACGTATAACCGCAGCCCGATCAAAGGTGCGCGCGTATCGGGTGAAGTCATGGGGAAATATCATCCGCACGGTGATCTTTCCATCTACGAAACTATTGTCCGTATGGCCCANCCTTGGAATATGAGGTACCTGCTCGTGGACGGCCAGGGTAATTTCGGTTCGATTGACGGCGACCCGGCAGCAGCTTCTCGATATACCGAAGTTCGAATGACTCGGTTTGCCAGCGACTTGTTGGCCGATCTAGATATGGAAACGGTGGAATTTGAAGATAATTACGATGAAACGCTGACGATGCCGTCGGTGTTGCCGACACGGGTACCGAACCTACTTGTTAACGGTTCGACTGGTATTGCCGTTGGGATGGCGACCAACATNCCGCCACATAATTTGCGTGAAGTGGTTGACGGCTGTTTAGCGCTACTTGAAAACCCGGAGCTCTCTATCGATTCGCTGATGGAGCACGTTCAAGGCCCCGACTTTCCGACTGCCGGAATTATCAATGGACGCGCGGGAATTGTTCAGGCGTACAGGACTGGCCGCGGGCGCATCTACGTTCGGGCTCGTGCCGCAGTCGAGGGCAAGGACACGGGCAAAGAATCCATCATCGTTACCGAGATTCCGTACCAGTTAACCACCAGAAAGTTGATCGAACGGATAGCCGAGCTTGTCAAAGAAAAAAGAATCGAGGGCATCACCGAGATTCGAGATGAATCCGATAGGGATGGCCTGAGAATCGTGATTGAACTGCGCCGCGGCGAGCCGGGCGAAGTCGTCCTGAACAATCTATATGCCCANACTCAGATGCAGTCTGTTTTTGGTATTAACTGCCAAGCGATCGTTGATAGGCAGCCGAAACAGGTTAATTTGAAAGAAATGTTGGAGGCATTTCTACGGCACCGACGCGAAGTGATTACGCGTCGGACGCTGTTCCTTCTGCGGCGGGCGCGGCAACGTGGACATCTTCTCGAAGGCCAGGTCGTGGCACTGGAAAATATTGATGCGGTCGTCGAACTCATTCGGAAATCGCAGAATGCGGCGGAGGCACGGGCAGCGATGCTTGGTCGGGGCTGGGAGTCGGAAACCATCTCGAAACTGATGGAGAGGGTGGGCCCCGACGCCTGCCGCCCCCCTGATCTCGACGACGCTTACGGACTGCGCGACGGCGTATATAACCTATCCCCAGAACAGGCACAGTCGATTCTCGAAATGCGGCTTCATCGACTGACGGCGCTTGAGAAGGATCAATTGATTGAAGAATACGAAGGAATTCTTGCGGAAATCCAGGATCTACAACAAATATTGGGTTCGAGCGATCGACTGCATACGGTGATTCGCGACGAGTTGAACGAGATTCGCGAAAATTACGGGGATGACCGCAAGACTGAAATTCTCAGTTCTCAAATGGATTTGACGGCTGAGGACCTGATCACCGAAGAAGATGTGGTGGTAACGGTATCTCATCAAGGGTACGCCAAGACTCAGCCTCTCGAGGTATATCAAGCGCAGCGGCGTGGCGGGCGTGGCCGCATGGCGACAACGGTGAACGATGAGGACTTTGTCGAGCATCTAGTGATCGCGAATAGTCACGAAACCCTTCTTTGTTTCTCGAATGCGGGAAAGGTCTACTGGTTGAAGGTGTACCAAATACCTCAGGGCAGTCGAGGAGCAAAGGGTCGTCCGCTTATCAATATGTTGCCTCTTGAGGACGGCGAGCGTATTACCGCCATACAGCCCGTTGGNGATTTCGATGCGGATTCTTTTGTTTTCATGGCGACNGCCAACGGCACGGTCAAGAAGACTCCGTTAGAGCAATTTTCTCGCCCGAGGCCNAGCGGCTTGATCGCCCTNGAGCTTGAAGAAGGCAATACGCTCGTGGGCGTTTCGATGACGGATGGACACCGTGACATTGTATTGGTCTCGAGTGCGGGTAAAGCCGTCCGATTTAAAGAGTCCGATGTTCGTGCGATGGGCCGAACGGCACGCGGTGTACGCGGAATTCGTCTNTTAGCGGACCAACGCCTCATTGCTCTGATTGTTCCAGAAGAAGGCGGATACATGTTGACNGCTGCCGAGTTNGGATATGGCAAGCGGACCTTGCTCGACGAGTTTCCGGTGAAAGGCCGCGGGATACGCGGNGTTATCGCCATTCAAACGTCNGAACGAAACGGTGATGTTGTTGGTGCTCGTCAGGTATTTGAGGGCGACGAGATCATGTTGATTAGTGATCAAGGAACGCTCGTTCGAACGTCAGTTGAAGAAATTTCTGTGGTGGGTCGAAATACACAGGGTGTTCGGCTCATTTCTTTACGCGAGAATGAAAAGTTAGTGGGACTCGAACGCATCATAGAAACCGAGTCGAGCACACCAGCCGAGCAATAATCGTCCCAGGCCGGCCTTATTAGATCGCCCCAACCATGAGCAAGATATTTAATTTTTCTGCAGGNCCGTCGTCGCTGCCACCTTCGGTGATGGAACGCGCACAGGAAGAGTTTCGTGACTACGGTGGACTTGGTGTATCGGTGATGGAAATCAGCCANCGATCGCGCGAGTTCATTGAGATTGCCGAGCGCGCTGAAGCGGATCTACGTGCGTTGCTTGATCTCAACGATGAATATTACGTCCTGTTCATNCACGGTGGTGCGAGCATGCAATTTGCGATGGTGCCAATGAACCTGGCGCATATTTCCGACACGGTGGATTACGTTGATACTGGGTCCTGGTCGACTAAAGCTATCACCGAGGCCAAACTTTTAACGAGAGTGAATGTTGCCGCGACATCCAGGGATGACGATTATGATCACGTTCCCCATTTTCGCGACTGGAGACTCACCAAATCCGCGCGCTACGTACACATCACCTCAAATGAAACCATCGGAGGTGTTCAATTTCACGAATTTCCGGATACGGGTAAGGTGCCTTTGGTTGCTGATATGTCCTCTGATTTTCTGTCGCGCCCGATCGAAGTCCACCGATTTGGACTTATATACGCGGGTGCTCAGAAGAACGTGGGTCCGGCCGGTCTATGTATCGTCGTTGTCCGCAAGGATCTTTGCNGGAAAGAGCGGGAACANACGCCGAGCCTGCTTAGTTATCGCGTGCACGCGCAACACGAGTCCATGTTCAATACACCACCGACGTACAACTGGTACCTAGCGGGCTTAGTTCTTGGTTGGTTGAAACGTGAAGGCGGCCTGCAAGCCATGGAGGTTCGTAATCGGCGAAAGGCAGAAAAGCTATACGCGGCAATCGATAGGAGCGATTTGTATCACTCGCCCGTTCAACGTCCCCACCGATCGGTCATGAACGTACCATTCACTTTATTGGAACCGGAACTGGAGGATCGCTTCTTAGAGATCGCCAAGGCTAGGGGGTTGGTGAATCTGAAAGGGCACCGGAGCGTAGGAGGTATACGGGCAAGCCTCTACAATGCGATTGAAGAGGAAGCAGTGGATGCGCTGATCGAACATATGGAGAGTTTCGAAAAGACCACACGGTAAAACGAAAATGGATGAGAAAGCACTAAAGGGCCTGCGGGAGCAAATTGATACNATCGACCGCCGTTTAAGAGCGTTACTTAACGAACGCGCGGCTTGCGCCATAAAGGTTGCGGATATTAAGAGTGCAACTGGTGAGGCGACGACTACTCCGTTCTATCGTCCTGAACGCGAGGCTCAGATCATTGAGCGGCTCCGATCTGAAAATGAAGGACCCCTTTCGGACGATTCTGTCGAAAGACTCTTTAGAGAAGTTATCTCCTGCTGCCTTTCGCTCGAACAGCCGATTAAAATTGCGTATTTGGGGCCTTCTGGAACGTATACGGAAGCGGCGACGATAAGGCAGTTTGGTCATTTTGCGAAAACAAGTCCGCTGAGTTCCATTGATGAGGTTTTTCGTGAAGTCGAGTCGGGTAGTGCTCATTACGGGGTTGTGCCAGTAGAAAACAGCACGGAGGGAATGGTCAACCATACCCTCGATTGTTTTATGGCGACGTCGCTTAACATTTGCGGCGAAGTCGAGCTGCCCATTCACCACGTGCTGTTGGCAAGCGCGGGAACCGAACAAGATGAGATCGACTGCGTGTACTCACACGAGCAATCCTTGGCTCAATGTCGGAGATGGCTAGATACGCATCTTCCTAACGTCGAGCGTAGGCCGGTTGCCAGTAACGCCGAAGCGGCAAAACTAGCCGGGGAAGTGGAGCGCAGCGCAGCCATCGCTGGCGAAGTGGCGGGCGATCGGTACGGCCTCATCGTTCTACAACAGAACATTGAAGACTTAGCAGACAACACGACGCGGTTCCTCGTCATAGGGGATCAGGACGTCGGTCCGAGTGGAAATGACAAAACGTCCATTCTTGTTTCCACGCGGGATGAACCGGGAGCTTTGTTTAAAGTGCTTGAACCCTTCCACCGCGGTGGAATAAGCCTTTCCCGGATCGAAACGAGGCCTGCGCGATCGACAAACTGGAGTTATGTATTTTTCATCGACTTCGACGGGCACCAGTCGTCTGGACATATCGCTGCTGTACTTGACGAGGTCCGCTCGGTTGCGTTGGAAGTTCGTTCGTTGGGGTCTTACCCGCAGGCCGTGGGCCGATGATGGAGAACATCAATTCTCGTGTGCTCGAGTTAGCACCATATCAGCCGGGAAAACCAATAGAAGAACTTAGTCGCGAAATGGGTATTGGCGGTGCGATCAAGCTCGCAAGTAACGAAAATCCGAGGGGGCCTGGACTAGGCGTACAGCAAGCTCTTACTGATGCAACCTCGGGCCTATCGAGGTATCCCGATAGCACGGGATATCGGCTGAAACGTATGCTTGCAGATCGCTTGGATGTTGACGAAACGCAAATAACGTTGGGAAATGGTTCGAACGACGTTCTAGAACTGGCAGCTCGAGTAGCTCTTTCGCCGGGATCGGTTGGAATCGTTGATGAATATTGTTTCGTCGTGTATCCCCTCGCGATAACCGCAGCCCACGGCAAGGTAAGGCCTGTATCTGCGGTAGATTGGGGACACGATTTGGATGGGATGGCGGCGGCGATCGATTCCGGGACTCGGATCGTCTATATAGCGAATCCAAACAATCCGACCGGGACTTGGGTCAATAAGAATAATTTAGAGAAATTTCTGAACCGGGTGCCGGAACAAGTCTGGGTGGTGCTGGATGAGGCCTATTTTGAATATGTCGATCGGAACGACTATCCCGATGGTGTAAAGATGCTCGTCGACTATCCCAACCTAATTGTGACCCGTACTTTTTCAAAAATTCACGGCTTGGCTGCAATGCGTATCGGCTACAGTGTTACTTCCGCGGACTTTGCAAATCTAATGAATCGGATTCGCCAGCCCTTCAACGTCAATACGTTGGCGTTGGTCGCGGCGGAGGCTGCACTGAACGATGATGATTTCGTCGGGACCAGTCGAAAGCTGAATACCTCGGGCATGGACTATCTAGTCGACGGTCTCAATAAACTTGGGTACTCCCCTATTTCCTCGTTAGGGAATTTCATCAGTTTTGAGTGCGGGAAGGCTTCCCATGGGATATATCAGGGCCTTCTCAAGCGAGGAGTCATCGTACGTCCATTAAGGAATTACGGTATGAACGAACACCTGCGAGTCACCGTCGGATTACCCGATGAGAATGCGCGCTTTCTTGATGCGCTAAGTCAGATTAGTTGAGCATCCTCCTGGTAATTGGGACCGGATTGATCGGAGGCTCGTTCGCTCTCGCTGCCAAGAAAGCACAGTTAGTCGAGACCGTGATTGGTTTCGACGTCGATGAAAATGCGCTCATCGAGGCGAAAAAGCTCGGAGTAATTGATAAATGGCGTGAAGTGACTCAGCAGCCTGATCTGGTTTGCGTGGCCGTACCCACTCAAGAGATTGTCGAGTCGGTAAATGAAGTTCAGCGTAAATATGGTTCGAACATCCCTATATTTGACACGGGCAGTGTTAAGGTTCCCGTAATAGAGGCGTTTGAATCCGTTCCCACCCACTTTGTCCCATGTCATCCAATAGCGGGTTCGGACCGTCAAGGAGCAGCTGCTGCAGACGCTGACCTATTCCAAGATCGCACTGTAGTCATGACACCCGTAAAAAATACCAACGCGACCGCCGCAGAAACCATCGAAAAAACTTGGTCTCGGCTCGGTGCTCGCGTGATAAGACAAGCTCCGCAGGAACACGATGATGACATGGCCACGGTTTCTCACTTACCTCATTTGATCAGCTTTGCGTTGGTGGAACTCCTTGCAAACAGCGACGCGCGCCTCCGTGATCGAATTGGTGATGGATTCCGAGATATGACTCGAATAGCAGGATCGGATGCGACAATTTGGCAACAGATATTGGTGGATAATGCGGGGCGTGTGCGAAGGAAGCTGGACGAATTGATACGACTTCTTGAGAATCTTCAAAACGCTGCCCAGAACGATTCCGATAAATTGCAACGGATGTTGACGAGCATAAGCGATTATAAAAGACGCCTGGATGGTTGAATTAGCCCCCGTCATTTGCGTCGATGGACCAAGTGGGTCCGGAAAAGGAACGCTGGCGCGGGCGATAGCGAGAAAGCTTGGTTGGCACCTTCTCGACAGTGGAAGCCTCTACCGAGTTGTCGGCCTGCAAGCCCATCTTCTGGAGATAGCTGTTGATGACGATGAAGCGCTGCAACAAGTTGTAGAGTCGGTAGACATACGCTTTGAAACTGCACGAAGTCCGACTTTGTTTATAAATGGTAGAGATGTAACCGAAGCTATTCGTGGCGAGGAAGCGACTCGTTTTGCCAGCCTTGTGGCAAAACGAGAAAAAGTGCGATCTGCTTTGGTAATCCGTCAGAAGGAATTTCGTAAGCTACCGGGATTGGTTGCGGACGGACGTGACATGGGTACGGTGGTTTTTCCCGACGCAAAGTTGAAGATTTACTTGGATGCGAGCCCCCAAGAACGGGCGCGAAGGCGATACGCTGAGTTGAAAGATAAGGGTCTGAATGTTAGCCTGCCCGACCTTTTTCAAAGCATTAAAGAGCGGGATGAGCGCGATAAGACTCGGAGTTTTTCGCCGCTCAAAGTAGCTTCGGATGCATGCGTTCTGGACAGCACGAACCTTTCGGTTGGTGAGGTTTTAGAGAAAGCGCTTGCAACCGCACAGGGCAAAGGGCTCCTGATTACCAACTGAGATAGGAAACCATGAGCGAAAGTTTCGCAGATCTGTTCGAAGAGAGTCTCGGCACGGTTGAGATGGTGCCGGGCTCGATCGTAATTGGTACCGTGGTGGACATCGACAGCGAGTGGGTTGTAGTCCATGCAGGGTTGAAGTCGGAGGGGGTAATTCCTCGAAATCAATTCGTCAGCGAGAGCGGCGAGTTCAGCGTCGAAATAGGCGATCAGGTTAAGGTTGCGATGGAGGCCGTCGACGATGGATTTGGAGAAACACGCCTATCTCGCGAAAAGGCACGTCGTGCGGAGTCTTGGGAGATGTTGGAAGACGCATTCAACGACAACCAACCCGTGATCGGAGTTATGAATGGAAAAGTTAAGGGCGGCTTTACTGTAGATATCGATGACATTAGAGCGTTTTTACCTGGGTCGCTGGTGGACATTCGACCGCTGAGAGAAACGATTCACCTTGAAGGCAAACCGCTAGAGTTCAAAGTGATAAAACTCGATCAGAAGAGAAATAATGTTGTGGTTTCTCGTCGGGCGGTACTTGAACAAGAAAATAGCGAAGAACGTGACGCGCTGCTTGGTTCACTCGAAGAGGGTCAGGAAGTCAATGGGGTTGTCAAGAATCTAACGGATTATGGAGCGTTTGTAGATTTAGGAGGAATCGACGGCCTGTTGCACATCACTGATATGGCTTGGCGACGAATTCGGCATCCGAGTGAAATGGTGAATGTAGGCGACGAATTGCCAGTCAAGATACTTAAGTTTGACCGCGAAAAAAATCGAGTTTCGCTTGGCATGAAACAGCTTGGAGATGACCCATGGGTGGAAATCAAAGGTCGCTATCCGGAGAACACCCGAGTCCAGGCGGTTGTTACGAATCTGACTGATTACGGATGCTTCGCGGAAATCGAGGAGGGTGTCGAGGGGCTTGTTCATGTTTCGGAAATGGATTGGACCAACAAAAATATACATCCTTCAAAAGTCGTGACTGTTGGCGACGAGGTAGAAGTCATGGTGTTGGATATCGACGAAGAACGCCGTCGAATCTCTTTGGGAATCAAGCAATGTCGGGAGAATCCATGGGGTGAATTCGGAAGTAAACATGCTGAAGGGGATCGCATATCTGGCAAGATTAAATCCATCACGGATTTTGGGGTATTCATTGGCCTCGACGGTGGAATCGACGGATTAGTGCATCTATCAGATATATCGTGGGATGAAGCTGGCGAGACAGCTGTTCGTCGCTATAGCAAAGGTGAAGAGCTCGAAACGGTTATCCTGGCAATTGATACCGAGCGAGAACGGATTTCGCTTGGTGTTAAGCAGCTCGAGAAGGACCCATTTTCTGATTTTGTCTCGGAGAACGACCGAGGAAGCGTGGTTCAAGGGACCGTGATTGAGGTTGAAGAAAAACTCGCGGTTTTAAGTCTCTCCGATGGAGTGGAAGGCGTCTTGAAGGCTTCTGAAATTAGTATTGAGTCGGTTGATGACGCCCGACAGTCGCTGAATATTGGGGATGAGCTCGAAGTGAAAATTTTGGGTCTCGATCGTAAGAATCGGGAGATTACCCTTTCAGCCAAATCCAGAGAGATTGATGATGAAAAAGAGGTGCACCGGGAGTATCAGGAGCAAGACGAAGCTCGTCCTGGTGCAACAACCCTGGGTGCCTTAATCAAAGCGCAGATGGATTCCGATGATGACGAGGACGAGGCAGAAGAGGTCAGCCCGACCGAGTAATATTCCGACCAATATCGACTGATTTTATCGATAGAAGGTCCGTGCGAGTTGTTTCTCTGTAGAACTCCAACTATATGAATTATAAGGAAATTTGCTTGTAGGGTGGATTTTGCTGTGGTAGTTTCATTTGGGCTGGATCTGTGTGCCGGGGGCAATGACAAAGTCGGAACTTATAGAGCGAATTACTGCTAAACACTCTCAGTTGTCGTCGAAGGACGTAGAACTTGCAATCAAAGAGATGTTGGAGCACATGTCGTCGACGCTTTCTAATGGAGCCCGAATTGAAATTCGCGGCTTTGGAAGTTTTTCTCTTCACTACCGTACGCCGCGTATTGGTCGCAACCCTAAAACGGGCGAATCCGTAGGTTTGATGGGAAAATATGTGCCACATTTTAAGCCTGGAAAAGAGCTCCGAGATCGAATAAATGGGGCTCTGGCGGACGACTCGTTATCCGACGACATATAAACTCGTTCACTGGTATTAGCTCTAGCAGCACCCTGGAATAATCCGACGCACCAATCGCAATCCGGGGAAGCTATGTGATGAAGGTTTTGCTGTTTTTTCTTGGTATTGCTATTACCGGACTAGCAGCATTGTTTGCGATTGAAAATTCATCTGTGGTTTCTTTATCGTTATTTGATTTCCGGTCGGCTCAACTGCCGTTGTTTGTCTGGTTAGCAATAACATTCTCGGCTGGCTTGGGGTTGGGATTGCTACTTGCGATCGTGTTATTTTTTCGAGCAAAAACCCGTGAAAGGAAAACTACAAAGAATCCGGGCGTAAGTGGCGACAAATCATTTCAGTTACAAAAAGAGCATAAGTACGAGTCAAAGCTCGACTAGGACCAAGAATCAAGCTCAAAAAGAGACACGTAGACATATCCGACGCGTTAGAAGAAGCTTTCCCGTTTCAGGGGCTGGTTTCGAAACTGGGAAAGTGCGATGGAGGGTCTCACGGCATTTTTTTTCGTCGCAATCGTTGTGTCGGTTCTAGGCTTCATAGTTGGACGGTCGGCAGGCTCAAGAAGCCATAGTGACACCGGGCCGATACCGGCGCGCGATTACTTCCAAGGTCTAAATCACCTCCTAAACGAAAGGCCGGATCTCGCAATCGACACGTTCATCAAGGCGTTGCCGGTGGATGACGAAACTATCGATACCCACCTGGCGTTAGGCACGTTGGTGCGTCGGCGCGGTGAGGTTGACAAGGCGATACGTATTCATCAGAACGTATTGGAACGACGGGGCCTTACTCGAGAAAATAAAGTGCAAGCCGAACTCGAATTGGCGCGCGATTATTTGCAGGCCGGATTGCACGATAGGGCCGAACACCTGCTTGATGACCTTGTTCACAAAGTCGAGGTTCGTCAAACGGCTCTCGGTCATTTACTAGAGATATATCAGCGCGAACGTGACTGGGAACGAGCGGAGGAAATCGGTCAAAAGCTTCTTGAAAACGATGACGGCACAATACGCATGGCGCTGGCCCATTTTTTGTGTGAGCGATGCGATGAATCGTTAACGCGGCGCGAGCTGAGCCAGGCACGTGACTTTATTGAACGGGCCTCGGACTATCAAAACTGTTTTCGGGTTGCGATGACATTCGCCCGCGTTGAATTTGAGTCAAAAAATTATCGCAAGGCACTTCGACATTTGCGCGAAGCACAAACGATTCGACCGGAATTAGCTTCAGAGACGTTGGAGATATTCAGAGACGCATGCAAAGCCCTCGGCGCTAAGGCGGATTACATGGATTTCTTGGAGCGAGCCGTTGAGGATCATCCCGATGTTCGATTGGTCGACGAGCTCGCTACGTTGAAGGCAGATGGAGAAGGATCTGAATCCGCGATTGAATTCCTTGGAACGCAACTGATGAGACATCCGTCGCTATCGGGGTTTAGTCGGTTTATCGAAGAATATGAGGTTGCAAAAGAGGATATACCACTGTCGGATATGCGCGGAGTTCGGGCGTATACCGAGTCCTTAATTTCTTTACGACCTAAATATCGATGTCAGAATTGCGGATTTGCCGGACGCTTGTTGTTTTGGCAATGTCCGAGCTGCCGTTTGTGGGAGTCCTTGAGGCTTGTCCGTGAGTTTGATGAGCCTCTGTAGCGATTTCGAATCTNTAGAAANCTTACGACTTGNCGCAGGCCGANCACCTGTCCATATAACTCGCGANTAGAGTTAGGGGAAGTACCTCAGAACGAGGAAGGCTTCGCACAAATGGTTCCTGTGCCCAGTGCGTGAACGCATAGGGGTTGTTATTCTCCAGCCTTCAACCCGCCAATTGCCTATCTACTAATCAAAGTTGGATGACACAACCGGCGCAAAGTGTTGTTGCCGTCGAATTAGGATGTGTTCATGAGAAGTTCTCGCGTCGNGGGCGAACCCGAATGGTTTGCACGCGCACTAAATACGCCGAGTGAAAGCTCCTCAATCGAGGTGGATGGTATAAATATCAACTGTGTGTGTTGGGGTAACCAGAGCCTACCTGGCGTTGTACTTATACACGGGAGCAATGCTCATCTTGAGTGGTGGCGGTTTGTGGCCCCATTTTTGGCCGATCAATTTCGAGTCGTAGCACTAGACCTATCGGGGAATGGGGATAGCGATTGGCGCTCCGAATACACTGGCGAAGCATATGCGGATGAAGTTAGAGCGGTTGCCCGCGAAGCCATTTCGCAACCGCGCCCGTTTGTTGTTGGCCATAGTTTTGGTGGATTTGTCGCGCTTGAAGCTGGCTATCAATACGGGCCGGAATTCGGAGGGTTGGTACTAGTTGATTACACAGTTGCACCTCCAGAGACGTATAACGAGTGGGGCCTTCGAGCTCAACGAGAAATATTGGGACCGCGTACGACTCGCGTATACGAAGATCTGGATACCGCGTTGGATCGCTTCCGCCTATTACCGGAACAGGCGTGGGAGCATGAGTGTGTGCGGAAACATATTGCGAAGCACTCACTACGACGGGTAGAAGGTGGTTGGACATGGAAGTTCGACCCCACCATGTTTGATGACNTGGAAATGGGCGCAGATCAACACCAAAAATTTGCTCGGATGGGGTGCCGAACAGCTGTAATTCTCGGCGAAACGAGTGGCGACGAGGGTGCTCAATCGGCACCCTTCATGTCCGAGATGACGGCCGGGAAATTACCTTCGTTCAGTATCCCAGGCACGCATCACCATCTCATGTTCGAGGAACCGATCGCGCTNGCGATGGGTATGAAGGGTATTTTGTTGTCATGGCTACTTGAGGACGGGAATGAAGTCATGAATGAGAGCTTGAACGTTTATCGATGAACTAAGTGCTAAGAGCTGGAGTGGTCTGCGGCGTTGGTGCCGGCGACGCGCCCAAACACTGAACCCGATGTCAGACCGGTTCCACCCGGGTAGTTAAAATAGAACAGGCCACCGACGATTTCACCGGCCGCGTAGAGACCGGGAATCGGACTCCCGGCTTCATCGATGACTTGCGCCTTAGCGTCCACATGGAGGCCACCGAAAGTAAAAGTAATTCCACAGGTAACACCGTACGCCTCAAAAGGGGGAGTATCGATGGGGTTTGCCCAGTTGGACTTGGGAATCGCAAGGCCTTCTGTACAAAGCCCGTCCTTTATCGAGGGATCAAACCGCGTGTCGCCGTTGCATGCAGCGTTGTATNCCGACACGCAGGCCACGAATTTCTCGGTGTCCACATCGTCCATACGTTCTGCCAACGTATTCAATGTTTGCGCTTGTATTCGGGTTACTTGTTTTATTCGGTACTCATCCCTGAGTAGGTGGGTTACTTTTTTGTCGAAAATTTGGTANGCGAATTGGCCAGGTTGTTTTAGAACTTCGTGTCCATAACGCGCGTAGGTGTAGTTCCGAAAATCGGCGCCTTCGTCAACAAATCGCTCTCCGTTTGCGTTGACCATGATGCCCAAAGGGTAGGAATGTTTTTGGAAATTGTCTCCCACCTCGAGGTCGCCAAATTCCGGCGCGTTACGGTCCCAACTAACGGCGTGACAACCAGACCAGTGACCGCGCGTAGCGGCCCCTATCTCGGTGGCCATCTTGATCCCGTCTCCGGTGTTAAAACGCGTGCCGCGAACGGGCGCTAGGTCCCAACCGGGGCCTAAGTAACGTGTTCTCCATTCGGGATTGGACTCGAACCCACCGCAAGCCAACACCACCGCATCGGCGGCAATTGACGTACCGTCAACTTCGANGCCNCAAACGTTCCCAGAGTTGTTTAACAATCGCGTTGCGCGACTTTGGTATCGAATTACCACGCCCATTTTTTCCGCNATCGCGGTCAGGCTGTCCACCAAGCCCGGACCTCCGCCCCAAGCTTCCACAGTCAGGCCACCCCAAAATCGAACCATCCCNTCAATCTCAAATGACTGCCGACCGTAAAGCGGGAGAAAACGTACTCCGTGGTGTTGCATCCAACGCAACGTTTCGTAACTTTCTTCGACTAACCGTTCGGCAAGGTCGGGATCGATCCGGTAGTTTGTGACCCGCCCCAGATCTTCGTAAAAGTCCTCACGAGCGTACGATCCAAATTCCGTGCGGTCGATCTCGGATTGTGTGAGATCGGGCATAATTTTTAGGAGATCGTCGGTACCTTGGTAAACGGTTCGCATCGCGCCTGCAGTGAAGCGCGAGTTCCCTCCCCGCAATTCGTATGATGCGCGTTCGAGCAGGACGACGTTGACGCCTCGCTCGCGTGCACTGATAGCAGCACAAAGNGCGGCATTGCCGCCGCCAACGATTACGACACGCGTCATGCGATCACGCCGATTTTTCGTAGCCGCTTAATTTCCAGANGATTTATGCCTATCTCGGNCAGAATGTCGTCACTATCACGGCCCAACGTTGGCGGGACGGTTGTCGGCCTTGTGGGTGTTTCGTCAACGGTAAACCCGGCGCCTAAGAACGTGAGCGCTTCATCGATGCCGGGTACATCAGACATAGTAGTTAGGGTGTTTCGAAACTTTAACTGCGGGTTTTCTACGACATCATCGAGGTTCTTCAATTGCCCCGAAGGCACGCCCGCCTTGCGAAGCACCCCGTCCCAATGGGTTGCGGTGTCCGTTGAGAAAATCTCTCCAAGTATTGCGCGCAGTTCGTCTCGGTGTTTGCCTGACGCGTTGAGGTCACGAAAACGATCGTCTTCCAACAAATCGCCTCGGCCTAACGCGCGAGCCATCCGTTCGAACAAACGTTGATTGTTGGCATTGACGAGAAGCACACCGTCTTTGGTTTTCCAAGTACCGGCAGATCCGATTTGGGCTAATGGGTTAGGGCCTACCCGTGGTCCAACCTTGCCGGTGGCAAAAAAGTTGTAGTAGTTGAGTCCCATCAATGCCATGCAAGACTCAAGCATGGAGACGTCCAAGAAAGCCCCTGAGCCTTCACGACCCTTACGGACTAGCGCTCCAAGAATCGCTGAGCTTGCGATGACTGCCGTTCCAGCATCGGCGATTGCAAATCCGACTCGGACGGGCTGGTCCTCAGTTCCAGTTGCCATGAACATGCCGGATTCGCCCTGGATTAAGTGATCCATCGCTGGNCGATCTGCTTCTGGGCCTTCCTGCCCATATCCGGAGATGGCGCAGTAAACGATGGATGGATTTACAGTTCGGGCGGTTTCGTACCCGATCCCTATCCGATCGGCAGTTCCGGGACGCATGTTGATCACGACTACATCCGCGTCTTCCATTAATCGGTGCACGAGGCGGACACCGTC
This sequence comes from Gammaproteobacteria bacterium, assembly GCA_002715785.1. GTDB lineage: Bacteria > Pseudomonadota > Gammaproteobacteria > Pseudomonadales > Azotimanducaceae > UBA11889. The sequence goes on along the minus strand of PBAA01000009.1, from coordinate 26,924 downwards.
ATCACTTTTCAGATCTAGGGCGATGGATCGTTTACTTGCATTTTGGCCGAGAAAACCTGGTGACATTCCTGGAGCAAGTTGTTGTCCCATAGACCGCATTTGGTCACCGTTTCCGGGAGCTTCGACTTTAATGATGTCAGCACCCATCAGCGCGAGTTGATATGTACAAAGTGGACCNGCATGCACGTGCGTGAAGTCCAGTACCCGCACTCCGTCTAGGAGATTGATGCGTGGTGATTCTTCTGGCATTTGCCCGGCATCCCGCTTACTCGTACGCTTTGGAGCCTATCACGAGCGTATAAGGGGAATGGACCGTGGACGTCAGCCAATTTGAGAGAGCGGGGCACGTAGCCCGAATTACGTTGGATCGGCCNGAAGCGTTGAATTCGCTCAATCCGGATCTACGCTGGGAGCTTTCGCAACACTTCGACGAAGTAGAAAAAAACGACGATATATGGATCGCGGTGGTCACGGGTAGTGGAGACAGGGCGTTCTGTGCTGGCGCTGATCTGAAGCATCGAGCGCGGGAACGAGACGCCACGAAGGAACAACGTTCGGTGTGGGCTCAGAAGAATGACGAGTCCCGGTCCCTGACCGAACGCTGGCATTACTCCAAACCGGTAATCGCACGGGTGAACGGTTTNGCGTTGGGGGGTGGCCTCGAATTGGCGATGGCATGTGACATCATCGTTGCAGCTGATCATGCGGAGTTTGGTCTACCGGAACCGCGACGAGGTCTTATTGCGGGTGCGGTTGGAGTACATCGTTTGCCGCGCCAGATCGGTTTAAAGCCCGCGATGGGACACATGCTGACGGGGCGACACATGACCGCTGNTCGCGCGTACGAGCTGGGGTTGGTAAACCAGGTCGTCTCTCTCGTTGATCTGGATTCGGCTGTAGACANCTGGATTGAAGATATCCTTCGTTGCGCGCCTCTTTCCGTCAGGGCGACAAAGGAAGCCGCGATGCGGGGTCTCGACATGGCATTGCCACAGGCTTTCTATAGTGAATATGAGTGGGAACGAAAGCGACAAGGTAGTGTGGATACGTTGGAAGGGCCTAGAGCGTTTGCTGAAAAACGGGAACCACGCTGGGTGGGCAAATGAACATTCCAAAGTCTTCNTTCGCCATGGTTCAGGTTGCGCCACGTGAGCTTGAGGCAAGAGACGTGCCGATTCCTGATATTGATGCAGATAGCGCCATTCTTGAGCTTGAAGCCTGCGGCATTTGTGGCAGCGATTACGAACAATTTGAGGGCGTCCTGCGAACACCGTTCCCCGTCATTCCAGGTCACGAGCCACTCGGAAAAATCGCGCGCATTGGCGATATTGCTGCATCTCGTTGGGGTGTCGATGTAGGGGATCGTGTGGCGATTGAGACAATGGTGTCTTGTCGTCATTGNGGACCCTGCTTGGGTGGCGCCTACCACTTGTGTGATAACAGAAAAATCTATTCTTACATCCCGCTTACCGAAGAACCCGGTCTATGGGGCGGCTATTCGCANTATATGTACCTNCATCCGAACTCAATCGTCCANCGAATGGATTCGACCTTACCGGCAGAAACTGCGGTCATATTTAACCCGTTGGGCGCTGGTTTTCGATGGGCGGTGGAAATTCCAGAGACNGGTGTTGGCGACACCATTGTCATTCTCGGACCGGGGCAGCGTGGGTTGGCGAGCGTGATCGCTTGTAGGGAGGCCGGAGCAGGAACGATCATCGTGACTGGTCTTGCCGCGGATTTCCGAAAACTCGAAGTTGCAAAACTATACGGCGCCGATTACACCATCGACGTGGAGAATGAGGATGCCGTGCGGCGTGTGAAAGAACTTACCGAAGGAAAAGGGGCAGATACCGTCGTNGATGTCAGTTCNTACGCAACGCAACCCGTTGTCGACGCGCTGTCCATGGTTCGGCCCGGAGGAACGATTGTTCTAGCAGGTGTTAAAGGTTTCAAGACAGTTGATCAATTCGTCAGTGACCTGATCGTCATGAAGGAAATAACCATCAAGGGGGCGATCGGCGTGACCTCATCGGGGTATGACCGCGCGATAAGGTTAATCGAATCGGGCCGCATTGATTTCAGCTCGATGCACACGCACGACTTCCCGCTTGCCGATGCGGAATTAGCGATTCGGACATTGGCGAGGGAAATTGAAGGCGATGAATCGATCCATTCCTGCCTGATTCCTCCCCAGTGAGGCTCAGGTAGACTGGGCAAAGACATCTGATTGGAGTAACGATCCNCATGACAAATTCACCCGGCACGCGACCCACATTCGACTTCAATGAAAGGGTCGCTCAGTCATTTATGGACAATGCCTCGGTCGCGGGCGGGCTGCACGGTTATCTCGGGTTTGAGACGGTGGATGTTGGTCCAGGCACGATGCAAGGAAGATTCGAAGTACGAGAGGAGTTACTTACTTCGTTTGGCAACATGCATGGCGGTGTTTTATCGGCATTCTGTGATCATCTCCTCGGCACCGTGTGTTACCCGGTGATGAAAAAAGGTCAATGGGCAGCGACAACGGAATTTAAGATNAATCTCACCCGGCCGGTCAGCCGCGGAATCGTTGACGGTTATGCCACTATCGAGACATTTGGACGGACTCAAGCGGTTGTGCGAATTGATGTGACGAATGACGGGCGTATCGCGGCTATTGCGCAGGGAACGGTCACGATCATGGACCCGCGGGCGTGATCGGGGGTAATAACGCAGTGGAGGTGGNGTGGCGCTTCCTAATGTTCTATCAAGTATGTGGAGGCATTGTATGGGTGCCATGACGGATGAGGAAAAATTTCAATTCGATCTTCAAGGTTACCTGGTTATCCGAAATGTCCTTTCCAAGGAAGAATGTGCGGAGCTTTCCGTGCTTGCTGATAGCGTATGGCCCGAAGAAGCCGAAGACGGACTATTCCGCCGAACCGAGGACATTTCACGCTGGCATCCGCGATTTCTTGATCTAATCGATCACCCCAAAGTGTTGCCGTACTTGGTGGAATTGATCGGAAGTCGTTTACGCATCGACCACGATTACTGCATATTCATGAAGGCGGGCGCCGTGCGTAATGCGCTTCATGGCGGGCCTAGGATCTTTGAGACAGATCANTGGTATCACTACAGTGATGGCACGATGCGCAATGGTTTGACAGTGGCTACNTGGGCATTGACAGATGCGTGTGTCGGCCATGGTGGTTTTGTCTGCGTTCCTGGGAGCCACAAGACCAATTTTCTCAGAGCTTTTCCGGACGATGTTCGTCGATTCGAGCGAACAACGGATTACGTGGTTCAACCCGAATTGCTTGCGGGCGATGTATTAATTTTTACGGAAGCCCTCATTCATGGGACGTCTGCGTGGACTGCGGACCATGAGCGCCGCACGCTGCTATACAAATACAGCCCTCCTCATTCAACTTGGCGTAAGAGACCGTTTGATGTAACAGCGTACCCCGATGCGACCGAACAACAACTTCGACTCATGGCGCCACCGTCTGTAGAAGCTCACAAGCGCGTGCTGGATCAACCTTAGGGTTCGGCTCGCTCGAGAAAGTTCAGTAGACCTTCAATACTCTCCTTCGTGTGGATCATACGGGCCGCGACATGATCCCCNGGCACCACCAACAGTCGATATTGCGGGTATTGCGACTGGAGACGTTTGAGCGCGCCCAAGCAACCGTCCGCCAAGCCGGACCAGAGGAGTACTGGGACATCGAGGTCGGAAAGCGCTACTTCAGAACAGTCAGTCTCCTTCAATGCGTTCCAGCACGCTTCGAGCCCCGGCAACACGTTTGACGTTACCCACGCTGTCAGGGTGGGGGCCGATACGCGCGCTCGTTTAAACAAATCGTCAAATGTACCAATTGCGGGAACGGTCGAGAGTCCACCGATGGGGTCCCAACCGCCGATGGTTAGGGACGTGAGTCGGTCGGGATGATGCAAGGCCATTCCGGTGCCGATCCATCCACCCATCGAGTATCCGATGTAGTGGACCGACGTGATTGATTCGGCGTCGAGTACGGCCACTACATCACCGGCACGCTGCTTTCGCGCATAGAACGTTGCGTCGTTGGGTTTGTCACTATCACCGTGGCCTAGCGAATCCACAGTAATGACGTTGAAGTTTGCTGTTAGAGCATCCACGTAGCCGACGTCTTCCCACGATTTTCTCCGGCTCAGAAGGCCATGTTGAAGCAAGACGGTTGCTGCGTTTGACGTCGGCCCTTCGAACGTTTGATAGGCGATGTATTGACCACGGTGGACCGCTCTCTTCAAACGTTAAACCCGTAAAGATCAGCGGCGTTATTACAAACAATCTTTTGTTGTATTGGCATAGGAACGCTGGCCAATTCGCGTTTGATGAAATCTTTCGAGTCGGGCCAAACTCCGTCGGGGTGGGGGAAGTCACTGCCCCACATGACGTTATCCTCGCCAAGTATGTCGAGTAAGCGAAGTCCAATTGGATCACTTTGGTAGGTCGCGTAGCACTGTCGTTTCCAGTATTCCGACGGCCTCATCGTCAGGGTCAGATCCTTAAATTGGTCTTCCCATTCGAGATCCATATGTTCGAGGATGTAGGGAATCCAACCGATACCGCTTTCACCGATTACTATTTTTAGATTCGGGTGTGCTTCCAGGACGCCACCGTAAATAATCTCCATGATGATCTTCGCCATAGCTAGCTGGAAGCTCGTAATGTGCACTGCAAATGCCTGACGCCGTTGTAAAGGTCCCAAGTCATCAAAGTGATAGTCGATTCGCGGACCAATGGTGTGATAGTGGACTGGGAGTTCGGCTTCTTCGGCCATCGTCCAAAGAGGTTCCCAGGACGTGTCAAATAGCGGCGCCATCTCGTGCGTATTCGCCACTTCGATGCCTCGAAGAGACCCGCGTTTTGCCACACGGCTGACTTCAGTAAGCGCGGCATCGACATCGTGGCTCGGAACGCTAGCGAGACCTGCGAATCTGTCGGGAGCAACTTCACAGAACGTGGCCAACCATTCGTTATAGATACGCAGTAGCTCTGAGGCTGCATCATCATCATTGAGACGAGTCGAAGCGCCAAGGACGCCGTAGATTACTTCCGCTTGAACGCCATCGAGATCTTGATCCTTGATCCGCAACTTCGGGTCCGTGAGCCGTGGAATACCGAGTTCACCGTCGCGATAGAGGCCCTGTTCCGCCATCCGATCGGAGCGGTGAATCTGACCAGGCACATATGTTCGTCCTGCCGAACCCATGCCATTTTGAAGTCCGAACTGGGCGCCGTTTCGAGATACCCAGAACCGACCTTTTTCGGTCTCCGAAACGAAAGGCATACGATCCTTGAAGTGGTTTTCGGCTTCGTTAGTAAATAGGTCTTCAGGTAGCCACGGAAGATCGATGTGGCAGTCTGCCGAGATGATCTGGTAGTTCATGTTTGTTCCTCAAAACCAAGACTACCGCAGTTCTGTTCGAAATCGACACCCGGTTCCGAAGACGTTTCCGACAAACGCTTCCCCTGAGTCTGAGAAGATTCATCGTGTTTGTATTTAAGCTTGTGGCCCGGATCCTGTGGGTGGCCAAGAACGGATTCCGTCCTCGAGCGGGACATTCAGACTTCGTAGTAGCTGGGCGAATAGCATCCAGTTACCAATGGCGATGACGAGTTCGATATGCTCTGCCGCCGTCTTCAGGTGAATTTTAATTGAATCCCACGTGTCGGGTTGGATGAAACCAACGTCGAGGCAATCGTCAGTCGCCTGCAAGACTGCCCTGTCCGCGTCGGATAAAAGGGTCGCACTGGTCCAGTTTTGAACAGCCAAAAGATCTGCCTCTGGAATGTCGAGTCCGCGAGCGACTCGCCAATGTTGAGTCCACTCGTAGTCCGATCCTCGAACCCAAGCGATTCGCATTATCAGTAATTCACGTAACCGCGGATCTAGAACGTTGTCTTCAAAAAGTAGGCTGGTAAGGGTGTCGGCAATTTCCCGAGCCAGTGCTGGTTGATTAAGGAGGATACGGAATACGCTCAGTTCCGCGAAGCGTTCCTGCATCTGTTGCTCGCTGGCACGGCGTTCGGCCTCTTCTTTGGGTAACATCGGAACGGGTGGTTTCTGCATGTCGTTTTCTCATCGGCTTGTGGCGTCAGTGTATCGGTTTGGGAGGAATCGGATGGCGGAAGTTATCGATGAATTGATTGAACTGAGAGGGTTGCGATTTCATTACCGAGATTGGACGTCGCAACAAGCCAGCGCACGAAATTTGGTGTTGCTACACGGGTACACGGGCCACTGTCGTTCGTGGGATGCGTTTGCAGAAGTCATGTCAAAGCAATACCGGGTGCTCGCTCTGGATCAACGGGGTCACGGTGAAACTGCGTGGGCGCCAGCTGATCAATATGGAACGTTGGAGATGGTTGCCGATCTAGAAGCGTTCGTCTCAGCTCTTGAACTTGAGGAGTTTGTTTTATTGGGGCTGTCCATGGGTGGGTTGGTTGCTATCGCATATGCCGGTAAACAGCCGGTTCAACTCGAGCGTTTAGTCATCGTCGATATCGCGCCCGAGATCGCCTCGGANGGAATTCGAAATATCCAACAGAGNGTGGCACGGAGCGACGTTTTCGATACTCCGGAAGACGCCTTTCAAAGGGCCCGTGCCGATAACCCTGTTCCACCAGAGGGCCATCACTTTGATCGGGTCAGGGCCTCCTTAATGAGAACGGATCAAGGCAATTGGACCTACCGATACGACCGAGCATTGCGCGATCCGGCGAATCAAAGACTCCGGCTTGGGGTTGAAGAGGGGTGGGAATCGGTCGCTGCGTTTAACGTGCCGACGTTATTGATCCGGGGTGAGAATAGCCCCTTATTGTCCGGCGAAGTGGCGGATAAATTCGTGTCCGTCGCCAACGATTGTAGACTTGTGGAAGTTTCTGGTTCGGGACATCCAGTACCGCTCGATAAACCCGAGGGCTTTTTAGATGCGGTTCACACCTTTCTCTAACGCACAGGTAAAACGATCATTAATTGTTGCGTTGATATTGGCGCTTGTTGCTGCGTGCGAGTCTTTATCACCGACGATCCCCATTGGGTTTGATCTAACGGGAGAGTGGTTGCTCGACGCGAATGCAAGCGACTCCACCCCGGATACTAGGGCCATTCGTCGCGCGGAAGATTTGGATATCGCTCGGGGAAAACAGAAGAACGTAGGTGCGTCAGCGGCTTTTGTTATCCAGGATTTTCCGGTTGTTGCGGCCCAACGACTGGTGATTGAACAGAACGACGATTCCCTGGGTATTCGTTATTCGAATGGTACGTATCGAGATGTTACGTGGGGCAGAACGGAGCGGAACTTTTGGCAAATCGAAGCAGGTTGGAGCAACGGCGTATTTGTCATCCTATCGCGACGAGACGATATCACGGGTCGTGAGGAAATGAAGCTCGAGGCCGGAGGCTCTCGGCTACGCGTGATGGTCGATGTGAAGACTGAGGGAAGAGACGTCATGATAGAACGCGTATATGTGCGTGGTCGGTAGCGCGGATATTTCGATATTCGAGGGGTTCGAGATGGCTTCACTTCGAGCGTAACCGAATACCGAGTGCTCCCGGTTTGGCTATTCGCGAATGATCTGGTGTCGATGCAGATCATCCAGTTCTTCGCTCGTCAGCGCCAAGAGATCTCGTAAAACTTCTCGCGTATCTGCGCCAAGTTGAGGCGGCGGTTTTGGAGGTGACAGTTTGTGGTAATCGAACTTGAAGGGACTGCCGAGAACTTCTTGAATTCGATCGCCCTGATCGATGGTCCAAAGCATGTTGCGTTCGCGGGTCTCATCGGCCCTGAGCGCGTTGTCGAGAGAACGGACCTTGCCGGCCGGTAAGTGCCGTAGACGTTCCAACCAGAAATCAGCGGGTTTCTTCTTGAGGGTGGCTTCAATAAGTTCTTTCAACTCGTCGCGATGTAAACGACGGTCGGTCGGTGTCTTGAAACGATCATCGATAGCGAGGTCGGGTCGTTCAATGACGTCTTCACAAAAACGCAGAAATAATCGGTCGCTTCCAACAGCCATGTAAAGCGGCTCGGTCTTGGTTTGAAAGAGATCGACGGGCGTCGCTTGCATGTGGCTGTTGCCCGTTTTCGGGGGTAGATCGCCCGTCGTTAGGTAGCCGAGGGCCGCGTTGTTCAAGGCTCCGATAGCTGTGTCGTAGAGTGCCAGGTCGATGAAATCGCCACGACCGTGCGATGCGCGAGCGTATAGTGCGACGGATATTGCCGAAAGCGCGTGAACGGCGGTCAGCGTGTCAATAATCGACAGGGGGTGGCGCAGAGGAGGCCCGTTCTCGAACCCCGTCATTGCCATCATGCCCGATTCAGCTTGCAGGACCGGGTCTAACCCGGGCCGGTCGGACATCGATCCCGATGCGCCATAGGCACTAATCGAAACGTAGATCAGTGCTGGGTTTTCGGATCGAAGGGTCGATTCGTTGAGGCCGAATTTCGTCATGACGCCGGGTCGAAAATTTTCGACGAGAACGTCACATTGTTTGGCGAGGTCGCGAACGAGCCCTTGGCCCCGATCCGTTTTAAGGTCGATGGAGACGCTCTTTTTGCTTCGGTTAAACGCCGTGAAAAAAGAGCTTATGCCTGGCTGGCCGGTTGAGTCCCAGCCTCGTACTTCATCACCCGTAATCGGATTTTCAATCTTAATGACTTCCGCACCGAGATCGGCGAGATGTTGAGTGGCCAGCGGACCCGCAATGATGCGGGAAAAATCAAGTACACGAATTCCAGAGAGCGGTATCGACACAATCGACTCATTCGGCGAACCTTCAGTGAGTGTAGCGCGGTTTTGANGTGAGTCGACGCGGCGGTACTAGGTGACCGGTTCATTATTCCACCAATGTCGTCGACGNATAGTCCGANCTNGATCACGTTCGTAAGGATTGTGTTTGGAAATCGGCGATACTTTGGTACGGCTGGGGGTCGAAAACTAAGGGTCGGNACACCCCGATTAACGACACGGATAGGAGGCGGAATATGCTGAAAAGGATGCGNCCAGGCGGCTATTTGGCGGTTCGCGAAGATCGGGTGCCGGAAGCTTCGGTTCAATTAGAGCGTGATGGTTACGCGATCATTCGACNCGCATTTACAGCGGATGAGATCGCAGCTACCAAAACCGAGATCGAGTCGATCTATGAGCAGCTACCGCCGGACGGTCGAGGGGGGAATAAACGGGGCGGCATCGAAGACGACTTTCGATACGAAATGTTCAACCGTAGTGGATTGAGTCAACAACTCGTGGGGCGAAGAGAAATTCTCGATGTCATTGACCCGTTACTTGGGGAAGACGCTCACATCATCGCCAATACCTGTTGGCGAAATCCTGCTCGGACCGAACATCGTCATGGCGGTGGTGCTTGGCACATTGATGCCGGGCCACACATTCCTCTAAGTCCGGACCAGAGTTGGCCTGAAGACATTCCGCATCCGGTGTTTGCCATAGGAGTGCATGTCTTTTTGATGGATTGTCCTCTGGCCTGTGGTCCGACGGGGGTTATCTCGGGGAGTCACCGTTCGGGTCTATTCCCGCCNGCNGAACGGTNACANGATGTNGACCTCCAATGGCAGGGAGAAGGGGTGACCGNGTTAACCGCGCGGGCCGGTGATGTTGCGTTATTCGTTTCAGACGTATGGCACCGACGACTACCGACTTCCGATGAGGATAAAGGTCGGTTTTTCTTGCAAATACACTATGCGAGACGCGACATCGCACAGCGAATCAAACCGACCTCAATCATTAACCACCTGCAGCCCGAATCTATTGAACGAATCTCCTCAGACCGCGAACGCCACCTTTTAGGATTACATGCCATGGGATTCTACGATGGTTGAGTCGGTGTTTTCGGCGCAACGAGCGTGTCTATAGAATCTCGAAATAGACTAAGGATCGATCGGAAATTAAAAACGTGACAACCGGACTCGTCGGTTTCGATTTGGTCGGTTAAAGTGAAGCAAATCGGTGGATCAAGGGGAATGNGGATGATTGACGTACATTACTGGCCAACGCCGAATGGCTGGAAAGCAACAATCATGCTTGAAGAATGCGGAATGGAATACAACATCGTGCCCGTTGATATCGGGGGCGGCGATCAGTTCACGCCGGAGTTCTTGCGGATCAGCCCCAATAATCGGATGCCAGCCATCGTTGATCACGAACCAGCGGATGGTGGTGATCCCGTGATGATTTTCGAATCGGGCGCAATTCTTGAGTACCTGGCCGACAAGAGTGGGATGTTTCTTCCGTCTACGCCGCGCGAACGCGCGCGAGTGATGCAGTGGGTCCATTGGCAAATGGCAAATCTCGGTCCGATGATGGGTAATGCGAACCATTTCAAGAACTACGGNCGTAACATTGCTGACGATCCCAAGCAGCTTGAGTACGGGATTAAGCGTTTCGTCGGCGAGGTAGATCGCTTGTCAGGTGTCATGGACGCGCAACTCTCTGTTAANGACTATCTGGCGGGTCCGGACTACACCATTGCCGACATTATTACGTGGCCTTGGGCCATGTTGATCGGACGCATGATTGACGAAACGATGTGGGAAANGTTCCCGCATCTTAAACGATGGGTGGACACGGTTCGTGAACGCCCGGCTGTGGAGACCGGCTATCGAGTGGGACGCGAATTGGGTAGACGTGAATTGTCGGAAGAAGAAGAGAAACAACGCCGCGAACTGCTCTTCAATCAGACCAACGAAAAAGTCCGTCAGGCCCGAGAAGAAGCCGCGCAGGCAGCCTCATGACGGAAGATCTAATCCAGCTCGACCGCGAAGGCGATGTTTTTGTTGTATCGATGACGGCCGGCGAAAACCGATGGAATACGACGTTCGTTCGTGCATTTAACNCCGTGCTCGATGAGATTGAGATGTCCACGGGTCCAGTCGCTATGATCACTACTTCTGCGAACGAAAAGTTNTTTTCTAATGGATTAGATCTCGACTGGATGGCGGCGCGGGGCGACCACCCCGGCGGAGATCGGGACGTCTTTGGTAGAGAATACATGGCACTGTGTGCCCGCTTGATAACGTTTCCCATCCCGACCGTGGCAGCCGTGAACGGCCATGCCTTTGGCGCGGGTTTCATGGTTGCGTTATGTCATGACTTGCGGATCATGCGAGAAGATCGAGGCTACTTATGCGCAAACGAAGTTGAAATAGGCATGACGATACCGGAGCCCGAGTTGGCACTTTTCCGACACAAAATTCCGATAGGTGCTTTTCATGAAACGGTCGTACTTGCGCGTCGCTGGACGGGTCCGGCGGCCAAGGAGGCGGGGTTCGTGCACGCAACCTCGAGCTTGGAGGACGTACGCCCAGTCGCGTTACAGACCGCCGAGAGACAACTTGGTGTGGCGAAGAATCGCGATGTATTNGGTTGGATGAAGGAACGTTTGTATGGAGAACGCGCTGCTATCAACGAATCTCATGGCGCCGCCCATATGCTTCGAAACCCTGCCGAATTTTCGCGGGCTCAGCGTGTGGAGCGATAGCAGCGATGTCGCGGCGGGGTCCGACGTCGTATTGCGATCATTTAACCGATCGTTGTTGCCCCACCGTCACAGGGAAGAGTAACCCCAGTCAAGTAAGACCCGGCGCGCGATGAGAGAAATATAGTAAGGCCCGACGCATCCTCCATGGATCCCCAACGCTTCATCGGGAAGCTTTCCCTAACTTGGGCTTCCATTTCTTCGGTTGCATAAAGTGGAGCGGTCATTTTTGATTTGAAAGGGCCTGGGGCGATCGCATTGACGTTGATATGGTCGTCCATGAGGTCTCGCGCCATCTGCGCCGTCAATTGACCTAACCCGGCTTTGGCGGCAACGTACGAATAGTTTCGAAGTCCGCCTGGTTTCAGTCCGTTAACAGAGGTGACGTTGATGATGGAACTGCGCTGATCCGGCGTGGCGGCGGCTCGAAGTTGTGGCAGTAACGCTTGGGTAAGAAAAAATGGGCTTTTAACATCCAAATCCATGACTCGATCCCAGGCCTTTTCGGTGAACTCGTCGATGTCCAAGCTCCAGGTTAAACCGGCGTTGTTGACCAGGACGTGAAGCTTGTCTTCCGATGCTTGGAGTGTCCGGGCAAGTTCCTGACAGCCCGCGATGGTCGAAATATCGCAAGGAATGGCGACGCATACACCGAGTTTTGACAGTTGTGCCTCGGCGTCTCGGCAAGCGTCTTCCTTGCGCGAGGAGATATAGACCCGCGCGCCACAGCGAACCAGGCCTTCAGCAATCATCAAACCGATGCCGCGGGTACCGCCGGTGACTAAGACGACTTTGTCTCGTACGCCGAAGAGATGTTCATAAAATGTCGTGCTCATACCGGGTAGCGTACAACGTTGCGATTTCGCTAGCATGTTTCCAGGAACCGCGGTGGGAGAAAACNNTGTGCGCCANGAAGTCCAGGTAGAGGTCTTGCGCGAACTGATGGGTCAACTTGACGCTGGCGTCAATGCTGATGCGGGTGGTATCCGCATGTGTCCGACCGATACCTACACAAGCCAAGACTTGTTAAACAGGGAATGGGAAACCTTTTTCTTGGGCCATCCTCAGGTGATTGGCTTGAGCGGGGATCTGCCGGAGACTGATTCTTATATTACCTGCGACGACGTCGGTGTCCCTATCCTAGGTACTCGTGATCCGTCGGGAAAATTTCGAGCATTTCTAAATTCTTGCAGGCATCGAGGACCCATGGTGGTGCATGAGAGAAGGGGCTCCAAGGCCACATTCTCGTGTATGTTTCATGGTTGGACATACGATTCTACTGGCTCCTTGATTGGCGTCCCCATGCGGGAACATTTTGGTGAATTTGATTCATCGTGTCGCGGTCTCATCGAACTGCCCGCGATGGAAAAACACGGATTTTTGTGGGTCAGTATGAACCCCGATGTGGCGATCAATGCCGACAGTCTATTTGAGGGATTGGAGGACGATCTCGCTCACTGGGGCTGGGATCAGTACACGTTCATTGGTGAACAAAGCTTCGATATGCGACTGAATTGGAAGTTGGCGACCGATACGTTCGGCGAGACATATCACTTTAAGCGCTTGCATCGGAACACCCTAGCAAACAGTTTTCACGGCGACGTACTTTCGTATCGTTCGTACGAGCGTAATCACCGGATGGTGCTATGCCTGAAGTCCATCGATCAGTTACGGGGTCAAGCGGAAGCCCACTGGCACATCCATCATGGTGGGTTCCCCGTTTATTTTCTTTACCCCAACGTCGTGATCAATGTGAGCAATCGGCGCATTGTTGTGGTCCGCGTATATCCTGATCCCCAAGATCCCGGCCGCTCGATCTCGCGGGTGAGCTANTACGGCGATCCAGCAACGATCTCCGACAACCCCGAGTTAGGTGAATCCTTCGGGGAGGGATTTTCTGCCGTGGTTGAAAAGGAAGACTATGCACTCGCCGTAACCACACAACGAGCTGCGGAATCGGGATTACAGGATTACGTCATATTTGGCCGCAACGAGCCGCCTTTGCACCACTATCACAATACGTTTCGTAAGGCGCTAGGCTTGGGCGAGCTGCCTTTATATACGGATGTGCCGACGTCATGACGGCGTTTGGCTGCTGGTTAGGCGTAGATTGATCTTCTTCGACTTACGAATGTTGATTGCGGTTTCGTAACGGACAGCGTCGTCGAGGGTGTAGGCTCCAGTGGCCACATGAGGGTATTGCTCGCTAATGTGGTGAATGATGGCACGGTGATCTCCCTCCGTTGGACCGTGCTGCGAATCGATCGAGAACGCGCCGTTTTCGGCCCGGTTAAGTTTGACCCGCGCGATGGGTGCCGATGGATCATTCGGCACAAATGTAACCCAAGCCATTCCGGGCACCACGCCGTCGATGACGAGTTGTCCTCGTACAGCAAACCTCGGCTTATCCGAGAGAAAGCCGGATCGACGTAGCCAGTTCCGCATCGCGTTAAACCATTCACCTACGTCCGGGTCGCCGATCGCGAGACCNACGCCGTGTTCGCCGTAGCCATAGATATGAAGCTCGCATTGGACGCCGGCATTAAGCATGGCTTCATAAAAGAGTACCGATTGCGCCGGTGAGACAACCCGATCCTCGTGGGTGTGGACCAAAAACGTTGGCGGCGTATTGGCGNTGACCTTTGTGTCGGCGGGGGTGTACTCGTCGGCTTTACGACCGCGTTTGATGCCATTGGTGACGGCGTAGATGGGAACCAAGAAGTCAGGCCGACATGATTCACAGTCAATGCTATCGGAGGCTTCCCGATCGCTTTCGTCAACGTGCGTGCCGACTGAGACAGCGAGGTGCCCACCCGCCGAAAATCCAAGAATACCGATGCGCTTTATCGCCCACTTTTCAGCATAGTGACGCACGAACCGGACTGCTCGCAGTCCGTCGAGTAGCGAAATGTCCGTTCCGTAACGTGTGCCTACACGATACCTTAGTACAAACGCAGTGATTCCGATCCGGTTCAATGCTTGGGCGACCTGCAAGCCTTCGTGATCGGANGCAAGTATTCGGTAACCGCCACCTGGACAAACGATGATGCCGCAGCCGCTACCTGCCTCGGCCACGTGACAAGTTAGAGCTGGGGTATCGAGGACGGTCGCGCCGAGAGCGCCCGGCGCACCGTCGGGCCACAGAATCTCTTCGACTCCCGCAGTATGTCTCATAGCGAGATACAGTTTTTATGCGGGTTCGGTAAACATGCCGTCAAGATGGGACTCAGGTAGCGGTTGGGTGCTTCGAGACACCAGGAAGGTCAGAGAAACTGAGACCGCTTCGCCCATTGCTGCGCAAGAAAATGGATTCGGTCCCTCGCCGTGCAACCAAACGACCGCCCCGTGCAACCATCCACTACCAAACCATGACGGATCCAATAATTGCATGTGAAGGACAAGGAACGTGGCGAAACCCGACGCGAGNCCGGTGTAGGCGCCGGCGCGGGTGACGCCTCGCCATAACGCGCCGACCACTAAGGGCCCGGCAAATGCCGCCATCATGCCCCCGGTGCCGATCCAAACAATTAGCGCAATGTTGGTTTTCATAAGTGTCCAAGCCATACCCATGGTGATGACAAGTACAACGACCGTAGTTATNCGACTTATTGTCAGGACCTGTTGATCAAGTTGGTCTTCGGACGGGGGTTGTTTGAGACGCGGAGCAATTGATCGCCGGTACAGATCGTTCGCCACGATTTGCGACGACGAGACCACCAGACCGTCGGCCGTGGACATGATTGCGGCGAGAATCCCCACGCCAACGAGTGCCGCTAACCAGGTCGGGAACAACTTGATGAAAACGAGAGGAAGCGCTTGATTGGGATTGGCAGGTTCAAAGAGGAGCGCGTCGCCGAGGAGCGCTCTCGCGAGCAATCCGCCGAGTCCCATCATCCCGAGGGTCAATCCAAAAAGAAACGCGAGTTTGATGAACGTACGTTGGTCACCGACACCTTTTAGGGCCCAAAGCTTGTTGCCAAGATGGGGAAGCAGACCGAGCGGGATGTGGGCAAAAAGGACAGCGGTGATTGCCCACCACGAATGCGTCAGCGCTGATTCCGGATTTAGTGGTTGCACCAAGTTACTGTTCTGCGTCTGTAAGCGGTCAATAAGTCCAGATAGACCCCCGTCCACGCCGAAACCCGTGAGCACCATAACGATCACGACGATAGCCACGATCAGCATCATGAATCCTTGGACCCCATCGGTAAGAATGTCCGCGTGAGCGCCACCGAGGACGACGTAAAAAAGGAGTACCGTGGTCGTAATCAGCAGTGCCCAGAACGGTGAGAGCCCTAGAAAAATTTCGAACATCACGAGCCCTGAAACTAGTTGACCAGCAAGGTAGAAGAACAAAACCAACGAAAAAATAGAGACCATGACGCGTATACCTTCGGACTGGTACCGATCGCCCAGGTATTCGGGAATAGAACGGTTGCCGAACCGGTTTCCGGTGGTCGCAATTAGGCGCATGGATATGAGAACCCCGAAATACACGCCAATGGGATAAAGAAAGTTCCCCCATTGCGAAGCGAACCCCCACTGGTATCCGAGTCCGGGTCCACCAAGAAAAGTCGCTCCGCTAGCGGTTGTTGCGGCAAACGCGAATGCCAGGAAAATCGGTCCGTACGAGCCGCGCGCCGTAGCAAAATCGTCGGCGTGCTTAACCCGACGTTGTCCGATCACGCCAATGGCTAACATGCCGCCGATGTAGACCACCATGAATATCCAAGACCATGTCATTAAATCCATATCATTTCCTTGGGGTTGGGCTCACTCGCATTTCCGTCATTATTCTATGCCCACCTGTCCCATCGCACCGTTTCGGCAGCAGGTAATCGTGTAACGGAACCGAACTTTCCAAGAGGGTAACCGACCGGGATGAGACAATAGGCAGCCATGTTGTCGGGCAGGTTCAGTATTTTTCTTACCGCGGCTGGATTCGACAACCCCAGGGTAGTGGGTGCGGCGCCTAAACCCAATGCGCGTGCGGTCAGAAGCAGATTTTGGACTGCCGGCCAGATTGATCCGCCGCCACCACTGGGTACGCCATCGCCAATGGGTCCGTCGAACTGGTAACAAGCGATGATTAGGACGGGAATTTCATGCATGTGCTCGGCTTGCCAGAGCACGGCGTCGAGCATTCGCGAGCGTTTATCCACGTTCTGATGCGGTAAAGCGGTAGGCCGTGCAGATGCCGGGCCGATATACGCTTCCACCGCGGATCGGTTTAAATCAGCGAGGACTTTTCGCTGATCCGGATCCCGTACCACGACCCACCGAACGCCTTGCTGATTGGAACCTGTTGGGGCCTGGTTCGCGGCATCGATCAGCTGAAGGATATCTTCTTCGGACACAGGGTCCGGTTTTAGTCGTCGCATCGCGCGGCAGTTGTATATGGTGTCCAGTAGCCCAGGTTGTTCGCTCACTGCTATGTCCTTAGAGGTTGTGTTAATCGAGCGGTGGAAGGTCTTCGTACGAAGGTTCGCCGCCGTCGGATTTGGCCCGAAAATATGTCTGCATTTCGGTTCCCTGGGATACGGCACCCATCCAAACCGACTGGTATTCGAGCGTTTCTTGAATACTGTGTTGACGACCGTAATTCAGCAGGTGTTTGGTACTCGTGACAGCGAGCGGCGATTTGGAGGCAATTTCTTTCGCGATGGACATGACCGACGTCAACATCTCGTCGTGGGTCGCATAAACGTTGTTAACAAGGCCAACTTCCGTCGCTTCCTCTGCAAATAGACGTCTCCCTGTGTACGCGAGCTCGCGCATCAGTCCATCGGGGATAAGGTTCGGCAAACGTTGTAATGTACCGACGTCCGCAGATAACCCGATATTGATCTCCTGAATGCAAAAAAAGGCGTCCGATGTGCAGTAACGTACGTCACAAGCTGAAACCATATCGACACCGCCTCCAATGCAAGCGCCTTGAATAGCGGCTAACACGGGCATCCTGACCGTTTCGATGGTGGTGAACGTATCCTGCATACCCGCGAGGTTGCGACGGGCACGCTCGCCCCGTCGACCTGCGTCAAAGGATTGCTCGGTCGCTGGAGCAGTAAAAGCGGCCGTATCCATGCCCGAGGAAAAGTGTTTGCCTTGTGCGGAAATCACCAACACGCGAACGCTACCACTCGAATCCATATCCAGTACGGCTGCTGGAAACTCTTTCCAGAAAGCAGGGGGCATTCGATTAAATTCGTCGGGTGCCGCGAGTTGGATATGGCCGACGCCATCGCTGATGGAGGTGTTCAATCGCGTGTAGTTCATAACGTCCTTCAATGTAGTGGTCGAGAGGCTGGCCGAACCTATCGGTTGGCGACACCGTAGACCCTCGCGCCGTGACGCGATTTGGTTTTCTGCAGCGGGCGGAAAACGATCTAAAGCGCTGTTTCCACCCCGGCTCGTTCCCGCTGCAAACTATAGCAGGATGGGGTGGCGGTTTTGATCGATTCGAGGACGTCGATGTTCTGACGCCCACCGACCAGTAACGCCGTTTCGGTTCTCGTGCTAAGTTTGACAGTCGGGCGAAGAACTGAGGAAGGACGAACGTGGCGTATAACAAACCCATCCCTCGTAAGGGGCAGCACAATCAGCCGTTTTGGGATGGCACTAAGGAAGGCAAGCTGATGCTGCCGCGCTGTACGTTGTGCGGGAAAGTGCACTGGTATCCGAGATTGATATGTCCATCGTGCCACTCGACGGATTTGGAATGGATCGAGGGCAGTGGTGAAGGTCGCCTGCACACATTTGCGGTGCAGCATCGTGCGTTTGGTGGTTGGGCCGAAGAAGTTCCGTATGTCACCGCATACATCGATCTCAACGAAGGTGATCGGATGATGACGGTTCTTCGTGGCGTGGATCCGAATAAGCCTGAAGACATCAAGATAGGGGCAAAGGTCAAGGTCGAATTCGAACAAGCGGATGATGATACGCATATCCCATTTTGGCGGATGGTGGAGGAGTAACGATGGCAGCAACAAATTTATCGATGGGCGCGGCCATCGTCGGAGCGGCGGAATCGAACGAAATCGGCTATCCCGAGGAACGCGGTGAAAAAGTTACCTCGCTGCAACATCACATTGAGGCGATCAAGAACGTTTCCGACTATACGGGCATACCCATATCGGATATTGAAGGTATTTTCTCGACTGGATGGTCGGTGGAGTTGGCAGAACACCTAGGCATACGGCCGCATTACATTGATACAACGTCGGTTGGCGGCTGTTCGTTTGAGATACACGTGCATCATGCGTTGGCCGCCATCGCATCAGGAATCATAGATATCGCTGTTGTCAGTCATGGCGAGGCGGGTTGGTCGTATCGCGGTGGCGGTGGCGGTGGTGGTGGCCGCGGAGAGATGCCACCCGGCGCAGAAATGACCATGGCGTATGGAACCTTTGGTGCGCCTTCGCAGTACGCGCATGCCATGGTTCGACACATGCATCAGTACGGGTCAACGGTTGAGGACTTCGCACACATTTCAGTCGTGACGCGTGAATGGGCGCAGAAGAATCCGCGCGCTTTGATGTTTGCGGATGCTTCTCAGGCAGAGGTGAAATTAGGGGAGCGGACACCCAACCCGTTTGGCGGCCCGATTACGGTACAAGATGTTTTGGATGCTCGAATCATTGCATGGCCACTGACGTTATTTCATTGTTGTTTGGTCACAGACCATGGCGGCGCGGTCATTGTTGCACGACCTGAGATTGCGCGAAGCCTGCGTACTAACCCAGTATGGATTGCCGGCGCAGGTGAATCCATGGCACATCAGAATATGCTCGAGATGGACGATTTCACCGCGACCTCCGCGGCCCGGTCTTCAGCGATCGCATACGAGATGGCTGGTCTCGGTCCTCAGGACATGGATATGGCGATGATCTATGACTCGTTCACGATCACGGCGGCAATTACTGCGGAGATGCTTGGTTTAGCGCCGAGGGGCCAAGGCTATCGGTTGTGGAAGGACGGGGATGCCGCGCCCGGTGGTCGCCTGCCGATCAACACCAACGGGGGTGGTTTGTCATTTAATCACTCAGGGATGTATGGGATGCAACTGCTGGTCGAAGCCTATCGACAGCTGTCGGGAACGGCAGAAGATGGCGTCAACGGTATCGAAGGCAAGCAAACGGATTCGCATACGTGCGTGGTCAACGGTACCGGCGGAACGTTGTCGACCACCGGGACGCTCGTGCTGGTTTCCGATGATTAGCGATCGATGGGTAAGAGATAGGGCGTGATAACCGATTTATTTGTTGTCTGAGAGCGAGTCGCGTGGCCACTTATCAAGCAACTCAAGCTTTACCCGATGGAAAACCTGGCCCCTGGGGTGAACCCGTGGCGATTCGTTACGATCGACGCGATGTCTTGTTGTATGCCGTGGGCATTGGAACGCAGGATCTTCGTTTCGTTTATGAAGGCCACCCTCAATTTGCCGTTTTTCCGACCTTCGCGATTCGTTGGGGAGGGAGCGGCGCGCCCGTCGATACGAGTCTAATACCGTCTTCGCCGGGACCTCTCAACATTGATGCAGAACGGCACCTCGAAGTACTTGCACCGCTCCCGATTTCGGGCGAAGTAACGGTTCGATCTCGACTAATTGGCGTGCACCCACGCGGTACCGGTAACGGCTTTTGTGAGTATGAAAGTTTGGTAACTGACGCGTCAGGGAACGATTGCGTGCGGATGGTCAACGGATCATTTCGGCGCGGCGTCGAAAAGCTTGGAGACATTGAGCCCTTTGAAGGGGCGGGGGTGACGTTTTCGGAAAAGCTCGTCGCTCCAGATCGCCCGCCCGATTTTTGTTCCACTACGTTGATTCCTGCTAATCAGGCGCATGTTTACCGACTATCTGGTGATTACAACCCTCTTCATATCGATCCGGAGTCGGCAAGTTTTGGCGGGTTTGATGAGCCGATTCTTCACGGTCTGTGCACATTCGGTCATTGCGCACACCTTCTACTTGAAGGACTTTGCGGTGGCGATGCTTCTCGATTTCGACGGATCAAGGTGCGGTTTTCCGCGCCCGTTTTCCTGGGCGAGACGTTGCAAATCGAAGCGTGGGCAGACGGCGAGAACCGCTTCCAATTCGAAGGGCGTGTCGACGAACGGACCGTCGTCTCTAATGCCTATTTCGAATTTGAATGATCCAACTGTTTCGTCTCCCGCACAGCTGACGACGTGAAACGAGCCTGAGAATGGGGGTCGCGACCAAAGGCTCTAACGCGACATTTGACTACATCGTTGTCGGTGCAGGCACTGCGGGTTGCGTCTTGGCGAACCGACTGAGCTATGACCCGAATTGCAAGGTCTTACTGCTTGAAGCAGGTGGAAAAGACGATTATTTCTGGATCGATATTCCGGTGGGCTACCTATATACCATCGGTAATCCCCGCACGGACTGGTGTTATCAAACGGAACCAGATGAAGGACTGAACGGCCGACGAATCGGGTACGCGCGTGGCAAGGGGCTTGGTGGTTGTTCTTCCATTAATGCCATGATTTATATGCGGGGGCAGCGCGGCGATTACGATCACTGGGCTGAATTAGGCAATCGCGGTTGGGGTTGGGATGACGTGCTACCGGTTTTTAAGCGGTCGGAACGCTACCAGCATGGCGAGGATGCTTGGCACGGTGCCAGTGGCGAATTACGAGTCGAAGAACGAAGGGTGAACTGGGAAATATTGGACGCTTGGCGGGATGCGGCTGAGGCCTGTGGCATTCCGAAAATTGCCGAATTCAATCGCGGCGATAATTTTGGGAACGCGTATTTTCAAGTGAACCAACGGCGCGGGGTGCGTTGGAGTGCGACCAAAGCGTTTTTGCGTCCCGCGATGAACCGGTCGAATCTGACGGTGCTAACCGATGCCAATGTACGCCGCGTTTTGTTCACCGAGCATCGAGGCGAACCGCGGGCAACCGGTGTCAACGTTAAAATTGGAAATCATCTAGAGACGTTTATTACGGATGGAGAAATTTTGCTTTCCGCAGGATCCATTGGGTCGCCACAATTGCTTCAATTGTCCGGGGTCGGTGCGCCCAAGCTCCTGAAGGCGAATGACCTCCCAGTGGTTCGTCCTCTTCCCGGCGTGGGTGAGAATCTTCAGGATCATCTGCAGATCCGCACTATATTCAAGGTGCGTAATACCGTCACTCTCAATCGTCGAGCGCGAACCTGGCTAGGTAAAGTGGGAATGGGACTCGAGTACTTAGCGTTTCGATCAGGGCCGCTCACCATGCCCCCGTCTCAATTAGGGGCGTTTGCCAAAAGTGATCCGGGAAGGGATTCTGCCAATATCGAATGGCACGTACAGCCTTTGTCGTTGGATCGTTTTGGTGAGCCACTCCACCGTTTCGATGCAATCACGCCGTCAGTTTGTAACCTTCAGCCCACCAGTCGAGGTCATGTGCGGATCAGGAGTCGCGACTCAGAACGATATCCGGCCATTACCCTCAACTACCTTGCGACCGAAGAAGATTGCCAGGTCGCTGTTGAAGGGATGCGCTTTACCCGAAGGATCATGGCGGACGAAGCTCTGGCTCGATTTCAACCGATGGAATGGCTTCCGGGTTCACAGATTACCTCGGATGACGAGATATTGGATGCGGCTAGGGACCTAGGCACCACTATTTTTCACCCGGTAGGGACGTGCGCGATGGGCAACAACGAACTCGCTGTGGTGGACGATCGACTGCGGGTTCGTGGCATCCATGGCTTGCGGGTCATTGACGCGTCGGTGATGCCACGCATCACCTCGGGCAACACCAATGCCCCCACGGTGATGATTGCCGAGCAAGGAGCCCGTTTTATTGCCGAGACTGGGCGACGCCAGGCAGATTAGGCGGATAGAGCCGCTATCTTGTAGACGTAGGATCGATTCCAGATCCATGCCATCAAGCCGACCACGATGTTCGTCACAGCGGTGGCAATGAAGATTCCTTGGTAACCCCAGAGACGATTCGCCAGGATAGCTAGCGGTACGTACAAAATGAGGGTCCTAAGCAAGGAAATCACGAATGGTGGAAACGGTTTTCCAAGGGCGTTGAAGCAGGAGCTGGCGACCGACATCATTCCCATGAATCCAATGCTGAGCGGAATCACCAAAAAGAAAGAACGGGCGACGTCTATGACGATAGGATTGTCGTCGATCATGGCGACCAGCGTTGTTCCGACGAGCATCATCACCGCGAATGTCAAGACGCCCCAGGCGAGGCAAAACCCATGGCAGAGCGTTAACGCTTTCTTGACCCGGTCGTAAAGCCGCGCGCCCCAATTTTGTCCTATAAAGGGTTCTGATGAGGAATAAACCGACCAGAGGATCATATGTGCCATGGTTTCGACTCTTGAGGCAACGTTGAAGCCAGCGACCACCTCATGCCCATGAGATGCGAGCAACCGGGTGATGATTGCCATGGACAATGGTTGCACGAGTCCGCTCGCGATAGCGGGTCCGCCGACGTAGAGAATAGCTTTCCAGGAATTGATGACGCCTACAATCGACCAGTGGACCATGCGAGCCCTAACCAAAAGCAACACGAATAGAAAAACACTCATGAATCTCGAAACGACGTATGCCCACGCAGCGCCGGCGATACCAAGGCCGAGGCCGAGGCCCCAGAATGAGTCGAAGATGAAAAATGGGCAAAGTATGATTTGGATAATCGAGCCCGCGGTCATAATGATGCCGGGACTTGCTGCACTGCCGGTGGCCCGCAAGAGGGTTGATCCAACAATGGAAAGTAGAAAAAACGGCATCCCGATCATGTAGACCTGAAGGTACTCGACCGTCATGGCGAGTACCGCGTCTTGTGCGCCAAGCAAAGCGGCGATGGACGGGGCAGCGAAATAGCCCCCCAGACCTAAAATAGTCCCGACGAGTACCGCCAGTAGTTCGGCGTGTGAAACCAGGCGTCGGACGTCGCCGCGTTGGCCACTACCCGCAGCTCGTGCGATCACCGATGACGCGCCGGTACCGATACCCATCGCAAATGCGAATAACGTGATCGTGATCGGGTAAGCAAAACCCATGGCTGCGAGCGCTTCTGTGCCTAAGAATCCGAGGTAGACGGCTTCGCCGAGTTGAGCGACGTTCATGGTAATCGACCCCATCGCCATGAACGAACCTAACCGTACCAAGTGACCGACGACGCTCCCTTGCGTAAAACTCCCAACGTGTTGACGGCCTGCGGCCTCGATTTGGGGTTCGTTAACGCTAACGCCTTTTGCGTCCTCTCTCGATTCGATCAGACGACCCCTTCGACATGGCTGGAGTGGACGACGATGGTGTGTCGTCCAGGTTCTTGGAGGTTGAAGGAACGGTGGAAACGAGCCTCGGTGATCGAGCTGGGTTCGAGCCCGAGCTTCGTGAACGCGGCATGACTGGTGTCGACGTCGTCGACCATGAGGTCAAACGGCGCGTGAAGATCGCCGTTAGGGTTGCCTTTGGACAAAATTAGGTGTGTTCCACCGCGTAATTCAAGAATGGCGATATCTGAACCAGGCGATACGTCGCGCATCCCGGCGGCAACAAAAAACGCTTTGCTTGCATCAGGATCTGGCACCGTCATGCTTAGGTGTCCGACCCAAACTGCGGGTCGTGTATCTTCGGGTTTCCGCATCCACTTTGACCGACTCGCCGTTTCCTCGATCGGTTGACCGGCTTTTGCCCAACCGGTAAATCCTTCTTCCAGGTGGGCTACGTCCCGATAACCCATGTCTATTAACGCCTTGGCAGCAAATGCTGATCGACCGCCGCCCGCGCAGAACACAATGGTGCGTTGTTCCTCGCTAAAGTAATTACGGAAGTAAGGGCTGGCAGGGTCCGCCCAAAATTCGAGCATGCCTCGGGGGGTGTGGATGGCGCTGGGAATCGTTCCCAAATCGACCTGCTCTTGAATTTCGCGAATGTCGAGCAGGAGTGGTGGTTTCGGTGCGGCAAGTTCTTCGACGAGCGCTCCAATGCTCAGGTTTTCGATAGTTTTCTTCAGTTCATCGACCGATTCAAAAATGGGCTTGATAGCCATCGTCGTCTCCCCTGGATCGGTATCCAGTGTAACCCGTTATAAGACGGCTTGAATTGCGGGAGATTGACCGTGAAGATCTTTGTTCCTGGTAATTGGTGTAGCGCTGTGACAGAGACTTTTGCGGAGATCGACGGCTTGCCGGACTTTAGCGGTATTGAACCTGATGAGATCGAAGAAGCGATTCATCAATTGCTAACGTCTAACCGGGAAGAACTCATAGGGATCGTTGAGCGTGCAAGTGACGATCCCGATTGGGACTCGCTAGTGGCGCCGCTGGAGGAGATTGACGACCGCTTAACGAAAGCGTGGGTGCCGATTTCTCACCTAAACGCAGTCGTCAACACAGAAGCGCTGCGTGCGGCACACGACGGATGTTTGGTGGCATTGACACAGTACTCGACTGAACTCGGGCAATCGAAGCCTCTTTACGAGGCGTACAAGAACTTGCGGTCGAGCAAATCGTACGACGATGAACTTTCACCAGCGCAGAAAAAAGTTGTGGATAACGCGCTGATCGATTTTGAGTTATCCGGGGTTGGTCTTGATGAACAAGATAAGAAACGATTTGCCGATATCAGCGAGCGACTTGCGGTTCTCGCGAGCCTATTCCAGAACAACGTGCTTGATGCATCGGATGCGTGGACTCGGCGTTTCGACGGTCCCGAGCCACTCGACGGGTTGCCCGACGTCAATTTGGCGATCGCCGCCGAGGCGGCCCGAGTACGTGGCCTCGACGGTTACGTGGTGACACTGGAAATGCCTTCCTATGCGGCTGTTTTGGATCACGCGCAAGATCGGGAGTTACGGCGCGAAGTGCATGAGGCCTACGTCACACGAGCATCGGACAGAGGACCTCACGCGAATAGCTTCGATAACACCGAGATCATGATCGAAACACTATCGCTACGTCATGAGCAGGCACAACTCTTGGGGTATGGCAACTACGCGGAGTTGTCGGTCGTAAAGAATATGACGGACGATCCTGCCGAGATACAAGGATTTCTCGAGAATCTTCTCGACAAGTCGCTTCCGAAAGCGCGCGAAGATCTCAAAGAGCTTACCGCCTTTGCCCGTGAAAAGTATGGGATCAACGAGATCCGTCCGTGGGATACTCGTTTTTTGTCGGAACAACTACGGCAGGAGAAATATGCAGTCTCAGAGGAGGAACTGAGGCCGTATTTCCCGATGGACAAGGTATTAGTCGGGATGTTTGACGTGGTTGAGCGCTTGTTCGGGATCAGAGTGCAACGCGCGGTTGCGCCCGATCACTGGCACGACGAGGTGTTGTTTTTCGAGATTTTTCGCGATCAGGATCGGATTGCCCGGTTCTATGTTGACCCGTTTGCACGCCCGCACAAACAGGGCGGCGCGTGGATGAATGATTGTCGAGTTCGACGCGAGTCGGGTAATTTCCTGCAGTTACCTGCCGCGTTTCTCACCTGTAACTTTACGCCGCCGGTAGGCGATGTCCCTGCACTTTTGACTCACTCGGAAGTCGTAACGCTTTTCCATGAATTCGGTCATGGGCTCCATCACATGCTCACGCGGCAAACATGTGCCGCCGTGTCAGGGATCAATGGCGTGCCAATAGATGCCGTTGAATTACCGAGTCAATTCATGGAGAACTGGTGCTGGCAACCCGAGTCGATCGGTCTCATCTCCGGTCATTGGCAGACGGGCGATTCGTTGCCAGAAACGCTTCTAAAACGACTACTGGAAGCGCGTAACTTTCAGTCCGGTTTGGCGATGGTACGACAACTTGAGTTCGGACTCTTGGATATGGCGCTGCATACCAGCCTGAAAGCGCTCGGTCCTCTTGAGGCTATGCTCGACGTGCGCCAACGGACTGGCTTGGTGCGCCCGCCAGAATACGATCGTTTTCCATGGGCATTTGGCCACATTTTTTCCGGAGGGTACGAGGCAGGTTATTACAGTTATCTGTGGTCGGAGATTCTATCGGCAGACGCGTTCGCGGCTTTCGAAGAAACGAGTGTTTTCGATCGGTCGGCCGGGCAACGATTTCTTCAAGAAATTCTTGAAATAGGCGGATCGAAGGACGCGATGGAAGGCTACGAGGCGTTTCGGGGAAGGCAGCCGGATCCATCGGCCTTGTTGCGACACAACGGACTCATTGCCACCGAAACGGAACCATCGAGCTAGACGGATTGATGTAGAAATCCTTCGATTCGTTTGACGGCTTCGACGATGCTCTCGACAGAACTTGCGTACGAGAAGCGAATAAATCCTTCGCCCAATGCACCAAAACTGGTTCCAGCGACCGTGGCGACTCCGATCTCGTCCAACAGTCGATTCTGTAGCGTTTTCGCGTCCATCCCGGTGCCTTCGATGTTAGGGAACGCGTAAAACGCGCCG